>NZ_JYIX01000037.1 GCF_000956505.1 Microbacterium azadirachtae | reverse complement strand
GACCGGGCGGTCGGCGGGCGGGGCGCCGCGGAATAGACTCGTCGGGTGACCGTTCTGCACGACAAGGCCCTGCGCGGCTTCGCATCCGACAACTACTCCGGCATCCACCCCGAGGTGCTCGCGGCGATCGCGGAGGCTAATGACGGCCACCAGATCGCATACGGCGAGGATCAGTACACCGAGCGGCTGCAGGAGGTCTTCCGGCAGCACTTCGGCGAGGGCGTCGAGGCCTTCCCCGTCTTCAACGGCACGGGCGCGAACGTGACGGGGCTGCAGGCGATGCTCCCCCGCTGGGGCGCGGTGATCGCGGCGACGACCGCGCACATCAACGTCGACGAGGGCGGGGCGCCGGAGCGCATCGGCGGATTCAAGATCCTCTCCGTCCCCACCGAGGACGGCAAGCTCACGCCAGAGCTCGTCGACCGCGAGGCCTGGGGCTGGGGCGACGAGCACCGCGCCCAGCCGCTGGTCGTCTCGATCACGCAGTCCACCGAGGTCGGCACGCTCTACACCGCGGACGAGATCCGCACCCTGGCCGACCACGTGCACGCGCGCGGCATGAAGCTGCACCTCGACGGCGCCCGGCTCGCGAACGCCGCGGCCGCGCTGGACCTGCCGCTGCGCGCCTTCACCCGCGACGCCGGCGTCGACGTGCTGAGCTTCGGCGGCACCAAGAACGGCGCCATGCTCGGCGAGGCGATCGTCGTGCTCACCCCCGGTGCCGCCGACGGCCTGGTCTACTCCCGCAAGTTCAACATGCAGCTGGCCTCGAAGATGCGCTTCGTGTCGGCGCAGCTCATCGCGCTCCTCGAGGGCGACCTGTGGCTGCGCAACGCCCGCCGTTCCAACGCGATGGCGCAGCGGCTGCGCTCCTCGCTCGAGGCGGGCATCGCCGACGGATCCATCCAGGGCGTGGGCTTCACCCAGCAGACGCAGTCGAACGGGGTGTTCGCGACGCTGCCCGACGGCATCGCCGACCGCCTGCGCGAGACCGTCCGGTTCTACGACTGGGATGCCGCGCGCAACGAGGTGCGCTGGATGTGCGGCTTCGACACGGCGGAGGCGGACATCGACGCGCTCGTCGCGCTCGTCGCGCAGGAGACCAGCCGCTGAGTCGCGTCTCCCCGCAGCACTCTTCGGGACACGGTCCGGGCTTCCCCGGGCCGTGTCCCCTTTTTGGCTCTAGAACTGCGGATTCGGAGCCGAATTCGGGACATGGTGGGGCCAGAAGTGGGACATGGTCAGCATCGCCCCCGGGCGACCGCGGACCCGGGCTCAGCGCAGCAGGCCGAGGTGCGCGAGCGCCTGTCGGATGAGCGTGCCGCGGCCGCCCTCCATCTCGGCGGCGAGCGCATCGCTCGCAGCGTCCTCGGGGCTGAACCAGGTCACCTCGAGCGCGTCCTGACGCGGCTCGCAGGTGCCGGTCACCGGCACGACGAACGCGAGCGACACCGCATGCTGGCGGTCGTCGTGATACGCGCTCACCCCGGGGATCGGGAAGTACTCGGCTACCGTGAACGGCGCGGGCGACGGCGGCAGCATCGGGAAGGCCATCGGCCCGAGGTCGTTCTCCAGGTGCCGGAACAGCGCGTCGCGCACGGTCTCCCCGTAGCGCACGCGCCCCGAGACGATCGTCCGCGTCATCTCGCCCAGGGGCGTCGCGCGCAGCAGGATCCCGATGTCGGTGACCACACCGGATCCGTCGATGCGCACCGGCACGGCTTCGACGTAGAGCATCGGCAGCCGACGGCGCGCCTGGGCGAGTTCGAAGTCCGTCAACCAGCCGGGGTTCGCCCCTCCTGACGCCCCGAGGCCGTCGAGGCCGCCGGGCAGGCCGGACAGCGCGTCGGGGAGACCGTCGTCGGCCGGATCGGGATCGGGTGTGCGTACCGCCATGGTCTCTTTCTACCAGCGTCTGCCATGCGCACCGAGTGCGAACCCGGATCCGGGGCGGGACGTCACCGGCCTGGGGCAGGATGGAGCCATGGCCGAACCCGTGGAGATCGATCGCGCAGCGGTGCGCTGGACGCGACAGGACGAGGCGCTGCCGCTGCTCGTCCTCCTGCACGGCTACGGATCCGATGAGCGGGATCTGTTCTCGCTCGTGCCGTTCCTGCCCGAGGGCGTGACCGTGGCGTCGCTGCCGGCGCCGCTGGGCGCCCCGTGGCCGATGCCAGGACGCTCCTGGTACCCCATCGACGAGCTGGAGCGGCGGGACCCCGCCTCGGTGACCGCCGCCGCGGAGGCCGTGCTGCGCTGGCTCGACGCGGAGGCCGCCGACGCCCCGTCGATCGCGCTGCTCGGCTTCTCGCAGGGCGCCTCGGTGGCGCTCCAGACGGCCCGCGAGGATCCCGCGCGGATCGCCGCGGTCGTGAACCTGAGCGGCTACGCGGCCCCGGGCGACCTCCCGGGCGACGCCGCGCTGCGCGAGCGCCGCACCCCGGTGTTCTGGGGGCGCGGTTCGAGGGACGACGTCATCCCTCCCGCCCTCATCGTGCACACCGCGCAGTGGCTCCCGGAGCACTCGGAGCTGACCGGGCGCGTGTATCCGGGTCTCACGCACAGCGTGTCGGAGGAGGAGCTGGCCGATGTGCGGCGCTTCCTCGACGGGTGGCTGGACGGCCTTCAGGCCCCGGCGCCGGAGGATCCGCTCGACGGCTGATCGGGCTGGTCGCCCGGGAGGTCGCGGCCAGAGGCGTCGGCATCGCGATCGTCCACCGGCCCGGCGTCCGTTCCGCCCTCGGCCTCCGCCCTGCGCCGCTGCTCCTCCCGCTGCATGCGCGTGCCCGCCGCCGTGAACGCCACCATGACCGCGGCGCCGATCACGAGGCCGAGAGCGATCCCGGTGCCCATGTTGTTCAGACCGGCGCCGAGCGCCACACCGACGCCCATGCCGATCGCGAGCCCGGCGCCGAGGCCCACGCGGCGCATCGTCTCGCCGGATCCCGGCCGCTGCTCTTCCATGCCTCCAGGCTAGATCGCCTCAGGAGTGCGGGCATCCGCCGCAGGACGGATCCTGATCCTGCCGGACGGATCCGATGACACCGCAGACGCGACACGCCCGGGTTGCACGAATCCAGGGCGCCCGGTATCGTCGTCCGGGTCCTGTCCGCCGTGTAAGGAAGTCCCTTGATCTGAGTCGTCGCCTCCGCGTTCCATTCACGCGCTGATCCGACACTCCTTCCTGCCCTCGCTTGTTCCGGCACAGGCATCTCCGGTCTCTGAGATCCGTCCTTCTGCGACGGTTCCGCCCTTCCACGGGCTCAGACCGATCGGCATCAGCGCACCCCGAACACCTTCTGGGAGCCGCCCATGTCATTCCTCACCCCCTCCTCCGCGGTCGTGCTCGACCGCGTCACCTTCACCTGGCCCGACGGATCCACCGCACTCGACAGCGTGTCCGGCGCCTTCGGCGCAGGCCGCACCGGCCTCGTCGGACGCAACGGATCCGGCAAGTCGACGCTGCTCCGCCTCATCGCCGGCGAGCTGACCCCGACGTCAGGGCACATCACCGCGACCGGCGAGGTGGCGTACCTGCCGCAGCGCCTCACGCTCGACACGCACGCCCGCGTGGCCGAGCTCCTCGGCGTGGCCGGAGCGCTCGACGCGGTCCGCGCGATCGCGGCGGGCGATGTCGACCCCGCCCGTTTCGACGAGGTCGGCGACGACTGGGACGTCGAGGCCCGCGCCGAGGCGGCGCTGGCCGAGGCCGGCCTGGATCCGTCGTTCCTCGACCGCACCGTCGGCGAGCTCTCGGGCGGGGAGGCGGTGCTCGTCGCGATCGCCGGGATCCGCGCCCGTCGCGCGCCGATCACGCTGCTCGACGAGCCGACCAACAACCTCGACCGCGAGGCGCGGGCACGGCTCGGCGAGATGGTGCGCTCCTGGCGGGGCACCCTCGTGGTGGTCAGCCACGACGTCGCGTTGCTCGAGCTCATGGACGACACCGCCGAGCTGTACGGCCGCGAGCTCAGCGTCTTCGGCGGCCCCTACTCGGAGTGGCGCACGTGGCTGGATACCGAGCAGGAGTCCGCGAAGCAGGCCGAGAGGGATGCCAAGCAGGCCTTCAGGAAGGAGAAGCGACAGCGCATCGAAGCCGAGCTGAAGCTCGCGACCCGCTCGCAGATGGCGAAGAAGGCCTTCGAGGAGAAGCGCGTGCCGAAGATCGTCGCGAACGGCCGCAAGATGGCGGCGCAGGTCTCGGCCGGCCGGCTCCGCACCGAGGTCGCCGAGAAGGAGGGCACGGCGCGCGACGCCCTCGACGCGGCAGGGCATCGGATCCGCAACGACGCCACGATGAAGATCGAGCTGCCGGATCCCGGCGTCTCCCGGAGCCGGCGCATCGCGACCCTCGGAGACGCCGAGAGGTTCTGGACGATCCAGGGCCCCGAGCGCGTCGCGCTGATCGGACGCAACGGGGTGGGCAAGACGACGCTGCTCCGGCGACTCGTCGACGAGGCCGGCTCCGCGGATCCGGGTGCGGACCCGGGCGCGGATCCTGCCCCGTCGGATCCTGCCTCCGTGCCCGAGGTGTCCGTCCTGAGCGGCGTCCCGCACACGGACCGGATCGGATACCTGCCGCAGCGGATCGACGGCCTCGACGAGACCGCGACCGTGGTCGAGAACGTCGCGGCGCGCGCTCCGGAGATCCCGGAGAAGGATCTGCGCAACCGGCTCGCCCGGTTCCTGATCCGCGGTGCCGCCATGGACCGGCCGGTGGGAGCGCTGTCCGGCGGGGAGCGCTTCCGGGTCGCGCTGGCGACCCTGCTGCTGGCCGATCCCGCGCCGCACCTCGTAGTGCTCGACGAGCCGACGAACAATCTGGACCTCGACACCGTGGATCAGGTCGTGCAGGCGCTCCGTGCCTACCGCGGGGCGGTGCTGGTCGTGAGCCACGACGACGCGTTCCTGCAGCGCCTGGACCTGGATCTGACGCTGGAGCTCGACGCGGACGGCGCCCTCTCCGAGGTCTCGCTGTCCCCCCACCCGTGAGGGCCCGATCCAGCGGCCGTCCAGGACACGGGGGCAGGATGTGGGCATGAGCACCCTCGTCCGCCCCCGCAAGGGCCGCATCATCGCCGGCGTCTGTGCCGCGCTCGCCCACAGGTTCGGCTGGCCCGTCCTCCTCATGCGCCTGCTCGCCATCGTCCTGATGGTGTTCGCGGGGCTGCCGCTGTGGGTCTACATCGTGCTCTGGATCCTCATCCCCAAGGAGAAGTGAGCCCGCAGGGGTCTCGGTTTCAGGCGCGCTTCGCCCGCATCGCGCGGGTGTGGCCGAGCGTCGGATCCGCCGCGAGGAGCGCGTACTCCTCGGACTCCCGAGGCACCAGCGTGACCCGTCCTTCGGCGTCGCTGAGGACGCCCCAGCCGTAGCGCTTGCCGAGCGGCGAGGCACGAAGGCACGCCTGCCCCTTCGAGAAGAACTCGTCCCGTGCCTCACCATCCGCGGGGTCGATGCCGTGACGCAGCGCCCAGGTGGAGAAGATGACGTCATCGGAGGTCCGCTCGAACGGGTGCTCCGCGATCATCCGGTAGTGCAGCGCCCCGATCGTGGGAACGGTCCCTGCGCTCGTCGAAGGGCCCGCGGGCGGTTCCTGCGCGTGGTCCGTCGGGCAGTCCTCGGCCACCTCGATGAACGTGCTCGTGTAGTTCGTGGTGTGCTCGGCCATGCCTCCATGCTCGCACCGTGCCGGGACGGAGGGCTTGGAGATCCGCGACAGGGTCGAAGACGGGCACGGCCCACGCCGAGGTAGCGTCGAGGCATGGATCCCGCCGACCCGTCCGCCCGTCCGCGGCTCAGCGCACGCGCTGCCTCAGCCCTGTCCACGACCGCATGGATCATCGCCGCGCTCGCGTGGGTCGTCGCCTCGGGCGCGACGTTGCGGTACCTGCACACCGAGGCGAGCATCGTCAGCATCGTCTGGATGCTCATCGCCGTCGCCTGCACAGTGCTCGCCGTCGTCGTCGATCTCCTGACCCGTCGTGCGCGCGGGACAGGCACGGGGGCTGTCGCCCTGCGCGCACTCGGCAGCGTCGTCACCGGACTCTCACTCGGGTTCGCGATCGCGCAGGCGGTGATCGTCAGCCGCGGCTATGCGGAGCCGAAGGGATACGTGCTCGCGTTGACCGCCCTGGTGCCGACAGTGCTCGGCCTGCTGATCTTCTTCTCCCCCGGGATGCGGGATCGCTCCCGCCGCGCGCGCCACGGAGGCGGAGGACAGGACGGGCACTGAGCGGACGCGCCGTCGCCACGAGTGTTCCGGGGCGTTGCGCCCAGGGCGGATCCGATCCCGAATGTCCGCGGCAGCCGCGAAGATGGACGGATGAGCGACGCTCCGACCGGCTCAGCGCACCGCGTGCTCGACCGCTTCACCCCCGCGACCCAGGACTGGTTCCGCGGGGCGTTCACCGCACCCACCCCGGCGCAGGCGGGGGCGTGGGAGGCGATCTCGGGCGGGAGGCATGCTCTCGTCGTCGCGCCGACCGGGTCGGGCAAGACGCTGTCGGCCTTCCTCTGGGCGATCGACCGGGTGTTCCGCGAGCGCGCCGCCGAGGGTGCTGCGCCCGAATCCGCTGCCGCTGACGAAGCCGCCCCCGCGCGCCAGGCTCCCTCGCGTCCTTCGAAGAAACGCCCTTCGGCGAAGAAGGACGCCGAGGGCCCCGGACGCACCCGGATCCTCTACATCTCGCCGCTCAAGGCCCTCGGCGTCGATGTGGAGCGCAACCTCCGCTCGCCGCTCATCGGCATCGGCCAGTCCGCCCGTCGGCTCGGGATCCCTGCACCCTCCGTGACGGTGGGGGTGCGCTCGGGCGACACGACCTCGTCGGACCGCCGCCGCCTGGTCGTGGATCCGCCGGACATCCTCATCACCACGCCCGAATCGCTGTACCTCATGCTCACGAGCCGGGCCGGCGACACCCTGCGCGACGTGCACACGGTCATCATCGACGAGGTGCACGCGGTCGCCGCGACCAAGCGCGGCGCCCATCTCGCGGTCAGCCTCGAACGGCTCGACCAGTTGCGCCGCGCGGCCGGGGCCGAGGCCCCCGTGCAGCGCATCGGCCTGAGCGCGACCGTGCGCCCGATCGACGAGGTGGCGCGGTTCCTCGGCGGCGCGCAGCCCGTCGAGATCGTGGCGCCTCCTGCCTCGAAGACCTTCGATCTGCAGGTCGTCGTGCCGATCGAGGACATGCTCAACCCTCCCCCGCCTCCCGGCACCGACGAGACCCCCCGACCGGCCGGCGCCGAGCGCGCGGACGATTTCGGCGCGGACGCGTTCGGCGAGAACACCGAGATGACGGGATCCGTCTGGCCGCACGTCGAAGAGGCGATCGTCGACAAGATCCTGCAGAACCGCTCCACGATCGTGTTCGCAAATTCGCGCCGCCTCGCCGAGCGCCTCACGGGGCGGCTGAACGAGATCTACAGCGAACGGATCGGGCTCGACCTGCCGGCGGCCATGGTGCCCGCGGCCATGATGGCGCAGGCCGGTTCGACCGCAGGAGCGGATCCGGTGCTCGCCAAGGCGCACCACGGCTCGGTCTCCAAGGAGCAGCGGGCGATCGTCGAGGAGGAGCTCAAGTCGGGCGTGCTGCGCTGCGTCGTCGCGACGAGCAGCCTCGAGCTCGGCATCGACATGGGCGCTGTGGACCTCGTGATCCAGGTGGAGGCCCCGCCGTCCGCCGCGTCAGGACTGCAGCGCGTGGGTCGCGCGGGGCACCAGGTCGGCGAGATCAGCCGTGCCTCGCTGTTCCCCAAGCACCGCGGCGACGTGCTGCACACCGCGATCGTCACCGAGCGCATGCTCGCGGGGCAGATCGAGGCGATCAGCGTGCCGCGGAACCCCCTCGACATCCTCGCGCAGCAGACCGTCGCCGCCTGCGCGCTGGAGCCCCTCGACGTGGAGCAGTGGTTCGACACGGTGCGCCGGAGTGCGCCCTTCGCCGCGCTCCCCCGCTCGGCGTACGAGGCGACGCTGGATCTGCTCGCCGGGCGCTTCCCCTCCGACGAGTTCGCCGAGCTGCGCCCGCGCCTCGTCTGGGACCGCGACGCCGGCACGCTCACCGGACGCCCCGGCGCGCAGCGGATCGCGGTCACGAGCGGCGGCACGATCCCCGACCGCGGGCTGTTCGGCGTCTTCGTCGCCGGGGAGACGACCGGCGCCCGCGTCGGCGAACTCGATGAGGAGATGGTCTACGAGTCACGGGTCGGCGATGTCTTCACACTCGGCACCACGAGCTGGCGGATCGCCGAGATCACGCACGACCGGGTCAACGTGATCCCGGCCTACGGGCAACCGGGCAAGGTGCCGTTCTGGCACGGCGACGGCCTCGGTCGCCCGTTCGAGCTCGGCGAGGCGCTCGGCGTCTTCAACCGCGAGGTGCAGGGCGCGACGCCCGAGAAGGCGCGGGAGCGCCTCAGCGCCGCCGGGCTCGACGACCGTGCGCAGGCGAACCTGCTCGCGCACCTGAACGAGCAGAAGGAGTCGACGGGCACGCTGCCCACCGACCGCGCGCTGACCGTCGAGCGCAGCCGCGACGAGATCGGCGACTGGCGCGTGATCCTGCACTCGCCCTACGGGCAGAAGGTGCACGCACCGTGGGCCCTGGCCGTGAACGCCCGCATCCGCGAGCGCCTCGGCGTGGAGGGGTCGGCGGTCGCGAGCGACGACGGCATCATCGTTCGCGTGCCGGACGCCGACGCGGAGCCTCCCGGCGCCGAGCTGTTCGTCTTCGAGCCCGACGAGCTCGAGCGGATCGTGACCGACGAGGTGGGCGGATCCGCGCTGTTCGCCTCGCGCTTCCGCGAGTGCGCGGCGCGCGCGCTGCTCATGCCGCGGATGAACCCCAACCGGCGCACCCCGCTGTGGCAGCAGCGGCAGCGATCGGCGCAGCTGCTCGAGGTCGCCCGCAAGCACCCGACGTTCCCGATCATCCTGGAGACGCTGCGCGAGGTGCTGCAGGACGTCTACGACCTGCCCTCGCTGCGGCGTCTCGCGACCGGCATCGCGGAGCGACGCATCCAGCTCGTCGAGGTGCAGACCGCCCAGCCCTCGCCTTTCGCCCGCGACCTGCTGTTCGGCTACGTCGGCGCCTTCATGTACGAGGGCGACTCCCCGCTCGCGGAGCGCCGGGCCGCCGCGCTGTCGGTGGATCCGGCGCTGCTGGGCGAGCTGCTCGGCACGGTCGAGCTGCGCGAGCTGCTGGACCCGGAAGTCATCGCCCAGTTCGAGCGCGAGGCGCAGAGGCTGGATCCGTCCCGCCGGGCGCGCGGCGTCGAGGGCGTCGCGGATCTGCTGCGCCTGCTCGGGCCGCTCGACGCGGGCGAGGTCGCGGTGCGGCTCGAACCGGCCGATACACCCGACGCCCCTCGTCTCGCCTCGCTCGCTCAGGGACCGGAAGCCGACCGGTCCCTGAGCGAGGAGCGCAGCGACGAGACGAAGGGCGTGGCGGAGGCCGCCGCCCACCTCGTCGCCCTGGTCGACGCCCGCCGCGCGATCGAGGTCACGATCGGCGGCGTCCGCAGGGTCGCCGCGATCGAGGACGCGGGTCGACTCCGCGACGCACTGGGCGTGCCGCTTCCCGTCGGGATCCCCGTGGCGTTCCTGGAGCCGGTCGCGGATCCGCTCGGCGATCTCGTGGCCCGGCATGCGCGCACGCACGGCCCCTTCCTCGGATCCGCCGTCGCCGCCCGCTTCGGACTCGGATCGGCGATCGTGCGGCAGACGCTGCAACGGCTCGAGGCCGACGGGCGCGTCACGAGCGGGTACTTCCTGCCGGATCCTCCGAGCGCCTCCGAGGCGGGGGCCCGCGCGTCTGCGACGTCCGCAGGCCCGGATGAGACGGAGTGGTGCGACACCGAGGTGCTGCGGCGGCTGCGGATGCGCTCGCTGGCAGCCATCCGCGGCAGCGTCGAGCCCGTGTCGCCCGCCGCATTCGCGCGCTTCCTTCCGGAGTGGCAGCACCTCGCGCGGCCGCTCGAGGGCATCGACGGGGTCGCGACCGCGATCGAACAGCTCGCCGGCGTGCCGATCCCGGCGAGCGCCTGGGAGTCGCTGGTCCTGCCGCAGCGCGTGCGCGACTACACGCCCGCGATGCTCGACGAGCTGACCAGCTCCGGGGAGGTCGTCTGGGCCGGCCACGGAAGCCTCCCCGGTCGCGACGGCTGGGTCTCCCTGCACCCCGCGGATCTCGCGCCGTTCACGGTCCCGTTCGCCGAGGAGGCGCCGGAGCCGGGATCCCTCGAAGCCCAGCTGCTCGCCGCGCTCGCCTCGGGCGGCGCATACTTCGCCGCGCAGCTGCGCGAAGCCACGGGCGCCGAGAACGAGGCCTCCGTGGTCGAGGCGCTCTGGAACCTCGCGTGGTCGGGCCACGTCACGAACGACACCTTCGCCCCGATCCGCGTGCTCCTGAGCGGCGGCAACCAGGCGCATAAGGTCGCGCGCCGCGCCCCCCGCGCACGCACCTTCCGGGGCATGTCGCTCGCGCGGCCCGCCTCCGCGCCGCGACCGCTGAACGTCGGAGGGCGCTGGTCCCTGCTGCCGGAGGCGGAGACGGATCCGGCCCGGCGCGCCACGGTCTCCGCGGGCCTGCTGCTGGACCGCTACGGCGTCGTCACGCGCGGATCCGTGCAGTCGGAGGGCCTGCCGGGCGGCTTCGCCCAGGCCTACCGGGTGCTCGCGGGGTTCGAGGAGGCGGGGCACTGCCGACGCGGCTACGTGATCGAGAAGCTCGGCGCGGCCCAGTTCGCCGCCTCGGCCACGATCGACCGGCTCCGCACGTTCTCCGGGCTCGCCGATCCCCCTCCGCGGATCGCGCGCACACTCGCCGCGACCGACCCGGCCAACCCGTACGGGGCGGCGCTCGGCTGGCCCCGGCGGGACGACGTCTCGCACCGGCCCGGCCGCAAGGCCGGCGCCCTGGTCGTGCTGGTCGACGGTGCCCTCACCCTCTATCTCGAGCGCGGCGGCAAGACCGTGCTCGCCTTCGCGGACGACGAGGATGAGCTCCGCGCGGCGACCGCCGAGCTCGCGGCGACCGCGAAGGCGCGGCGGCTGGAGACCCTCACGGTCGAGAAGGTGAACGGAGACGGGATGTACGGCACGACCGGTGGATCCCTGCTCGGCCGGCTGCTGCAGGAGGCCGGGTTCGTCGCCACTCCGCGCGGCTACACGCTGCGGAAGGCCCTGTGAGCCGAGCCGGATCCGCGACCGCCGCGCAGGACGCATACCCTGGTGGCATGATCCGCGAGTTCGCTGCAGGATTCGGCACCCTGGTGCGCGGATTCGGCCTGTGGCGCACGCACCCGCGCCTGCTCGCGCTCGGACTCATCCCGGCCGCGATCAGCTTCCTCGTGCTCGCGGCGGCGCTGATCCCGCTGGGCTTCTCTCTCGGCGGGATCACGGCCTGGTTGACGCCCTTCGCTGACGGCTGGATCTCGGGATGGCGCGACGCGTTGCGCATCGCGCTCGGCATCGTGGTCTTCATCGCGGCGGCGGTCTTGTCCGGACTGGTGTTCACCGCGCTCACGCTCACGATCGGCGACCCGTTCTACCAGCGCATCTGGCGCGAGGTGGAGCGATCGCTGGGAGGCGAGGAACCGACCGGCGAGACCGGCTTCTGGAGCACCGTCGGCGAGGGCCTGCGCCTGATCCTGCTCGGCGCGCTCGTCGCGCTGCTCACCCTGGTCCTGGGCTTCATCCCGTTCGTGGGCGGCGTGCTCGCGACCGTGGTCGGGGTGCTGCTGTCGGGACGGCTGCTCGCGCGGGAGCTGACGGGACGGGCCTTCGACGCCCGCGGCCTCGACCACGACGCCCGGCTGCGACTGCTCGGTGCAGGGCGCGCGCGCGTTCTCGGCTTCGGCGTCGCCACCCAGCTCTGCTTCATGGTCCCGCTCGGCGCGGTCATCACGATGCCCGCGGCCGTCGCCGGATCCACGATGCTGGCCCGTGCCCTGACCGATCGCGCCGTCGTGGATGGATCCGCAGACCTCACCGGAGAGGGGACCACGCATGCCTGAGGGCGACACCGTCTACCGCGTGGCGCACCGTCTCGACGACGCACTGCGCGACGGCGTGGTCACCCGCTTCGACCTGCGGGTGCCGGAGCTCGCGACCGCCGACCTCACCGGGTCCGTCGTGCACTCCGTGGTGCCGCGCGGCAAGCACATCCTGATGAGGATCGGCGACTCGACGCTCCGCTCGCACCTGCGCATGGACGGCGCCTGGCACCTGTACCGGCCCGGCGAGCGCTGGCGGGCTCCCGGCTACACCGCCCGCGCGATCGTGAGCACCGCGGACGCGGAGGCGGTCGGCTTCGACGTCTCGATGCTGGCGCTCGTGCCCACCGCGCAGGAGGACACGCTCGTCGCGCACCTCGGACCCGATCCGCTGGGCGCCGACTGGGACCTCGCCGAAGCGGCGCGCCGCCTCGGCGCCGACCGGCGCCCGATCCACGTCGCACTGCTCGACCAGCGCAACGTCGCGGGATTCGGCAACGAGTACGCCGCGGAGCTGCTGTTCCTGCGCGGAGTGCGCCCCACGACGCCCGCGACAGACGTCGACGTCACCGCCCTGCTGGAGCTCGGGGCGCGCACGATCCGCGCCAACCGGGATCGCCTCGACCGCACGTTCACCGGCGTCGCCCAGCGCGGTCGGACGACCTGGGTCTACGGACGGGCGCACCGCACCTGCCGGCGCTGCGGCGCGCTCATCGAGAGCGGCGAGCTCGGCGCGGATCCGACCGAGGAGCGCCGCACCTTCTGGTGCCCCCGCTGCCAGCGCTGACCCGCGTCACAGCGCGTGCACGACACGCGCGAAGTGTGTGCACGGGAATAGATCCGCCGCCGTCACGGTTGCAGATGTATCCGGGGAAAGTCCCGGGCACGGGAGGTTTTCGTGGGCAAGAACTACGTCGACATCGAGGACGGCCAGGGCGGCACGCTGCGCTATCGCAAGCACGCCAACGGCCGCGGCCTCATCGCGCACGGTGCCAAGGTGCACCCGCAGGCGGTCGTGGAAGCGGGCGCCTACGTCGAACCGCGCGCGAAGGTCGGGGCCGGAGCGCGCGTCGCGCGCGGAGCCTGGATCGAACCCGACGCGGTCGTGGGCGTGAACGCCCGGATCGAGGCCCATGCCCATATCGGGCAGGGGGCCGTGATCGGGGACGGCGCCAGCATCGGCGTCCGCACCGAGGTCGGCGCCGGAGCGCACATCGCGCGCGGCGCCCGCATCGGGGATGACGAGATCATCGCCGCCGGCATGACGCTGGATACCGATCGCAAGGGGCTCTGGCTCGCCGCCTGAGCGGCGCCGGCTGAACCGCGCAGGCTCAGCCGCGCAACTCGCGGAGGACGACGCCTCCGCACTCGCACGCACGGAGAAGGCGCGCGTCCCCTGGGCGCACGCCTTCTCGGTCTGCCTTCAACGAGTGCGGTCGCTCTTGCGCCCTGCGGCCAGGCTGGACAGGGCGAGTGCGCCCACGAGCAGTCCGAAGTCGCGCAGCGCGATATCGAGGTACCCGCCGACGCTGACGAGGCTCACGATGATGCCGAGCAGCCATAGCGCGACGACGTAGCCACCGATCCGCGGCAGGAACGCGACCAGGATCCCCGCAACGATCTCGACGGCACCGACGATGTACATGAAGGTGTGCGCGTCCATGCCGATCATGCCGTTCATCCAGGGAGCCAGGTACACCTCCCAGTCAGGCTTGAGAACGCGCACGAACTTGTCGAGTCCGAACAGGATCGGCGCGACGGTGAAGACGGTCCGCAACAGCAGGAAGGCCTGCCGGTATCCGTCCTGCAACAGCGGAGGACGGGCCACGGTCTTGGTCTGGGTCGAGGTGGTCATGACAGCTCCCTTCTAAATGTGTATTTCCTTAAAATTAGAACTCCCGCTCTCTAAAATCAAGAGAATCTTCAGTTAGAGTGTGGGTATGAGCATCTCGGAGCAGGCGGCGGGGATCGGCGCCCTGGCCGATCCCACTCGGCGGGCGCTGTACGAGCACGTGATCGCGCAGCCTGATGCCGTGACGCGGGAGAGCGCCGCCGACGCCGTCGAAGTTCCCGTGCATGTCGCGCGCTTCCAGCTCGACCGCCTCGTCGAACTGGGACTCCTCGACGTCGAGTTCCGCCGGCTCACCGGTCGTTCCGGTCCGGGCGCGGGGCGTCCCGCCAAGCTCTACCGGCGTGCGGCGCAGACGATCGCGGTCTCGCTGCCGCCGCGGCACTTCGATCTCGCGGGGCATCTGCTCGCGCGCGCCATCGAGCGCTCCGCCGATGGCACCCCGATCGATGCCGCCCTGCGCGATGTCGCGCGCACCGAGGGCGACGCCTATGGCGCACGGATCTGCACCGATCCCGCACCGGTTCCGGCGGACGACCGACCCGACGAGCATCTCGAGCTGGACCGGATGCGGCACGCCCTGGCGGGCCAGGGCTACGAACCGCGGTCGGTCGATGACGCCGTCGTGTTGGCGAACTGCCCGTTCCACGACCTCGCCCGCGCCCACACCGACCTCATCTGCGGTATGAACCACGCCTATGTGTCCGGCGTCGCCGAGGGCCTCGGCTGCCGCCACGTCGAAGCACGGCTGGATCCCGCCGCCGCGCGGTGCTGCGTCGTCATCAGCGCAGGGAATCCAGAGCACCGGGCCGGTACGCTGAACCCATGAGCAGGCGAGGCGCATCCGGACGCAAGCCCGCGGTGCGCTCCGCGAAGGGCGGCGCTCGCAGCACCGCCGGCGGTCCGGCCGCCAAGGGCAAGAACGGCGGGAAGCCCGCCGGGAAGTCCGCACCGCGCGGCAAGAAGGCGGAGAAGGTCGTCTTCGACGCGCCGACCACGGTCGATGAACCCCGCACCCTGCGCCTCGGGGCGGTCCCCGGCGCGACTCCGGGACGCTGGATCGACACCTGGAAGGAGCGGATGCCGCTGGTCGCCCTCGAGCTCGTGCCGATCCCGTTCGCCGCACAGCGCACCGCCCTGACCGAGGGCACCGTCGACCTCGCGCTCGTACGCGGGCCGTTCGACAAGGACGGCATGCACGCCATCCCCCTCTACGAGGAACTCCCCGTCGTGATCGCCGGGGCCGAGTCGCATCTGCTTGCCGCCGAGGAGCTCTCCCCCGCAGACCTGGAGGGCGAGACGCTGCTCACCACGCGCGAGGACGTGCTGGGCGACCTCGGCCTTCCGACCGTCCCGTCTCGGATCCCTCCGCTCGAGACCGTCGAGGCTGCCGTCGAGACCGTCGCCTCGGGCGTCGGAATACTCGTCGCGCCGATGTCCCTCGCACGCCTGCATCACCGCAAGGACGTCGACTACCGGATCCTCCGCGACGCGCCGGTCTCCCCGGTGCTGCTGGCCTGGCCGGCCGCTGCGACCACGCCCGACATCGAGGCGTTCGTCGGCGTCGCACGAGGCCGACGCGCCACATCGTCTCGCTGAGCAGGCCCAGCGAGACGAAACGCGGCGCCAATCGTCTCGCTGCGCTCGCTCAGGGACCGGGATACCCGGTCCCTGAGCGAGGAGCGCAGCGACGAGACGAAGGGCGCTCAACGACCGGTGGGGTCGGTCGATCGGGTGAGGATCAGGCCGCCTGGGCCATCTCCGCGGTCGCGGTGACGCGCAGCACGTCGCCGGACGCGTCCACGACCACACGACCGCCGTCGCCCAGCTCGCCGGAGACGAACAGGTCCGCGATGCGGTCGTCCACCTCGCGCTGAATCAGGCGGCGCAGCGGGCGCGCACCGAACTCCGGCTCGTAGCCGTGCTCGCCGAGCCAGGCCGCGGCGGCGTCGGTGACGTCGAGCGTCACCTCGCGCCCGGCCAGGCGCCGGGACGTGGCCTGGAGCAGGAGCCGCACGATGCGGCCCAGCTCCTCGCGGCTGAGCTTCTGGAACAGCACGATCTCGTCGATGCGGTTCAGGAACTCGGGCCGCATGGCCTCACGGAGCTTGCCCATCACGCGCGCCCGCAGGTCCTCCTGGGACGCGAATCCGTTGGCGGACCCGTCCTGCGAAGCCACGAAGCCGAGCGCGCCCGAGCGCGATGCGAGGAACTCGGATCCGATGTTCGAGGTCATCACGATCACCGTGTTGCGGAAGTCGACCGTGCGGCCCTGACCGTCGGTCAGGCGGCCGTCGTCGAGCACCTGCAGCAGCAGGTTGAACACGTCGGGGTGCGCCTTCTCGATCTCGTCGAACAGCACGATCGCGTAGGGGTTGCGCCGCACGCGCTCGGTGAGCTGTCCCGCCTCGTCGTAGCCGACGTATCCCGGAGGGGCGCCGACGAGCCGCGACACCGTGTGCCGCTCGCCGAACTCGCTCATGTCGAAGCGGATCACGGCGGTCTCGTCGTCGAAGAGGCGGTCGGCGAGGGCCTTGGCCAGCTCGGTCTTGCCGACACCGGTGGGGCCGAGGAACAGGAACGATCCGACCGGCCGGCGGGCATCGCCCATTCCGGTGCGGCTGCGGCGCACGGCCCGCGCCACGGCGGCGACCGCGTCGTCCTGCCCGATCACGCGGGCGTGCAGGTCGGACTCGAGGTCCGCCAGGCGCTCGCGCTCGCTCTCGGAGACGCGGCTGACCGGGATCCCGGTGGCGCGCGCGATGACCGCGGCGATCTCCGCTTCCCCGACGATCGCGGGCTCGGAGCCTGCGGAACCGGCAAGGGTGCCGGCGTCGTCGATCCTGGCCTGCACCGTGGCGATCTCGTCGCGGATCCGCGAGGCCTCCTCGTAGTGCTCGGCCCCGACCGCGGCGTTCTTGCGCGCCTCCAGGTCGGCGAGCTCGGCGAACAGCGCCGCGACGTCGGTCACGATGCCGAGGCGCAAGCGCAGCCGCGCACCGGCCTGGTCGATCAGGTCGATCGCCTTGTCCGGCAGCACCCGGTCCGGCAGGTACCGTGCGCTCAGTTCGACGGCGGCGCGGATCGAGTCGTCCGTGTACGCGACCGCGTGGTGCTGCTCGTACGCGGGCTTGAGTCCCTCGAGGATGCGCACCGCGTCCTCGATCGAGGGCTCGGCGACCTTCACGGGCTGGAAGCGGCGTTCGAGGGCTGGATCCTTCTCGATCCGGCGGTACTCGGAGAGCGTGGTCGCGCCGACCAGGTGCAGGTCGCCCCGGGCGAGGCGCGGCTTCAGGATGTTTCCGGCGTCCATGCCGCCGCCCTCCCCGGATCCGCCCGCACCGACGACCGTGTGCACCTCGTCGATGAAGACGATGATCTCGCCCTTGTGCGCGGCGATCTCGTCCATCGTCTTGGTCAGGCGCTCCTCGAAGTCGCCGCGGTAGCGGGTGCCCGCGAGCATCGCCGGCAGGTCGAGCGCCACGACACGGCGGTCCTTGAGCTGCGCGGGAACGGCGCCGTCGACGATCGCGCGGGCGAGGCCCTCAACGATCGCGGTCTTGCCGACGCCGGCCTCGCCGATCAGCACCGGGTTGTTCTTGGTGCGGCGGCTGAGGATCTCGATGGTCTGCTCGATCTCGGAGGCGCGGCCGATCACAGGGTCGAGCTCGCCCTCGCGCGCACGCGCCGTGAGATCGAGGCCGAACTGGTCGAGCATCGGCGTCTCGGAACCGGACGGCGCGGCCGTCCCCTCCTGGTCCGGTGTTGTGCCCGTGGACATGGGCTCGCGCAGACCCTGGGTCAGCGCCTCGGCGGTGACGCCGGCGCGGGCGAGGATCTGGCCCGCGGGGGCGTCCTGCCCGAGCACGAGCGCGAAGAACACGTGCTCCGGCTCGATGTAGGTCGCACCCGACGAGCGCGCCACCTGGTAGGCGTGGAACAGCGCGCGGCTGGCGCTCGGGGTGATGGTCGCGGCCTCGACATCGGAGGGCTCGCCCGGTGCGGGCAGACGGGTGTCGACGGCGCCGACGATCGCCTGAGGGGTCACCCCGATGTTGCGGATCGCCTGGTCGACGGCGTCGTCCTCGACGATCGTGCGGAGCACGTGCAGGGCGTCGAGCTCGGTCTGGCCGCGCTCGAGGGCGAAGCGCCCTGCGCGCTGCAGGATGCGCTGAGTGCGCACGGTGAGGAACCGGCTGAGGTCGATCGACCGGGTCTGCCGGGCCTGCTCACCGGCGAGGTAGCGGGCGAGGAACTCGTCGAACGAGCCCGAGCCCGCGTCGGTGAAGTCGTTGGGCATTTCGCTTCCTCTCAAACTTGAGCGTTGTGCTATCAACTTCAACACGGTCCTGCCCCTCGTATTCCCGCTCCCTCCCCGCGGTCCTCTCCCGTGTGTTCCGGAGCGTTGCGGCGCGGCTCCGCCGACCTCCGCCGCTCGCCTAGAATCCAGGGATGGCCTCGCTTCTGTATGTCGGCGTGCGCCCTGAGCTGGATGCGGCGACGGCGGAGCGCGCGTCCTTCCGTGTCGCCCTCGGCGTCGACGCCGACGCACTCGACCGTATCGACCTCACCACCACGGCGCTGCCCGACGACGTCTTCGACCGCTATGCCGGATTCGTGATCGGCGGCTCCCCGTTCAACGTGACGGACGTCCGCAAGTCCGAGGCGCAGCGACGGGTCGAGGCGGATCTGGAGCGGATCGCCGAACGCGCGATCGACGGCGCCACGACCGCGTTCTTCACGTGCTTCGGGATCGGCGTGGTCACGCGCCTCCTCGGCGGTGAGGTCGGCATGGAGACCCCGGAGGAGGCGACGGCGGCCGAGATCCGCTGTACGACGGACGCCGCGGCAGATCCGCTCTTCGGCCCCGCGGGACCCGTGTTCCACGCCTTCACGGCGCACAAGGAGGGGTCAGCCGAGGTGCCGCCGGGCGCGGTGCTGCTCGCCGGCAACGACACGTGCCCGGTGCAGGCGTATCGCGTGGGCGCCGATCTGTACGCGACGCAGTTCCACCCCGAACCGTCGCCGCGCGACTTCGCCGACCGCATGGTGTTCTACCGCACCACCGGATACTTCGACCCCGACGCGTTCCACACCGTGCAGGAGGCCGTGCTCGGATCCATCGTGACCGAGCCGGCCAGGATCCTGCACCGCTTCGGCGAGCGCGCCCTCGCCCGCTGACAGGCTTGGCCCGCAGGCCCGCTGGCCCGCTGGCCCGCTGACCGGGCTGCCCCGCTGGCCGCGCCGCCTCGGCAGGACCCACTGACCGCGAGACTCCAACTGGGCGACGAGACTGCATGAAATACGCGCAGTCTCGTCGCGGAGTTGGAGTCTCGCGGTCAGGGCGGGACGCGCGCGGATCAGGGACGGGCGCGGATCAGGGGCGGGCGTCGCGGAGGAGGGCGATCCGGTCTTCGAGGTAGGCGGCGAGGGGCATGAGGGCGCCGGACGCGGACCAGCGCACCGACGGAACACCGTCGGCGAGGGCGAGCGGACCTGACGAGCCGCCCGCCGACACGGCGGCGACGTCGATCGGGGTCCATCCGACGTGCACGGTCTCGCCGTCGGCGAAGCCGCCGCGCGAGGCCTCGGCGCAGCGTTCCGCCCTTGCTCGCGCCGATTCCGCCGCGTAACCCCGGCGCACGGGTGCGGCGGCGCGCAGCACCTCGGCCGTGGCGAACACGGCGTCATCCGCGATCAGGAGCACGCCGACGTGCCACGCGGATCCGGCGCGCACGATGCGCGGCGCCCTCCACCGCGAGGTCTTCTCGCGCCCGAGCGCCTCCTGCGGCAGGCCAGAGAGGGCGGCGCGCGCCCTGTCCAGGAGCATCGCGAGCGAGGCGTCCGGTTCGGAGGAGGTCACGGATCAAGGCTATGCCCGCGCGCCTCCCGAGACAGCGCCTCGCGCGCCTCTCGCGACAGCACCTCGCACGCCTCCCCCGATGTGATCGATATCATGCACGTGTGCCGGGACGACGCCCGCGCCACCCACGATCGGACCCCATGACGACCACAGCGACGCCGGATCCCCGCCGCATCCCGGGAATGGCCGACGTCGCGCGCCTGGCCGGGGTCTCGGCGCAGACCGTCTCCCGCACGCTGAGCGGGAACCCGAGCGTGCAGCCCGAGACCAGGGCGAAAGTGCTCGCCGCGGTCGATCAGCTCGGCTACCGGCGCAACAACGCCGCCCGCGCCCTGTCCTCCGGGCGGAGCAGGGCGATCGGGGTCGTCTCGCTCCGCACCGGCTTCTACTCGCGCAGCGCGGTCGCGGTCGGCATCGAGACCACCGCGTCCGAGGCCGGGTACATCGTGAACTCCGTCACGACACCCTCGCTCGATGCGGGCGAGATCGAGCAGGCCATGTCGCGCCTCGCCGATCAGGGCGTCGAGGGCATCGTGCTCGCCGTGCCGCTGATCTCGACGACGCGCGCGATCGACGAGCTGACCCGCACACTGCCGACGATCACGATCGACGGCTCGCGCACGGCGTCGACCCAGGTGGTCGCGGTCGATCAGCGCGAGGTGGGGCGGATCGCGACCCGCCACCTGCTGGATCTCGGTCACGAGACCGTCTGGCACGTCGCGGGCCCGCAGCAGTGGCTCGATGCCTCGAGCCGTACCCAGGGCTGGCGCGAGGCGCTCGCCGACGCCGGCCGGGAGGCCCCGCCCGAGATCGTCGGGGACTGGTCCCCCGCCTCGGGCCACCGCGCGGGGCAGATCCTGGCCCGCATCCCCGAGGTCACCGCGGTGTTCGTCGCGAGCGACGAGATGGCGTTCGGCCTCGCCAGGGCGTTCGCCGAGCTCGGCCGCACGATCCCCGAGGACGTATCGATCGTGGGCGTCGACGACATCCCGCTCGCGGAGTTCTGCTCCCCCGCGCTCACGACGGTCGCGCAGCCGTTCATCGACGTGGGCCGCATCGCCGTCGAGCATCTCCTGCACGCGATCTCGCACCCGGGCGCCGTGCCGCCGGCCGAATCGATCGCCCCGCAGCTCGTCGTGCGCCGCTCCACCACCGCACCCCGCCGCTGACCGCCAGCCCGAGACATCCCTACCCCGGGCCCCTCGACGAGAGCGCGCCCCGCTGCAGGGCCACGCTCCGGTCACCCCCCTCGTGTTTGCGATATCTCGCCGGAGGATCCAACTGCGGCAATTCGCGGAACCTCTTGATGTTAGCGATAACTTGCGAGTACCGTGGCCCCTGTTCTCCCCGCCTCGATGACGCAGCAAGGAAGACCGATGCCTCCACAGATCCTGTCCCTCCCCCGTCGATCACGGGGCGTCCTCGCCGCCGGCGCCGCGCTCGCGATCGCCGCGACGACGCTGACCCTCGGCGCGGTCGCCCCGGCGCACGCCGACCCCGCCCCTCCCGCGGGCGCGGCGATCCCCGACTCGGGCTACACGCTCCTCGACGTCGACTCCGAGTCGGCCCCCTACCCCGCACCGCCCTCCCTCGACGGCACCGCGAAGGGGGCGTTCGACGGCGACTACTCGACCCAGTGGGCGTCGAACTACAACGGCGGCTCGCCGGATCCGATGCCGCACTACCTCACGTTCGACATCGGGGCCGAGCACGCCCTCACCGGGATCGGCTACTCCGTCAAGGTGCAGGGCAACGGCCCGGCCAAGGACGTGCAGGTGCTCACCACGAACGACCCGGCCGTCGCCAAGGACGGCAAGAGCAGCGGCTGGACGCCCGCGGGCACGGCGACGTTTTCGCAGCCGACGAGCAGCACGCAGATCCAGTACGTCACGTTCGCCCAGCCCGTGTCGGCGCGCTACGTCGAGTTCCGGATCCTCGATGCCGTGAACGGCTCGAACAACGCCTCGGCCGCCGAGATCGTCGCGTACACGACAGACGCCCTCGGCGGGATCCCCTCCGGGCACGCCATCACGAACGCCCAGTACGCCGTGGTCGGCGCGGATTCGCAGCAGACCGAATCCGGCGACGGATCCGCGTCCGCGGCCTTCGACCAGAACTCTGCCACGCAGTGGGCGAGCGAGTGGTCGCCGGCCTCGGCGCCGTATCCGCACCAGCTCACCTTCGACGTCGGCGGATCCTTCACCCTCACCGGCCTCGGCTACTCCGTCAAGGTGCAGGGCAACGGACCGGTCAAGGACGTCTCGGTGTACACGACGGACGACGCGAACGTCGCGAAGGACCCGTCGGCGAGCGGCTGGAGCACGGCCGGCACCGCGAGCTTCTCGCAGCCGACCAGCGCCTCCCAGATCCAGTACGTCACGTTCTCCCAGCCGGTGAAGGCGCGCTACGTGCGCTTCCAGGCCGAGAACGCGGTGAACGGATCCGACAACGCCTCCGCGTCGGAGATCGTGGTGTACTCCACGGACGCCGACACCACCCCTGTGGCGCCGCCCAAGCCCGCCGCCGCGACCGTGACCACCGACTCGGTCGACAACAGCACGTGGAACTACCCCGACGACACTCCGGCCAGCCCCATCATCGACGCGGACGGCACGTTCCACTTCGGTGAGTCGCACGCGAACTACTACAACGAGCCGGACGGCAGCAACGGCGACATCCGCCAGTGGAACTGGTACACCGGCTCGAACTTCGACACCGCGAAGCCGGACGACGCCCTCAACGCCGCGGGCACGAACCCGGACACCACCGACTTCTGCAACGCCAGCCCGACCGGCGTGGACTCGACGAAGGCGCCGGCCGGATCCAGCTACACCCAGCCGAACTACTGCGACATCACCCAGATGTGGGTCGACCCGGACACGGGCGACTGGTACGGCCTGGTGCACAACGAGTTCACGCCCAAGCCCTTCGGCGACGGCCTTCACTACGACGCGATCGACTACGCGGTCTCGACCGACAAGGGCAAGACCTGGAGTATCCCCGGTCACGCGATCACCTCGCCGTACAGCACGACCCGCGGCGACACGACCGCGTTCCCGCAGCAGACGTACTCCTACGGCGACGGCGATCCCCGGCTCTACGTCGACTACGCCTCCGGCTACTTCTACGCGTTCTACGGCTCCCGCGTCGTGAACAAGACCGGAGGTTGGGTGGCCTTCTACGAGCACGTCGCCCGCGCCCCGATCTCCGGGAAGATGGCGACCGGCTCGTGGCAGAAGTGGTTCGACGGCGCGTGGACCGAGCCCGGAATCTCCGGCAAGGAGAGCAACATGGTCCCCGTCGCGGATGACAGCGAGACGGGCTATACGCCGGTCGACAAGGAGTACGACCCGAACACCCCCGGCACGGCCCAGCAGCAGATCAAGAACGGGCAGATGCCCGCCACCTCGCCGCTGTTCGTGATGGACGTCACCTACGACGCCTACCTCGGGCTGTACATCGGCCAGCCGCAGAACCCCGACCAGTCGGGCAAGGCGCCGCAGGAGTTCTACGCCACGAAGAACCTCGCGACGCAGAAGTGGTTCCGCCTCGGCGACTCCGGATCCGCGTACACCACGGCGTCCTGGTACCGGTGGTTCGTGGACCCCGCCAACAAGACGAGCTCGGCGATCGTGGGCAAGTCGTTCCGGTCGTACTGCTCCTTCGGCTGCATGGGCGACGCCTACGCGCAGCTCGCCAACATCACGATCGACGCCGGTCCGTCCGTGTCGCCCGCGACGGCGATCGACACCACGAAGGCGTACACGATCGCGAACGAGGACGGGCGCAAGCTCTCGGCCTCCGGCAACGGCAAGAAGCTGACGACGGCGGGATCCGTGAACCGCAAGAACGGCGCCTGGACGTTCACGGCGACCGGTGACGGCGCCTACACGATCGCGACGCAGGCCGGTGCACTTCTGGGCGTCGACGCCTCCTCCACCGCAGGGCGCGCGTGGGGCGCAGGGCTCTCGCTCACCGACAAGGCCTCGGCCGGCGTCGGACAGCAGTGGTTCATCGTGCCGAACACGGATCCCGCCAGCGGACAGGCGACCGGATCCGTCCGGCTCGTGAACCGCTACTCGGGGCTGGTGCTGGGCATCGACACGTCCACCGCCGCGACCACGCCGGGCCGCACCTGGGACGCACCGTCGGCGCACGGAGCCTCCACCACCTCCCAGGCCGGCGACTTCACGCGACCGGGCGACCAGACGCTGAGCCTGGCAGAGTTCTCCGGGAACTGAGCGCGAAGGGGTCTCCGTCACGGGATCCTCGACGGAAGGGATCCGGGCCCAGCGCCCGGGTCCCTTCCGGCGTCTGCCGGGCGCGATCCCCGCGCCCGGCGCGCACGTTGCGGGCGCGATTCGCCTCGCGCGCCTGGGCGCGGCAGAATCGACGGACACCCCGCTTGCAAGGAGACCTGTCATGGCGCAGCCCGACACCGCACGACTGCTCATCGCCTGTGACGACCAGCCAGGGATCGTGGCGGCCGTGGCCGGAGTGCTCACCGCGCACGGGGCGAACATCATCTCGCTCGACCAGCACTCCACGGACGCGGCGGGCGGGCGCTTCTTCCAGCGCACGGTGATCCACCGCGACGGCCTCGCCGCCGCGCGTCCGGCGCTCGAAGCGGATCTGGCCGCGGTCGCCGAGCGCTTCGGCATGGAGTGGTCGCTGCACGACGCGTCCAAGCGCAAGCGCGTCGCGATCTTCGTGTCCAAGTACGATCACTGCCTCTTGGAGCTGCTCTGGCGCACGCAGCGGGGGCAGCTCGACATCGACGTCACCATGGTGGTCTCGAACCACCCGGATCTCGCGGAGTCGGTGCGCTCGTTCGGGGTGCCGTTCGTGCACATCCCGTCCGGGGACAAGGGCGAGATGGAGCAGCGCCAGCTCGAGCTGCTGCGGGGCAACGTGGATCTGGTCGTCCTCGCACGCTACATGCAGATCCTCACCGACGACTTCATCGAGAATCTCGGCGCTCCGGTGATCAACATCCACCACTCGTTCCTCCCGGCCTTCATCGGCGCGAACCCCTACGCGCGGGCCAAGGACCGCGGTGTGAAGCTCATCGGCGCCACCGCGCACTACGCGACGGCGGACCTCGATGAGGGGCCGATCATCGAGCAGGACGTCACGCGCGTGACGCACGCCGAGTCGGCCTCGGAGCTGCAGAGCCGCGGCGCCGACGTGGAGCGCCTGGTGCTCGCGCGGGCCGTGCAGTGGCACGCCGACGACCGCGTCATCGTGCACGGCCGCTCGACCGTCATCCTCTGACGACGCCGCTTCCGCGCTGCGTGCGGGGGTGTCCGATCAGGCGGACACTCCTGCGGCCAGCTCCGCGAACGCCGCCGCCGCGGTCTCGTAGCGGGCCAGCGGCGCCGACTGGCCGAGCCACAGCGACTGCAGCTCGCCCTTGTTCTGCTGCCCTGCCGGGGTGCGGAAGCGTCCGGTGATCCAGTTCTGCGCCGGGAACGGGGCGATGGATCCGGCCGCCTCGATCTCGGCGACCACGCGGTTGCGTGCGCCCCGCGCCAGCCGGCCGCTCATGGCCCTCGTGAGCACGGACCCTTCGGCGGGCGTCGCGCGGATCGCCGCCCTGTGCGCCTCGGTGGCCGCAGACTCCGCCGTGCCGAGGAAGGCCGTGCCGACCTGCACGCCCTGCGCGCCGAGCGCGAACGCGGCGGCGACCCCGCGGCGGTCCGAGATCCCTCCCGCCGCGATGACCGGCACATCGACCGCGTCGACGACCTGCGGCAGCAGCGAGAACAGGCCGACGACCGAGTCCTCCGCCGGCCGCAGGAACGACACCCGGTGGCCCGCCGCCTCGGCACCGGTCGCGACGATCGCATCCACCCCGCCGTCGGCGAGGGCGCGCGCCTCGCCGACCGTCGTGGCGGTCCCGATCACGCGGATCCCCCTGCGGTGCGCCTCGTCGACCAGCGACGCCGACGGCACCCCGAAGACGACGCTCAGCACGGCCGGCGCGGCCTCGAGGACCGCGGCGAGCTGCTCGTCGACCGAGGGCAGATACGCCTCCGGGCGGGCCGGCACCTCGGCGCCCACCTCGGCGAAGAACGGGGCGAGGGCCGCCGCGTAGTCGTCGTGCTCGGCGCTGGGCTCGACCTCGTCGCCCCGGGGCAGCCAGATGTTGAGCCCGAATGGCCGGCGCGTCGCGGCCCTGATCCCGGCGACGGTCGTGCGGATGCGCTCCGCGTCGTAGCCGTACAGCCCATAGGACCCGAGACCTCCGGCCGCGCTGACCGCGGCGACGAGCGGAATCGAGCTGAGCCCACCGAAGGGCCCGAGGAGGACGGGGGTGCGGATGTCGAGGAGGTCGGTCAGCGAGCTCATGATCCCGAGGCTACGCCCGCGCGAGGTGAGGGCGGCGGGTGTGACGGCCGGTGAACGCCCTTCGCCACGGACCGCGCGGGCGCCTGGTCGGTCGGGGACGACGGTCAGTCGGGGACGACGGTCAGTCGGGGACGACCGGGATGGATCCGGTGAGCGGCGACGGCGGCTCCTCGTCGGGTCGGGCGCCCCGGCGACGCCGCGCACCCGCCGTGACGCCGATGCTCGCGATCACGACCAGTGCGATCGCGGCGAGTCGCACCGGCGACGCGTGCTGTCCGAGCACGAGCAGCCCCGCGATCGTCGCGAAGACGGGCTCGAGGCTGAGCAGGATCCCGAACACGCGCTGCGGCAGGCGGCGGAGCGCCGCGAGTTCGAGGATGTACGGGATCACCGAGGCGAGCAGGGCGGTGAGCGCGGCGAGCCCCAGCACGCGAGGATCCGCCACCGCGGTGACGGCGGCGGGCACGCCGAACGGCAGCAGCAGCACGGCGGCCACCGCGAGCGCGACAGCAAGGCCCTCGGTTCCCGTGGTGAGCGCGCCGACGCGGGTGCTCATCCGGATGTACATGATCCAGAACCCGGCGGCGATGAGCGCGAACAGCACGCCCCAGGGATCCAGCGCCTCGGCGCCCGTGAGCCCGTCAACCCCCAGCAGCGCCATCCCGAGCAGGGCGATCCCCACCCAGACGGCATCGGCGAGGCGCCGGGTGAGCAGCGCCGCCAGCACGAGCGGGCCGAGGAATTCGATCGCGACCGCGGGCCCGAGGGGGATCCGGTCGATCGCGGCGTAGTAGGTGCCGTTCATCGCGGCGATCGAGACGCCGAACAGGATCGCGGCGATCCACTGCGCGCGGTTCCAGCGCTTCAGCCGAGGGCGCGCGATGACGAGCACCACGATCGCGGCGATGAGCACGCGCAGTCCGGTGACGCCCCACGACCCGAGCTCCGGGAAGATCGTGGTCGCGACGGCCGCGCCGAAGGGCAGGGACAGGCAGGATCCGACGACCAGCAGCACGCCGAGAGCGGGCTGCTGCCGCGGTTCCTGGGAGTTCACCACTCAAGCCTGGCACGGCCGGGGTTTGCGTGTGGCCACCGACCATGTCCCGAATTCGGCTGGGTCTGGAGCGGAACCCCCGCCGAAAGCGGGACATGGTGGGGCACAAAGTGGGACATGGTTCGCCCGCACCCTCAGCGCGGAGTGAGCCCCACCCGCAGGGGCGCCCCTGGGGCGGCCGCCTGCACGAGGGCGGCGTCGACCGCGGCGAGCGGATGCACGGCCCCGACGGCGTCGGCGAAGGGGTGCGCGCGGCCGCGGCCCGCCATGAACGCCGCCGCGGCATGCAGCTCGGCACCGGTGTAGTTGTGCACCCCCGCCACGGTCACGAGCCCCCGGACGATGCGCTCGGCGTCGAGCGGCACCGGATCCGCGGGGAACACGCTGCCCAGCAGCACCACGGCGCCGCCCACGTCGACCGCGTCCAGCGCCGCGCGCACCGCGTGCCCCGAGGCCTCGATCACCAGATCGAACCCCTCCTCCGCGACGTCGTCCGGGGTGATCGCGGTGAGTGCGAAGCGCTCGGCGAACGCACGCCGGGCCGGATCCGGATCCGCGATCTGCACGCGCCCGCCCAGCTCCGCGGCGATCACCGCCGCGGTCAGCCCGACGAGCCCCGCGCCGAGCACGAGCACGCGTTCGCAGGCGAGCACCTCCGCGTCCTCCCCCGCGGACGGGGACGGATCCGGCACTCCGCGACCCCGCAGCGCGGCCCCGCGCGCGACGCCGGCCCAGGCGGTCGCCGTGGCGCACGAGACCGGTGCGAGCGCGGCGGCCGGCAGCGCCTCCGGCACGCGCACGATGCCGGTGCCGGCGCGCAGGTGCACGTGCCCGGCGAAGCCGCCGGTGAGCTCCCAGCGCGGTTCGATGCGCGCATGCCCGTACTTCGCGAGCTGCCGGCACTTCTGCGTGCGCCCCACGAGGCAGCGGTCGCAGTGCCCGCACGAGACCGTCACAGACCAGACCACGCGGTCGCCGATGTGCAGCGCCGCGCCATCGACCGCTCGTGCGCCCTCGTCGCCGATCGCGATGATCCGGCCCACGCTCTCGTGCCCGAGCACGAGGGGCGTCGGCGCGTGCCGGCGACCCTGCACGGTGTGGATGTCGGATCCGCAGATCGTCGACATCTCCACCGCGACGAGCACGTCGTGCGGGGCGAGGGCGACGCCGGGCACGGCGAGCACCTCGTGTGGGAGCCCGACGCCGAGCCAGGCCATCGCGACGGCGGCCGGCCGCAGCGGCACGTCGTGCCGGTGCACCTCTTCTGCGGGGCGGACCAGCGCCGCGCGCATGTCAGTCGGCCGCGATCGGCGCGAGAGCCGGGACGAGGCCGCGCTCGACGAGCGCGCCGAGGAGGGCGGTGACGTCGGGCAGCACCTCATCGGGGTCGGCGGTCGCGAGCGCGACGGCGTCGTGCGCGCCGCTCAGCACGCCCGCCACGAAACCGGCGCCGGCCCGACGGCCGGTCTGCACGTCGCTGACCGTGTCGCCGGCGACCGCGACCGCCTGCACCGAAGAAACGCCCGCGCGCAGCAGCGCGGTGAGCACGAGGTCGGGGGCGGGGCGTCCGCGGCCCGCGTCGACGGGCGAGAGCACACCGTCGACGAGGTCGCGCCAGCCCAGCGCGTCCAGGAGCGCGTCGCGGGTGACCGGAGCGAACCCTGTGGTCAGCCAGACCTTCAGGCCCGCGGCCCGCAGGGCGCCGATGGCGCCGGCCGCACCGGGGATCTCGGTCGCACCCTGCTCGGCCACGATCTCCGCGTAGGCGGCCTCGAACTGGGCTGTGGCGCGCTCTGCGGCCTCGAGATCGCCGTCGGCGAGGTACGTGAAGACGTCGATCTTGGACTGCCCCATGGTGTCGCGCACGTACTGCAGCGCCTCGTCCCAGCCGATCCGCGCGGCCACGCCGGTGCGCTCCGCCGCGCGCTGGAACGCCTGTTCCACGATGCCGTCGTCGAGCACGGTGGTTCCAGCCATGTCGAGCACGACCAGTTCGATCGGGGTGTGCGGGTTCATGCGTTCTCCTCCTGTGCGATGCCGCCGACGGTGGCGGTCGTTCCTGCGCCGCCGACGATGGCGGTGATCTGTGTTCCGTCTCCGACTGAGGCGTCGCCGTCCGGGGATCCGGATCCGCCCCAGCCGAAGACGCGGGCGGTCTCGATCTCAGCGAGGCCGAGACCCGTGGTCATGCCGATGCCGGTGGTCGCGGCGAGCGCGAGCACGCGAGGAGCGACCTCCTCGATGAGGAACTCCTCGCCGGCGGCCGCGTACACGCCCTGCCAGCGCTCGAGCACGCGCATCCCGCCCACGTCGAAGAGCTCGCGCGCCTCGGCGAGGAACGCGTCGAACGCGGCCTCGGGCTGGAACGGATCCGGCTGCACGGCCTTGTGGTGCGAGTCGCCGAGCAGCAGCGTCCCATCGGGCAGTTGCGTGTACATCTGGTTCAGGTCGAGCGCGGCGAGTTCAGGGCGTTCGGCGTGCAGCCGTTCACGAAGCGCCGTCGCGGTGCCGAGGCCCGCGAAGCGGCGATAGCGCACGAGCGACCAGCCGGTGAGCAGAGGCGCCTGCAGCGGTGCGCGCAGATCGGCCGAGACGCGCATCATGTCCAGCGCGCAGCGGATCACGCCCGCGCGCTCGGCGAGAGCGGGCAGCAGCTGATCGACGTCGTGGTTCACGGCCACGACCACGTCGCTCGCTGCGATGTCGCCGCGGGTCGTGCGCACGAGCCCCGTGCCGACCTCGGTGACCGCGGTGCGGAAGCGGAACTCCACCCCGAGCGCGGCCAGATGCCGCACGATCGCGGCGGCGGCCTCCCGCGGGTTCACCTGCAGGTCGCCGGGAACGAGCGCTCCGCCGTGCACCACCTCCGGGCGCACCGGGGCGAGCTCGGTCACCTCGGCGGGCGAGAGCAGGCGGATCCCGCCGTCATCGCCGTCGGCCGCGGCGGCCTCCTCCAGGAGGGTCCGCTCGTCCTCCGCCCTGGCGACGACGAGCGTGCCGCTCTCACGCGCCCAGAACCCGGCCTCCGCCGCGAGGCGGAGCCAGATCCCGCGCGACACCTCGCCGTAGGCGCGCGCCGGTCCGTCCTGCGCGCCGATGCAGAGGTGGCCGAAGTTGCGGATCGTGGCGCCCACCGGCCGGTCGGTGCGGTCCACGACCACGACGCGCAGCCCTCGTCGCGCGGCCGCATACGCCGCGCCGAGGCCGACGATGCCGGATCCGACGACCGCGACGTCGAACCGGTCGTGGGGGGAAACCGTCATCGCGTTCCCTTCCCTCATCGCCTTCCCTTCCCTCATCGGAAGACCCTCCGCATCCACATCGCGAGCCCCTCGACCACGAGCACCGTGGCGAGGATCATCAGCACGATCGCCGTGACCACCTCGTAGCGCGAGCCCTGGCCGGCGTTCAGCAGGTAGTAGCCCACTCCTCCGCCGCCGACGATGCCGAGGATCGTCGCCGCACGGATGTTCGTGTCGAGCATGTAGAAGCTGTGCCCGATGAGCGCGCGCGTGCCCTGCGGCACGGTCGCCGAGGCGTAGGTCTGGATCCGGGTGGCGCCGACCGCGCGGAGTGCGCGCTCCGGGCCGCGGTCGACCTCCTCGAACGAGTCGGCGACGAGCTTGCCGAGCAGCCCGATGCCGCCGATCGCGAGGGCCACGATGCCCGCGGTCGGACCGAGCCCGGTGACCACGATGAGCACGATCGCGAGGATGAGCTCCGGGATGCCGCGGATCCCGACGAGCAGGAACCGGGCGATGCCGCGCACCGTGCCGTTCGGGGCGACGTTGCGCGCGGCGAAGGACCCGAGCAGCAGCGAGGGCAGCAGCGTCAGCACGGTGGCGGCGAGCGCGATCGCGATCGTGTCCCGCATGGCGCCGAGCATGACGGAGGCGTCGTAGTTGCCGAAATCGGGCGGCCAGAACTTCACGGCGGTCTCGGGGATCTTCGCCCACACCGTGATCAGGTCGCTCCACTGGATCTGGCACACGATGAGGCTGCCGATCACGATCGCGACGGCCACCCAGCCGGCGATCGTGTTGCGGCGGCGCTCGCGCGTCCACGGGCGGCGCACGGCCGCGGACGGGGACATCGCCCAGGCCGGCTTCGCGGCAGCGGCGGCTGCCGCGGCGCCGCTCCCCGCCTCTTCGCGGCGGCGGAGACGCGGATGCAGGATCCGGTCCATCCACGACCGCGTCTGCGCAGTCTCGCCGAGCATCGCGCCGCGCACCGCGCTCGAGACGATCTCCATCACGACGCAGAGCACGAAGATCACCAGGGCGATCCCGAGGCCCCGGCCGTAGTTGAGCGCCTTGAACGCGTAGGACATCTCGAGGCCCAGCCCCGCGACGCCGACATAGCCGAGTACGACGCTGCCGCGCAGGTTGATGTCGTTGCGGTGCAGCACGGTCGCGACCCAGCTCGGCAGCACCTGGGGCAGCACGCCCGCGGTGAACTGCTGGAGCTTCGTGCCTCCGGCGGCCCGGATCGCGAGACGCGGGCCCTCGTCGATCTGCTCGATCGCATCGGCGAACATCTTCGAGATCATGCCGATCGAGTGGATCCCGATCGCGAGGATGCCGGGCAGGGTGCCCAGCGAGAACATGAGCACGAACGCCATCGCCAGCACGACGTCGGGGATCGAGCGGGTGAGCACGCCGATGAACCGGGCGATCCCGCGCCAGACGGGTCCCGGCGTGGTGTTCGCGGCGGCGAGGTAGGCGATCGGCACCGAGAGCGCGGCGGCGACGAGCGTGCCGACCAGCACCAGCCCCACGGTGAGCGCGATCAGCCAGAGCAGGTCGAGCGGCGCGGGGAAGGTCAGCGCCCCCACGCGCGTCGTGAAGCGCTGCGCGTTGCCCCAGCTCTGGAAGACGCCGGCGAGCGAGAAGCCGCTCTGCACGAGCGAGGCGATGCCGAGCACGACCAGCACGACCAGTGTGAGCGAGGCCGCGATGCGCTCCGGAGACACCCGGTGCTTCGGCGCGCGGGACAGGAGGCCGCCGACGTAGCCCTCGCGGCGGGGTGCGGCGACGACGGTCACGAGCGCGCCGCCGAGGGCTCGGCGATGTCGGCTCCGGTCGCCGCGCCGGCCCCTGTGCCCGTCGAAGCGGGAGGTGCGGCCGGCGTCGCGATCCCCTGCTCGATGAGCTCCGTGGTCACGGCGGTGAGGTCGGCGGTGGTCGTGGCGACCCGGCCGTAGATCTCCATGACCTCGGCTTTGCTGAGGCCGGTCGTGGAGGTGTTCAGCACGACCTCGCCGTGACGGAGGCCCACGATGCGGTCGGCCCAGCTGATCGCGAGGTCGACCTGATGCAGGCTGCACACCACGGTGAGTCCCTGGTCGGCCGCGATCTCGCGGATGAGCGCCATGACCTGATCGCTCGACTCGGGGTCGAGCGAGGCGACGGGCTCGTCGGCGAGCAGGATCTCGGGGCGCTGCATGAGCGCGCGGGCGATGGCCACGCGCTGCTGCTGGCCGCCGGAGAGGGTGTCGCTGCGCTGGTAGGCGCGGTCGAGCAGCCCCACGCGCTCGAGGTGGCCGAGGGCGCGCAGCTTCGCGTCCTTCGAATAGCCCCAGAGGCCGAGGCGCGGGCCGCGCACGGACGAGAGCGATCCGGTCAGCACGTTCTCCAGCACGGTGAGCGACGGCACCAGCTCGAACTGCTGGAAGATGAAGCCGACCCGGCTGCGGAGGCTGCGGAGCGCCTTGCCCTTGAGCGCCGGGACGGAGGATCCGAGCACCTCGATGCTGCCCGAGGTCGGCGTCTCCAGTCCGTCGAGGTGCCGCAGCAGGGTCGACTTGCCGGATCCGGAGAGCCCGAGGAGCACGACGATCTCGCCGCGCGCGACCTCGAGGTCCGCGCCCCTGAGGGCGGTGGTCGCGCCGAACTGCTTCGTGACGCCGGCGAGGCGGATGACCGGCTCGGCCACGGCGGGGGTGGTGGCGGTGCTCATGATGGCGTGCTCCTGGTTGTGAACGGGATCGTTGGCGAGAAACCAGATCCGGCATGAGACACCACGTCTGCCGTGGTGTCTCATGCGGGGAGTGATTTCTCGCAAGCCGGGGCCGCCGGCGCGTGCCGCCGGCCCCGGTGTGATCGGTCAGATCACTTCTTGCACTGATCGGCCTTGGTCTTGTCGCAGATGTCGCGGATGATGTCGTAGTACTTGTCGTCGACCGGCTTGGTCGCGTAGAAGGTCGCCTTGAACGCGTCGCTGTCCGCGTTCTTGACGCCGGCCTTCACGATGTCGTCGATCGTGATCTCCTTGAGCGCGGTCACGACCTTGTCGGCGGTCTCCTTCGGCAGGGCCGTGTTGTAGACCAGAGGGGCGCCGGGGACCATCGTCTTGTCGACGACGGTGACCTTGTCGCTCTTGGCGACCTCGCTGTCCTCGGCGAAGCCCGCCTCGCACTCCTTGCCCTCGCCGACCTTCTGCACGCTCACGTCGTGCTTGCCCGCGAAGACCGGGGAGACGCCCGTCTTCGGGTCGATGTCGTCCTTGAGCAGGTTGTAGCTCGGGAAGAGGTAGCCCGAGGTCGACGACGGGTCGACGAAGCAGACCTTCTTGCCCTTGAAGTCCTTGATCGAGGTGATCGAGGATCCCTTCGGCACGATCGCCTCGGAGTAGTAGCCCGGCTCCTGGCCCTGCTTGGTGACGATCGAGGAGATCGGGGTCAGCTTGGCACCGGCGTTGGTCGCGGTGATGTAGGTGAAGCCGGAGAACGAGGCGACGTCGACCTTGCCGGCGACGGCGGCCTCGATGAGCGCGGCGTAGTCGGTCGACTCGTGGTACTCGACCTTCTTGCCGGTCTCCTTGGCGAGGTAGTCCATGAGTGGCTGGTAGTTGGTCTGGGTGTCGACCGAGTCGGGCACGACGCCGAAGACGAGGGTGTTCGCGTCGACGGCGTAGCCGCCGTTCGCGGCAGCGGGCGCGTCGGTGCCGGTGGCGGCACCGGCAGCGCCGGAACACGCGGCCAGGCCGAGGGCGAGCACGGCGGCGCCGGCTGCGACGGTGAGAGCGCGAAGCTTCATGAGGACCTTTCGGGTTTCAGGTGCGGAGGGAATCCTCGAAGACTCTCTCAAGCCGGCGCCCGAGATGTATACCTAACTCGGCACTGTTCCCCGACTGTTCACCCGCGATTCTCCTGAATGAACACCGCAGGAACAGGGGTGCGCCCGACCGACGCGACGAAGTAGTATGCCTATGTGCCCGAGGTTGTCTACACCCAGATCGCTGACGATCTGCGCGCCAGGATCGCCGAGGGGCGGTTGCGTCCGGGAGACGCCGTGCCCACAGAGGCCGAGCTCGCGGAACGCTGGAGCACCTCGCGCGGACCGATCCGCAACGCCCTCGCAGCGCTCCGCGCCGAGGGCCTCATCGAGACCGCCCGCGGGCGGCCCGCGCGCGTCGTCGAGCGCAAGGCGACCCAGGCAGTCGACGTGTCCGTGCCGTTCACCCGTTGGGCGCGCGAGCTCGGCGCCCGCCCCGGGGCGCGCACCCAGGAGCTGAGCCTGCGCCGCGCCGGAGCCGAGAAGGCGCAGGCGCTCGGCGTGGATCCCGGCGACACGATCGTGAGCGTCGTCCGGCTGCGCTTCCTCGACGACCGCCCCACGATGCTCGAGCGGCTGTTCTACACCGAGGAGGTGGGCCGCCTGCTGTTCGCGGTCGACACCGATGCGATCTCGATCACCGAGTTCCTGGGCTCACAGGGCCATCCGATCGTGGGCCTGCAGCACGAGATCGACGCGGTCGCCGCCGACGAGCAGGACGCGACGCTGCTGCAGGTGCCGCAGGGCACCCCGATCCTGCGCCTCAGCCGCACCTCGCGCGGCGCCGACGGCCGCATCTTCGAGGCCAGCGAGGACCGCTACCTCTCCAGCATCGTGCGCTTCACGGTCTCCGGATCCGGCATCTCCCCGGACGGCCAGTACCTCCGCGCGGTGGGCGGCTGAGGGCGATTCCTGACCAGGTCGTCACACCGCGAGCAGCGCGATCCCTGCGACGACGACCGCCGCGGCTCCGATCCGCCAGATCGGGCGGCCCTCGCGCAGCACGAAAGCGCCGAACAGGCTGACGAGCACCACGCTCACCTCCCGCAGCGGCGCCACGAGCGCGACGGGGGCGATCCTGATCGCCTGCAGCACGAGGATGTACGACAGCGGCGAGAGGATCCCGAAGGCCACGATCCGGCGCCATTCGGTGCGCCACAGCGCCGCGGCAGCGGGCCACCGACGACGCATCGCGGCCGTGTAGTAGACCGCCTGCATGCCTGCGGTGCCGACCATGAACGCGACAGGGGAGATCGAGAACGAGCGCACGACGAACGCGTCCCAGATCGTGTAGAGCGCGATGGCGACCCCGGTGAGCACGCCGAACAGCAGCCCGGGATCGATCCGCCGCCGACCGCCGGCCCCGACGCCCCGGCGCACGGCCCCCACCCGATCCACGAAGCCGATCGCGACGATTCCGAGGATGACCACCGCCACCCCGACCAGCGCGAGGGGTGAGGGACGCTCGCCGAACAGCAGCATCGCGATGATGACCGAGAGGAACGGTCCGGTGCCGCGCGCGGTCGCGTAGACCGTGGAGAGATTGCCGACGCGGTAGCCGTGCTGCAGCACGGCCATGTAGGCCACGTGGAGCACGCTCGAGGCGAGCACGCCGAGCACGAAGCCGCCGATGTCGCCGGATCCGAGGCCGCCGGTGAACGGCACCACTCCGATCCAGAGGACCGTGCTCGCGACGGCGCCCCACCAGAGGAACGGGAGACCCGCACGGCTGATGCCGTGCGCCAGCACGTTCCAGCCCGCGTGCGCGACAGCGGCGGAGAAGACGAGGACGAATGCGAGAAGCGACATGGGAACCTTCGGTCGGCCGCGGGCGCGACGGACGTGGTTCCTCCAGGCTTTTGTCCGTTCAGATGACGCCGGGCCCACGAGGACCCGACGTGGCGCCGCTCGGACCAGTCGGGCGGACCTCGGAACCCTAGGCGCTGTCGAACCTCAGCCTAGCCGCGCGCCGCGACCGCGTGGATCCGCGCTTCGATCCGCGATACATATGTGCGAAACTGATTGTCCACAGATCCCGGATTCTCCCCTCCAGTGTCGGTTCTGCGTTCTAGGCTGAAGGCATGGAACTCGCCCCCGACCACACGCTCCGACGCAGCGCGGCGCTGGTCGAGGAGTGCGCGCAGATCGACCGCGAGATCGCCCGGCTGCACGCCGTGAAGGCGGAGAGACTCGCCGAACGGGTGCGGCTGCTCCTCGATGAGATCCGACCGGGGCAGGACGGATTCGAGCAGGCCGAACGATCCATGATCAGCGAGTTCTCCGCAGGGCTGCGGGTCACCGCCTACGCCGCGGCGAAGCAGCTCGCCAATGCGCACACCCTGCAGGAGCGCCTCCCTGGCACGCGTGAAGCCCTCGCCGCCGGTGCGCTCACGCTCGCCCACGCCGACGTGATCGTCGAGGCCGCGCGCGACCTCCCCGCCGGGGACGACGCCGTGACGGCCGCCTACGAGACGGCGGTCGTCCCCTACGCGTCCACGGAGACTCGCGCGCGCACGAAGGCCTTCGCCGAGAGCGTCGTCGCCGCCCTCGCGCCGGCGACCGTGCAGGAGCAGCACGACCGCGCACAGGACCAGCGGGTCGTCACGGTGACCGACGAAGGACGCGGACAGGCGACCCTGCACGTCACCGGCCCCGCCGTGCTCATCCACTCCGCCTACGACCTGGTCACGCAAGAGGGCCACGCGATCCTCCGCGCGGCGAAGCAGGCCGGAGCGGACTCCGAGCCCCTCGGCGACGCCCGCACCCTGGATCAGGTGCGCTGCGACCGGATCCTGCTGCGGCTGCTCACCGGCCGCATCGATCACGACGCCGACATCCTCGACAGCATCCGCCCGACGGTACAGGTCACGGTCAGCGCCGCCACCCTCGCGGGGATCGACGACCGCCTCGCCGAGCTCGACGGCCACGGTCCGACAGACGCCGCCCTCGCACGCGGTCTCGCCGCATCCGCCGCCTCCTGGCGACGACTCCACCTCGACGACGCGGGGATGATCACCCGCACCACCGCCTACCAGCCGACCGAGGCGATGAGACGCCACCTCCGCGCCCGAGACCGCACCTGCCGGTTCCCGGGCTGCCGCAGACCCGCGCGCAGGTGCGAGATCGATCACACCTACGACCACGCCCGCGGCGGACCCACCGCGATCACGAACCTCGCGTGCCTCTGCGCCACCCACCATGCCCTCAAGCACCCGGACGTCGACGCGAGATGGCGCTGGACCGCGCGACAGCACCGAGACGGGACCATCGTCTGGACCACCCCCGCCGGCGTCGAATACTCGGATACGCCGCCGCCTCGCGTCATGTTCGTGGAAGAGACGGGCTTCTCGGCTACACACTCGCGCAGCCGATGACAAGTGCATCGAGGCGAATCACGGGGCGGAGCGATGGCTCCGATCACAGACGCTTCCGAAGCACCGGTGAAATACTGGACGTGTTCAACGACAAGGGACGTGTTAACGACAAGGAGGTCGCCCTGTGCCGGACAACACGACCGCGAACCAGCGGGCGCTCGAAGAGGGCATCGTCACCGATCTGAAGGATCGGATGACCTACGGGTCGTACCTCGACCTGGATCGGCTCCTCAGCGCGCAGCACCCGGTCAGCGTGCCGGAGCACCACGACGAGATGCTGTTCATCATCCAGCACCAGACGACCGAGCTGTGGCTGAAGCTCGTGCTGCACGAGCTGGGCACCGCGCGAGACCGACTCGCCGAGGACGACCTGCGTTCGGCCCTCAAGCACATGGCGCGCGTCAAGCACATCCAGGAGGTGCTCACGCAGCAGTGGTCGGTGCTGGCGACGCTCACCCCCACCGAGTACGCGCAGTTCCGCGGCGACCTCGGCAATTCCTCGGGCTTCCAGTCCGTGCAGTACCGCGCCGTCGAGTTCGCGCTCGGAAACAAGAACGAGCGGATGCTGAGCGTGTTCCGCTCCCACCCTGAGAATCTCGCGATGCTCACGGCGGAGCTCGAGCGGCCGACCCTGTACGACGAGTTCCTGCGGTTCGCCGCACGTCGCGGCCTGCCGATCCCTGCGGAGATCCTCGACCGCGACGTGCGCCAGCCCTACCGGATGCACGATTCGCTCGTGCCCGTGCTCACCGAGATCTACGAGAACCCCCACGACCACTGGGACCTGTACGAGGCGTGCGAGGAGCTCGTCGACGTCGAGGACAACTTCCAGTTCTGGCGCTTCCGGCACCTGCGCACGGTGACCAGGACGATCGGGCGCAAGATCGGGACGGGCGGATCCAGCGGCGTGGACTTCCTGCAGCGCGCGCTCGATCTGACCTTCTTCCCCGAGCTGTACGCGGTGCGCACCGAGATCGGACAGTGACGGCGTGAGCGTGGCGGACGGCACGGTGATCGGCGGTTTCACGGATCACCACGTGCATCTCCAGCTCGTGGATCCGGCACATCTGTCGAGCGGGCTGCTGGGGCGCGTGCTGGATCTCGGATCCGCCCCGACGGTGGTCGCGGCCCTCGCGGCGGATCCGCCAGGAGGCGTCGCGATCTCGTTCGCGGGCGCGTTCCTGACCCCGGTCGGCGGCTATCCCTCCGACCGGCCCTGGGCGCCGGAGGGATCCTTCCGAGAGATCGCAGACGCGGATGCGGCGGAGGCCGTCGTCGCCGAGATGAAGGCCGCCGGCGCCTCGGTCATCAAGGTCGCCAGCAACAGCACGGCGGGTCCCGTGTTCGGCGACGACCTGCTCCAGGCGATCGTGCGCATCGCCGATCGCCACGGGCTGCCCGTGGTGGCGCACGCGGAAGGCCCCGGCGAGGCGCAGCGCATGCCGCGACTCGGAGTCAGGGCGCTCGCGCACACCCCGTTCACCGAGCGGCTGAGCGATGCCGAGGTCTCCGCCCAGGCCGGCCGGATCGCGTGGATCTCCACCCTCGCGATCCACGAGGACGAGGCCCGCGCGATCGCCGTGGACAACCTGCGCCGCTTCCACGCGCACGGCGGAACGGTCCGCTACGGAACCGATCTCGGCAACGGCGATCAGCCGGTCGGCCTGAACCCCGCCGAGATCGAGGCCCTGCGCGAGGCCGGCGTGCGCGGGGCCGCACTGATCCGTGCGCTCGTCCCGGTCGCGGCGACCGCGGAGCGCCGGTTCCTGCTGCCCGCGCGCGACGCGGATCCGTTCGACCTGGAACCCGTGGTGCCCGTGCGCTGACTGGTTCCGGGGCTCAGACGGCGCCCAGGTCGATCCCGGCCGCGGCCGGCTCCGCGTAGGCCACCTCGCGCCACACGTCGCCGACGCGCTCGAACGAGGTGACGCTGGACAGCGCGCACCGGCGGGTCCGCGGGTCGTGCCGCAACGGCAGCCCCGCGACCGACAGGTGCGTGATCCAGATCGGCGCCTGGTGCGAGACGAACACCACGTCGCCGCCGTCCGCGTCGTGCCAGGCCTCGTCCATCGCGGCGCGCATCCGCGCGGCGACCGAGGTGTACGGCTCGCCCCAGCTCGGCAGCGAGGGGCGACGCAGGTGCCGCCAGTTCCACGGATTCATCAGGGCGCGACGCATCTGCGTGCCCTCGAACACGTTCCACGGCTCGATGATGCGCTCGTCCAGCACCGGATCCAGACCGAACGCCGCGGTGAACGGCTCGGCCGATTCCTGCGTGCGCTCGAGGGGCGAGCACCGCAGCGCCGACACCGGACGGCCCGACGCCGCGACGTGGGCGGCGGCGGCCTGCGCCATCCGCCGGCCCGCGTCGCTCAGGTGATATCCGGGTAGGCGCCCGTAGAGGATCCGCCCGGGGTTGAAGACCTCGCCATGGCGGACGAGGTGGAGACGCTCCGCCGTCATCCGATCAGACGCGGCGGTACTGGGCGGAACCGAACCCGATGATGAAGTACCCGATGAACGAGAACAGCCAGAGCAGGAAGAACGAGAACACGCCGCCCTTGCCGAAGTTCTTCCCGAGCTTCACGGCGACGATGATCGCGAAGATGATGTTGACGAGCGGGATCAGATAGAGAAGCACGAACCAGCCGCTCATGCCGGCGATCTTGATCAGGAAGATCAGGTTGACGATAGGAATGAGCGCGAGCCAGCCCGCGTGGCCCGCCTTGGTGAAGACCTTCCACAGCGCGATCACGACGATCACGTAGAAGATCAGCGCGAAGACGCTGGTCGTGCCGGAGAACAGCGCCGCGTAGACGTTGCCGGCGGCGTCGGTCGGGTCTTCGGTGGGGAGGATATGCATGTGAAGCGCCTTCCAGGAATCGGTCGAGGGGTGGTGCTGCCGCGAGTCTAGTGAGACGGAGTCGCTCACCACGAGGCATTCCGCGCGTCCCCGTAGAATGGCCGGGATCCCTTTTCCCTAGTTGGAGGCGTATTCCGTGCTTCGCACCCACACGGCAGGCTCGCTGCGAGCCGAGCACATCGGTCAGACCGTCACCCTTGCGGGGTGGGTCGATCGCCGTCGTGACCACGGAGGGGTCGCCTTCATCGATCTGAGGGATGCATCGGGCATCGCCCAGGTCGTCATCCGCGACGAGGAGATCGCGCACCCGCTGCGCAGCGAGTTCGTCCTGCGGGTGACCGGTGAGGTGTCGCGCCGCCCCTCCGGCAACGAGAACCCGAACCTGCCCTCGGGCGAGATCGAGATCGTGGTGCAGGACGTCGTCGTGCTGAACGAGTCGGCGCCGCTGCCGTTCCAGGTCTCCTCGGGCCTCGCCGAGACCGACCCGATCGGCGAGGATGTGCGCTTCAAGCACCGCTACCTCGACCTGCGCCGCCCCGCCGCGATCGCGCCGCTGCAGCTGCGCTCGAAGGTCTACAAGGCCCTGCGCGACGTGCTGCACGAGCGCGAGTTCGTCGAGGTCGAGACCCCGACGCTGACCCGCTCCACCCCGGAGGGCGCCCGCGACTTCGTCGTGCCGGCGCGCCTGCACCCCGGCAGCTGGTACGCCCTGCCGCAGAGCCCGCAGCTGTTCAAGCAGCTGCTCATGGTCGGCGGCGTGGAGAAGTACTTCCAGATCGCGCGCTGCTACCGCGACGAGGACTTCCGCGCCGACCGCCAGCCCGAGTTCACCCAGCTCGACATCGAGATGTCCTTCGTCGAGCAGGAGGACGTCATCGAGATGATGGAGGCCGTCATCCGCGCGATGTGGGCCACCATCGGCGTCGAGGTGCAGACGCCGCTGCCGCGGATGACGTACGCCGACGCGATGGCGAAGTACGGATCCGACAAGCCCGACCTGCGCTTCGGCCTCGAGCTCGTCGAGGCGACCGACTACTTCTCCGAGACCACGTTCCGCGTCTTCCAGGCCGACTACGTGGGCGCGGTCGTCATGCCCGGCGGTGCTTCGCAGCCCCGCAAGGTGCTCGACGCCTGGCAGGACTGGGCCAAGCAGCGCGGCGCCCGCGGCCTCGCCTACGTCCTGTTCAACGAGGACGGCACGCTCGGCGGGCCCGTCGCGAAGAACCTCAGCGAGGCCGAGCAGGCCGGTCTCGCGGCGCTCGTGAGAGCCGCGCCCGGCGACTGCGCGTTCTTCGCCGCCGGATCCGCGAAGGACTCCCGCGCCCTCCTCGGCGCCGCCCGCGTCGAGGTCGGCCGTCGCCTCGGTCTGCTCGACCCCGAGGTGTTCGCCTTCACCTGGGTCGTCGACGCCCCCATGTTCGAACCGGCCGCGGACGCGGTCGCCTCGGGCGACGTCGCCGTCGGCGCCGGCGCCTGGACCGCCGTGCACCACGCCTTCACCGGCCCGAAGCCGGAGTTCGAGGCCACCTTCGACACCGACCCCGGATCCGCGCTCGCCTACGCGTACGACATCGTCTGCAACGGCTCCGAGCTCGGCGGCGGATCCATCCGCATCCACCGCGAGGACATCCAGAAGCGCGTCTTCGAGGTCATGGGCCTCGCCGACGACGTCGCACAGGAGCAGTTCGGCTTCCTGCTCGACGCGTTCAAGTTCGGCGCCCCGCCGCACGGCGGCATCGCGCTCGGCATGGACCGCGTGCTGCAGCACCTGTCGAAGACCGAGTCGATCCGTGAGGTCATCGCGTTCCCGAAGACTGGCAACGGCTTCGACCCGCTCACCGCCGCGCCCGCCCCGATCACCGCGGAGCAGCGCAAGGAGGCCGGCGTCGACGCCGTGGAAGCCCCCGAGCAGTCCGAGGCCCTCGCGCCCGTCGAGGCCTGACCCGAGCATGCTCACCGCGCTCGCCCTCCCCGTTCCGCTCGACACGCGGATCGGGGAGGTGATGCTGCGCCGCGCGCGCACCGAGGACACCGCGGCGATCGTCGCGCTGCTCGCCGATGACGCGATCAGCGCGGCGCGCGGCGACACCGCCTCGGACGACGACCTTCCGGCGTACGCCGCGGGCCTGGATTCGGTGCTCGCCGACGGATCCAACGACCTCCTCGTCGCCGAGCACGACGGCCGGATCGTCGGCACGTTCCAGCTCACCCGCATTCCGGGGATGTCCCGCCGCGGCTCGACCCGACTGCTCGTCGAGGCGGTGCGGGTGAGTTCGGATCTGCGCTCCAGCGGCGTCGGATCCGCGCTCATGCGCTGGATCATGGACGTCGCGACCGCCGACCTGGGCAGCCCGCTGGTGCAGCTGACCTCGGATGCGCAGCGCGTGGAAGCGCACCGCTTCTACGAGCGCCTCGGCTTCGCCGGATCGCACAAGGGCTTCAAGTACAACGCGCCGTCCTCTGGCAGTGAGGCGCCCGCCACCGGTCGTTGAGCGAAGACGCCGAAGGCGACTGAGACGAAACGCCCCTGGTGCGACCGCGCTCAGACGTCGTCCGGATCCGACAGGTCCTCGACCGCGACGGGGACGCGGCCGGCGAACATGACGCCGACGCCGTACTCGTCGCCGATCTCCAGGCCGCACTCCGCGAAGCGCATCATCCACGTGCCGTCCTGCCAGACCACGGCCTCCGGCGCGCCGAACGGCGGCTCCTCCTCCGCGAGCCGCGCCCGATCGGCATCCGACAGGTCGCCCTGCGGGCCGGCCAGCTCCTCCACGAGGTAGCGGATCGCGGCCTCGCTGAGCTCGGCGAACTCGGTCACGATGCCCTGGGCCGCCTCCCGCGCCTGGGCACTGGGCTCCTCCGCGGGTTCGGCGACGATGCTCACGGTCCAGCCGCCGTCCCCGCCCTCGACGCCCGCGGTCCAGCAGGCGATGTCGTCCGGCGCGTCGATCCGGATCAGGGTGGCGCCGTCGAGCTCGATCGTCTCGGGAAGAGTGCTCATGCTCCGATCCAACCAGACGGCGCTCATCTCCGACCAGACCTCGCCCGTGTCCGACCAGACCCCGCCCGTCTCCATCCAGACTCCGCCGTGTCGCGCAGCGCTCAGTTCCGGGGCCCGACCGGAGATCCGACTTCCCTGGACCCGAATCGTTCATCCGGCATTCACCCCGGTCCGCCTGACCGGTAACTCCGCCGCCGTACATTCCCTCTCGACCCGACCCCGGCGGCAGCGCCGGACACCGAGAGGAAATCATGCTCATCAGCAACCGCCGTGCGCGCATCGGCGCCGGCATCGCGCTCGCGACCAGCGCCGCGCTCCTGCTCTCCGCCTGCTCCGGATCCGCCTCCGCCGACCCGACCGGCTCGTCCGGCTCCGGCGCCAAGGCCTCGACCGCCACCTCCCTCAAGGACTTCGGCTCCCTGGCCGACCTCGAGAAGGCCGCGGAGGCCGAGGGCAAGCTCAACGTGATCGCGCTTCCCCACGACTGGGCCAACTACGGCGAGATCCTCGCCGCGTTCACGAAGAAGTACCCGAAGATCACCATCAGCGAGGCCTCCCCCGACGCGTCGAGCGCCGAGGAGATCCAGGCCGCCAAGACGAACGAGGGCCTGGACACGGCTCCCGACGTGTTCGATCTCGGCCTCACCGTGACCCTGCAGAACACCGACAAGTTCGCCGCCTACCAGGTGGAGAAGTGGGACGAGATCCCGGCCCAGCTCAAGGACAAGGACGGCCTGTTCACGGGCGACTACGGCGGATACATGTCGATCGGCTACGACTCCTCGAAGTTCCCGGAGCCGAAGAGCCTCGACGACCTGAAGAAGTCCGAGTACAAGGGCGCGGTCGCGCTCAACGGCGACCCGACGCAGGCCGGGGCGGCGTTCGCCGCGGTGGGCCTCGCGACGGTGCAGTCCGGTGGGAAGCTCGACGACTACCAGAAGGGCATCGACTTCTTCGCCGACATGCAGAAGGCCGGCAACCTGCTCAAGGTCGACGTCACCACGGCGACCGTCGCAAGCGGGGAGACCCCCGTCGTCTTCGACTGGGACTACCTGAACGCCGCGCACACCAAGGACAACAAGAACTGGAAGACCGTCGTCCTTCCCGGCACGGGCTACGCGGGCTACTACAACCAGGCGATCAACAAGGCGGCGCCGCACCCCGCCGCCGCGCGCCTGTGGCAGGAGTTCCTCTACAGCGACGAGGGCCAGAACCTCTGGCTCAAGGGCGGCGCGCGCCCCGTCCGCATGGACGCCATGACCAAGGCGGGGACGATCGACAAGACGCTCGCCGCCGCGCTCCCCGCCGCGCCGAAGGAGACCGTCGTGCCGACCGAGGCGCAGAGCACCGCCGCCGGCAAGCTGCTCGGCGAGAAGTGGGCCTCGGCCGTCCAGTGACCTCCGACACCACCGCGGCTCCCGCCGCATCCCGTGCCGGGTCGGAGCTGCGCGCTCCGGCCAGGCACGGGTCGTCGGGCCGGGCCCCGCTCCCCGCCCGCCTGTCCCGCGGGCTCGCCGCGATCGGGCTCGTCCCGTTCGCGGCGTACCTGCTGCTGTTCCTCGTGCTGCCCACGATCCTCGCGGTCGCCACCGGCTTCTTCACCCGGGACGGCGCCTTCACCACGAGCAATCTCTCGGCCCTCTGGGATCCGACCGTGCTGCTCACGTTCGCCAACTCCGCGGGGCTCTCCGTGCTCACCGCGGCGATCGGCGCCATCGTCGGCGCCCTCGTCTGCTACGCCCTGCTCGGCATGAGTCCGTCCGGCGGTGTGCGCACGGTGATCGACGCCGCCTCCGGAGTGCTCGCGCAGACCGGCGGCGTGATGCTCGCGTTCATGTTCATCGCGACACTGGGCCTTCGCGGCGTCCTGACAGAGCTGCTCAAGAACGCCTTCGGCATCGACCTTTTCGCCCAGGGCCCGTGGATCTACGAGCTCCCGGGGCTGATCCTGCCCTACCTCTACTTCCAGATCCCGCTCATGGTCATCACCTTCATGCCCGCCCTCTCGGCGCTGAAGCCGCAGTGGGCCGAGGCCAACCTCACGCTCGGCGGCACCCGCGCGAGCTTCTGGCTGCGGATCGGGATCCCCGTGCTCGCCCCGGCCTTCCTCGCCAGCTTCCTGCTGCTGTTCGCGAACGCGTTCTCCTCGTACGCGACCGCGGCCGCCCTCGCGAGCCAGGGATCGCAGATCGTTCCGCTGCAGATCCGCGCCGCACTCACGAGCGAGACCGTGCTGGGGCGGGAGAACCTCGCCGGCGCGCTCGCGCTCGGCATGATCGTCGTCGTCGGGATCGTCATGTGGCTCTACTCGCTGGTCCAGCGCCGGGCAGCGAGGTGGCAGTCATGAACCGGCTCGCCCCGTCGTCCCTCACCCGCTGGATCATCGGGATCCTGGTCGGGCTCTTCTTCCTCGTGCCTCTGGTCGCGACGCTCGTGTACACGCTCACCAAGGACGGCGACTTCACCCTCGCGCATTGGGCAGCCCTGGGCGATCCCGCCAAGGCGGCGGTCTACCAGCCCATCTGGACGGGGCTCGGCAACTCCCTGATCCTCGCGGTCGTCACCGTGCTCATCGTGCTGCTCGTGCTCGCGCCGACGATGATCCTGGTGAACCTGCGCTATCCGCGACTGCGCCCGGTCTTCGAGTTCGTCGTGCTGCTGCCGATCTCGATCCCCGCGATCGTGCTCGTGGTCGGCCTCACCCCGATCTACCTGCAGATCGGGCGTTCGTTCGGCACCGGCGCCTGGACCCTCGCGTTCGCGTACGGCATCACCGTGCTCCCCTTCGCCTACCGGTCCATCCAGGCATCGATCGACGCGGTCGACATGACCACGCTCGCCGAGGCGGCCCGTTCTCTGGGCGCCGGATGGGGCACCGTCCTGCTGCGCGTGCTCGCCCCGAACCTGCGCCAGGGCCTGCTCGCCGCGTCCCTCCTGTCCATCGCGGTCGTGCTCGGCGAGTTCACGATCGCCTCGCTGCTGAACCGCGACGTGCTGCAGACCGCGCTCGTGGTCGTGCAGAAGCAGGACGGCTGGGCACCGGCGATGTTCGCCCTGATGGCGCTGACGTTCAGCTTCCTCCTGCTCCTCATCATCGGACGGGCCGCCCGCGGCCGGTCCGGAAAGGCCGACTCATGAGCGACATCGCGCTCCCCCGCACGGCGGAAAACTCTTTGCTCGCGGACCGATCCGATGGCACCGCGCCGTTCAGCAGCTCCGTCCAGTTCGACGGCATCGTCAAGAGCTACGGCCGGACGCAGGTCCTGCACGGGATCGACCTCGACATCGCGCCCGGTGAGTTCGTCTCGCTGCTCGGTCCCTCCGGCTGCGGCAAGACCACCCTGCTGCGCGTGCTCGCGGGACTCGAGGACGCCGACGGCGGCGCCGTGCTGCTGGGCGGTAGGGACGTGTCCGGAGTGCCGACGAACAAGCGCGACCTGGGCATGGTGTTCCAGTCGTACTCGCTGTTCCCGCACCTGCGCGTGGTGGACAACACGGCGTTCGGGCTCCGCCGCCGCAGGGTCGCCACGGCCGAGGCCCGCAAGCGGGCGCTGGACGCGCTGGCGCTGGTCGGACTCGAGGCGCACGCGGACAAGTACCCGCACCAGCTCTCCGGCGGCCAGCAGCAGCGCGTGGCGCTCGCGCGGGCGCTCGTCACCGAGCCCAGGGTGCTGCTGCTGGACGAGCCGCTGTCCGCCCTCGACGCCAAGGTCAGGGTGCAGCTGCGGGACGAGATCCGCCGGCTGCAGCTGCGACTCGGCATCACGACCGTGTTCGTCACGCACGATCAGGAGGAGGCGCTCAGCGTCTCCGACCGGATCGCGGTGATGAACGCGGGGCGGATCGATCAGATCGGCACGCCGGAGGAGCTCTACCTGCGCCCGGCGACGGCGCACGTCGCCGCGTTCGTCGGCCTGTCCAGCGTCGTGCGCGGACTCGCCGACGGTGCGACGGTGCGGGTGTGGGGCGCCGAGATCCCGCTCCAGATCCCCGCGACCGGGGAGGTCGACGTGCTCCTGCGCCCCGAGAACGTGCGGTTGGTCGAGCCCGCAGGAGCAGCCGTGACGGGCAGCGTCGAGGAGAGCATGTTCCTCGGGAGCATGCGGCGCACGCTCGTGCGCACCGAGGACGGCCTGCTGGTGCGCGTGCAGCACTCGGCGCGGACCCACCCGCAGTACGGCGACCTCGTGGGCCTCGCGGTCGATCCGGAGCCCGTGGCCGTGCGTCAGCCGCAGTGAGACGGGAGCGTGCGCCCGTCTGACAGGATCGGATCATGCGTCCCCCCGAGGCTCTGAGCGCACTCCCCCTGGTCCAGGGCTCCTCCGCCGCGCCCGTGGCGCCGCAGGTCGCCGGTCGCCTGTCGGCGCTTCCGGGGATCACGACGGAGCACCTGAAGACGGTCGGTGACCGCCTTTCCGCCGCCCAGCGCGCGGGCCTCGCGGTCCTGCCGGACGTGTGGCCACTGGCGACGGCGGCGGCGACGGAGGCCGAACCCGGCGTGCGGCGTCTCCTGCTCGCCGCCGCGCTCTCCGTGACCGACCGCGCGGACGTCCTCCTCGCCGCGACGGCGACCGACACCCGCGTCGTGATCTCCGAGGGGGTGCAGCGCACCGTGCGGTTCTCCGCTGGCCGGTTCCGCTTCCTCTCCGAAGCCGACCGGAGCGCGATGCTCGCGGGCGCTGACGCGGCGGAGTGCGAGACGATCCATCGCGCGCTCTGGCTCGCCCACCGTCAGCACGGCCTCGCCGACGTCGGCCTCTGGCACGCCGTGCACGGCAGGGCGGAGACGGATCCGCGAGCACTGCGCGCCCTCATCGCGGTCGGCCAGCGGCTGCTGACCCGCGGCAACCCGGAGGCCGCGTTCCGGATCGCCTCTGCGCGCGCCCTCGCCGGCGCTGCAGCGACCCGCAGCAACGCGGCGATGCTCGGCGCGCGCAGCGCCCTCGTGCTCGGCTGCTTCGACGACGCGGTGCGCCTGTTCCAGGCCGCCGAGCTCGGCGAGGGGGACCTCAGGGCCCAGGCGCAGACCGGACGCCGCGTCGCGCAGAGCTTCCTCGACGGGCCGGACGAGGGCGCGGATGCCCTCGCCCGCGTCGCGAGCCAGCTCCCTCTCCTGCGGTCCGCCGCGGCGACGGCGACGGACCATGCCGCACTGACCGGCATCGACTCGATCGCGGAGATCTGGTGGACCTCGCCGGACGAGGCGGACGAGCGTCACGCCCGGCTCTACCTGAGCGTCATCCCCGCGGCCGAGGTGTGGCCGTGGAACTCCGCCCCCGGTCCGCTGAGCCCCTTGATCGAGGCGCACGTGCGAGGTCAGCAGGCGGGGTTCCTGCTGCACGCAGGACGCGCGGCGGAGGCTGCCACCGTCCTCGGCGACGCCCTCGTCCGCCTGCCCATGACGCACATCGGCGGCGGCGTGACCTCGAGCGCTCTCGTCGCCCTCCAGGACGACGCTCCGGAACTCGTCCAGGGCTTCGGTCCTGCGCTGATCGCGCTGCGTCCAGGGCGGACGGTCGGCTATGCCGTCGTCCCGGACGTCGACGGCGCGAGCACGGTCGCGGTCAGCTGCACCGCCGTGGACGAGCGCGCGACGCGACCAGGGTTCCCCGCGCTGGCCCTGCTCACGGCGCGCGAGAGCGGCGTGATCGACCTGCTCGCGCGCGGTCTGCGCAACCGCGAGATCGGGCTCGAGCTGGGGATCTCCGAACGCACGGTAGAAGTGCACCTCACGAACGCCTTCCGCAAGCTCGGTGTGCGCAACCGCGCCGAGGTGCTCGCCCGCCTGCTCGAGGACCGCGAAGAAGGCGGGGCGCCGGCGTCTCGCCGCCGCGAGCGCGCGTAACGGGGTCGGCGCACGCGTCTCCCTCAACCGCCCCCGGACGGAGCGAGCCCGAGGTGCGGGAACAGGGCGCCGAACGTCGCCCGCAGCCCCTCGGGGAGCGATTCGACGTGATCCTCGCCCGGGATCGCGAACACCTGCGTCCGGAAGCCCGCCTGCTCCGTGATCTGCGCGGACAGCTGCACCTGGGCCATGAAGAACGCGTCCTCGTCCCCGGCGGCGAACAGGGCCACGTGCCCGTCGAAGCGACCGGAGTTCTGCGCGGCCCTGGCCGCGGGCTTGGCCGCGTCATAGGCGCTCTGATCGCCCTCGAAGACCTGCTGGAGCACCTCGTCCGGGAACTCGGTGCCCTGATACGACTCCCCCGCGATGCTCACGATCCCGCCCCACAGGCCGGGATCTGCGAGGCCCCAGTCCAGCGCGCATCCGCCGCCGTTCGAGAATCCCGCGATCGTCCACGCCGCCGGACTCGGCTGCACCCGCAGGTGGCTGCGCGCCCAGGCGGGGATGTCCTTCGTGAAGTACGTCTCCACACCGCCGTAGGCCGCCGAGTCCACGCACGCCGGGTTGTCGTCCTCGGATCCGAGCTGATCCGCCACGATCACGATCGGGGCCAGTCCGCGGTGCGCGGCGGCGAGCCGGTCCATCGCGGCGGCGACGAACGACGGGTCCGGATCCCCCGGCTCGCCCATCATGAAGACCACGAGCGGCAAGGGGGGCGGATCCGGCACGAGCGCGGCGGGAGGCCGATAGAGCGAGGCGTCCCGCGGGACGAAGCCCGCGGACGAGGGGATGCGCTCCTCCCCCGTGAGCCGGGTCACCGTGCCTTTCGCCGGCAGACCTGCGGGCGGGATCCAGGTCTCGAAGAGCGGCATCGCGGAGCCCGCGGCCGTGGCGTGCGGCGGCGCCGGAGCCGGCGACCAGGGCCGACCGATCACGCCGACCAGGACGGCCAGCGCTCCCACCGCGAGCAGGACGGCTCGGCTCCGGCCGCGCGTCATCGAAGAGGACATCCCGCACTCGCCTCCTGACCCTGCGTGGCCCCATCGTAACGACGACCGGATCCGGGCTCGCCGACGCACAGGAAACACATGATCGGGAATCACGACGCCCGATCGGGGTCCCCGCTAGTTTGAGCGTGGGGCGAGGGCCGCCCCGCGGTTCCGGGAGGAGCACCATGGCAGGCAAGTTCGAACTCTACGAGGACAAGAGCGGCAAGTGGCGTTTCCGCCTCAAGGCCGGCAACGGCGAGATCATCGCCAGCGGCCAGAGCTATTCGTCGAAGTCGGGTGCGCTGAGCGGCATCGACTCGATCCGCCGCAACGCTGCGGACGCCGAGGTCGTCGAGACCGAGGACTGAGCCGGGCATCGATTGCCGGCTGAGCCGATCGCGGAGGCGCCGTCCCAGGGACGGCGCCTCCGTCGCGTCCGGCGGGTCAGCCCGCGAGCGATCGCGCCAGGGCCACGTACTCGGCCGGCGAGGCGTTGGGCAGGTATGCGCGCCCGATCGCGAGCCCGATCGCCGGAAGTTGCCCGTTGTCCGCGTAGAACAGATGCATCGGACGGTACTCGGGGTTGAACTTGCCCTTGTACCGCAGCAGCGAGGCGAAGCCGTACGCGGGCTCGAGCACCCGGCTCAGCCAGCCCAGAAGCCGGGTGATGTCGGGGTCCGCGTCGGCGTCGCCGTCCACGGTCTGTGCGAGCGGCGCACCGGAGAGGCTCATGACCTCGAGCCCCTGCTCCTTCATGTGCAGCGCGGCCGAGGCGATCGCGAACTCCATCACACCGGGCATCGCACCGTCGGCACGGCGCATGAAGTCGAGCGTGCGACCGACCAGCTCCCCCTCGCGCCACACGGGCATCCAGCTCGTCACCGCCTGCAGCTCGCCCTCGGGACCGATCGCGAGCAGGATCTCGACGTCCGGATCCCTGAGCTCCTCCATCCCGCCCAGGGTGAAGCGCATCTCCGGCAGCGCCTTCTCCGCGATCCACTGCTCGCTGAGGGCGTCCAGCTGCGCGACCAGGCCCGCCGGCAGCTGCTCCCACGTGGTCCAGAGGGTCGTGAGCCCGTCGCGCTGTCCGCGGTTGTACGGCTGGCGCACCTTCGTCCACACCTTGCCGGTGAGCTCGAACCGCTCGAGCGGCACGACGGTCTCCTCCGCCACCGAGATGCTCTTCCAGCCGAGGTCCCTGAACGCCGGGGCGAACTCCTCGTGCGTGCTGTAGAACACCGCGGTCCAGGCGTTCGCGTCGCAGAAGTCCAGGAACCCGCGGATGGTCTTCGCCGTGTCGCCCGGAGTGCAGACAGGGTCCCCCACGGCGATCGCGATGTCGTTCACGACGCGGTAGGCGACCGCACCGCGGCCGTCCGCCGTGAACCAGTGCGCGTTGCCCTCCCAGGTGCCCATGAACCCGAGCGTGCCGCCGTCGGTCGTCCGCAGCTGGGTGCGGAACCGCTCCGCATCGTCCGCGGCCTTGCGCGAACGTCCCAGCAGCAGCGCCACCATGGCGATCGCGAAGACCAGCCAGAATAGGGCGCCCACGTCGCGGTGCAGCGCGAGTGCGATTCCGGTGAGGGGCGTGTGCCCGCTCGGGCGGCCGATGATCGTCGGGAGGAACCGGCGCAGCGTCGTCGCCAGGGACGACCAGAACGACGGCGAGTGCGAGACGGCCGAGACCAGGATCATGTTCGTTGCGGCCAGCACGACGAACGCGATCCCGATCGTGAGCGAGAACCGCCGCACCGCACGGCGAGAGGCGCGCACCGCGAACCGGCGATGCGTGATCGCGAGCAGGATGCACATCCCGACCGGGACGAGGATCGCCAGCACGGAGAATCCGGGGAACTGCCGGTCGATCTGGATCACGTCCGTCGGCTCGCGGAGCGAGCGGGTGGCCACGCTGAGACCGGTGAGCAGGGCCATCATCGCGTTCACGCCGATCGCGAGGAACCATGCGGCGCGGCGCCCCGAGCGCAGCCCCCACGCCGCGACCAGGCTGAGCAGCAGCGGGACGAGACTCATCAGCACGACGCCGGTCCCGGCCGCGACCGCGGTGGTCACCCCGGCGACGCAGTGCGCGGACGCGTTGTTCTGTGCGCACGCGTCGGCGATTCCGGAGATGTCGACGCCGCGCAGTCCCGCGACCACGGGAGCCAGCGGCCCGATGCCGACGCCGGTGAGGAGCACGATCAGCGGGCCGAGGCCGGTCACCGCGACCATGGCCGCGGTGAGGGTCCTCGTCTCGTGGTAGGAGCTGCGGTACCAGGCGGGCCGGGGCCGGCCGCTCGTGAGGATCACGCCGAGGATGAGACCGGCGAGCGCGGCCAGCAGGCGGTAGACGCTGTCCGCATCGCCGCCGTACAGCGTGTAGGTGACGAGGAGCGAGAGGCCGAGCAGGCGGATCCGGCGGCGGTACAGGGCCGGTGCGAATGCGCTGCCCGCCAGGATCGCGCCGAAGATCCCGATCGAGGGATCCAGCACGGCGCCGCGGGCGTCGATCCGCGCCCACACCTGCCCCCACGACCAGGCCAGCGACTGAATCCCGAGGCCGAGCAGGCCGCCGAGCACGCCCGTGACGAGGAAGGCGCTCACGACGCGCCAGGTTCCCATCAGCCGTTCCGCATAGGCCAGCAGCGTGAGCGCGAGCGCGGCGGACAGCAGGAGGCCGCCCCACGAGTCCGGCACGAGCAGCGCCGTCAGCGGCGTCCACCACTCCCGCTCGCGTCCGAACGCGAGCGGGCTGAGCCCGATCCCCGCAGGGCGAGAGCCCCGGAGGGGTCCCAGCGCCAGACCGCTGACCAGGAGCAGGACGGTCAGCCCCACGGCGAACGGATGGCGGCGCGCGTAGCGCCCGGCCCTGCGCGCCACGGCGAGCACCGCCGTCATCGCCCGCGAGGAGGTCATCGGGAGAGTCCCAGGCGCGGGTAGAGCACCTCGAACGCCTTCACCAGGCCGCCGCGCAGGCCCGGTCCGGTATGGGTGGCGTTCGGCACGAGGTAGTAGGTGGTGGTGAAGCCCGCCGTCTCCGCGAGGCCCGCGGAGACGCGGTTCGCGGGCCCGTACTTCTTGTCGAGCGCCCCGGCCGCGAAGATCGCGTAGTGCCCCGCGTACGCTCCGGGGTGCTCGGCGAGGATCGCCTCCGGCTTGTTGGCGTCGAAGGCGGCCTGGTCGCCCTTGAACGCCTTCTCGACCGACTTGGGGTCACCGAAGCCCGACCACGGCTCACCGGACGCGGTGGCGATGTTCCCCCAGATGTCGGGATGCCTGGCGCCGTAGATGAATGCGCACGCCCCGCCGTTCGAATACCCGGCGATGGTCCAGTACTTCGGATCCTGCTGCACCCGCAGGTGCCCCCGGATCCAGTCCGGGATGTCCTTGTTGAAGTAGGTCTCGACGCCGCCATAGGCGGCCGAGTCGACGCAACCGGGGTTCTGATCCTGCGCACCGAGCTGGTCGGCGATGATGACGATGGGCGCGAGACCGTCGTGCTTCGCGGCGAACTCGTTCATGACGTCCACCATCGGATGCGGATTCGGGTAGCCCGGCAGTCCCATCATGAAGACCACGACGGGAAGGGCGGGCGGATCCTTCACGAGCGCGGCCGGGGGCAGGTAGACGGTCGCCTCGCGGGGCTTGAACCCCGCGGAGGACTTCAGCGCGTTCGCGCCGGAGAGCGCGCCGAACCGTCCGCGGGTCGGCATGTCCGCAGGGGGCGTCCAGGTCTCGGCCAGCGGCTTCGCGGACGGATCCTGCGTGGTCAGCGGTGGTGCGAAGTGGTCCAGCGGGCCGAGCGTGTTGATGCCGAGGATGTCGCCGAGGGTGCGATCCAGCGCGAACGCCTGATTGATCCCGATGCCCATCGAGAGCACGGAGGCGATCACGGTCAGGATCGCGACGGCCTTGCGCCACCAGCGCGAATCCCACAGGCTCACGATCGCCAGCCCGATCAGGGCGAAGCCGCCCGAGGTCCACCACTTCACCGCGTCGGGCATCGGCACGCCGAACAGGTCGGCGACGTCGACGAGCACCACGAGGAACCAGCCCACGAGCGCGCCGGCGATCACGGCAATCGCCGCGCGCACGATCCAGCGCCGGCGGAGCGGCCGGATCAGCAGCGCGACGAGGCCCGCCGCGGCGAGCCCCCAGACGATCCAGGGCACGGGTCCGTCGGCGAGGTCCAGCTCCAGCAACCATCGCGGCATGAAGGGCGTGCTCCGTTCCCGCCTCCGGACGGGGCGACGACCCATCGTAATCCGTGCCGCCTCGGCGGAACCGGTGGGAGCGCCCCGATCAGGCTCGGAGAACGCTATGAGACGCGCCGGGGACCGATAAGTCCCCGGCGCGTCTCATGCTCGTTCCTCGGCGCTTCCGGTCAGCGGCTGAGGGGTACCCCTCAGCCGTGGCGTCTCACAGCACGCGCGCGAGGAAATCCTTCGTGCGCTGATGCTGCGGGTTCGCGAGCACTTCGCGGGGGTCGCCCTCCTCGAGGATGTGCCCGCCGTCCATGAAGATCAGGCGCGAGCCGACCTCCCGGGCGAAGCCCATCTCGTGCGTGACCACCATCATGGTCATGCCCTCGTCGGCGAGCGTCCGCATCACCTGCAGCACCTCGCCCACGAGCTCGGGGTCGAGCGCCGACGTGGGCTCGTCGAAGAGCATCATGTCGGGGTTCATGCACAGCGCCCGCGCGATCGCGACGCGCTGCTGCTGACCGCCGGAGAGCTGACTCGGGTAGGCATCGACCTTGTGCGACATGCCCACACGCTCCAGCATCGCCTTGGCGACCTTCTCCGCCTCCGCCTTGCCGCGCTTCTTCACCTGGCGCTGAGCGATCGTCAGGTTGCCGAGCACGCTCATGTGCGGGAACAGGTTGAAGCTCTGGAACACCATGCCGATGCGCGCGCGGACGCGGTCGAGGTCGATCTCGGGATCGGTGATGTCGATCCCCTCGACGACGATCTTCCCGCCGGTCGGCTCCTCGAGCATGTTCACCGAGCGCAGCAGCGTCGACTTGCCGGACCCCGAGGGACCGATCACGCAGACGACCTCGCCGGCGTGCACCGTCAGGTCGATGCCCTTGAGTACCTCGTTGTCGCCGTAGTGCTTGACGAGGCCCTGTACGTCGATCGCCGGAGCATTCAGATTGATCAGGTCGGTGCTCATCGTCCCCTCGCCAACCGGCGCTCGAGCCAGGCCGTCAGCCGCGTCAGCGGAATCGTCACGATCAGATACAGCAGCGCGGCCATCACCATCGGCGTGGCATTCGCGTAGGTGGACAGCCCGTTGCGGGCATACGTCGTCAGCTCGTACGTGAGCGGGGTCGCGCCGATGACGAAGAAGAGCGACGTGTCCTTCAGCAGCAGCACGAACTCGTTCGTGAGCGGCGGGATGATGATCCGGAAGCCCTGCGGCAGCACGATGAAGAACATGGTCCGCGTCGAGGACATGCCCAGCGACCTTGCGGCCTCCGTCTGCCCCTTCGGGACGGCCTGGATGCCGGCGCGGATCGTCTCCGCCATATAGGCGGACGACACCACGATCAGACCGAGCGTCGCCGCGCCGACCGGGCCGCCGGGGATCTTCACCTTCATCGCGATCGGCAGCATGATCCCGAAGCCGAAGATCGTGATGAGCGCAGGGATGCCGCGGAAGAACTCGATCCACACGGTCGCCGCCCACCGGAACGGCGGGATGCTGCTGAGCTTCATGAGCGCGAGGATCACGGCGAGGATCAGACCGCCCGCGAACGACTCGATCGTGAACAGCAGCGTGTTCTTCAGACCGACGGTGATGATGCCGGGAAGCAGCTTCATCGCGACCTCGGGGTTCGCGAACTGCTTCATGACCGTCGGCCAGTCGGTGGCGATCGCGGCCCAGGCGATGAGCGCGATGATCACCGCATAGACGGTGTAGTGGTAGACCCGCGTGCGGGTCCGCTTCTTCAGAGCCATCTCGAGCGTGGGCCCTCGGTCACTTCGCGGAGAAGTACTTGTCGTAGATCGTCTTGTACTCGCCGTTGTCCTTGAGCGCCTTCAGCTGCTCGTTGATCGCCTTCCGAAGGGTCTCGTTCTTGCCCTTCCCGAACGCGAAGCCGTAGGCCTCGTCGGTCTTGTACTGCTCGACGACCTTGTAGCTGCTGTCGTCCTTCTCGTGCTGGAGGTTGACCGGGTAGTCCTGCAGGATCGCGTCGATCTGTCCGCCCTGGAGGGCGGGCCACAGCACGCCGTCGTCGGAGAACTGCACGAGGTTGGCGCCCTTGGCGTGCTCCTTCGCGTAGTTCTCGCCGGTGGTGCCCTGCTGCACGCCGACGTTCTTGCCGCTGAGGTCGTTGATGCTCTTGATCCCGGAGGACGTCTTCACCAGCAGCGACTGCAGCGAGTCGTAGTACGGGTCGGAGAAGTCGATGTTCTTCTTGCGGTCGTCGGTGATCGTCATGGCCGAGGCGCCCATGTCGCACTGGCCGGCGAGCAGCGCCGTGCCGGACTGCAGGGTGTCGAAGTTCGTGACCTGGAACTGGGTCTTGAGGTCGAGCTTCTTCGCGATCGCGGTGAGCAGGTCGACGTCGAAGCCGGTGTACTGACCGGAGCCGGTCGACTCCTCGTACTCGAACGGCTTGTAGGGGATGTCGGAGCAGACCGTGAGGGTCCCTGCCGTGATGAGGCCGTAGTCCGTACCCCCGGCAGCACTCGAGCTGGGATCGGAGGACGCTCCGGTCGAGCAGCCGGCGAGGGCGAGGGTGGCGGTCGCCGCGATGGCGAGTCCGAAAGCGATCTTCGAGCGACGTTGCATGTTCGACTCCTGTGTCGAGGACGCTGATGTCCTAGTGCGGGTTGCCCACAATCTTGACACGGAGCGGTTACCGCCACGTAACGGGAAGGCCTCCGGGGGTGTCTCGGTTCGGTATCGGCGCACGCGTCCCCGCGGAATCCCGCGGAATCCCGCGGTTCTCGCGCACTTCGAGAGCCGCAGAATGTCTGAGATCCGAGACGATGACTCGCACAACCGGTCCGGAGGACCCGCTGCGCACGTTCCGCCGGCTGCTCAGACCTCGAAGTCGACGGCCGAGCGCCCGCCCGAGACCGAGCGCACATAGCCCACGACCTCCTGATGCGCGGGATGCACCTGGTACGCATCCAGACCCGCGCCGTCGTCGAAGTCGGCGATCAGCGTCACATCCCAGTTGCCCTCGACCGCGAGCGTGTTGACGCCCGTGCTGAGCGCACGGATCGACGGCACGACGCCGAAGAGCCCCTCCAGCCGCGAGGCGATCCCCGTGGCGTGCTCCGCACGCTCGGCCGGATCGGTCGCCGCCATCTTCCAGGTCACCACATGCCGCAGCGTCATCGCGATTCTCCTTCTGGTGAGTCTTGTGCTGGTCAGTCTTGTGCTGGTGAGTCTTGTGCCTCTGCCGACTCCTGTGCCAGGGCGGCGGCTGCGGTCCCTGCTCCCGCGGTGGTGCTCGATCCGGCAGCCTTCTCGGCGAGGGCGTCGCGCAGCCGGTCGGGCGAGATCCGCCAGTGGCCGTGCAGTTCGCCGTCGATCAGGAGCACGGGGATCTTCTCCCAGTACTTCTCGTAGAGGGCGGGGTTATCGAGGATCGACAGCTCGGTGATCTCCATGTCCTCGGCGAGCGCATCCGGCAACTCGGCCACGACGGCGTCGACCACATCGGAGGCGACGTCGCACAGATGGCAGTCGGGCTTGCCGATCAGGGTCAGCGTGATCACGGCGCAGGCGTCTCGATCGCGCGTCCCTCCGCGATCCACTCCGCCGTGCCGCCTTCGACGTTCGTGGCGTCGTAGCCGCGCGCCTCGAGCGCCTCGACGACGCGCGCCGAGCGCCCGCCGAGCTGGCAGATCACGTCGAACGCCCCGTCCGGCAGTTCGTGCAGCAGGTCCCCGAGCTCGGACATCGGCAGGTTCACCGCTCCGGGCACGTGCCCCGAGGCGAACTCGCTCCTCTCGCGCACGTCGATGAGAGCCGTCTCGGTGCGCTCGGCCAGCTGGGCGACGGTGATCGTCTTCATGGATCCGATTCTTCCAGACGAGGGACGCCCGGGCGCGCCGAGCCGGATCCATCCTGCGAGCACGAAGCGCCGGGAATGCACGCAGGGCCTGGATTACGCGCAGCGCCGGGAAAGCACGAAGCGCCCCGACGATCCGAAGATCGGGGGCGCTCAGTGACTTGCGCGCTCGGCGCGGCCGCTTACTTCTTGTTGCGGCGCTGGTGGCGAGTCTTGCGAAGCAGCTTGCGGTGCTTCTTCTTCGCCATGCGCTTGCGGCGCTTCTTGATGACAGAACCCACGGAAACCTCACTAAGTCAGGGGCTGGGCGTCGCACGCGGACGACGCCCGGGATCGGGCACGGAAAATGCCTCAGAACAGTCTAGCGCACGGCGCCGCCGGCGCTGACGCGCATGCGAATCCGGCGCCCCAGCGCCACTCGCACCGCCCTCAGCCCACGTCGGCGATCGGCTTCTGCAGCGCGGCCGTGACCGCGGATTCCGGCACGCGATAGCTGCGGCCGAAACGGATCGCGGGCAGTTCCCCCGCGTGCACCAGCCGGTACACGGTCATCTTGGACACGCGCATGATCGCCGCCACTTCGGCGACGGTCAGGAACTTCACGTCCGGCAGCTGTTCGGGCATCCCCATCTACCCCCCTCTCCGTCGCGCGACCTGCGCGGCGGGTTGCGATAACTGTAGGGGCTGCTGGCGACGCGTGTAAACCCATGTGAACGCTGTGACAGGGGATGCTCAGACCGCGGCCGATCGCGCGATGCGCTCCGCCGCGTCCTTGCGCACCTGGCGCTCGTTCTTCTGCGCCGCCCGCAGCGCCTTCTCGGCCTCGCGCACGCTCTTCGCCGCCGCGCGCACCCGCTTGTCGGCGGCGAGCGCCGGATTCTCCGGGACGAACACGGGAGGAGTCCGCGGCGCGTCCGGACGCGCGCCGGCGAGACGCTCGATGTGGGTGGCGATCCCGTCCAGCACGCGTTCGATGCCGAACGCCATCGGATCCTTGTCGCCGTCGATCGCGCCCTCGTCGAGCGCGGCGCGCGCATGGGGATAGGCGTCGGCGTCGATCAGCGCGCGGAACAGGGCCGCTTCCTGCGCCCCGACCTCCTCGAGCGTCAGTCCGCTCGACCGTGCGGCCTCCGCGTAGCCGGCCGCGACCGTGCCATACCACCGGGACTGCCCCATGATCGCGAGCATCGCGCCCATCCGCTCGTCCTGGTCGAGCGGCGTCTCGACGAAGGCGGCGAGGTACGCGTCCATCCAGGCCGCGGTCCCCGGCGTGACCGGGGTGCCGCTGATCGGCAGGCTGAGCAGCCAGGGATGGCGGAGGTAGACGTCGAGGTGCGCGCGGTAGAGCCGCTCCGCTTCCTCCCGCCATCCGCGCACCGCCGCGCCGGACTCCGGAAGCGGCGGGAGCCCTGAGGCCTCCTCCTGCATGAGCAGCAGGAGATCGTCCTTCGCCGTGACGTAGCGGTAGAGCGACATCGGCGTGAAGCCCAGCGTCTTCGCCACGGCCGCCATCGACACGGCTCCGAGCCCCTCGCCGTCGGCGAGCGCGACGGCCGCCTCGACGATGCGCTCCACGCTCATCTCGCGCTTCGGACCGCGCTGGGGACTTGCGGCCATGCCCCAGGCCAGGGCGATGCCGCGCGGCAGGTCGGGCAGGTCGGCGGGGTCGGGCTCTTCGGTCATGACTCCAGGATAGGACTGTTTATTGCATAAACAGTGTGTTACCGTCATAAACAGTTTCATCCATACACAGATTCATCCATGGCAGAGATGCCTCCACGACAGAAGGGAACGACGATGACCACGGCCATCGAAGTCGCAGGACTCACCAAGCAGTACCGCGGCACCCCCGTCCTGCGCGGCGTCGACCTCGCGGCCGAGCAGGGCGAGATCGTCGCGCTGCTCGGATCCAACGGCGCCGGCAAGACCACGACGATCTCGATCCTCACGACGCTGACCCACGCCGACGCCGGCACCGCGATCGTCGCCGGATGCGACGTGCGCCGGGATCCCGAAGGGGTGCGGCAGCGGATCTCGCTCACCGGGCAGTCGGCCGCGGTCGACGACGCGCTCACCGGCGTGGAGAACCTGGTGATGCTCAGCCGGCTCTCCGGCCTCACCCCGCGCGCCGCCCGCCGCCGCGCGGACGACCTGCTGGCGCAGTTCGCTCTCGCCGATGCGGCGGGACGCAAGGTCAAGACCTACTCCGGCGGCATGCGCCGCCGTCTCGATCTCGCCCTGAGCTTCGTCGTCACACCGCAGGTGCTCTTCCTCGACGAGCCCACGACGGGCGTGGATCCTCGCAGCCGACTGGACCTCTGGGAGGTCATCCGGGGCCTCGCGGATGCGGGCACCACGGTTTTCCTCACCACCCAGTATCTGGAGGAGGCCGATCGGCTCGCGGACCGCATCGCCGTCCTGCACGAGGGCCGCATCGTCCGCACCGGGACCGCGGCCGCGCTCAAGGCGCAGTTCGGCAGCGACGTGCTCGTCGCCGAGGGCGCGGACGGATCCTCCCTCGCGGAGATCGCGACGGACGGATCGATCGACGGCATCCGCCGCGCGCTGGACGAGCTCGAGGCCGCGCATCCGGCGGCACGCGTCCAGCTGCGCCGGCCCACGCTCGACGACGTCTTCCTCACCCTCACCGCGACCGGCGACGCCGAGTCGACCACCGCGACCGGCGACGCCGATCGCACGACCCTCCGGGAGTTCGCATGAGCGCTCTGTCCCCCGCCGCCTCCGCCCTCGCGCCGGTCGCGTCGCCTCTGCCGGGGATCCGCCCGCGCCTGCGCGGATTCGCCGCCGAACGCGTGTTCGTCCGCCGCAGCCTCATCCTGTCCCTGCGCGACGGCGAGACCCTGTCGATGTCGATCATGCTGCCGGTCACGCTCATGCTGCTGTTCACCTTCGTGTTCGGCGGCGCGATCGAGAACGACGGCAGCTATGTCGACTACGTCGTGCCGGGGATCATCCTGCTCTGCGCCGGGTTCGGCGCCGCGTCGACCGCGACGTACGTCTCCCGCGATATGTCCACCGGGATCATCGACCGCATCCGCACGATGCCGCTGCGCCCCGGATCCGTGCTCACAGGGCACGTCGTCGCGAGCCTCGCGCGCAACCTCGTCTCGACCGCCGTCGTGTTCGGCGTCGCGCTGCTGCTCGGCTTCCGTCCGAGCGCGGGACCTGTGCAATGGCTCGCCGCATTCGGCATGATCGCCGTCTACATCCTCGTGATCACATACCTCTACGCCGCGATCGGCCTCGCCGCCGGCAGCCCGGAGGCGGCCGCGGGGTACGGGTTCATCCTCATGTTCGTGCCGTACCTGTCCAGCGCGTTCGTCCCCGTGCACACGATGCCGACCTGGCTGCAGTGGGTGGCGGAGAACCAGCCGATCACGCCGATCATCGAGACGATCCGCGGCCTGCTCATGGGTACGCCTCTGCAGGCCCAGCCCTTCTGGGCGCTGGGCTGGTGCGCGGTCATCCTCGCGATCTCGGTGCTGTGGGGCCGCTGGCTCTTCGGCAGGGCGCGGCGCTGAATCGGAGCCGGGTCCGGATCCGGCTCAGGCGGTTTCCGCGGCACGTGGCTGCGGGCGGCGGTCAGGCGCTGAGGCTCATCCCGCGGGGCTCAGGCGCTGTGGCTCATCCCGCGGGGCTCAGGCCCTGTGGCTCAGGCCCCGAGGCGCTTGAGCGCCGTCTGCACCACGTGCTTGGCGCTCGCGGCGGCGCGCCCCACGACCTCGGCCGCGTGCGCCGCGCCGTCGGGAAGCGGCGGAACCCCGACGAGTCCCGAGATGTCGGGGGCGGAGTCCCCGTAGGCGTCGGCCAGGAACGGGACGAGCCAGTCGTCGACCTGTTCCAGGGGCGCCGCCTCGATGCTGTAGAAGCGGCGCTGGCCGTCTTCGCGGACCGTGACGAGCTCCGCCTCGCGCAGCACCTTGAGGTGCTTCGAGACGGTGGGCTGGCTGATCCCGAGTTCGCTGACGATCTGCGTCACGCTCGTGCCGGCATCCCCTTCCTCGGACCGCTGGCGCAGGAGCTGAAGGATGTCCCGTCTCGTGCCGTCGGCGATCACGTCGAAGATGTCGGTCATGCCTTCACAGTAGCCGCGCCGCGGGCGGAGTACCATGACGAAGGCTTGGCGGACGGAGGATCGGAGGGGCTCGACCATGGCGCGCACCGCTGCCCCGCGATCCTTCTCGGAGGTGGTCCGAAGGACCGTCCGTCTCGGCAAGACCCTGACGACCTCCTCCCCCTCGCGATTCGCGATCGTGGTGTTCTCTGCGCTCATCCTGATCACGACGGCGCTGCTGTCGCTGCCGATCGCCAGCGCCGACCGTACGGTGACGCCGCTCGCCGATGCGCTGTTCACAGCCGTCTCCACGATCTGCGTCACGGGCCTGTCGACCGTCGACATGGCGACGCACTGGTCGGGCTTCGGGCTCGGCGTGGTCTTCGTCGGCGTCAACATCGGCGGCCTCGGCGTGCTGACCCTCGCGAGCGTGATGGGCCTCGCGATCTCGAAGCGCCTGGGCCTTCGCGCCAAGCTCATCGCCGCGGGCGACACCAACCCGATGCGTGCGCACGGCGGTCCCGTGAACGAGAGCCAGACCGTGCGCCTCGGCGAGGTCGGGTCCCTGCTGCGCACCGTCGCGATCTCTGCGTTCGCGATCGAGGCCGGCCTCATCGTCCTGCTCTACCCTGCGCTGCTGACGGCAGGGGTGGATCCGGTCACCGCCCTGTGGGAGGCGCCCTTCTACGCGGCGATGGCGTTCACGAACACCGGGTTCACCCCGAACCCCGGAGGGCTCGCGCCGTTCGCGCAGAACTACTACGTGCTCAGCGTGCTCATGCTCGGCGTGTTCCTGGGAAGCCTCGGCTTCCCCGTCATCTACACGCTCGCGCGGCAGCGCTGGCACGTGCGCCGCTGGTCGCTGCACGCCAAGCTCACGGTGCTCACCACGATCGTGCTGTTCGTGGTCGGCGCGGCCGTCTTCCTCCTGCTCGAGTTCGACAACCCGAAGACCTTCGGATCCATGGACGCCGGCGACACGACGTTCCAGGCGTTCTTCCTTTCGGCCATGACGCGCTCCGGCGGCTTCAGCGTCGTGAACATGGGCGATCTCAACGGATCCTCGATGCTCGCCGCCTCGATGCTCATGTTCGTGGGCGGCGGTTCCGCATCCACGGCGGGCGGCATCAAGGTGACCACGCTCGCCGTGCTCGCCCTGGCCGTGATCAGCGAGGCCAAGGGGCGCCCGTCCGTGCAGGCGTTCGGCCGCCGCATCCCCTCGGATGTGCAGCGCGTCGCGCTCAGCGTCGTCGCCTGGGGTGCGACCACCGTCGCGCTCTCCACGATCGCGATCAGCCAGCTCACGAAGTTCTCCGTCGACGAGGTGCTCTTCGACGTGGTCTCGGCGTTCGGCACCGTGGGGCTGTCGACCGGCGTCACCGAGAGGCTCCCCGACTCGGCGACCTACATCCTCGCCGCGACGATCTTCATGGGTCGCGTCGGCACGGTCACGCTCGCCGCGGCCGTGGCCGCGACCTCCCGCACCCAGCTGTACTCGCTGCCGGTTGAGCGGCCGATCGTCGGCTGACCGCCGGGGTGGCTGTCGGCTGGCAGGGGCGCCGCGGTGGCGGACAGGGTCGCCGTGGCGGCGGACAGGGACCCGGCGGTGGCGGACAGGGTCGCCTCGGCGGCGGACAGTAAAGTGGGCGGCATGGTTGAAGTGCTGCGCAACGACGCCCCGGTGCTCGTGATCGGGCTGGGCCGCTTCGGCGCCGCCTGCGCCGGCGAGCTGGACCGTCTCGACCGCGAGGTGCTCGCGATCGACACCAATCTCGAGCTGGTGCAGAAGTGGTCGGAGCGGGTCACGCACGCCGCGCAGGCCGATACCCGCAACATCGACGCGCTGCGTCAGATCGGCGCCCAGGACTTCCAGGTCGCCGTCGTCGCCGTGGGGTCCTCGATCGAGGCGTCGGTGCTCATCACCGCGAACCTGGTCGACCTCAAGGTGCCGCAGATCTGGGCGAAGGCGGTGTCCCAGTCGCACGGCAAGATCCTCGCCAGGGTGGGCGCGAACCACGTCGTCTACCCGGAGCGCGAGGCCGGGGAGCGGGTCGCGCACCTCGTGAGCGGCCGCATGCTCGACTTCATCCGCTTCGACGACGACTTCGTGCTGGCCAAGATGTACCCGCCGAAGTTCATCCGCGGCGTCGGCTTGAACCAGTCCGGCGTGCGCAGCAAGTACAACGTGACGGTGGTGGGCGTGAAGAGCCCCGGGAAGCCGTTCCGCTACGCCGAGGCGGACACCGTCGTCACCAACCACGACCTCATCATCGTGTCGGGCACCAACAGCGACATCGAGCGGTTCTCCTCGCTGGATCGCTGACCCCCGCGCTCCCTCAACTCCGCGAGACTCCATCTGGGCGACGAGACTGCACGTTTGAACCGCAGTCTCGTCGCGGAGTTGGAGTCTCGCGGTCAGAGATCGGCATGTCCATCGCGCGGGGGATGCCGGCCAGGGGCGGCGCGTGGTCGGATGGAGGCATGACCGACCCCACAGCGCCCTTCGCGGCCGCGCCGCCGGTGCTCTCCCTCCAGGGCCTTCGCAAGCAGTTCGGGCAGAAGGTCGCGGTCGACGACCTCTGGCTCGACGTCCCCGCCGGATCCATGCTCGGCCTGCTCGGCCCCAACGGTGCAGGCAAGACCACGACCCTCGCGATGACCACGGGCCTGCTGCGCCCCGACGCCGGCACCGCCCGGGTGCTCGGCGCGGACGTGTGGCAGGATCCGGCCGCGGCGAAGGGCCGCATGGGCGTGCTGCCGGACGGCGTGCGCATGCTCGACCGCCTCACCGGCGCCGAGCTGCTGCGATACACCGGGCTGCTGCGCGGCATGACCGAGGCCGAGGTGGTCGGCCGCTCCGGCGAGCTGCTCGAGGCGCTGGGACTCGCCGACGCCGGCAGCACGCTGGTCGTGGACTACTCCGCGGGCATGCGCAAGAAGATCGGCCTCGCGTGCGCGCTCATCCACGCGCCGCGCCTGCTCATCCTGGACGAGCCTCTCGAGGCCGTCGACCCCGTCTCGGGCGAGACGATCCGGCAGATCCTGCGGGCCTTCGTCGCCGGCGGCGGCACGGTCGTGCTGTCCAGCCATGTGATGGAGCTCGTCGAGTCCCTGTGCGATCGTGTCGCGATCGTCGCCGAGGGGCGCCTTCTCGCAAACGGCACTCTCGACGAGGTGCGCGCGGGCGAGACCCTGCAGCAGCGCTTCCTGTCCCTGGTCGGCGCGCACGAGCTCGGATCGGAGACGCTCGCATGGTTGCGCTCCTCGTAAGCCTGCGCTGGCGCCAGCTCGGGCACCAGCTCGGACGCAACCCGTGGATGATCGTGTCGCTGATCATCTCTGGGATGATCGCCCTCGGACTGCTGACCGCCCTGGCCGCTGGCCTCGTGGCGCTGCGGATCGCCGCGCCCGACGCGGCCGTGCGCACGCTGGTGCTGGTCGGCGCCGGCATCGTGCTGGTGTGGTGGATCGGCTCGATCGTGGTGAGCGTCGACGACTCGCTCGCCCCTGAGCGCTTCGCCCTGCTGCCGGTCACGGCGCGAGCGATGCTGCCGGGGCTCGTGGTCGCCGGCGCCACCACGATCGGCGGCATCGGCACGACCGTGGCACTGCTGCTCATGCTCGTGGGGTGGTCGGTCAGCCCGCTCGCACTCGTGGCCGCCCTGATCCTGATCCCGCTCGCGCTCGCGACGTGCGTGCTCGGCGCCCGCGTGGTCAGCGGCCTGCTCGCCGGATGGCTGGCCGGTCGGCGCACGCGCGATCTGGTGATCACGCTCGGCGTGCTGCTCGTCGCCTGCTCCGGCCTGCTGATCAACGTGCTCGTGCGCGCGTTCGCGCGGCTCTCGGATCCCACGGCGGTCCTGCCTGCGATCGCCGATGCCGCCGGATGGACGCCGCTCGGCGCCGTGTTCGGCGTCCCCGCCGCGCTCGCCCAGGGCGATCTGCTCGCAGCCGGCCTCCGGCTGCTGATCGCCCTCGCGACCGCCGCGGCCCTGTGGTTCGCCGCGCGCGGGCTGCTCGCCGCACGCCTGGTCGCGCCGATCCAGAGCCGCGGCGGCGGACGCGTACGCTCGGGCGGGCTGCTCGATCGGATCCTTCCCGCCACCGCGATCGGGGCGATCGCGGCCCGCACCCTGCGCTACGCCACGCGCGACCCGCGCCAGGTGATCAACACCGTGATGATGCTGCTGCTGCCTGCCCTGCTGATCGGGGTCGCTCTGATGAACGGGCGCGGCGAGGGCTCGTTGGCGCTCGGCCCCGGCACGATCCTCATCCCGTCGATCAACGCGCTGCTGATCGGCACCATCCTGCAGCTCGGCATCGCCTACGACAACGACGCGATCGCGCTGCACATCCACACCGGCGTGCCAGGTCGGGCGGATCGCGCCGGCCGTCTGCTCGGGTTCGGGATCATCGCCGTGCCCGTGACGCTCGTGCTGTGCGTCGCGGCGAGCGTCATCGCAGGACGGATCGACCTCCTCCCGGCCAGCCTCGGCGCGGCCCTGGGGCTGGGGGCGGCGGCAGCCGGGATCGGCGTCTGGGTGGGTGCGTTCCTGCCCGGCCGCGCGCCCGCTCCCGAGGCGAATCCGTTCGGACGCGGATCCTCGGGCGGGGTGCAGTCGATGGTCGCGATGATGATCATCACGCCGCTCAGCCTCGTGATCGGAGGGCCCGCGTTCGGCCTCGCGATCGCCGCGATCTGGACGCCGTGGCTCGGCTGGCTGAGCCTCGCGCTCGGCGTGGTCTGCGGCGGACTCGCCGCGTGGGGCGGCGCGGTGCTCGGCGGTCGGATCCTGGAGCGGCGCTGGCCCGAGGTGCTCACCGAGGTCGCCAGCGAGGCGTGAGGCGGCGGGCCGGCGCTCCCCGACTCGAGGAGCGCCGGCCCGCGACTCAGGCTCCGGCGGCTCAGGCTCCGGCGGCTCAGGCTCCGGCGGCGAGTTCGCGCGCCCGGGCCAGCGCGGCGTCGGTCGCCCGGGAGAACAGGCCGTCCAGGTCCGCATCCTGCAGCACCGCGATCGCACGCTCGGTCGTGCCCTTGGGGCTCGTCACGCGGCGGCGCAGCTCGGCCGGGTCCTCCCCCGACGCCTCCAGCAGCGCGGTCGCGCCGATGAAGGTCTGCTCGGCCATGAGACGCGCCTCGGGCTCGGCGAAGCCCTTGCCGATCGCGGCCTTGGTGAACTCCTCGATGAGCAGGAAGACGTACGCGGGACCGGATCCGGAGATCGTCGAGAGCGGGTCGATCTGCTCCTCCGCGACCTCGATCACGGATCCGACCGTCTCGAAGAGCCGGCGCACGAGCGCGCGCTCCTCGTCGGTGACGTCCGCGGCCGCAGCGAGCCCGGTCACCGCGCGGCCCACGGTCGCGGGGGTGTTCGGCATGGACCGGAGCACGCTCGTGCCCGCGGGCAGGTGCGCGGCGAAGGTGGCCAGGGTGACGCCGGCCGCGATGCTCACCACGATCGCGTCCTCACGCAGATGCGGGGCGATCTCGTCGAGCAGATCCGGCACCATGGCGGGCTTCACGCCGACGACGACGATGCGCGCGCCGGCCGCCACGTCGTTGCCGTCGGGCTGCTGCTCGAGCGCGATCGATCGCACGCCGGGCAGTCCCTCGAGCTCGGAGGCGCGCGCGGACGTGCGGTTGGTGGCGGTGATGCCGCCATCGACCGGGATCGCGCTGGCGACGAGGCCGCGCAGGATCGCGCCTCCCATCGAACCGGCACCGAGGAACGCGACAGAGGGGAGTGCATCGACCATGCGGCCATCCTACGAGCCGAGGCTCGCGGTGCGCCCGGATCCCCTGCTCGAACTCCGCGGGCGATCGGCGCCGCCATGCGCGGATCGGCTCAGTCATGGGCGGCACCGCCCGACATAGACTCGTGGCATGAGTGCATCCGGTGGCGGCAAGGCGATCCTGGCGGCGTTCCTCGCGAACCTGGGCATCGCGGTCGCGAAGCTCGTGGCCTGGCTGCTCTCCGGATCCGCCTCGATGCTCGCCGAGGCGATCCACTCGGTCGCCGACTCCGGCAACCAGCTGCTGCTCATGCTCGGCGGCCGCAAGGCGCAGCGCAGAGCCGATCGCGAGCATCCCTTCGGCTACGGCCGCGAGCGTTTCGTGTACGCGTTCGTCGTGTCGATCATCCTGTTCTCAGTCGGCGGCCTTTTCGCGATCTACGAGGGCGTGCAGAAGCTCATCGAGCCGCACGAGATCGACCGGACCTGGTGGTGGCTGCCGCTCGCGGTGCTGGTGGTCTCGATCGCGCTCGAGTCGTTCTCGCTGCGGACCGCGATCAAGGAGAGCAACCACGTCCGCCCGAAGGGGCAGTCGTGGGTGTCGTTCATCCGTCGCGCCAAGGCGCCGGAGCTGCCCGTCGTGCTGCTGGAGGACACCGGGGCGCTGGCGGGTCTCGTCTTCGCGCTCCTCGGCGTCGGCCTCACCCTCCTCACCCACAACCCGGTCTTCGACGCGCTCGGCACGCTCATGATCGGCCTGCTGCTCGTGCTCATCGCGGTGGTGCTGGGCATCGAGACCAAGAGCCTGCTGGTCGGCGAGGGCGCGAACGAGGCCGACTACGACCGGATCGTCGACGCGATCCTGGCGGGCGACGAGGTCGAGAAGCTCATCCACATCAAGACCCTGTACCTCGGCCCCGACGAGCTGCTCGTCGCCGCGAAGATCGCGCTCACCTCGGACAAGACCGTGCGCGCGGCGGCGGACGACATCGACGCGATCGAGATCCGCATCCGCGAGGCCGTGCCGGCGGCGCGGGTGATCTATCTCGAGCCCGACATCTACCGTCCGGCTCTGGATCCCACCCCGCCCACCGACACGTTCGTGCTGCGTTCGGCCGACTGACCGGCGCGGAACCGTCGTGGTCGATCCGCTCGCCGAGGCGCTCGCCGACCCCACCCTGTCCGCGGACGCGCGGCAGAAGCTGCAGAACGTCCAGGACGTGCTGCACGCCGACTCGCAGGCGCGCCTGATCTCGCTGTTCTTCGAGGGCGAAGAGCCGCGCGCCGCGGTGGCGTTCGGCGACTTCGATGCGGCCGAGCTGATCGTGGTCGTGCTGCACGGGATCGACACGGATCTCGCCGCCTTCCGAGGCTGGGCGGGCATCGCCCAGCGGCTGTGCGCCGACACGATCCGCGCCAGCGCGCTGCGCGGCGGATCCGTCCGCATCGCGACCGTGGCCTGGTTCGGCTACGACTCGGGAACCCACCTGTCTGCGCTCGCCACCAAGCACGCGACCGTGGGGGCGGCACGGCTCGCGGGAGATCTGGTGCGCATGCGGCACCGGCATCCCCGTGCGCGCATCGCCGTGCTCGCCTACTCTTACTCGTCGACGCTGTTCGGTGAGCTCGTGCTCATGGACGGCGCGGGCCCGGTCTCGATGGCGTTCTCGATCGCCTCGGCGGGGATGACGCACATGGCCGCCGACGCCGTGGCGGAGGCGATCTCGAAGCGCGAGTTCTCGTTCTACGCCACGGAGGCTTCGAGCGACGCGACCGCTCCCCTGGGACGGCTGGGCGCGCATCCGGTCGACCCCCGCGACATCGAGGGGACGATCGTGTACGGGTCCGATGGCGGGCCCATCCCGGGCTCGGGCGGTCAGCAGGGCGAGGCCACCGACGGCCACGCGTCGCAGACCGAGGTCGACGAGCGCGGCGGACGGCACCCCGGGTACTTCGATCCGCAGGCGCAGGCGTACCTTGTCGCGCTGCAGCGCCTGGCCCGGCTCGCGTCGCGGCGTCCGAAGGCTTGACGGGCGGGACGGGGCCGGGTCGGGCGGGACGGAGCCGGTCGGGACTCGCGGGGCTCTCGGGGCTCTCGGGGCTCTCGGGGCGAGCGTTCGCCGGTTTGGGGCGCGATCCGCCGGTTTGGGGCGCGCCAGGACACCCGAACGTGGCGGGACGCGCCCCAAAACCTGGAGCTGCGCCCCAAACTCAGCCGTCCCGGACCGAGACCGGATCCCGGATCCTGTCTCGGGTCAGCGTCGCTCGGCGAAGAACGCGCGCAGTTGCTCCACGGCCTCGTCCTCGCGAACGCCGCCGACGACCTCGGCGCGGTAGGGCAGCCGACGGTCGCGCAGCACATCGTAGAGGGATCCGGCGGCACCGGCCTTGTCGTCCCAGGCGCCGAACACGACGCGCGCCACACGGGACTGCAGGATCGCCCCCGCGCACATCACGCACGGCTCCATCGTGACCACGAGGGTGCAGCCGGTGAGGTTCCAGGATCCCTGCGCCACAGCGGCCGCGCGGAGCGCGACGATCTCGGCATGGCCGGTGGGATCCGCCGTCTCCTCGCGGTTGTTGCGTCCCTCGGCGAGGATCCGGCCCTCCGCGTCGAGCACGACGGCGCCGACGGGGATCTCGTCCGCCTGGGCGGCCTCGGCGGCCAGCGCCAGCGCGCGATCCATCGCCGTGTCGTCCGTGACGATTCGTGGTGCGTTCACCGGTCCTCCCGACGGTCGAGCCTAGCCGGAGGGCCGCTGCAGGTCTCCCCCGATCCCGGCCGGATCCCGCCGCTCCCCCGCGTCGCGTGAGTAGCATGCGGATCAGGGGTGTCATGGGCGCTCAGGCGGATGCGGAGGCAGGCGCGGCGGGCCGCCCGTCGCGCGCGCTGAGCTGGCCCGTCCTGTGCTGGGTCGCGGTGCTGGTGCTGATCGGGATCGTCCAGGTCGTGCGCGCGCAGTGGCTCGACACGGTCGTGTTCTTCGGCGCGGCCCTGCTCGTCGTCGCAGCCCGGTGGACGCCTCCCCTCACCGCGCGCCCCGTGCCGCTGCGGGTGATCATGGTGGGCGCGGCGCTCGCTGGACTCGTCGTGGGCGTGCTCCCCCGCCATGGCGGCGGCATGGTGTCGGCCGTGGCCGCGATCGGGATCGCCGCCCTCGCGCTGGCGTGGCCCGGCTCTCCCGAAGGACCACGACCGTGGACGCCCGGCCTGCGGCGGCTGGCCTGGATATGGAGCGGGATCCTGGTCGCCGGCTGCCTCTGGGAGCTCGCGCAGTTCATCCTCAGCCGGATCCACCCCGATGCGCCCTCCTACGCGCTCAGCGACCTGCTCGACCCGCTGCTCGACGGCGTGCCCGGCAGGATCCTGTTCACCGCGGCCTGGCTGGCCGGCGGCCTCTTCCTGCTACGGAGAGGACCCCGGCGATGACTCTCCTCAGCATCGCCTACTTCGCCCTGTGCGCCGCTCTGCTCGCGCTGGGCACGTGGCGGATCCGGCGCGCGGATCCGGACGCGACCGTGACCGCGCTGTTCGACCGGCTGCTCGATGATCGCGCCGTGCGCATCGCGGTGGTCGTCGTCTGGTGGTGGCTGGGCTGGCACTTCCTCGCCGGCACGACGCTGTGACGGGCACGCTGTCACGGGCACGACGCTGTCACGGGAATCCGCGCATCGCACGGCGCTCAGGGCGAAGTACCCTGTACCTATGCGTGTGCACGTCGCCGACCACCCCCTCATCACCCACAAGCTGTCGGTGCTGCGCGATGTGCGCACCCCGTCGCCTGTGTTCCGCCAGCTCACCGAGGAGCTCGTGACGCTGCTCGCCTACGAGGCGACCCGCAATGTGCGGGTGAGCCCGGTCGAGATCACCACCCCGGTCACCACGACCATGGGCGTCAAGATCTCCGAGCCGCGGCCGATCGTCGTCCCGATCCTGCGTGCCGGTCTCGGCATGCTCGAGGGCCTCGTCAAGCTGCTGCCGACGGCCGAGGTCGGCTTCCTCGGCATGGTCCGCGACGAGGAGACCTTCGAGCCGACGACCTACGCCGAGCGCCTCCCGGACGATCTCAGCGGACGTCAGTGCTTCGCGATCGACCCGATGCTCGCGACCGGCGGATCCCTCGCGGCCGCGATCCAGTTCCTCTTCGACCGCGGTGCGGACGATGTGACCGCGATCTGCCTGCTCGGCACGCCCGAGGGCGTCGAGGCGATCGAGAGGCTCGTGGGCGACCGCAACGTCACCCTCGTCCTGGGCGCACTCGACGAGCGCCTGAACGAGAAGGGCTACATCGTGCCCGGCCTCGGCGACGCAGGAGACCGCCTGTACGGCACGGTCTGAGGCGAGCCCGGTCGCCGCGGGCCCCGCGACGCCGCGCTCACCGGTTCGGGATCCACCCCACCGGCTCCGCCTCGACCGGATCCATGTCATCCGGATCCGCACGGTCCTGATCCGCGTTCGCGCCAGCCGGCCCCGCGGAGTACTGCCCCGCATCGTCGCGGTCGGCGCCGACGAGGTGCGCGAACGCGCTGAGCCGGGCGACGCCCTCGGGCGTCCACGGGAGATCGTCGAGCAGGGCCGGCGAGTGCACCAGGTAGGCGGCGACCTTGGCCCGCGAGATGGCCACGTTGAGCCGGTTCTGCAGCAGCAGGAACTCGGGTCCGCGCGGGGCGTCCCGCCCGCTCGAGGCGGCGAGCGACGTGATCGAGACCACGGCCTCCCTGCCCTGGAAGTTGTCGACCGTGCCCACCGCGACCTCGTCGAGACCGGCCTCGGCGAGCACATCGAGGATCAGCTGCTTCTGCGCGTTGTAGGGCGCGACGACGATGACGTCCGCCTGCTCGAGGACCCGCGGGGGCGCGCCCTCCATGCCGTCGGAGTACTCCCGGCCGATCAGCGCGCGGACGATCCGGATGACCTCCGCAGCCTCCTCTGGCGACTGCGTGGCGTTGCCACGATGCCGGATCGGCCGCACGTGCAGCCCGGGCTCGACGCCGTCGATCACGCGCCGCTCCGTGCCGGGCGCGGAGGCGAGCGCACCGGCGTACGCGAGCTGCGAGACCGGGGCCGCGACCTCGGGGTGCATCCGCCAGGAGCGGGCGAGGAAGGCCCCGTGCGCGGGATCGATCACGGCCTTCTCGTGCATGACCCAGCCGAGCGCCGAGGTGTCGACGGGTTCGGGGTGCGTGCCCTGGCTGACCTGCGGCAGCTGCTGCGGGTCGCCGAGGAGCAGCAGGCGCTGCGCGGAGACGGCGACCGCGATCGTGGAGGCGAGCGAGAACTGACCCGCTTCGTCGATCACGAGCAGGTCGAGCTCGCCGCGCTGCACGCGCCGGGTGCTGGAGAAGTCCCAGGCGGTGCCGCCGACCACGCAGCCGCGACCCGCAGAGGCCTGCTCTGCGAGGTACCCGGCCATCCCGTCCTTGCGGATCACGGTGAAGACGGGTTCCTGCCCGTGCGGATCCTTCGGCGCCTTCGCCACCTGCTCGCCAGGCACTCCGGCCGCGACCACCCGGTCGAGCAGGTTCTCCACGATCGCGTGCGACTGCGCGACCACGCCGATGCGGTATCCGTGGTCGTTCACGAGCCGGGCGATGACGTGCGAGGCCGTGTAGGTCTTGCCGGTGCCGGGAGGGCCCTGCACGGCGAGGTAGCTGCGGTCGAGGTCGAGCACGCCCCGCACGATCGCATCGGCGGCGTCTGCGCTGCCGCCGGGGTGCCCGTCGGGTCCCGTCTCCACGACCGGCAGCGGCCCGCCCGAGAGCGTGTGCGGCACGATCCGGCGCAGCACATCGGTCGCCGGATCCTGCGGGAACTCCGGTGACGCCGACAGCACGGATCCGGCCCATTCCTCGATCGCGCCCTGCAGGGAGTTCACCCGGGGCGGTGAGGCCGGGGTGAGCGCGAGCGGCAGCTCGTCCCAGGTCTGCCCGCCGATCGAGCGCTCCCGGATCCGGTACCCGTCGTCGAGCACCTCGACGATCTCGACCTCGTGCGGCACGTGGATCACGCGGGTGGGGAACTCTCCGAAGAACGGCGCGGGGGCCTCGTACAGCGCGAAGGGACTGCCGCCGACGTTCAGGGTGCTTCCCGGCGCGACCTCGCCGTGCAGGTCGACGAGGCGCGTGACCGCGCGGGCGCCCTCCTCCTGCCCCCAGTCCTGCGCGACCGCAGAGCGGTCGGGGTCGACCCGCAGTACGTCGCGCGTGGACTCCCACAGCGTCACGGGTTCGCGCAGGCGCTGGAAGTGCGAGATCCAGAAGCTCTTCGCCTCGCGCGGGAAGTAGTCGATCGCAGCGGCAGCGACCCGGTACGTCTGGCCGTCTCCGCCCTCCGCCTGCACGCGCTGCCCCTCGGCCTGGAGCGCGAGCGAGAGCGGCGCCGGTTCGTAGGCGCGGGTCTCCGGCTCGTCCGGCGGCGCCGGCAGCACACCGGCCTCGCGCGCGAGACCCACGAGCCAGTTGCGCAGGCGGCGCGTCGAGACGCAGTCGTAGCGGTTGTAGTCGGCGAGATCGGCGAGGATCCCATCGGCCTCGGCCGTGCGCCCCGAGGCGGCGAGTCCTCGCGCCTGCACGTACTGGACGATCGAGTCGTCGCCCTTCTGCACATCGCTCGTGCGCACTTCCGCGCCCATGTAGAGCGGCTCGAGCTTCTTGATCGAGTACGACCGGGATCCGATCCGCACCGTCCGCAGCACCAGCGGGTACAGGTCGACGAACACGCCCTCCCGGAGCAGCCGGTCGACCTCGGCCTCACCCACGCCGTAGCGCTCCGCCATGTTCTGCAGGTGCGAGGTCTCGTACGGCGCGTAGTGGTAGATGTGCATGTCGGGGTGCGCCGCGCGCCGCGCGGCGACGAAGTCGAGGAAGTCGAGCAGCGCCTGCCTCTCCGCCGCGAAGTCGTGCGCCCACAGCGCCGAGTACTGCTCCGCATCGTCGACCCAGCCGAACAGGTAGTCGAGGCCCCACAGCTTGTTCTCCTGGGGTTCGCCCTCGCACTGCTCGGTGTAGAGCGGATCCCCCTCGAAATCGAAGAACAGGTCGCCGCGGCTGGGGCGCGGCATCATGCCGATGGCCGCGGCGGAGACGACCTCGAACGGCGGCACCGGATGCGCGTCGGCGGCGCCTTGCGCGTCGGCGGCGATGGCCGCGGACTCGGCCTCCGCGGCCATCGCGGCGAGCTGCAGCCGGGCCTGCGCGCGCAGCGCCTCGAAGGTCTCGGTGCTCATGCCCTCTGGGGCATCGGCCGTGGCCGCGAGGTCGTCGATCGTCCGGATGCCCGCGACGCGGAGGCGCGCCCGCTGCACCGGACGCATACGCGCGACGAGCAGCAGGTCTCGGTGCGCCACGACCTCGAGCTCGCATGTGGCGCAGCGCCCGCACGCGACGATCTGCAGGTCGCCGCGGTCATCGCCCCAGGCGAGCGGGGCACCGACCGCGCCCTCGTCGATGCGTCGGTCGGCGATGAGGGCGCGCAGGCGGGCCCTCCGCACGTGGAACAGCGGCAGCAGATCGCTCACCGCATGCGTCGAGATGCTGCGGTCGCCGAGGATCAGATCCACCTCGTCGGAGCGCGGAATGCCCAGCCGATCGAGCTGGTCGACATATGCCGCCAGCTGCATGAGCGCCGTGACCCTGGCCGTGCGGGCGAGCTTGGAGTCCTGCACGCGCCACCGGCCGTCCGGGTCGCGGCTCAGGAAGTCGGCGAACCCGACGAACTCGGGCGTCGAGAACGCGGCCTGGTAGACCACCGTCGCCTCGGACCGCAGCGCGCGCAGCGTGTCGGCGACGACGCCCGCGAGCGCCTCGGCATCGGTCGACGACACCTTGGGCAGTTCGATCACGCCCGGCCCTCCGTCGACGGATCGCCCGTGCTCGGCGATGTAGTCGTCGAGCACCACGAGCTCGTGCGCATCGCCCATCGCCGCGGCGCGGGCGAGCGTGGCATCCTCCGGATCCTCGACCGGTTCGACCCGCCCGAGCTTCGCGTCGACCGCGCGTGCCCAGGCGAATTCGCATTCCGCCGCGAGCTTCAGATCCGTAGCGCTCCAGATCACGCGCTTCCGGTCGGATCCGGAGGGGGTGATCACGCGCACGACGGCTCCTGTCTTCGGGTGGCGACCGATCAGGCCGTCGCTTCGACCCTAGACGGGACCGCCGACATCACCGGGTCAGGACCCCCCGCCTCAGCGCCACCAGGTGTCGTCGGGCGTGACCGGCTGGCGGCGCTTGTGCGAGGTGGCGAGGTAGCGCGCTTCGATGCGCTCGGCCGCACTCGCCTCGACCTGGCGCCCCTCCAGGAAGTCGTCGATCTGCTCGTAGGTGAGCCCGAGTTCGTCCTCGTCGGCGCGCCCCGGCGTGCCGTCGAGGAGGTCGGCCGTCGGCACCTTGTAGGCGAGGCGGTCCGATGCGCCGAGCTCGAGCAGCAGCGCGCGCCCCTGCCGCTTGGTGAGCCCCGCGAGCGGCGTGAGGTCGGCCGCCCCGTCGCCGAACTTCGTGAAGAACCCGGTCACCGCCTCGGCGGCGTGATCGGTGCCGATCACGAGCATGCCGCGCTGACCGGCGATCGCGTACTGCGTGACCATCCGCAGACGCGCCTTGATGTTGCCGCGGTGGAAGTCGGCGACGTCCTCCAGGCCCGCGGCCTCGAGGTCGTTCTCGAGGCCGTCGACCCCGTGCTCGATGTTGACCTCGACGCCCTCGTCCGCGGCGATGAACGCCATCGCCGCGGTCGCGTCGTCGGCGTCGTGCTGCACCCGGTAGGGCAGGCGCACGGCGATGAACGTCGCCTCGCCGCCCTCGGCGCGCACCTTCTCGACGGCGAGCTGCGCGAGGCGCCCGGCGAGCGTCGAGTCCTGCCCGCCCGAGATCCCCAGCACGTAGCCCTTGGCACCCGTGCGCCGGAGGTAGTCGACGACGAAGCCGACCCGGCGGTCGATCTCGGCGGCGGGGTCGATGTCGGGACGCACTCCGAGATCGGCGGCGATGTCCTGCTGCAGGGTCATGCTTCTCCTTCGGTCGTGGAACCAGTATGCGTCGATTCCGGTTGCTGAGCCTGTCGAAGCACCGGCGCGTGAACGCAGGCGACGCTCGGACCGCGCCTGCGAGGATGGAGGCATGAGACTCCTCGTCGCCGCCCTCGCGTCCGAACTGCAGGCCTTCCCCGAGTCGCTGGAGGGTTTCGACCGGCTCGTGACCGGCCCCGGCAAGCTCAAGGCCGCCTACGGCCTCACCCGCGCGCTCGACGCGGCCGCGTACGAGGAGATCGTCGTCGTCGGCACGGCCGGCGGAGTGGATCCGGAGCTCCCGGGTGGCGTCTACGAGATCACCGCCGCGATCCAGCACGACGTGCAGGATCTGGACGGCGTGATCGGCCAGCACGTCTCGCTGCCGCCGCGCGTCGCGACCGGCCGCGACGGCCTCGTGATCGCGACGGGCGACAGCTTCGTCGACGATGTCGCGGTGGTCGAGCGGATCCGCGGCCTCGGCGGGGTCCTCGTCGACATGGAGACCTACGCCTACGTGTGGGTCGCCGACCAGTTCGACGTGCCGATCCGCGTGCTGCGCGCGATCTCCGACACGGCCCAGGACGGCGCCACCACGGTGTGGGACGAGACCGTCGCCGCCTGCAGCATCCAGCTCCGCGACCGCATCGGCGACGAGTACGGGGTCTGAACGCGCGCACTCCGGGCGAGTGACCCGTGGACATTTCAGTTAACGCTCGCTAATCTGAATCACGAGTCCCATCCTCGCCCGATGGCCCTACCCGATGGAGGGTTCCGTGCCGCAGTCATCCGCGCCGAGCGCGCCAGCGCCGACCTACCGGGAGCTCGTCGACGAGCTGCGCGTGCGCCGCGCAGAGGCTGCTCTCGGGGGACCGGAGAAGTCCCGCATCCGCCACACCGAGCGCGGCAAGCTCCTCGCCAGGGACAGGGTCGACCACCTGCTCGACGTCGGCAGCCCGTTCCTCGAGGTCGCGCCCCTCGCGGGCTACGGCCTGTACGGCGGCGACGCCCCTTCGGGCGGCGTGGTCGCGGGGATCGGACTCGTCCACGGCCGGCATGTCATGGTCGTCGCGAACGACGCCACGGTCAAGGGCGGCACCTACTACCCGATCACGGTCAAGAAGCACCTGCGCGCGCAGGAGATCGCGGCCGAGAACCGGCTGCCCTGCATCTACCTCGTGGACTCCGGCGGCGCGTTCCTGCCGATGCAGGACGAGGTGTTCCCCGATCGCGACCACTTCGGCCGCATCTTCTACAACCAGGCCAGGATGTCCCGCGACGGCATCCCGCAGATCGCGGCGGTCATGGGCTCGAGCACCGCGGGCGGCGCCTACGTCCCTGCGATGAGCGACGAGACGGTGATCGTACGCAACCAGGGCACGATCTTCCTCGGCGGCCCTCCGCTCGTGAAGGCGGCGACTGGCGAGGTCGTGAGCGCGGAGGACCTCGGCGGCGGAGAGGTGCACACCCGGGTCTCCGGCGTCGCCGACCACCTCGCAGAGAACGACGAGCACGCGCTGCAGATCGTCCGGGACATCGTGGCGACGCTGCCGCCCTCCCCCGGCCTCGCGGATCCGGTCGCCGCGGTCGTGGAACCACCCGTCGTCGATCTGCTCGACGCGGTCCCGGTCGAGCTGACGGTGCCGTACGACGCGCGCGGGATCATCCGCGGCATCGTCGACGACGGCGCGTTCACGGAGTTCAAGCCCGAGTACGGCACCACGCTGGTGACCGCGTTCGCGCACATCCACGGACACCGCGTCGGGATCATCGCGAACAACGGGGTGCTGTTCGGGGAGTCGGCGCTCAAGGGAGCGCACTTCATCCAGCTCTGCGAGCAGCGCCGCACGCCGCTGCTGTTCCTGCAGAACATCACCGGCTTCATGGTCGGTCGCGAGTACGAGGCGAGCGGCATCGCGAAGCACGGCGCGAAGATGGTGAACGCCGTCGCGACCGCGTCGGTCCCGAAGCTCACGGTCGTCGTGGGCGGATCCTTCGGCGCCGGCACCTACTCGATGTGCGGGAGGGCGTACTCGCCGCGGTTCCTCTGGCTCTGGCCAGGGGCCCGCGTGTCGGTCATGGGCGGACCGCAGGCCGCGTCGGTGCTGTCGACCGTGCGTCGCGATCAGATCGAGGCGGCGGGCGGATCCTGGTCGACCGAGGAGGAGGCCGAGTTCCAGGCCCCGATCCGGGCCGCCTACGACGAGCAGGGCAGCCCCTACTACTCCACGGCCCGGTTGTGGGACGACGGGATCATCGAGCCGGGCCAGACCCGCGATGTGCTGGGCCTCGCGCTCGACGTCGTCATGCGGGCCCCTTCGACCGACCAGCCGGCCGCCGGTGCAGCATCCGGCGGGCAATTCGGCGTCTTCCGGATGTGAGTGAGATGCGTCATACAGAGCCGGTTGACATGCGCCGCACTGAGCAGGGCCCACGCGCCCCGGAGGCTCCGGGCAGCGCGAAGCGCCGACCGGAGGGGGGCGTGGGGCGCGAGATGTTCGACACCGTCCTCATCGCCAATCGCGGCGAGATCGCCTGCCGCGTCATCGCGACGCTGCGCCGACTCGGGATCCGCTCCGTCGCCGTCTACAGCGACGCCGACGCCGGATCCCGGCACGTCGCCCTCGCCGACGTCGCCGTGCGGATCGGCCCCGCCCCCGCAGCGCAGAGCTACCTGAACATCGACGCCGTGCTGGACGCCGCCCGGGCGACCGGCGCACAGGCGATCCACCCCGGCTACGGCTTCCTCGCCGAGAACGCCGCATTCGCGCAGGCGTGCGCCGACGCCGGGATCGTGTTCATCGGGCCGACCGCGGACGCGATCCGCACGATGGGCGACAAGATCACGGCCAAGCTCGCCGTCGCCGAGCGCGACGTGCCCACGGTGCCGGGAATCGCCCGCCCAGGTCTCAGCGATGCGGACCTCATCGCCGCGGCGCCGGGCATCGGCTATCCGCTGCTCATCAAGCCCTCGGCGGGCGGCGGCGGCAAGGGCATGCACGTGGTCGAGGACGAGGCGCACCTCGCCGACGCCATCGCCGCGGCGCGGCGCGAGGCCGCCGCGAGCTTCGGCGACGACGCGCTGTTCCTGGAGCGCTACCTCACGACCCCGCGGCACATCGAGGTGCAGATCCTCGCGGACGCGCACGGCCGTGTCGTGCACCTCGGCGAGCGCGAGTGCTCGCTGCAGCGCCGGCACCAGAAGGTGATCGAGGAGGCGCCGTCCCCGCTGCTCGATGCGGCCACGCGTGCGGCGATCGGCGCGGCGGCCTGCGAGACCGCCCGCAGCGTCGACTACCGCGGCGCCGGCACCGTCGAGTTCATCGTCGAGGCCGCGAGGCCGGACGAGTTCTTCTTCATGGAGATGAACACGCGACTGCAGGTGGAGCATCCCGTCACGGAGCAGGTCACAGGGCTCGACCTCGTGGAGCAGCAGCTGCTCATCGCCGCAGGCCACGCGCTCGCCTTCGCGCAGGACGACGTCGTGCTGCGCGGCCACAGCATCGAGGCGCGCATCTACGCCGAGGATCCCGCCTCCGGCTTCCTGCCCACGGGCGGCCGGGTGCAGCGCGTGATCCACCCCGGGGGCGAGGGGATCAGGGTCGACACGGCGATCGCCGACGGCCTGGACGTGTCGATCGACTACGACCCCATGCTCGCGAAGATCATCGCGCACGGCGCGGATCGCGACGAGGCCCGCCGCAGGCTGGTGCGGGCGCTCGACGAGACCGCGGTGTTCGGCTTCCCGACGAACGTGGAGTTCGTGCGGGCGCTGCTCGAGCTTCCGGAGGTCGTCGCGGGCGACCTCGACACCGACCTCATCGCCCGCCGCTTCGACGACCTCGCGTTCGCCGAAGCCGATGCGCGCGTGTTCGCGGAGGCGGCGCTGCTGCTCGACGACGCCCGCGTGCCAGAGGCCGTGACGGTGTCGAGCCCGTGGAGTCGCCTCGACGGCTGGCGCCTCGGCATCCCCGCCCCGCGCCGCTATGCGCTGGTCTGCGGCGAGCGCCGCGCCGAGGTGCTCGTGACCGGATCCGGATCCGCCCTGTCGGTCGCGGTCGACGGGTCCTCCCCCGTCGCGGCGGCGCGGCGCGCCGAGCAGCCCTCGGGGTGCACGATCACGATCGACGGCGTCACCCGCACGATCGCGGCGTACGCGACCGGATCCGATCGGATCGCGGTCGCGCACGCGGGTGCGGTCTTCGAGGTCGCCGTGGACCGCGTCTCGCACGGCGGTGCCACCGCCGCGGAGACGCAGCCCCATCTGGACTCCCCCATGCCGGGGACGGTCGTGCTCGTGCACGCGTCCGACGGCTCCAGGGTCGAGGAGGGCGACCCCGTCCTCGTCGTCGAGGCGATGAAGATGGAGCACGTGCTGCGCGCGGGCGTCACCGGCACCGTCTCGCTGCACGCGGCGCAGGGCGACACCGTCGCGCGCGGACAGACCCTGGCGACGATCACCCCCGATGCCGGCGACGCGACATCCGATGACGCGGCATCCGACGCGCCGGGCGAACCACAGGAGACGACGTGAGCGAGAAGCGCATCGAGCAGCGCGGACTCTACTTCGAGGAGTTCGAGGAGGGCGCGGTCTACCTGCACCGCCCAGGACGCACGGTCACCGAGGCCGACAACGTGCTGTTCACGACCCTGACCATGAACACCCAGGCCCTGCATCTGGATGCGGCCTGGAGCGCCGGCACCGAATTCGGCGAGCGCCTGGTGAACAGCATGTTCACCCTGTCCACACTCGTCGGGCTCTCCGTCGCGCAGCTCACGATGGGCACGATCGTGGCGAACCTCGGCTTCTCCGACGTGTCCTTCCCCGCCCCCGTGCGGATCGGCGACACCCTCTACGCCGAGACGCTGATCGTGTCGAAGCGGCTGTCCTCGTCGCGCCCTGGACAGGGCATCGTGCAGTTCGCGCACACCGGGCGCAATCAGGACGGCGCCGTGGTCGCCCTCGCCACGCGGTCGACGCTCATGCAGTGCCTTCCCGTCGAGGAGAGCCGATGAGCGCCGCGATCCACGGCCCCGCCCTGCTGTTCTGCCCCGCGGATCGTGACGACCGCTACGCCAAGGCCCTCGCCGCCGCCGACACGGCGATCATGGACCTCGAGGACGCGGTCGCGCCGGACGACAAGCCCGCCGCCCGCGCGAAGGTCGCCGCCTCGGCACTGGATCCGGAGCGCACGATCGTGCGGGTGAACCCGGCGAGCACCCCCGACCATGCGCTCGACCTCGACGCCCTCGGCGGCACGGCGTATCGCGTGGTGATGCTCGCCAAGGCCGAGTCCGCCGCCGACCTCGACGCCCTGCACGCCGCCGGCCTGCAGGTGCTCGCGCTGTGCGAGACCGCGCGCGGCGTCGTCCACGCCGAGGAGATCGCCGCGCACCCCGCGGTCATCGGGCTCATGTGGGGCGCGGAGGATCTCGTCGCGAGCATGGCAGGGCGGTCGAGCCGGTTCACCGCGGGCGCTCATGCGGGCCGGTACCGCGACGTCGCGCGCCACGCGCGCTCCCGCGTGCTGCTGGCGGCGAAGGCCTTCGGGAAGGCGGCGATCGACTCCGTGCACCTCGACATCGCCGATGTCGAGGGCCTCCGCGCCGAGGTGCTCGATGCGGCGGCCAGCGGCTTCGACGCCACCGCCTGCATCCACCCGAGTCAGGTCGCGGTGATCCGCGAGGGCTATGCCGCGACGCCCGCCGAGCGGGACTGGGCCGAGCGGGTGCTCGCCGAGGCCGAGCACCGGCCTGGGGTGTTCCGCTTCGAGGGACGCATGGTCGACGAGCCCGTGCTGCGCCAGGCGAGGGCGATCCTCGCGGGCTGACCCGGACTCAGGCAGCCGGGCCGGGCGCGAACGTGCCCCCGAGCTCAGTCCGCAGCGCTCCCCGCGGCCAGATGCCGCTCCGCCTCGGCGGCGAGCTCGCCGAGCACGAGCTCTCCCGTGTCGGCGTCGTAGTCGTACAGCTCCCCGTAGCGCCCCCAGTCGATCGCGATGTCGAGCTGCTTGCGGGCGTCCTCCGCCGTGTATCCGCGCCGCAGCAGATCGAGGAAGAAGTCGTCGCGCAGCGCGCCGTCGTCGCTGTTCTCCAGCGCCTTCACGATCGTCCTGATGAGCGGCACGTTCTGCACCGCGCGCGCCGCGAACAGCTCTTTGCTGGTCTGGATATCGGCGGTCAGCCACTCCCGCCCTCCCCCGCGGAGGAACGCCTGCGCGCCCTCGACCTCGAGCAGTCCCAGCAGCTGCGCGGCGTCCACGAGTGGCAGCAGGTCGTCCACCTCGAACGACAGCTCGTCGGCGAGATCCGGCAGATCGGTCTGCCCGTTGTGCGCATGCACGATCTCGATGAGGCCGGCGAGCCCGCCGACCGTGATGTCCGGCAAAGGGTGGCTGAGGGGGCTCGGCGCCGAGGCCGGGACCGCGGTGCGCTCGGTGTCGGTGAGCACGGCGTAGAGCGCATCGATCGTGGCCTCGAACGACGGGCTGCGGCGGTCGCGCGGGCGGGGCAGCAGGATCGGGACCTCCCCCTTGATGTGCCCTGGATTGGATCCCAGCACGATCACCCGGTCGGCGAGCAGCACCGCCTCCTCGATGTTGTGCGTCACGATGCAGATCGCGGAGGTCGGGAAGTCCGGCTGCGCCCAGAGCGACATGATCTCGCCCCGGAGGTTCTCCGCGGTCAGCACGTCGAGCGCCGAGAACGGCTCGTCCATGAGGAGCGCGTCGGGGCGCAGCACCAGGGCGCGCGCGAAGCCCACGCGCTGGCGCATGCCGCCGGAGAGCTCGCGCGGATACGCGGACTCGAATCCGTCCAGGCCGATCACGTCGATCGCGGCGAGCGCCCGCTCCCGGCGCTCCGCCGCGGGCACGCCGCGGGCCTCGAGACCCAGCTCGACGTTGGCCTGCACCGTGAGCCACGGCATGAGGGCGAACGACTGGAACACCATCCCCACGCCGGGGTTCGCGCCGTCGAGCCGCTCCCCGCGGTAGCGCACCTCCCCGGTCGTCGGCGCGATGAGCCCCGCCATCGTGCGCAGCAGCGTCGACTTGCCGGATCCGGACTTGCCGAGCAGGGCGACGATCTCGCCCTTGCGCAGCGTGAGCGAGATCTCCGACAGCACGTCGAGCGTGGTGCCGTCGGCGGAGGGGAACGACTTCGTCACGCGATCGATGTCGATGAGCGGCGCGCCGGTCTCCAGCGTCACGGGCGTGCGAGCGGTCTTCAGTGCCATGGGGCACCTCCTACAAGAGTCGGGAATCAGGAATCGGGAATCAGAGATCAGGTCAGATCAGGTCAGATCAGATCAGGTCAGGTCAGGTCAGGTCAGGTCAGGTCAGGGAGAAGCGCTTCTCGGCGATCCGGTACAGGCGGCGCCAGAACAACCGGTTGATGCCGACGACGAACAGCGTCATCACGATCACCCCCACGAACGTGCGGGCGAAATCCCCCGCCGCGGTGGCGTTCGCGATGTAGGCGCCCAGGCCTGTCGCGGTGAGGGTGGTGTGGCCGTAGCCGACCACCTCCGAGACGATCGACGCGTTCCAGGCGCCGCCGGCCGCGGTGATCCCTCCGGTCACCCACGAGGCGAACACCGCGGGCAGGATCAGCCGCTTCCAGCGGAGCCACCGCGAGACGCCCAGGTTCAGCGACGCCTCGCGCAGATCCGCCGGGATCGCCGAGGCGCCGGCGATGACGTTGAACAGGATGTACCACTGCGCGCCCAGCGCCATCAGGAATATGCCGCCGATGTCGAGGCTCACGCCCGTCGCGATGAGCAGCAGCGTGAAGAACGGGAACAGGAAGTTGGCGGGGAAGCTCGCGAGCACCTGCACCACGGGCTGCGCGAACCGGGTGACCCTGGGATTCATCCCGATCCACACCCCGATCGGAACCCAGATCAGCGTCGCCACGAGCACGAGGACGACGACCCGGGCGAACGTGACGAGGCCCAGCAGGATCGCGGTCCCGAACTCCGCCAGCCCGACGGATCCCTGGATGTAGATCAGCAGTTCGATCGCGCCCCAGGCGATGAGCAGGCCCACGACGACGCCGAAGACGATGTCGCCGGCGCGACGCCGGCCGGCGTTCACTCGGAGCGGGCGATCGGCGAGTCCGAACGGCCGGGTCGCGGCGTCGAGCCCGCGGCCGACCGGACGCAGGACCATGCCCAGGTAGCGCGGCACGCCGGAGTGCCGGAGCACGGCGAGCGTCATGCTGCGCTGCGGGACGGCGGCCGAGGTGTCGCCGGTGCGGAACTTCTCCGCCCACGCGGTCAGCGGGCGCCAGAACAGCGTGTTCACGCCGATCACCATGAGCACCATCACGCCGATCGCGAGGAGGATCGCCGGGACGTCCTGCTGCTCGGTCGCGGCGGCGACATACGATCCGATGCCGGGCAGGGCATAGGTGTGGTTGTTGACCGAGATCACTTCGGACGCGACGAGGAAGAACCAGCCGCCGCCGAAGCTCATCATCCCGTTCCAGACCAGGGGGATCATGCCGCTCGGGACGTCCAGCTTCCAGAAGCGCTGCCACTTCGTGAGCCGCAGCAGTCTCGCCGCCTCGTCGAGCTCACGGGGCTGCGTGGTCAGGGAGCTGTAGAACGCAAAGGTCATGTTCCAGGCCTGGCTCGTGAAGATCGCGAACACCGAGGCGCATTCCAGACCGAGCATGGATCCGGGGAAGAGCACCAGCCAGATCGTGAGCGTGACCGACAGGAACGCGAGCACCGGCACCGACTGCAGGATGTCCAGCAGCGGGATGAGGATCTTCTCAGCCCGACGCGACCGCGCCGCCACCGTCGCGTACGCGAAGGTGAACAGCAGGGATGCGAGCAGCGCGACGAACATGCGCAGGAGCGAGCGCAGCGCGTAGTACGGCAGGTGCGCCGGGTCGGTGGAGACGCTCGCCGCCGCGTTCGCGGGGGTGAACGGTGCGCCCACTCCCTCGGCGAGGCGGATCAGCAGGAACAGCAGCACCGCGAAGCCGACCAGCACGACGGCGTCGGCGATGAGGCGGGTGCGCGAGCGGGCGCCGACGGACGTGTGGCCGGCGAAGGGACGGAGGATCGTCATGGCGGGCTCCATGAGACGAGCGCCGCCCGAGCGAGCCGCTGATCAGGAGGTCAGCGGCGCATCCGGCGAGCGCGGAGGAAGAGGGGACGGGATTGATCAGCAGGATGACTCACCGTCATCACCTCCTCGGCTCGCGGTCGGACGGCCCGCGCACCGGGCCACGAAGTACGATAGCCTCATTCAATCGGTTGCGCAAATGAATGCAGGAAGGATCCCGTGAGCACGCCCTACGAAGGCCGCATCCCCGCCACCCCCGAGCGCCTCGCCGCCGCCGCGGGGACGTTCGACCTGCTCTCGGTGCCTGGTCGGCTGCATCTCGTCTGGCTGCTCGCCGGCGGGGAGAGCGACGTGACGACGCTCTCCGAACGCACAGGGGCAAGCATCCCCGCGACCAGCCAGCAGCTCGCCAAACTGCGCGCCGCCGGAGTCGTTTCCTCTCGCCGCGAGGGCCGGCGACAGCTGTACCGCGTGGACGACCCGCATATCGTGACGCTCGTGCAGGCCATGTTCGAGCACATCGCCGCCGACGGCACGATCGCCCTCGATCCGGATGAGCGCCGCCCTCCCCGAAGGCCGAGGTTCCAGTCCGCGGGCTGACCCCGCGCGGGGCCCGTCAGCCGATCAGCACGCGCCGCGCGGCGCCGGAGAGTATTCCGCGCTCATCGGCCGAGACGAGCTTCTCGGTGCTGTGCGCCGTGGAGTTCAGCAGCCCGAACACCGCGTGCATCGCCACCTGGAGATCGGCCGGCGCGATCTCGGGGCGCAGCCGGCCGACGACCTCGGCCCAAAGATCCAGATACTGCCGCTGAAGCTTGCGCACCTGGCGATTCGCGACCTTCGGGAGCGTGCCCAGCTCGCGGTCCTGCACGCGGATGATGTCGCGATGAGCGAGCGCGAACGTGAGGTGGAAGTCGATGAGGTCGTCCAGCACGTCCAGATCCGAGGAGTGCGGCGCGGCGATGATCTCGGATCCGCCCTGCAGCAGGAACTCGCTGGTGCCGATCAGGATCTCCTCGAGCATCGCGTCCTTGCTCGGGAAGTGCCGGTACAGGGCCGGTCCGCTGACCCCGACCGCGGTGCCGAGCTCGCCGATCGAGACGGCATGGAACCCGCGATCCGCGAAGAGCCGGGCGGCGGCGTCGAGGAAGAGCTGCCTCGTCCGTGCCTTCCCCTGCGCCCTCGCGGTGGTCATCCCGTAAGGATAGCGATCCTGGACAGTCGAGTGAACGCGCGCTAACATCTATTTCAGTTACCGATCGTTCACTGAGGAGCTGGTCTGCGTGTCCGAGACGATCCCGTCCGAACTCCCCGAGGAGTACCGCGAACTGTCCGCGACCGTCCGCGATTTCGCGGAGCAGGTGGTCGCCCCGGCGTCCGCGCAGCACGACCGCGAGCACAGCTTCCCCTACGAGGTCGTCGCGGGCATGGCGGAGCTCGGTCTGTTCGGCCTGCCCTTCCCCGAGGAGTACGGCGGCATGGGTGGCGACTACTTCGCGCTCTGCCTCGCCCTCGAGGAGCTCGCGAAGGTCGACCAGAGCGTCGCCATCACACTCGAGGCCGGCGTCTCCCTCGGAGCCATGCCGATCTTCCGGTTCGGCACCGAGGAGCAGAAGCAGCGCTGGCTGCCCTCCCTCGCCGCGGGCACGCAGCTCGGAGGATTCGGCCTCACCGAACCCGATGCGGGCAGCGACGCCGGCCGCACCCGCACCACCGCACGGCGGGACGGGGACGAGTGGGTCATCAACGGGTCGAAGCAGTTCATCACGAACTCCGGCACCGACATCACCGCCTTCGTGACGGTCACCGCGGTCACGGGCGAGACCGAGCGGGGCAAGGAGATCTCGACGATCATCGTGCCGTCCGGGACGCCGGGCTTCGTCGTCGCCCCGCCCTACGACAAGGTCGGCTGGAACGCCTCGGACACCCACGGGCTGTCGTTCGACGACGTGCGCGTGCCGGAGGGGAACCTCCTCGGCGAGCGGGGGCGCGGCTACGCGAACTTCCTGCGGATCCTGGACGAGGGGCGCATCGCGATCGCGGCCCTCGCGGTCGGCGCGGCACAGGGCTGCGTCGACGACGCGGTCCGCTACGCGAAGGAGCGCCAGGCGTTCGGCACGCACATCGGCGGGCATCAGGCCATCGCGTTCAAGATCGCCCGGATGGAGGCGCGCGCACTGGTCGCCCGCCGCGCCTACTACCACGCGGCCGCGCTCATGCTCGCAGGCAAGCCCTTCAAGCAGGAGGCGGCGATCGCAAAGCTCACCGCGAGCGACGCCGCGATGGACAACGCGCGCGACGCCACCCAGGTGTTCGGCGGCAACGGGTTCATGAACGAGTACCGCGTCGCCAGGCACTACCGCGACTCCAAGATCCTCGAGGTCGGCGAGGGCACGACCGAGGTGCAGCTCATGCTGATCGCCCGCAGCCTCGGACTGTGACCCTCTAGCCGCACGCCCTGAACACTTTTGACGAGATCTGCCCGAATTCGGGCAGATCTTTGTCGTTCGCGGCCCCGGATCCGCATACTCGACTCATGACCGACGATGACCTGATCCAGCGGATCGTGGCGTCCACCGGTCTGCCGGCGAGCGTCGCCGCGCGGGTCGTCGATGACGTCCTCGCCTGGTACGACGAGCCCGTCGAAGCCTTCGTGCGGCGCCGCCACGCCGAGCTCCAGCTCTACGGCACGCGCAACGCGGAGGCCTTCGCGCTCATCGCCGCCGAGCTGCGCGATCGTCGCGTCGCCGCCCCGGAGCTCTCCGAGCGGCAGCTGCGCCGCATCGTGTACGGCTGAGCCCGGCCCGTCCCCTTCCCCCCTACTCCTGAGGAGACCCACCATGTGCGGAATCGTCGGTTACATCGGCCATCAGGCCGCCGCCCCCGTCCTCGTCGAAGGCCTCACCCGCCTCGAGTACCGCGGTTACGACTCGGCCGGCATCGCCGTGCTCGGAAGCAAGGGCACGACCTCGATCCGGCGGGTCGGCCGGGTGCGCGAGCTCGAGGCCGCGCTGCCGAAGCGGCTCACCGGCACGGTCGGGATCGGCCACACCCGCTGGGCGACCCACGGTCCCGCCCTCGAGCAGAACGCGCACCCCCAGCGCAGCCAGGACGGCCGGATCAGCGTCGTGCACAACGGCATCATCGACAACGCGGCGGCCCTGCGCGCCCATCTCACGCAGTCCGGCGTCGAGCTCCAGAGCGACACCGACACCGAGGTCATCGCCCACCTGATCGCCCAGGCGGACGCGGAGACCCTCGAGGAGGCGGTGCTCACCGCCCTCGCCCGGATCACCGGCACCTACGCCCTCGCCGTGCTGGACGAGCGGCATCCAGAGCGGATCGTCCTGGCGCGCAGCGGATCCCCGCTGATCATCGGCATCGGCGACAAAGAGATGCTCGTGGCCAGCGATGTGGCGGCCCTCGTGCGGCACACTGACCGGGTCGTGCACTTGAACGACGGCGAGCTCGCGACCGTGACCGCGACCGGGTTCAGGACGTTCGACCGCGGCAACAGCCCGACCAGTTCGGAGCCGGTCGAGATCAGCGTCGCGGCGGAGGATCTCGAGCTCAGCGGCTACGAGCACTACATGCTCAAGGAGATCCACGAGCAGCCCGACGCCGCGGCGATGGTCCTGCGCGGCCGGCTCGATGAGAGGTTCGCGACTGCCCGCCTGGACGGGCTCGGACTGGATCCGCGGGAGCTCCGCAGCTTCCGCCGGATCAAGATCCTCGGCTGCGGATCCGCCTACTACGTCGGCCAGCTGGGCGCGCAGCTCATCGAGGACCTGGCCCGGATCCCCGCCGACGCGGAGGCCGCGTCCGAGTTCCGGTACCGCCAGCCCATCATCGAGTCGGACACGCTCTACGTCGCGGTGAGCCAGAGCGGCGAGACCGCCGACACGGCGTTCGCCGTCGAGGAGATCAAGCGCAAGGGCGGCCGCGTGATCGGCGTCGTCAACGTCGTGGGCTCGACCATCGCCCGCACGGTCGATGGCGGGATCTACCTGCACGCAGGACCCGAGATCTCCGTCGCCTCCACCAAGGCGCTCACGAACATGGCGCTCTCCTTCGCCCTGCTCGCGCTGCACCTCGGGCGTCTGCACGACCTGTCCCACGCGGACGGCCAGCGGATCCTCCGCGGACTGCAGCGCATCCCCGAGCAGATCCGGGAGATCCTCGAGGACGCGGATCCGATCGCGGCGGTCGCCGAGGACATCGCGAAGGCGCAGAGCGCTTTCTACATCGGGCGGGTGCGCGGGTTCCCCGTCGCCCGCGAGGGCGCGCAGAAGCTCAAGGAGATCAGCTACATCCACGCGGAGGCGTACCAGACGAGCGAGCTCAAGCACGGCCCGCTCGCCCTGATCGACCCGCACATGCCTACGGTCGCGCTCATCCCGGAGGACGAGCTGACCGACCGCAACCTCGCGGCGGCCGAGCAGATCCTGGCGCGCAAGGGTCCGCTGATCGCCATCACGCACGCCGGGGTCGATCTCGCGCACCTCGACGCGCGAACGATCGTCGTCCCGAAGAACGAGCCGGAGCTGGATCCGATCCTGCTGACCATCCCGACCCAGCTGCTCGCCTACCACGCGGCGGTCCGGCTCGGTCACGATGTGGACAAGCCCCGCAACCTCGCCAAGTCCGTCACGGTGGAGTGACGTCCGTCTTCGATTCGAAGCGCGCGAATGGCGGCCATCGCGCCGCGGATCGAACCATTTGCGCGCTTCGAAACCTCGGCCGGAGGACAATGGCAGGATGAGCAACTCTGGGTTCTCCGGCCGGGACGCGGTCATCGTCGCCGCCCGCCGCACCGCCGTCGGCATCGGCAAGCCGGAGCGCGGGGTCTTCAGCGGCGTGCACCCCGTCGACCTCTCCACGCACCCGATCCGGGCCGTGCTGGCCGACACGGGCGTCGATCCGGCCCTCGTCGACGATGTGCTGTGGGGCTGCGTGTCGCAGGTCGGCGAGCAGTCCTTCAACGTGGGCCGCAACGCCGCCCTCGCCGCGGGGCTGCCCGAGCACGTGCCGGGGATGACGATCGACCGCCAGTGCGGGTCGTCGCAGCAGGCGATCCAGAGCGCGGCCGCCGCGATCATCGCAGGCCACGCCGACATCGTCGTGGCGGGCGGGGTCGAGGTCATGTCCCGTGTGCCGATGTTCTCCAGCGTCGGTTCTGTCAACGGCATCGAGCAGGATCCCTACGGCCCGCTCATGCACGAGCGCTTCCCGGATCTGGGCAACCAGGGCGTGGGCGCAGAGCTCATCGCGCGGAAGTGGGGCCTCACCCGCACGCAGCTGGACGAGTTCTCGGTGCGCTCGCACCAGAAGGCCGCCGCGGCGACCGCGGCCGGGCTGTTCGCGGACGAGATCGTCCCCGTGACCACGGCCGCGGGCGTGGTCACGACGGACCAGGGCATCCGCGCGGACTCCACGGTCGAGCGCCTGGCGACCCTTCCGGCGCCGTTCCTCGAGGGCGGCGTGGTAACGGCCGGCAGCGCCTCGCAGATCTCCGACGGCGCGGCCGCCGTGCTCATGATGATGAGCGCGCGCGCCGCCGAACTCGGACTCGCCCCGATCGCGCGCGTGCACAGCGTCGCGGTCGTGGGATCGGATCCGATCCTCATGCTCACCGGGCCCATCCCGGCCACCGCGAAGGTGCTCGCCCGCGCCGGCCTCGGCCTCGCCGACATCGGCGCCTTCGAGGTCAACGAGGCGTTCGCCCCGGTCGTGCTCGCATGGCTCGCCGAGACCGGCGCAGATCCGGATCTCGTCAACCCGCGCGGCGGGGCGATCGCCCTCGGCCATCCCCTGGGCGGATCGGGCGCGCGTCTGACCACGACCCTGCTGCACCACATGCGGCAGAACGGGATCCGCTACGGCCTGCAGACGATGTGCGAGGGCGGCGGCATGGCCAACGCCACGGTGTACGAGCTGCTCTGACGACCGGTTCAGGCGTTCAGGCGTTCAGGCGTTCAGGCGTCGATCACGCTCGGACCCTCGGGCGTCGCGCGCACGGTGATCTGGGCCGGGATCTGCTCCTGCATGGCCTCGACGTGGCTGATCACGCCGACAGTGCGGCCGCCCGCGCGCAGCTCGTCAAGCGTGCGCATGGCGACGTCGAGCGTCTCGCCGTCGAGGGATCCGAAGCCTTCATCGATGAAGAGCGTGTCGAGCTGGATGCCGCCGGCGCGCGCCGTGACGACCTCGGCGAGCCCGAGCGCGAGAGCGAGCGAACCGAGGAACGTCTCGCCGCCGGAGAGCGACTGGGCGGGCCGGGTCTGCCCCGTGAACGCGTCGAAGACGACGATGCCGAGGCCCGAGGCGGCTCCGCGCGCCGCCCTGGCGTCGCTGTGCTGCAGCTGATAGCGCCCTGACGACATGTCGGAGAGGCGCAGGTTCGCGGCGGCGACGATCTCCTCGAGCTCCGCGGCGAGCACAAAGGTCTCGAGGTTCATCCGGTAGGTGTTCGCCCCGCGCCCGGCGACCGTATCCGCGAGCCGCTGCAGAGTCTCGTGCTCCTCGGCCGCCGCAGCGCCACGCGCGTGCTCGGCCGCCGCGGACTCGAGGAGGGATCCGAGCTGGGCGCTGGTCACGCCCGCGCGGCTGGCCTCGTCGACGGCGGTCGTCCACGCCGTACGCGCATCGGATTCGGCGGCCTCGTGCGGGGCGAGGTCGATGAGTTCGTCGGGGAGGGTGCGCAGCTCGAGATCGAACAGGATCGCGCGCTCCTTCGTGCGCTCGGCGGCGTGTGCGGCGATCCGTTCGTCGAGCGCGGCCTGGTCTGCGGGGCTGCGCAGGGCGGCTCCGGCGGCGGCCGCGTCTTCGAAAGGGGACGCAGCCAGGGCCTCCTGCTGCTCGGCGAGCGCGGCGGAGGCGGCCTCGGCGCGGGCGTGGCGCTCCTCGAGCGCCGTGGCGAGGCCCTGTGCCGCGCCGATCCGCGCGCTCGCATCGGCCACACGCGCGGCCACGGTGGCGAAAGCGCCCCGCGCCTGCGCGACGGACTCCTGGGCGGATGCGAGTGTCTGCCGGGCGAGGGCCAGACGCTCGCTCGCCTCGGCGTGACGCACGGACAGGTTCGCGATCTCGCTCTCGAGCCCCTCGGCCGCCGCCCGCCGCTCGGTGAGACGGTGTTCGGCGTCCGCGGCGGCGGTCGTCGCCGCCACCGCAGCGTCCCGTTCCGCGCCGGCAGCGGAGAGCTCGGCCTCCGCGGCCTCCACCGTCCGCCCATCAGCATGCGCCGTGGCCGCGGACAGGGCGGCGTCCACCGCGGCCAGCGCACTCGTGGCGAGGCGCACCTGCTCCGCCGAGCGCTCGCGTGCCTCAGTGGCCTCTGCCACGTCCTCCGCCGAGACCGGATCCGCGTGCGCGGCCGGTGCCGGATGCTCCGTCGCCCCGCACACGCTGCAGGCCTCACCAGGGATCAGCGCCTCGGCGAGCTCACCGGCCATCCCGGCCTCACGGCGGCGGCGCAGGTCCGCGGCATGCGCGAACGCGGCCGCGGCCTCCTGCTCGCGGTCGGCGACCGTTCGCTCGGCCGCTCCCCGTTCCTCGGTCCGTGCCACCACGTCTCTCGCCCCCGCGAGCCGCGAGGCGGCCTGCGCGACCGTGGCCTCGAGGTCGGCCGCGCGATCGGCCCGCCGGCGCAGGTCGTCGCGCTCGGCGGTCAGCGCGTCGATCGCGGCCGGCAGGGCCGCACGCTCGTGCTCGCGGGCGGCGCGCTCCACGGCCGCGGCCTCCGCCTCGCTCTGCGCGGTGGTCACCGCGGTCTCGTAGGCGGCGAGCTGCGCCTCGGCCGTCGCCGCCTGCTGCCAGGCGCCGCTGGACCGGGTGAGGGCGGACGCCCACTCCCGCAGCGCCTCCGCCGAGGATCCCTCGGGAAGGTCGTCCTCATCCGCCGTGCGACCACGCCACCCCTTCTCGGCGGCGGCGACCTCCAGTGCGGCGGCCGTGGCGGCGTCCGCCGCGCGCTCCGCGGTGCTCAGCACATGGCGGAGAACCTCGGCGGCCCTGGCGTCGTCGAGCGTCCGGCGGTCTGCGGCGATCCGGCCGGCGGCGGCGTCGAGGGCGGTGAGCGCGGAACGGGCCCGATCCCGCTCGGCCTGCGCCTGCCGCTCCTCGCGCGCGACCGCCAGCGCCACGCTCGCGGTGCGATGCGCGGACTCCGCCTGATCCCGTTCCTGACCGCGCTGCTCGTGACGGTAGTCGGCGCGTGCCTTGGCCCGGCGCAGGGCATCCAGGCGTCCGTCAAGGGACGGGGCCGGCTCGTCGGATGCCGGCGACTCGGCATCCGTCCTGCTCGGATCGGCGCTGTGCAGGGCGTTCTCGGCGACGAGCTTCTCGGCCTGCTCGACGCGGGCGATCACGGTCGCGCGGCCCGCGCCCAGCGCCTGCTCGGATGTCCGACGGCGCTCGTCGAAGCGCGCCTGGTAGTCCTCGAACCGGCCGGTGCCGAAGAGCCGGCGCAGCAGCGACTGCCGTTCCCGGCTGTCGGCGAGCAGGAACCGCGCGAAGCGCCCCTGCGCGAGCAGGATCACCTGCAGGAACTGCTGCAGGTTGAGCTGCAGGATCTCGTCCAGCGCGTGCGCGACATCGACCTCGCGCGCGGCCCGGCCGATCCAGTGCCCGCCGACGGACTCCTCCAGCGCCACCGAGGACGCCTGTTTCGTCAGGCCGCCGCCGCGCTTCGCAGGGCGCTGATACTCGGGCGATCGCGTCACCCGGTATCGCCCGGAGACGGTGCTGAACTCGACCACGACCTCGGTGGCATCCGCGGGTTCGCAGTGGTCGCTGCGCAGACGCTTCTCCCCGCCCTCGTAGCGCGGGACATTGCCGTAGAGCCCGAAGCACACGGCGTCGAGGATGCTGGACTTGCCCGCACCGGTACGCCCGCCGATCAGGAAGACGCCGTCGTCGGCGAACGCGTCGAAGTCGATCGCCTGCCGTTTCAGGAACGGGCCGAAGCCCTCGATCTCGAGCCGATGCAGGCGCACTAGACCAGCGCCTCCGCCAGAGTGCGGTCGTCGAGCACCTCGCGGATCAGTTCCTGTTCGCGCGGCGTCGCCCCGGCCCCGTTCCGCACGTGCGCGAGGAAGGCGTCGATGCGCTCCTCATCGGTCGCGGCCGTGCGCAGGCGCTCGCTGTACGAGCGCTCCTCGACGGACTCCATCCGCAGGGGTTCGTGCTGCACGAGCGCACAGAACGGGTACTTCTCGCGCAGACGGCGCATGGGTTCGGTCTGCGGGAGGTCGTCGGTGTAGACCGCGCACACCCAGTCGTCGACGTGCGCAGCCACGTTCTCGGCCGAGAGGATCTCGTCGAAGGATCCGGTCAGCGTCACGAGCCGGCGCGGCACGGGAAGCTCCAGCCACTGCGCATCGACCGTGCCGTCCGCGGCCAGGTCGACGAGCCACGACCCCCGGGGCTTGTGCTGCTCGCCGAAGCTGTAGTGCAGCGGCGCACCGGCGTACCGCACCCACTCCGTGAGCGCCTGGCGCCCGTGGATGTGCCCGAGCGCGACGTAGTCCGCGCTGTCGAACACCGACACCGGCACCATGTCGATGCCGCCCTGGCGGATCTCGCGCTCGAGGCCGACCGTCGGGTCGACGCCGGCTGCGAAGCAGTGCGCGATCACGACCGAGCGGCCGGGGTGCTCCGCCATCCCTGCGCGCACGAGCCCCATCGCGTGTGCGAGGGTCTGCGCCTGCGTGCGCAGCGGGCGTCCGTCGGCGGCGTCGGCGGCGCTGTCACCAGCCCAGTACTGCCGCACGATCGCCGGTTCGAGGTAGGGGATCCCGAAGAACCGGACCGGTCCGTCGGCGTCGTCGATCGTGATCGGCTCTCCGATCGTGCGCGGATCCGTCACGACGTGGATCCCGTCGCGCAGCAGCCGCGCCTGGAAGCCCAGCCGAGCCGCGGAGTCGTGGTTGCCGCTGGTCACGATCACCCTGGCACCCGTGGCGTGCAGGGCGACGAGCGTGTCGGTGAGGAGCGTGTAGGCGGGCGCCGCCGGGGTCGCCGAGTCGAACACGTCGCCCGCGACGACGACGACGTCGACGTCGTTCTCCCGCACCTGCACGACCAGCGCGGCGAGCACCTCGGCGAGAGCTTCCAGGGTGGAGTGCCCATGGAAGGTCCGGCCGATGTGCCAGTCCGAGGTGTGCAGGATCTTCATGCCCACCACGCTACGGACGGGGTCGGACATTCCTCCGAGGCGTGCCGGAGATGCGGCCGGAGGATGAAACCTCCTCCGTTCCCGCGGGCGCGTAACACAACGTCACACACGCTGCGCGGAACGATAGGGCTCAGCGCACGCGGAGCAGATCGGCCCGCTCGGGGTGCGCGTCGAACCAGTCCGCGACGTACCAGCAGACGGCGTCGATGCGCCTGTCCCCGCGTGCGGCGATGTCGTCGACGGCACCGGCCACGACGATCGCGGCATAGCCGGATCCGCGGAATGACGGGACCGTGAAGGCTCTCGTCAGCGCCATGGTGCGCCCGTCGTCGTGATAGTCGAGCACGCTCAGCAGGACGCCGTCGCGCGTCAGCGTGTAGCGCGAGGCGTCGGCCTCGCGAGTGAGCACGAACCGGTCAGAGCTTGAAGAGATCCCCACCGTTTCACGCTACGCCCGCATTGTTCGACCGGGTCCGTTTTGACATAGGAGGTCACCGTCGGTAATAATCGGCCCCATGACCACCAACGCACGCCCCTTGTCCGCCCAGGAGGCGAACGGGACGACCGGGATGATGATGCCCGGTTGCGTTGGCATGTGTTGCCGAATGTGTCGCTGAAGCCACAGAACTCTGTCTGACTCGCTCGTCGTGATCTTCGCGGGCTGAGTCTCCGAGCACCCATCCGCGTGCTCGTCTTCCGGCTCGCCGGTCACTTCGCAACACTCTCCGAGTCGTCGACCGACTCCTTCCTTCCAAGGACCCATCATCATGTCGAACACCGCCCTCCTCGAGCGTCCCGTCACCGTCTCCCCCGTCGCTGCGCCCCGTCTGCACGCGGTGCCGCGCACCCAGATCGACGCTCCGGCGCCCGCCGCCGACGCCCCGCCGGCCCGCTCGCCCCGCGGCTTCGCCCTCTACGTCGGCCTCGACGAGCTGAAGGCCGCCACGAACGGCGTGAGCCTGCCCCTGCTCGTCGATGCCCTCCGCCGCACGCTCGCCGAGCTCGCGCCCGATGCGGAGACCCACGCCACCGTCGCGCTCGCGCCGCAGGGCACCGGCGGCCGCGACCTCGATGTCGTGCGCCTCGCGCTGCACGAGCCCGGCGCGATCGCCCGTTCCAAGGCGGAGGCCGAGGAGCGCGAGCCCGAGGACGGCGGCGGAGTCGTCGTCGACATCTCCCGCAAGCGCGTACTGATCGACGGCGACTCCGCCGCGTTCACCTACAAGGAGTTCGAGCTGCTGCAGTACCTCGTCCTGCGCGAGGGCTCCACGATCGAGCGCAGCGAGCTCGTCGGCGCGCTGTGGCAGACCTCCGACGAGGAGGCCCCGGGCGAGCGCACGATCGACGTGCACGTGCGCCGCCTGCGCGCGAAGCTCGGCCGCTACGAGGACATCGTCCGCACCGTCCGCGGTGTCGGCTACCGCTTCGACCGCCACGCCGACGTCGCGATCCGGTACGGCGTGGGCACCCCCTCCCCCGACCGGTTCTGAGGCTCTGCGGGCTCGCTTCCACACGGCAGGCTCAGGCACCGGATCCTGCCGGTTGCACCGGATCCTGTCGAAAGCACGGCTTGTCCACGCGAAGATCCGGCGCACTCGACGACTTCCCGTACACCCGACGACGACGAACGGATCCCGCAGAGAAGCGGATCCCGATCCTGAGGTCCGCCTGTCGGCGCACGGATCTAGGGTGTTCCCATGACCCTCGCCGCGGATCCCGCTCCGCGCACCTGGCCGGTGCGCGAGACCGCGTACCGCCCGCGCGGGCCGCTCGATCTGCAGGCCACGCTCGGCGTCCTGGGCCGAGGGCCGCGCGACCCCGCGTTCGTGCGCGACGGAACCGTGCTCTGGCTCGCGCTGCGCACCGAGGCCGGCATCGCGACGCTCGCGCTGCGCGCCGGATCCGGCGAGGTGCGGGCGAGCGCCTGGGGGCCCGGCGCCGACGCGGCCCTCGACCTCGTCCCCGCGCTGTGCGGCGCGCACGACGACCCCGACGGGTTCGACCCGTCCTCCCACCCGCTGCTCGCGACGACCGCGCAGCGGCATCCCGGCGTCCGTCTGACGCGCACGGGCGCGGTCTTCGACGCGCTCGCCGGCGTCGTCCTCGAGCAGAAGGTCACCGGCCTGCAGGCGTACGGTGCCTGGCGCTCCCTTGTCACCCGCTTCGGCGATCCCGCGCCGGGCCCGGTCCCTCGTCCGATGGCCGTCGCCCCCGATGCCGAGGGCTGGCGCCGGATCCCGTCCTGGGCCTGGCATCGCGCGGGTGTCGAGCCGCCGCAGTCCCGGACGATCGTGCGCGCCGCCGAGCGCGCCGCCAGCATCGAGCGCGCCGTGCACGCCGCCACGGACGGCCCCGCGCGGGACAGGGTGCTCACGAGCCTGCCCGGGATCGGGCTGTGGACGTCCGCGGAGACCCGGATCCGCGCCCTCGGCGACCCCGATGCGGTGAGCGTCGGCGACTACCATCTCCCGCACGAGGTCGGGTTCGCGCTGACCGGGCATCGCACGGACGACGCGGGCATGCTCGCGCTGCTCGAGCCCTGGGCGGGGCATCGCCAACGGGTCGTGCGCTTGATCCGGATGAGCGGCGCTCAGGAGCCGCGACGCGGGCCGCGCCTGGCCCCGGAGGACCACCGGAAACGGTGAGCGTCCCGCTACCGGACCGCGACCGGCGAGCGCCTAGTGCCAGACGGCGAGCGGACCGTCCGGGCCGTCGATCACGGTGACGGGGGTCTCGAACACGTCGGTCAGCACGTCGCTCCGAATGATGTCGGCGACCGGGCCGAACGCGATGACCTCGCCGTCCTTCATCGCGCAGATCCGGTCGGCGTAGCGCGCGGCGAAGTTGATGTCGTGCAGCACCACGACCACGCTCTTGCCGAGCTCGTCCGAGATCCGCTGCAGGTGCCGCATCATGCGCACCGCGTGCTTCATGTCGAGGTTGTTGAGCGGCTCGTCCAGCAGCACGGTGCCGGTGTCCTGCGCGAGCACCATCGCGACGTAGGCGCGCTGGCGCTGCCCGCCGGAGAGCTCGTCGAGGTAGCGCTTCTCCAGCTCCCCCAGTTCGAGGAAGTCGATCGCACGGCTCACGGCCTCCTCGTCCGCACGGGTGAGCCGGCCGCGCGAATGCGGGAACCGGCCGAATCCGACCAGCTGGCGCACGGTCAGACGCGTCACGAAGTGGTTCTCCTGGCGCAGGATCGACACCACCGTGGCCAGATCCTTGGACTTCGTCGCGCCGACGTCGAATCCGGAGATCCGGATGGATCCCTGATCCATCCCGAGCAGCCGCCCGATCATCGTGAGCAGCGTCGACTTGCCGGCGCCGTTCGGGCCGATCAGGGCGGTCACGCCCCCGGCGGGGATCTCCAGGTCGACCGGTCCGATCGCCACGCCGGCGCTCTTCCCCGTCCGGTCCCCGTACCGCTTGCGCACCCCCGCGATCGAGATGCCCGCCTCGCCTGCGCTCCCGCCCCCGGTCCCCCCCTCCCCTTGACCGCGAGACTTCATCTGGGCGACGAGACTGCGGGCGCGAACCGCAGTCTCGTCGCGGAGTTGGAGTCTCGCGGATCTGTCGGTGGCGCTCATAGGCGTCCCTTCCTGAGCAGGACGAGCAGGAAGACGGATCCGCCGACCAGCTCGATGATGATGGAGACGGCGCCCTGCGCCGAGAAGAGGTGCTTCATCACGAAGTACGCCCCGCCCAGCACCGCGATCGCGGTGAGCACGGCGACAGGCAGCACGAGCCGATGGTCGTGCGTGTCGGCCAGCTGATAGGCGAGGGTCGCGACGAGGAAGCCGAGGAACGTCATCGGCCCGACCAGCGCAGTGGAGGTCGCCATGAGCACGGCCACGAGCAGCAGCACGCGCAGCTGCTCGCGCCGATGGTCGACGCCGAGCGCGTTCGCCGCGTCGGGCCCGAGCGCCAGCACGTTCAGGCGGCGCGAGCGCAGGACGAGGAGCGCCGATCCGGCCAGGCACAGCGGGATCGCGAGCGGCAGATAGGAGGCGTCCGCGTTCGCGACGCTTCCGAACAGCCGGGCGGCGAGCACATCGAACTCGCTCGGGGTGAGCAGCCGCTGCATGAATGTGGACACGGCGCCGAGCCCGCCGCCGATCACGATCCCGATCAGCAGCATCACGTGCATGCTGCCGCGCCGACCGGACAGCAGCCAGCCGTAGAGCAGGACGGCGAATCCGGTCATCAGCACGATCTGCAGCGCGAACTGCGGCACGCCCTGCAGGGCAGTGACCCCGGCGGCCCCGAGCAGGAACACGGCCGTGGTCTGGATCGCCGTGTAGAGCGACTCGAACCCCATGATCGACGGGGTCACGATCCGGTTGTTCGCCGCGGTCTGGAAGGCGACGGCCGCGGTGGCCTGCGCGATCGCGACCACGAGGATCACCAGCACGCTCGTCACGCGCAGCTGCACGACCCGCCAGAACCCGTCGGTTCCGAACGGCACGGGGTTGCCGTGCACCAGCAGTCCGATCAGCGCTGCCGCCGCGAGGACGGTCAGCACCGCGATCACGAGGACGTACCGTCGCCGCGCACGGGCGGTCGGGAACGCACCGGACGTGCGCTCGGCCGCCGGCGTCGCGGGCGCTTGCGCCAGGCTCAGCACCTCAGCCACGGGAACGCTGCCTCAGGATCAGCACGATGAACACCGCGGCCCCGACGAGGCCCAGCACGAGAGACACGGGCACCTCGAACGGCATGATGATGGTGCGTCCGATGAGGTCGCACACCGTGACCAGCCCCACGCCGAGCAGGCACACCCAGGGCAGGTTGCTGCGCAGGTCGTCGCCGCGGATCATCGACACGAGGTTCGGCACGATCAGTCCGACGAACGGCAGGTTGCCGACGACGACTGTGACGACTCCGGTGGTGGCGGCGATGAGCACGGTGCCGAGCAGGACGACCCTGCCGTGGTTCAGGCCCGCGTTCGTCGCGATCTCCTCGCCGAGCCCTGCGATCGTGAAGCGATCGGCCACGATGAAGACGATCACCCCGACGATCGCGACGATCCAGAGCAGCTCGTACTGCCCCCGCAGCACAGCGGTGAAGCTCCCGGCGAACCACACGCCGAGCGTCTGCAGCGTGTTGGTCGAGAGGGCGAGGTAGGTCGAGATGGATCCGACGACTGCGCCCAGCATGATCCCCACGATCGGCACGATCAGGGAGGACCGCAGGGACACGCGTCGCAGGAACGCGAAGAACACCAGCGTGCCGACGAAGGCGCAGAGCACCGCCCCGAGCATCCGCAGCGGGATGCTCGGGTGCGGCACCAGCACCGACACGGCGAGGAGGCCCAGCCCCGCCCACTCCGTCGTCCCCGTGGTGGTCGGCTCGACGAAGCGGTTCTGGGTCAGCATCTGCATCACCAGGCCCGCCATCGCCATCGACGCCCCGGCGAGCACGAGCGCGGTCGTGCGCGGGATGCGCGTGATCGCGAACATCTCCGCGCCGTCGGCGGATCCGGTCACGTCGTAGACGCCGACGAAGAGCGACAGCACGAGGAGCCCGGCGACGAGGAGGATGCCGACGAGCAGGGCGGGGTCGAAGAGTCGCGCCCTGCCCCGGGCAGCAGCGGAAGCGCTGCCCGGGACGGGGCGGGTGAGCGGAGCGGTCATGGCCTGATGCGACGAGGCGTCAGCTCTTCTTCGCGCTCTTCTCGAGAGCGTCGGCGAAGGAGTTCAGGAACGTCGTGTACGTCTGGATGCCCTCGTTGAGGTAGGTATCGGTGGGCATGTAGACGACGTGCTTCTGCTGGATCGCGGTGACGGAGGCCAGCGCCTGGTTCTTCTCGAGGATGTCCGCGGCCTGCACATAGGAGGCGTCGTCCTTCGCGAACACCGCGTCGCGGTCCATCACGAGGATCCAGGACGGGTTCGACGCGGCGATCGCCTCGACCGAGATGTCGTCGCCCTTGTGGTTGTCGTCGGCGCCCTCGACCGACAGCGCGGGCTTGAGGCCGAGGATGTCGAACACCGGGCCGAGCGTGCGGCCGACCTTCGGCGCGAGGTAGCCGATCTTGCCGCCGGACGTGGTGACGGCCATCACACCGGATCCGTCGTAGGCCTTCTTGGCGCGATCCACCGCCTTGTCGAAGTCGTCGACGAGCTTCTTCGCCTCCTTCTCCTTGCCGAAGACCTCGCCGAGCACGGTGACCTGGCGCTTCAGCTCGGCGTCGAAGGGCTGTCCGTCGCGCGGGTCGAGTTCGAGGATGGTCGCATCGGGGACGAGCGCGGCGAGCTTGTCGTGGTGCTGGGTGAAGCGCTGCCCGTTCACGATGAGGTCCGGCGCCACGGCGACGACCGACTCGAGGTCCGGCTCCATGTGGGTGCCGAGGTCGATGATGCTCTTGTCCTTGACGTAGGAGACCGTCTCCGGCATGAGCGACACAGCGGCGGCCTTGACCGGGATGCCCCAGTCCGCGAGCGTCTGGAACGTGCGGTTGTCGGTGGCGACGACCGAGGCCGGAGGCGTGGAGATCGTGTGCTCGCCGTTGTTGTCCTCGACGGTCACGGTGCTGGCCTTCGCGCTTTCCGTGGGGGCCGCGGCGGGGCCGGAGGCGCAGCCTGCGAGGGCGACGACGGCGGCGAGGCCGAGCGCGGTGGCGGTGAGGATCCGAGGCACGGACATGGAGATGCTCCTGTTCTGCGGGATGTGCTGTGTGCGCGACCCCGATCAGAAAAGTTAGGTTCACCTAACTTCAACCTGGGCCCTACACAGGTTAGCCTTACCTTATGAACAACGCGAAATCCGGCTTCACCCTGGCGCGACGCCCGCTCGAGCTGCGCTTCCGCACGCTGACCCTCGCCGCCCGCGAGTGGATCGCGCCCGATTTCGTCCGCGTGCGCCTCACCGGATCCGACCTCGCCGGCTTCGATTCTCTCGGCGCGGACGACCACATGCGGCTCTTCTTCGTCGACGCGCCGACCGACTCGGTCGAGGAGCTGCGCGCCGCGCCGAGCCGCGAGTACACGCCCCTCGCGTGGGGCGAGGACTGGCTCGACGTCGAGTTCGCCGTGCACGGGGACGAGGGCGTCGCCGCCCCGTGGGCCGCGACCGCGCCGCTCGGATCCGTCGTCGGCGTCGGGGGCCCGCGCGGGTCTCTGGTGCTGGAGGGCGAGCCCGACGGCTGGCTCCTCGCCGGCGACGAGACCGCGATCCCGGCGATCCGGCGCTTCGCCGCCCGCATTCCCGCCGGCGTCCCCGCCCGCATCGCGATCGAGGTGCGCGGCGCGGAGCACGAGCTGGCTCTCGACGCACCGGTGCCGGTCGAGTGGATCCATCGCGGCGGCGCGCCGGCGGGATCCGTCCTGACCGAGTTCCTGGGCGCGCTCGCGGAAGCGGATCGTCCGGGCGAGGCCCCGTTCGTCTTCGTCGCGGCGGAGTCGTCGATCGTGAAGCCGGGCCGCGCCCTGCTCGAGCGCTGGGGCGTCGACACCGCGCAGGCCATCGTGAAGGGCTATTGGAAGCGCGGCGAGGCCGAGTACCACGCGCCGCATTGACGGGTGCGGTCTGGGGGTGGAAGGCGGCCCGTACGCACTCAGTCGGCGAACACCAGCTCGTCCAGCGAGCCGACGCTCACCACGTCGGGATCGCGTGCCCCGGTGCGAGCAAGGTGCACGGCTTGCAGCCCCGCCGCGAGCGCTCCACGGACGTCGGTCTCGAGCGAGTCGCCGATCATGACGGCCTCGGACGCGGAAACGCCCAACCGGTCGAGCGCCGCGGCAAAGGCGCGCGAGTCGGGCTTGCCTGCCGCCAGGTCGGAGGAGCACACGACGACATCGAGGTGCGGGCCGAATTCGAAGCGGTCGAGCTTCCCCTGCTGCTGCGCTCTGTCGCCGTTGGTGAGCAGCCCCACGATCAGCCCTGCTTCCTTAGCCCGACTCAGTACCGGAAGCGCATCGTCGAACCGCCGCAGACCGGCCGCGTACCTGGTGCCGTACCGCGCGAAGATCGTCGAGGCATCCTCGTCCGTCAGGTCTCGCTCAAGGAAGTCGCGCGCCCGATCGCGTCGCTGGTCCTCGAAGTCGATCTCGCGACGCTGATAGCGGCGATAGTGCCGCTCCGCAATCGCATCCCACCGCTCGATCACTCCGTCGTCATGGATGCCGTGTTCCGCGGCGAAGGCCACCGCGGCCGCATCCTGCGCGCCGCGTTGGTCGAGTAGCGTGCCGTCGAGGTCGAAGATCGCCGCACGCAACAGCCGGCGAGAGAACATGGATCAGTCCTCCTCCAGGACCGCGGCGACGGCCTCGATCTCGACCAGCTGGTCGTCGTAGCCCAGCACCGTGACACCCATGAGCGTGCTGGGCACATCGTGGGGGCCGAACGCGTCGCGCACCACGGCCCATGCGGCGACGAGGTCCGTCTGCCGAGCCGAGGCGACGAGAACGCGCGTGCTGATCACGTCGGTCAACGTCGCTCCGGCAGCCGCGAGCGCCGTCTTGAGGGTCTCGATGCAGGCGGCGGCTTGGCCGGCGTAGTCGCCGACCGCCGCCGTGGAGCCGTCGCGGTTCAGCGGGCAGGCGCCGGCGAGGAAGATCAGCCGCGCGTCCTTCGGCGCGGTGGCCGCGTAGGCGTACTGCGCGACATCGGACAGCTGCGCTGAGCGGATGAGGGTCACGGCGGTCATGTCCTCAGTCTGTCGCAGTGCTCGTTGGGCCGTCGGATGGCGCGTCGCCGACGGATCGATCCGCACATCCACGCGGCGGGATCCGTTCTTCACAGATCACGTGATCGGCGACCACCGCCCCCTGCGCCTCTGGCATGCTCGGACGAACGATGCGACGATGAGGACGTGGGTTTCATGAACGACGCGCAGATCTGGACGATGATCGGGGCCTTCACCGCGCTCATGCTCGGGATGATGACGATCGTCTCGACGCTCTTCATCCGCGTCCTGCGCGCGGAGATCGGCGGGCTCCGATCCGAGGTGAACGGCCGCTTCGACGTCATGAACGCGCGCATGGACGGCCTCGACCGGGATGTGCAGGCGCTCGTCAAGCGCACCTTCGGCCTCGACCGGGACTGAGCGCAGCGCGGTCGGGCAGACTGGCCGCATGCCCCTTTTCGATCACCTCGGCCTCACGGTCGAAGACCTCGACCGCGCCTTCGCCCAGTGGAACCCTGTGCTCACGGCGCTGGGCTGCACGCCCGAGGACGGCGAGATGGAGGGCGGGATCGCCTGGTGGCGCGAGGACGACACCGAGCTGATCCTCTACCGCGCGCCGGAGCCGGGCGGCGAACCGCACCGATACGGGCGGATCGGCTGGCAGCATCTCGCCTTCGCTGTCGACTCGCGCGCCGAGGTGGAGCGCCTGCACACCATCGCCGTCGATGCCGGCTGGACGACGGTGCGGGATCCGAAGGTCTTCACGCGCTTCTCGGATCGCTACTACGCCTCGTTCGTGGAGGACGACAACGGCATCCGGATCGAGTTCATGTACAACCCGCCGCGCGAGTCCGTCGAGGGCTGAGGACCGCAGACCTCCCGCCGCGGCCCGGGTCCCGGGCTCCGGGGGCCGCGCTCCGGGCGCTTCGCGTCTCGCGTCTCGCGTCTCGCGTCTCGCGTCTCGCCGAGTGCACGGCATCGTGACGAGTGCACCGGATCCGCGCGCCCACAACCGGTGCACTCGGCAACATCCCGTGCGCCCGGCGACAACATCGTCACCGGCGCGTCAACAACCCGCGCAGTCGGCAACACCCCGCACGACCCGCGAGTGCACGGCATCATGACGAGCGCACGGCAACCGCGCACCCCCAACCCGTGCACTCGGCAACAACCCGTGCGCCCGTTGAGAGCCCCCGTCAACAACCCGTGCACCCCGCGAGTACACGGCATCATGACGAGCGAACCGGATCCGCGCGCCAACAGACCGTGAGCTCAGCAACATCCCGTGCCCCTGGCGAAACCCCCGCAACGGCGACGCCCACACCCGTGCACTCGCCCACGACCCGTGCACTCACAGCCCCGCCCGCAGATCCGCACCTCGCGCTTTGTCCGCGGCATCCGCGATGCTGGGGGCATGGCCACTCTCGATCACCTCGGCATCAGCGTCGACCACGTGCCCGGCGCCTCCGCGCAGTTCGATCCGGTGCTGAGCGCACTCGGGTACACCCGCAGGCACGACGCTCCCGATCTCGCCTACTGGCGGCAGGACGGGTTGCCCGAGATCCTGCTCTACCCCGCTCGCGACAATGCGGACGGCCCGCATGAGCACGGCCGCGTCGGCTGGCAGCACCTCGCGTTCGCCGTCGACACACGCGCCGAGGTCGACCGCGTGCACGACATCGCGCTCGATGCGGGCTGGACGGCCGTGCGCCCGCCGAAGGAATACCCGCGCTTCAGTGATCGCTACTACGCCTCGTTCGTCGAGGACGACAACGGCATCCGGATCGAGATCGTGCACAACCCGCCGCGGGACGCGTCAGCGGGCTGATCCGCGACGGGTCGGAGGGCTGATCCGCGACACCCCATTGCCGATGTCGGAGGCTCGATCCAGACTGATCGTGCGCACATCCTGCGCTTTCATCCTGAGCTCCGACGGAGGACGCCCATGACCAACCTCAATCCGTACATCTCGTTCCGCGGCGACGCCCGCGCCGCGATGGAGTTCTATCAGCAGGCCCTCGGTGGCGATCTGCAGGTGATGACCTTCGGCGACATGCCGGGCATGCTGCAGGATGAGGCCGAGCAGACGCTCGTCATGCACGCTCAGCTGACCACTCCCGGCGGTCTGGTGCTGATGGCCTCTGACACCCCCGGATACATGGAGTACAAGACTCCGCAGGGCGTCTCGGTGTCGCTGAGCGGTTCCGACGAGGCCGAGATCCACGCCGCGTGGGACAAACTCGCCGACGGCGCCACTGTCAGCCAGGACTACGGTCCCGCGCCGTGGGGCGGTCAGTTCGGCATGCTCACCGATCGGTTCGGCGTCGACTGGATGTTCTCCGGTGGAGAGGGCAACGCCTGATCTGCACGCAGGGGCCCGCCGGGCGGCACCAGACCTGACCGGGCGGAGCCACGCCTGACCGGGCCCCCGTGATTCAGAACTAGGGCAGAGCCGGGCCTGACCGGGCTCGGGGCGCTGGGCCCGGCGTTGTTCCGGGCTCAGCGCCCCCCGTGTCGCTTTCCGCCCACTCGACGCCGTCGAGTCCGAGTTCGCCGGTCATGTCGCGCAGGAATCGGATGACGACCTCGCGCTCGCCCTCGGTCAGACGCGCGGCGGAGTGGAACCGACGCGCCTGCTGACGACCGACGGTCTCCATCGCCGCCCGCTGCGTCTCGGGCGTGATGGTGATCGCGAGCGCCCGCCGGTCCGAGGGGTGCGCGGCGCGGGTGACGTGCCCCCCGCGCTCGAGCCGGTCGAGCAGTTTGGTGGTCGACGCCGTCGAGATGCCCAGATGCTGCGCGATCCCGCCCGGCGTCGCGACGGCCCCGCGATTCGCGCACACGATGAGGTAGTGCAGCGCGCGCATGTCGGTCTCGTTGAGCTTCATGTACCGGCGGGACGCCTCCGCGAGACGCTGCTCCGCGTCGCGCAGCTCGCCGAGAGAGGCCATCAGCTCGCCGATCTGCCGGATCGCGCCCGCATCGACGCCGGCCCGGTCGAGCAGCACGCCGTCCGGATCGCTCGCCTCGATGTCGTAGACGGCGCCCGCTTCGACGCCATCGCGGTTCGGCGCCCCGGTGCGCGACACGAGCCCGTGCTCGTCCGCCTCGTCGCGCCGTTCCGCCATGCCGTCATGCTACACCGAGGGTCTTTTCACGCCAGGATGATTACTTGCCAAGCTAGCTAATTCGATCTATCCTGCCGGAGACGGAAGGAAGCCGATGACCGCCCCGCAGCACCTCGCACACCCGCACCGACCCCGCCGCCTCCTGCGGATCCTCCTGCCCGCGCTGATCATCCTCGGCTGGCTGGTCGCGGCGTCGCTCGGCGGACCGCTGTTCGGCAAGGTGGACGAGGTCTCCTCGAACGACCGCACGGCGTACCTCCCCTCCTCCTCCGACTCCGCCCGCGTGCAGGAGCTGCAGACCCGCTTCGCCGGATCCGACGAGATCCCCGCGATCGTCGTCGCCGCTTCTGAAGAGACGCTCACGGACGCGCAGCGCACCGCGCTTTCGGACGCGGTCGCGGCCACGACCGGCATCGACGGCGTCGGCGACGACGTCTCCCCCGCGCTCCCCTCCGACGACGGCAGGGCCATGCAGGCATTCGTGCCGATCCGCTCCGGCGCCGACCTCGGCGACGTCGTGGCGGAGATCAGGGCGTCGCTCGAGAAGGCCGCGCCGGACGGCGTGCACGTCTACATCACCGGCCCCGCCGGCTTCAGCGCCGACCTCGTCGCCGGCTTCGCGGGCATCGACGGGATCCTGCTCGGGGTGGCCCTGGCGGCCGTGTTCGTGATCCTCGTGCTCGTCTACCGCTCGCTGCTGCTGCCGGTCGTCGTGCTCATGACCAGCCTGTTCGCGCTCTGCACCGCGCTCCTGCTGGTGTGGTGGCTCGCGAAGTGGGGCGTGCTGCTGCTCAGCGGGCAGACCCAGGGCATCCTGTTCATCCTCGTGATCGGCGCCGCGACCGACTACGCGCTGCTCTTCGTCTCACGCTTCCGCGAGGCACTGCGCGTCGAGCACGATCGCGCGAAGGCCGTGCTCGCAGCGTGGAAGGGCTCGTTCGAACCGATCCTCGCCTCGGGCGGCACCGTGATCGCGGGGCTCCTCTGCCTGCTGCTCAGCGACCTGAAGTCGAACAGCGCACTGGGCCCGGTCGCGGCGATCGGGATCGCGTTCGCGATGCTGTCCGCGCTCACCCTGCTCCCTGCCCTCCTCATGGCCTTCGGGCGTGCGGCGTTCTGGCCGCGCCGCCCCGTGTACGCGCCCGAGATCGTCGCGGCCGAGGGCGGCATGCCTTCGAGCGGCGTGTGGGCGCGCCTCGCCGAGCTGATCCGGCGCCGCTCCCGGGTGATCTGGATCGCGACGACCCTTGTGCTCGCCCTCGGGACGGTCGGGGTGCTGCAGCTCGACGCTTCCGGTGTGCCGCAGTCCGACCTCGTGCTCGGCTCCTCGCAGGCGCGCGACGGGCAGAAGGTGCTCGGCGAGCACTTCCCGGGCGGATCCGGCAGCCCGGTCCAGGTCGTCGTCGCGAAGGATTCCCTGCAGAAGGCGGCCGATGCGCTGCTCGCGGACAAGGGCATCGACGGCGTCACGGTGACCGCGAAGGACTCGCCGAGCGGATCGGCGCCCGTGACGAAGGACGGCGTCCAGCCGGTCGGGCGTCCCGGGACCCCTGCCCCCGATCCGACTGTGGTCGAGGGCGACGTGATGCTGCAGGGCACGCTCACCGCGGCAGCGGACTCGACATCTGCGGAGGACACGGTGCGCCGCCTCCGCACGTCGCTCGAGAGCACGGGCGCCGTCGTCGGCGGGGTCACCGCGACCGCGATCGACACCAATGACGCCTCCCTCCACGACCGCACCCTGATCATCCCGGTCATCCTCGTCGTGATCATGCTGATCCTGATGATGCTGCTGTGCGCGATCGTCGCCCCCGTGCTGCTGATCGTGACGACCGTGCTGTCGTTCGGCACCGCGATGGGCGTCTCCGCACTCGTCTTCAACGGGATCCTCCGCTTCCCCGGGGCGGATCCGGCCGTGCCGCTCTACGGCTTCGTCTTCCTCGTCGCGCTCGGGATCGACTACAACATCTTCCTCATGACGCGCGTGCGCGAGGAGAGCCGGATCCACGGCACGCGCGAGGGCGTGCGCCGAGGGCTCGCGATCACCGGGGGCGTCATCACCTCGGCCGGTCTCGTGCTCGCGACGACGTTCGCGGCGCTCGCGGTGATCCCGATCCTGTTCCTCGCGCAGCTGGCCTTCATCGTGGCGTTCGGCGTGCTGCTGGACACGTTCGTGGTGCGCTCACTGCTCGTGCCCGCCCTCGTGCACGACGTGGGCCGCGCGGTGTGGTGGCCGTCGAAGCTGTCGCGCGCGGAGCGCTGAGCGCCGCCGCGACCCCGGGGGCGGATGTCAGCCGATCGCGGGCTCCGTGGCGGCGGCCTGGCCGGCGCGATCGGTGAACGCCTGCTTCGGCACGAACAGCAGCAGGACGGCCGCGGCGAGCGCGGTCGCCCCGCAGACGACCCAGACCGTCACGTAGCCCGAGAAGGATCCGGCCGTGCCCTCGGCCGCGGCGGATCCGGCGACCGCGTGCATGAGCGCGATCCCGAACACGCACGAGGCGATCGCGCCGCCGACGGTCTTCACCGAGTTGGTGAGGCCCGTTGCGACGCCGGTCTGGGTGTGCGGTGCCGCCGAGGCGGCCGCCGCCGGGAGAGCGGCGACGAGGGCGCCGGATCCGATCCCGACGATCACCATGTTCGTGATGACCTGCCCGTAGGCGGCGTGGAAGGGGAGGAACAGCAGGAACCCGATCCCCACGAGCACCGAGGCGCCGATGAGCGTGATCCGGGGCGTCGCGAACCGCGCGATCTGCGGGTAGCCGAGGGCGCCCGCGATCATCGCGACGAGGTAGACCCCGATGATCAGCGAGGTCGCGAATCCGCTGGTGCCGAGGCCGTAGCCGTAGACCGCCGGATCCGTGCGGGCGAAGGTCGACAGCGGCGCCTGCGCGCCGAGCACGCTCACGCCGAACAGGCCGGCCGTCAGGAACACCGGGCCGAGCGCGGGGCTGCGGAACATCCGCACGTCGATGAGCGGATCCGGCTGACGCAGCTCCCACAGGGCGAACGGAACGATGAGGAGCACGCCGAGGGCGATCACGATCCAGGACAGCGGGTTCGCGACGCCGCCCGGCAGGCGCAGCAGGCTGAGCCCGCCGGTCAGGCCGATCAGCGACAGCGAGATCAGCACGAGCCCTGTCGTGTCGAAGACGCCGCCGGTCTTCTCCGGCGACTCCTTCACGCCGAACAGGATCACGAAGAAGCACGCCGCGATGAGCACAGCGGGCACGAGCAGCACCGCCGTGAGCGGCAGCACGTCGATGAGCGCTCCGCCGACGAGAGCTCCGATGATCGCGCCGCCCTCGAGCGCGGCGACCAGGATGCCGGCCGCCTTCGCGGTGATCGCAGAGCTGCCCTCGATGCGCCGGGCGCGCGACCAGATCAGCGCGATCTCCAGCGGCAGCCAGACGACGTAGAAGCCCATCATCGCCCAGGCCACGAGGAAGACGCCGAAGGTGTCGGTGAACGGCAGCACGAAGGCGGCGACCGCGGTGATCGCGGTCGAGATCAGCAGCATGCGCTTGCGGCCGATCATGTCGCCGAGCTTCGCGAAGGCCGGCACCACCAGGGCGGACAGCATGAGCTGGGCGCCCTCGAACCAGTTCACGTCGGCGTCGTGGATGCCCAGATGCCGCGCGATGTCGCTCAGCATCGGCGTGTAGTAGCCCTGCAGCACACCGCTGGTGAACTCGACGAAGGCCAGGAATCCGATCACGGCGACCAGGGTGCCGAGTGTGGCGGTGCGCGTCATCGCGGCTCCTTCATGCGGTCCCGGGGTGTGGGCGGGACATGGTGCGACCGCGTCGAGATGCTCGGCGATCGCAGCGGGTCAGCTCACTGTAGCCGCTCGATGAGCGCGCGGTGGAACCGCTCCCCGCGCTCGAGCGCCGCGATCTCGACGCTCTCGTCCACGCCGTGGATCGTGGCGCGCTGCGCGTTCGACATCTCGAGCGGCGCGAACCGGAAGACCGCCGGCGCGAAACGGTGGAAGTGCCGGGAGTCGGTCGCCTGCATCGTCACGTACGGCACGGCGGGGATCCCCGGGTGCGAGGCGGCGAGCGCCTCCGCGAGGAGTGCGAACGGTGCCGTGTCCGTGGGCGACTCGGGCGACGGATCACTGCCCTCCAGCACCTCGACGCTCACGAGCGGATCCGCGATCCGCCGCCGCACGCGTGCGGCGGCGCTCTGCACCGTCTCGCCGAGGGCGATCCGCAGGTTCACGGTGGCCGAGGCCTGCGACGGCAGGACGTTCGCGGCGGTGCCGCCGGACTGCATCGTGGGGGCGACGGTCGTGCGCACGAGCGCCGCTGCCTCGCCGCCGAGCGCCGCGAACACCCGCGCTGACACGGGCGGGAGCGCGCCGAGCGTGCGCAGCAACAGGCGCGCGGGCCCGGAGGCACCACCGGCGAGCTGGGTCAGCATGCGCGAGATCGCCCGCGGCGTGCGCGGACGGAAGGTGCCGGGGCCGAGCCGCTCGACGGCGCGCGCGATGCGACGCACCGCCGTGAGGGGCGGCGGGGCCGAGGCGTGGCCGCCCTCGCCGCGTGCGGTGAGCTTCACCGTCATGACGCCCTTCTCCCCGACGCCGATCATGGCCGCCCGCCCCGGCACGAACGGCAGGGGCGCGTCGACCACCGCCCCGCCCTCGTCGACGACGAGCCAGGGCACGATGCCGCGTTCCTTCAGCACATCCGCGATCGCGATCGCGGCGGATCCGAACGTCTCCTCGTTGCCGCCGAAGGAGAGGTAGACGTCTCGGGCGGGCGTGAACCCCTCGGCGAGCAGCTTCTCGACCGCCTCGAGGATCACGATGAGAGGCCCCTTGTCGTCCAGCGCGCCGCGGCCGTAGACGGATCCGTTCTCGATCACGCCCGCGAACGGCGGATGCGTCCAGGCGTCGGACTCGTCGACGGGGACGACGTCGTAGTGCGCCATGAGCAGGAGCGGTCCGTCCGCCGCCTGTCGGCGCCCCTCCCACCGGAACAGCAGTCCGAAGTCGGTGTGGCGCTCGAGGGACAGTTCGGCGTGCACCAGGGGGTAGAGCTCGGCGATGAGCGCCACGAAGTCCTCGAACGGCGCGGATCCGCGCTCGTCCAGCTCGGCGGACACGGTGGGCAGCTGGATCATCCGGGACAGGCGCTCGGCGACCCCGGGAACAGGAGCGTTCATCGTGGCCATGCTAACGGCGGCGGATCGCGACCGCGGTGAGCACGATCCCCCAGACCAGCTCGAACGCCATGACCGCGATCTGGTACCAGACCGGCGCGGCCCCCGGGGAGAGGAACTGCGTCCAGTCTCCGAGCCCGTGCAGGAACGCGAGCGCCCAGACGGATCCGATCAGCAGCCTCGCCCCCGCGAAGCACACGCCGAACGTGGTCGCGCTGAGCACCTGCCACCAGGTCTCGTCCCAGGTCTTGCCGAAGAACAGGCCGTTGCCGACATGCCAGAGCCCGAACACGAGCGTCGTGGCGAAGACGCCGGCCCAGGGATGGCGACGCATCACCGCGCCGAGCGCGAGCCCGCGCGCCGCGGTCTCCTCGGAGATCCCGACGGCGAGCATTCCCGCCGCCGTGCTCAGCATGATCCCCGCGGTGCCGGCGAGGCCCGGCACGCCGGTCTTCCCGATCCAGATGTAGGAGAGCTGGATCGCGAGCACCGGCAGCAGCCAGCCGAGCGACTCGACGCGGCCGGCGCGCCAACCGGCGAGATCCCGGATCGTCCGCCACTCCCACCATCCCGCTCGCCGCAGCAGCAGCGCCACCGCGAGCGAGATCGCGAGACTGAGCCCGTTGGTGAGCACGACCCCCAGGTGCGGGAACCATCCCGGATGCAGGGCGGGCATCGGAATCGAGCCGAACCCGTACGTCGTGACCCACCACGCGAGCATCACGAGGGCGGCGCCGGCCCACGGCCGCCAGCCGGTCGTGGGGGATGAGGTCACGGGCGCAACGCTACCGGGCCTCCCCCGCGCATGCACCAGCTCATAGGCTGGCTGCATGACCACTCCGCACCCGTCTTCCGCAGGATCCCGTCCGCAGGCCGTCATCAGCGGCGGCGGAACCGGGATCGGACTCGCCTCTGCGCTGCGTCTCGCGCGGGACGGCTTCGACCTCGTGCTCCTCGGCCGCCGCGAGGCGGTCCTGCAGGAGGCCGCCGACCGCATCCGCACCCGGACCCCGGACGCCCGCGTGCAGACGATCGTCGCGGACCTGCAGGATCCGGACGCCGTCGAACGCGCCGTGGGCGAGATCGCCGGCGATGTCGACGTACTGCTGAACAACGCCGGCGGCAACGTGCTGGATCGCGGCGAGGGCCTCGCCGGCATCGCCGCCAACTACGAGGCCAACATGCGCCTGAACGTGCTCACCGCGGTCCTGCTGACCGAGGCGCTGCTCCCCCGCATCACGCGGCCGGGCGGCCGGATCATCTCGATCAGCTCGATCGCGGCGCTCCGCGGCGCGAACGGCTACGGTGCGGCCAAGGCAGCGATCCACGGCTGGATGATGGGGCTCGCGGCCGAGCTCGCCGCCGAGGGCGTGACGGTCAACGCGGTCGCGCCGGGATACGTGCCCGACACCGGATTCTGGGACGGACGGCGCACGCCGGACATCGTGTCGTCGCGGCTCGCACAGGTGCCGATGAACCGCGCGGGAACGCCGGACGAAGTCGCCGGCGCCGTCTCCTATCTCGCCGGGCCGGAGGGCGGCTGGACCACGGGGCAGATCATCCAGGTCAACGGCGGAGCGCTCTTCGGCCGGGGCTGAAGACCGCCCGCACTGGCCGCCCGCACTGTCACGCCCGCCGCGTGTAGCGATGCTCCGGACGGCCTGTGGCGCCGTAGCGGAGCCGCACCTCGACGGCCTCCCGTTCGGCGAGAGCGGCCAGGTGTCGTTGCGCGGTGGCGCGGGAGATCCCCACGCGCTCGCCGATCTCAGCGGCCGAGGCCTCGTCCTCGCCCAGCGCGGCCAGCACGACCTGCTCGGTCGCAGACCTCGAGGGCGATGCGGCCTCTCCGGATCCGTGCAGGATCGCGAGCGCGCGATCGAGGTCCTTCTGCGGCAGGGCGCGATCGCCCGAGAGCAGGTTGCGGAATCGCGCGTAGCGATCGAGAGCGCCGACGAGGGCGCGCTGCTCGAACGGCTTGATCAGGTAGGCGTGCGCGCCCGAGCGCAGCGCACGCCGCACGGTCGCCGGATCGTCGGCCGCGGAGACGACGATCGCATCCACGCCGGCCTCGCGGACGAGTCCGATCCCGTCGCCGTCGGGCAGATAGACGTCGGCGACGAGCAGGTCCGGCGCGAGATCGCGGACGGCAGCCCTGGCCTCCGCGATCGTGCGCACGGGCTCCAGCGCGACGAAGCCGGGGCGTTCGTCGACGATGGCCTGATGCAGACGACCGACCCGGAAGTCGTCGTCCAATACGAGGGTGCGGATCGGATCCGTCATCTGCTCTCTTCCTTCTCCGGTCGGTTCCCTGCACGCTTGTCCGGTCGGTTCCCTGCACGCGTCTCGAGTCGGCTGCCTGCGGGCCCGCGTTCGCCGGGATCCGCGCGGCCGAGCTCTCCGAGGGGCGCGACCGCGCCGTCGAGGCGGGCCGCGAAGACCGCCCCGTGGGCGTCGCCGCCGCGGTCGATGACCCACAGGTCGCCGCCTCCGCGACGGGCGATCTCCCGGGACAGGGGCAGGCCCAGCCCGTGGCCGTGCACCGCGCCGGCGTCGGCGGGACTCCCTGTTCCCGGGCTCGCGCCGGCGTCATCCGCGGGTCCCGCAGCGTCGGGCTCCTCGACGGGGGCCGCATCGAGTCCCGCCCCCGAATCCGCGACCGTGACGACGAGGGCGTCATCATCGTCGAGCACGGCGACCTCGACCCAGCGCGGCGCATCTCCCGCGACGGCCGCGGTCACGGCGTTGTCGACGAGGTTGCCGAGCACCGCTGCGACGTCCTCGGCCGCGACCACGGCGCCGAGCAGGTGCGTGTCCTCCGCGATCCGCAGCGTCACGCCGCGCTCGGACGCCTCGAGCGCCTTGGCCCCCAGGAACGACTGCAGGAACGGATCGCTCAGCCGCTCCCGCCCCGCCATCGGGAAGTCCACGGACCCGCGTTGCATGAGCTCGGCGAGGAACTCCCTCGCGTCCTGCACGCGCTCCGCGTCGATGAGTCCTGCGGCGACATGGATCCGGTTGGCGAACTCGTGGCGCTGCACGCGCAGAGCCGCGGTCATCGTGCGCACGCTCTCCAGCCGCTCCGAGAGCGCGATGAGCTCGGTGCGATCGCGGATCACGGCGACGGTGCCGAGCGCACGCCCTTCGCGCTCGACCGGACGCGTGTCGAGGTAGAGCACCCGTTCCCCGAGCACGACCTCGGAGAGCGCCCGTGCCCCGGAGGCCGCATCGCGCACCGCGTCGGGAAGGCCGGTCCGGTCCAGCGGCATGCCGACGAGGTCGCGCACTCCGAGCAGGCGCTCGGCGGCGGCGTTGCAGACCCGCACGATGCCGCCCTGGTCGACCGCGAGCACCCCGTCGTCCACGCCGTCCAGCACGGCGGTCTGGTTCTGCACGAGCGCGACCAGCTCCTCCGGCTGCACGCCGAGGGTGAGCCGCTCCCAGCGGCGGCGCAGCATGAGCGCCGCGATGCCCGCCAGCAGCAGCGATCCCGCGGCGGCGATGCCGATCACCGCGAGCAGCGGCGGCAGGTCGTCGAACACTCCCGCGCGCGCGAAGCCGACGCTGACCTCGCCGACCGGTACGCCTCCGTCGTCCCGCACGGGCACCTTCGCGCGCGCCGAGTCCCCGAGCGTGCCGGCCTCCCATTCGACGACCTCGTGCCCGGCGAGCACATCCTGATACGGGGTGCTCACCTCCTGCCCTAGGCGATCCGGATCGGGATGCGCGAGGCGGATCCCGTGGTCGTCGGTGATCACGACGAAAAGCGCTCCGGTGCGCGCGGCGATCGCGGTCGCGGTGCGCTGCAGCACACCGGCCTGCAGCTCAGCGACCGGTGGCGTGCCCGGCTCGGCCGAGGCGCGGGCGACCTCCGCGCGGACCTCCGGATCCTCCGCCAGCGTGCGCGCGATCCCCAGCGCGGAGGACTCGGCCTCGGCACGGAGCTGCTGCACGGCCAGGACGAGGTAGACCCCGGTGCACAGCGCGACCACGAGCACGACCGTCGCGAACTGCAGCAGGAGGGTCCGCGTCGCGAACCGCACCCGACGCGTCACAGGCATCCGTCCTCCTTGAGCAATATGCGCAGAAGTCACGCTACGCGCACAACGCGGGGAATGCGACTTACCGGGGCCGGCGCGCGCGTCGCCCCTAATGTCGGCGAGGTCCGTCGATGACGACAGGCGGATGACGAAGGAGTCAGCTCATGCCCACGGTGCTCACCGGTCTGCTCGCTGCGGCCCAGGACAAGCCCTCGTACGACATCGCTTTCGCGCCGCCGGAATGGGTTCTGGTGATCCTCGGCTTCGTGATGGTGCTGGTCTTCATGACACTGATCATGACCAAGCGCCTCACTCCGATGGTCGCGCTGATCCTGGTCCCCACCGCGTTCGGCCTCTTCGCCGGCGCGGGGCTGGGCCTCGGCGACATGATCCTCGACGCGATCGGCAAGATGGCGCCGACCGCCGCCTTGCTGATGTTCGCGATCATGTTCTTCGGCATCATGATCGACGTCGGCCTGTTCGACCCGCTGATCCGCGTGATCACGCGCGTGCTGGGAGACGATCCGGCCAAGGTCGTCGTGGGCACCGCTCTGCTCGCCGGTGCGGTGTCGCTGGACGGCGACGGATCCACGACGTTCATCATCACCACCTCGGCGATGCTGCCGATCTACCTGCGCCTCGGCATGAACCCCGTGGTGCTCACGTGCGTGGCCGGTCTCATGAACGGCACGCTCAACATCGTGCCGTGGGGCGGCCCCACGGTGCGCGCCGCGACCGCGCTGAGCCTGCAGCCCACCGACGTGTTCGTGCCGATGCTGCCCTCGCTCGGGGTCGGCCTGCTCGTCGCCCTCGGGTTCGCCTGGATGCTCGGTCTGCAGGAGCGGCGCCGACTCGGCGCGCTCGACGAGAGCCGTCTGACCGGCACCGCCGAGAGCGGGCTGCTCGCGGCCATCCCCGCGATCTTCCGCGGCGCCGACGCCAAGCCCGGCGCTCGCGCTTCGCTGCGCACGGGCAACATCGTCACGGTCGCGCACGGTCACGGACCCGTCGCCGCTGCCGGGGTCGACCCGGCCGACACCGCGATGGCCGACACCATGCTCGACCCGAACCGGCCCACGCTGCGCCCGCGGCTGATCTGGTTCAACCTCGCCCTCACGATCGCCGTGATGGTGCTGCTCGTGATCGACATCATGCCGCTGCCGTACGTGTTCATGGTCGGCGCCGCGGTGGCGCTGCTCGTGAACTTCCGCAAGCTCAAGGACCAGGCCTCCGAAATCGTCGCGCACGCGCCGAGCATCGTCGGAGTCGTCTCCATGGTGATCGCCGCGGGCGTGCTCGTCGGCGTCCTGAGCGGCACCGGCATGGTCGATGCGATGGCGAACTGGATCACCACGGTGCTGCCGCCGCAGCTCGGCCCGTTCCTCGCGCCGATCACGGGCGTGCTGTCGATCCCGTTCACGTTCCTGATGTCGAACGACGCGTTCTACTTCGGCATCCTGCCTGTCCTGTCCGAGAGCGCCGCGCACTTCGGCATCGCTCCGGTCGAGATGGCCCGCGCTTCCATCACCGGCCAGCCCGTGCACCTGCAGAGCCCGCTGGTTCCGGCGATCCTGCTCCTGGTCTCGCTCGCGAGCGTGAACCTCGGCGATCATCACCGCAAGGTGCTGTGGCGTGCGCTCGTGGTCTCGCTCGTGATGCTCGCGGTCGGGGTCCTGACCGGCGCGATCCCGTTCTTCGTCGCGCAGTAGTCGTTCGGGCCTGCCGGCCGAAAGGACTCAGGCCGCGGCGTGGGGTTCGACGGAGTCCGTCTCCACGAACATCACCCGGGGCGGCGGCGCGTCGGTGTGCTCGACGCCCGCGGGAGTGATCCAGACGATGACACCGCCCGCCCGCTGCTCGGCAGCCCAGCGCCAGCGGGGGTCCAGGTCCGGATGCTTCAGGGCGTGGTGGGTCTCGCAGAGGCACGCGAGGTTGTCGATGTCGTCTTAATCTGACCTTTATGAGCAGTGTGCTGGGGTTGAGCGTCCGGTCGCAGTGTCTGCGCGGGCTTCCGCGGATAAGACGGGTGCAACGTTCGTCGCAGGCGCCTCTCTGACCGAACAATCGAAACCGCAGCCCATAGCCATCTCTTCCGTGAAGCCCAGCATCATCCGGGCTGCCGCCCTCCGCGTCGCGGAGGTGGCCCTCACATCAACACGCATCGCAGACTGCGTGGCCACGACATCGTCGGCAGACAGTCAGAACGACCGGGAGAAGATCTGAACTCAGGGAAGTAGGGTCAGGCGCCGCGCTCCGCTCCGCTACGCGCGCCACCCTCCCCAAGCGGAAGAAGGAAGACCGAAGCGAGCCTGGAACTGGCAACCGAGCCGTCAGCCTGTCCCAATTTCCCTTACTTAGTCGAGCGTGTAGATCAGCCCGATGAGTACCTAGCCAGCCTGGGTCAGGGCGGCACTCACTCCCTATCCTTGTGCGACGCCCACTGCTTGGCGAACAAACCAAGTGGTTCTGTCTGGGTTCTTTAGCGAGGCTCTGCCTCTCAGAGCTGGAACACGACCTCGCCGGCGACCACTGTCACTGCGGTGCGCGCTGACGCGATCGCAGCGGTCGGGAGATCGAACGGATTCTCGGTGGCAACGGCGAGGTCGGCCCGCTCTCCTACGCGTACTCGGCCGGGGCGTCCGAGTACCAGCTCGGTGGATCCACTCGTGTAGGCCGCGAGTGCCTGCTGCAGAGTGAGGGCCTGGTTCTCGGCGTCGAGGGTAGATGGCTCGGCGTCGACGGTGAGGGTCGGCGCGTCGATGCCGGGCGGAAGCGGTGCCCAGCGATTGACCGTCACGTGGATCGCGAGCCAGGGTTCGGCGGGCGAGACTGGCCAGTCCGATCCCATCGCGAGTGCGGCGCCGGCGTCGGCCATGGTGCGGAAGGGGTAGCCGTGCAGCATCCGTTCCTCGCCGATCATGCTGGCCAGGAAAGGGTCGGGCGAGGCCCATAGGCCCTGGATGTTCGCGGTGATCCCGAGCGGGCCGAATCGTTTGGCGTCGTCGGGCTGGACCAGCGATAGGTGCGCGATGTGGTGGCGCGGGCCGGCGCCGTTGGCCGCCCGGGCTGCCTCTATTGCGTCCAAGGCGACGCGGATGCCCCGGTCGCCCATGATGTGCAGGTGCAGGGCGAAGCCGGCAGCATCCAACTGCTGCACGAAGTCGCGGATTGTATCCTCATCGAAGTGCAACTCGCCGGCGAAACCGTCACCGTGATTGCAGTAGGGCTCGAACAACGCGGCCGTCCCGCCGTGCGGGACGCCGTCGATCATCGCCTTGGCGGTCGAGGTGGAGTAGCCTGCTGCCGCGTTGTGCTCGCGCAGCTCGATGAAGTGCGCAACCAGCGCCGGCACGTCCTCGCGCCGCAGTCCGGGGGCGATCCATAGTGCGCCGGAGGTGCTGCTCTTCAGGGTGCCGTCGGCGATCCCGCGCAGGTAGCCGATCGTGCAGTCCGCTTTGCCGTTGTACTCGCCGAGGATTGCCTCGTGCCAGCCTGTGACGCCGAGCGACCACAGGTGGTTCTGCGCGTTCAGCAGCCCCTCGTAGATCTCATCGTCGGTCGCTGGCGGAATGATGCGCCCCACCAGCTCCGCGGCCGTCTCGTTGAGGTAGCCGGTCGGGTCGCCGACCTCGTCGAGACAGATCTCGCCTCCGTGCGGCTGCGGGGTGTCGCGGGTGACGCCGGCGAGCTGGAGCGCCTTCGAGTTGACCCAGAGCGTGTGGTGGCCGGCGTCATTCAACGCTACGGGGCGGTCAGGCTCGATCGCATCCAGCATCTGCCTGGTTGGCATCGGGAAGAGCTCGTGGTCCCAGCCGCCGCCGGTCAGCCACGCCCCTTCGCTGTGCTCGGCGGCTGCGCGGATCAGGTCGAACGTCTCCTCGACGCTGCGCGCGGGGGTGAGATCCAGGCTCAGTCGCTCCACGCCGGCGAACGACGCGTGCACGTGCGCATCGACAAAGCCAGGGTGGATGAGTCCCCCCGCCGCGTCAACCACACGCGTCTGTGCGCCGGCGAGCTCGCGCACGTAGGGGTCGGACCCGACGCGCACGATGCGGCCCGCGGCGATGGCGACCGCCGTGTTGTCGGTGAGGACGGCGCCGTCGAACACGCGACCGCCGATGATGACGAGATCTGCGGATGCAGTCATGCTCAGTTCTCCAAATCTCCGGGCGAGGCCCGGTCAGGCTACTCAGGTCAGGCGGAACACGCGGATGATGACGAAGCCCGGCTCGGCGCGTGCATACCCGACAAACTGGGACACGGTGAGCCAGCGCAGTTCGGGATGCTCGGTGCGGAAGACGAATGCGGTGCGGTAGTAGAGGTCCCGCTCGGAGATGTCCTCGCCCTGCAGCATCCGCTCGAACGTGGGTTCGTCGGTGCGCCAGATGCCGCGGTTGACGACCTCAACGGCCGCCCGTCCAGCGGTCACATCGGCGGAGATCACGTAGCGCGCATCGAGTGTCACCGTCAGTCCCTGGCCGTTCCACCAGTCTCCGCCCGAGTCAAGCACGACGCCGCGGAGCCGCGGCCCGGTGACTGTGCCGCCGGAGACCTTGGCGAAGTGAAGGCCCTCGCCGAAGGTGCTGCCGCCGAGCGGCAGGGCGTCGTCGACGCGGCAGCGCAGCTCGAAGCAGAACTCGAAGCCGGGTTTGATCAAAGGTTCGGTCATGGTCCGTCTCGTCTCATCGGGGGATGATGGTGCTGCGGGTGACTGTCGGCATGGACTTGGTGCGTCCCAGCCGGCGCCGGCGAGGGCTCCACCCCTCGCGCGGGATCGAATCCAGAAGTAGCTTCGTGTATTCCGCTTGCGGATTGTCTAGGATCTCGGCGGCGGTGCCGCGCTCCTCGATCACTCCCTGGCGCATGACTACGACGTGGTCGCACAGCCGCCGGATCACGGTGAGATCGTGTGTGATCATAAGCAGGGCGACACCCGTCATGCGACGGATCCGGTCTAGCAGCGTCAGGATCTCGACCTGGGTGGTGACATCCAGGGCTGACACTGCCTCGTCGAGCACGAGCAACACCGGGTCGGCGGCCAGTGCACGGGCGATCGCGACGCGCTGACGCTGCCCGCCGGAGAGGGCACGCGGGCGCGTGTCCAGCAGGGCCTCGTCGAGGCGCACCTGCGCCATCAGCTCCGTCACGCGGGCGGCCACGGCTTCCTTGGCGACTTTGGGACGGTGCACCCGGACCGACTCCGTGAGGCACTGCCGGATCGTCTGACGGCGATCGAGAGACTGATACGGATCCTGGAACACCATCTGCGCGATCTTCGCTCGCGCACGCCTCTCCTTCCCGCGCCGCGCCGGCACGCTCCAGTCCTGACCGTCCACGGTGATCCTGCCGCTGTCGGCGCGCTCCAGACCGAGCAGCACCCGGGCGGTGGTGGACTTCCCGGATCCGGATTCGCCGACGATCCCGAGCGATCCGCCAGGTGCGAGCTGCAGGGAGACGTCGTCGACGGCGACGAGCGTCTCCTTGGCGCCGCTCGCCGCGCGCACCTGGTAGGTCTTGCGCAGATCCTCGATCGAAATGACCGGCTGCTCCGCCGCGGCGTTCGCTGCGATCGGTGGGACCTCGTCCAGGGCTGCTGACATGAGCAACTGCGTGTAGTCGTCGGTGGCGTCCTGTCGCATTGTCGCCGCGTTCAACGTCTCGACGATGCGTCCGTGTTGCATGACGTTGACACGGTCGCAGACCGCGCCGGCGAGGGCCAGGTCGTGTGTGATGAACAGCAGCGACAGCTCTCGGTGCGTGCGCAGGTCGGCGATGACAGCCATCACCTCTTCCTGGGTGGTCACATCCAGTGCTGTCGTGATCTCATCGGCGAGCAGGATGTCTGGATCCATCGCCAGGGTGGCCGCGATCATCACGCGCTGCAGCAGACCACCCGACAACTCGCCGGGATGCTGATGCAGCCGCCTGCCGGGGTCGTTGATGCCGACCTCGTCGAGCAGCTCTATCGCGCGTGCGCGTGCGGTCGAGGGTTTCACGCCGGCGACGTGCACGAGCGCTTCTGTCATGAAGTCGCCGATCGTGCGCAGCGAGTTGAGGTGCGCACGGGGCGTCTGGAAGACCATACCCAGACGGTGCGCGCGCAGATCGCGCAGCGCGCGGGGCGTCATCGTGCTGAGATCCTGGCCGTCGATGCGGATCGTGCCGCTTGTGCCGAACCCCTCAGGGAGGAGTCCTGCGACGGCCCGCACCGTGAGTGTCTTGCCTGAACCAGACTCCCCAACCAGCCCAATGGCTTGGCCTCGCTGCACCGACAGCGAGCTGCCGAATACCAGTTGACGAGGCCCATCTGCACCAGGCGCGAAGATGTCGAGATCCGCGATCTCCAACACGGGAACGGTCATGAGTCCTTCTCCTCAGCCCAGACGGTGACTCTGGCGCCGATGATGCCGACGGCTAGCACGGTGATGACGACGAGAGCCGCCGGGAACACGGACTGTTCGGGGGCGCCTGCGAGGATGCCGGCCTGGCCCGTGGAGATCATCGATCCCCAGTCGGGGTTCGGCGGCTGCTGGCCGAGGCCCAGGAACGATATGGCCGCGAGGTCGAGCATCGCGTAGCCGAATCCGATGGCCATCTGCGCTGCGACGATCGGGATCATCGCCGGCAGTAGGTGCCGGAAGCACATCGCCCAGCTGGACACCCCCTGCACGCGCAGAGCCGCCATGTACGGCTTTCCCAGCTCGCGGGATGCGGCGGTCTGCGAGAGCCGCGCAACGACGGGGATGTATGCGATCGATAGCGCGACGACGGGTGCGACGAGTCCCTTGCCGAACATCGCCACCGCGAGCACGGCGACCACGAGGCCAGGAATGGCGAAGATGACGTCGATGATCCGGGCGATCGTGCCGCTGACCCACCCGCCGAACCACGCGCCGACGAGTGCGAAAGCCAGCCCGAAGAGCGTCGAGAGGATCACGACGGCGATCGGGGCGAATACGCTGGCCTGCGCGCCCGCGAGCACCCGGGACAGGATGTCGCGACCCAGGTCGTCCGTGCCGAAGAGGTGATCGATGCTCGACGCCCCGTTCACCTCGCCGGACAGCTGATACGGGTCGTAGGGCGCGATCCACGGTCCGAGCAACGCGGACACGGCGATGACGCCGAAGAAGATGAGGGCGACGATGAACGTCCAGTCGTGCTTCGCCGCGCCGGTGGCAACGGCGGGGACTTGACCCTTGGTGAGCTGAATGATGCTCATTCTCTGCGCCCTCCGACGACGCTGGTCGGATCGATCAGGATGCTGATGAAGTCGGCGATGGCGTTGAGCACCACGAAGATCGTCACCAGGATGAGGGACAGGATCTGCACGACCGGAAGGTCGGAACGGGAAGCGGCCTCCACGAGCAGCGACCCGATGCCGCCGAGACCGAACGCCACCTCCGCGATGGCGGATGCGGCGAACAGGCCGGCGATCGTGGTTCCGGAGATCGCGAGGATCTGCGGCGAGGCATTGCGGAACACATGCACGGAGAAGATCCGTCCGCGCGGAATGCCGCGGACACGGGCCGTGTCGACGTGCTCCGAATGCAGCTGGGCGACCAGTGAGCTGCGGGTGATGCGGCTGATGTATGCGAGGAACAGCACCGCGAGCGAGACTGCGGGTAGGACGAGGTGCCAGAGTCGGTCCCCGAAGCCGTCGCCGGCGCCGAAGACCGGGAACCAGCCGAGAGATTGCGCGAACACCCAGATCAGCAGGATTGCGATGACGAAGGTCGGCAACGCCATCCCGAGCGAGGTGAGGACGCTCACGGCGCGGTCGACGGCGCGGCCGCGCGTGGCAGCCAGGATGCCGGAGCCCACACCGAACACGAGGATGAGCGCGACCGTCAGCAGCACGAGCTGCACGGTGATGCCGAACCGCGGCGCGATGAGGGTCATCACGTCTGTCTTGTAGACGAAGGAGCGCCCGAAGTGTCCTTGCATCGCACCGGTGAGCCACTCCCAGTACCGCGCCCACACAGGGGCATCCAGGTGGTACTCGGCACGGATCTGGGCGATCAGTTCCGGGGTCGGCTTGGCCCCGCCCGCGAGCGTGGCGATGGGATCACCCGTCAGCAGCAACGTCGAGAAGATCACGACGCTCGCGAGGAAGAGGGTCAGCACCAGGCCGCCGAGTCTGCCGAGCAGAATACGGGTCAGTGCGTTCATGACGCGTTCATCTCCCTTTCCAGTTTCGCTGTCCTTTGTCTGGGTGAGCGGCCGGGGCCGCGGTCCCGGAAACCACGGCTCCGGCCACTCACGCGATGATCACTTTCCGCCGAGGCGCAGAGCCCAGGGGCTGCTGTAGACGGCAACGGAGGTCACGACACCAGACAGCTTGTTGTTCAGGTAGGTGAGCTGGTATGTCCCTGCAAGGGTGACCTGAAGCTGGTCCGGTGCGAAGAGCTTCTGCGCTGCCACGAACTGCTCGGCGGCCGTCTTCTGGTCGGTCGCATTGCGCGCGGCCGACATGCCCTTGGTCACCTCGGGGTTGTTGTAGTTGCTCCAGTTGAACACCCCGCCCATTTCGGCAGGCATCAGGAACAGAGAGGGGTAGCCCAGGATGCCTGGCGTTTCCAAGTAGCCCTGAGTGGCGACGAAGTCGGTGCCATCCCGCTTGCTCGGGTCGTAGAACAGTGCGCCGAAGTCGGAGGCCTGCATCTCGTCGATCTTTATGCTCAGACCAATCTCCTTGCCCGCGCTCTGCACGATCGTCGCCGTCTGCAGGAATTCCTTGGCGCCCGCGGGAATGGCGATCGTGAGCGGCTTGCTCAGATCGGCGCCGCTCGCCGCCAGGAGCTTCTTGGCGCCTTCGATGTCCACCTTCGGCGCGGGGAGCGCGTCGTAGCCGGCCTGGTAGATCGAGGCGTCTTCCTTCGACTGGAACGAGAACTCGGGGACGATCGTCTTCTGCACGTACCCGAGACCGTTGACCACCGTCTTCAGATACTGCTCCCGGTCGATCGCCATGCTGAGAGCCTGCCGGACCTTCGGGTTCGCAGCGGCGCTCGTAGCCGAGACGGGACCAAAGCTGTACGACGCCGTTGAGTGGCCGACCGTAAGCGTTCCGGCACCATTGCCCTGGAACGCCGCCTTCGAGGAGGGCGATACGTTGATTGCCCCGTCGATCTCACCCTGGGTGAGCGCGGTGGTCAGCGTCGAGCTGTCGGACACGAACTTGTAGTTCATGTTCTTCACCAGCGGGGCGCCGTTCCAATAATCCTCGTTCGCCACCGTGTCGATCTCGGTGCCCGGCTTCCAGCCGCCCTTGTCGAGCTTGTAGGGGCCGGTGCACATCAGACCCGCGTCCGCGGTGCCGAGCCCCTGGCCTGCAGCCTCACCGAACTTCTTCTGCATGACGGCGCTGCCCTGGCCGGAAATCGCGTCTCGGAAGTCGCTGTCCGGCGCGACGAAGTGCACGGTGACCTCGTCCGGACCGGTGGCGACGATGCCGCCCGGCGCGACCAACGCGAACGCGCCGTACCACTGCGACGCCGGGTTGGTGTTCAGGTTCAGGCTGTAGACGACGTCGTCCGCGGTGACGGGGTTACCGTCCCAGAACTTTACGTCGCTGCGGATCTTGATGACGAACGTCACCGGATCTGCCCACTCCGCGCTCTCGGCGACGCCGGGCTTCACGGAGAAGTCCGGCTGCAGCGAGAGCAGGTTGTCGCAGAGGTTCGGGATGATCAGGTTCGCCGACGACGCCGGGTTCAGCGTCGCAGGCTCGCCTTCGACGATCGCCCAGGTGACCTTGTCGACAGCCTTGGTGCCGGCCGGCTGCGCGTCGACAAGCGTGATCTTCTTGCCATTGTCACCGTCGGCTGCGTTGCCGCCGGTCCGGGGCGAGCACGCGGTCAGCGCGAGCGCGGCGACGCACACGAGCGCGCCGGTTGCGAGTCCGATTCTTTTCATGGTGCTGTTCCGTTCGGGAGGAGGGATAGGGAATCTAAGGATGGAAATGGGTCGAGCCGCTGTTTAGTTCTCGGGTCAGTCGGGTCAGTTGAGCAGGAAGACGCGGATGCAGACCTGGCCGTTCTCGTCGCGTGCGAGCCCGACGAACTGGTTCTCGGCCAGCCAGCGGTGCTCAGGGGCGTCGGTCTGAAAGACAGGTGCGGTGCGGAAGTAGAGACCGGGCTCGTCCTCCGGGATATCCTCGCCTTTCTCCATCCGTGCGATGAGCTCGGGCGCCGCCCGGAAGTAGCCGCGATTGATGATGTCGATGACGGCGCCGTCGTCGGCCTGGAGAAGATAGCGCGCTTCCAGCTGGGCGGTGCCGAGCCGTTCGACGGCCCAGTCGCCGCCGCCCGCCAGCACTGTGCCATTCAGTCGGAGACCGACGACGCTGCCGCCGGTGACCGGGGTGAACGAGAGACGCTCCTCCGGACCACGGCCGATGTGGACATCGGGGGCGATACCGGCGCGGATCTCGAAGACGTATTCCAGGGTGGGCTCCATCACGGCAGCTCTCCTTCCAGGACGGTGAGGGCGAGGGCGAACGCATCTGCGCCACCGACGACGAGCCGCTGGCGATTCGCCTGCAACTCGCCTCCGGTCCACGGATCCGCCCCGGTCCCGTTCTGCGGCAGGAACTCGGGGTAGTCGCTACTGGAGACGTGCACGCGCAGACGATGTCCAGCGCGGAGCCGGTACCCGACGTGACCGAGGTCGATCTCCAGCGTCTCGGGAGACGTCGCATCGCGCAGCTGGAGCTGACCCCGGGCGATCCGCAAGGCCGAGCCATCAGGGGCGACATCGAGCAGGCGCACAAAGCAATCCAGTACCGGGCCGTCCGAAGCGACCCGGGCTGAAACGGCCACGGGCCCTGCGAGATCCACGTCTGTCTCGAGGACGGCGCCGTCGAAGCGCAGCACGTCATCGCGATCGCCGATCGATGCTTCATCCGGCAGCGTCAGGAGGTACGCGAAGGCGTCCGGCACGCTGGAGGGAACGAGGTCGACCGGGTCATGGATCCACTCAAGCGTCGTCGGCTCGACGGGCCGCTCGACGCGGAGGGAACCGTCTGCCGTGGCATAACGGGTCAGGGTGCGCACTCCGGCAGGCGGCCAGGTGGCGCTCTCCCGCATGCCTTCGGTGCCCGCAAGGTTCCACGCGACACGCGGGATGTCGGAGGCAGAGCCGTTGCCGCGGACGAACACCTCGAAGAAGGCGAGAGTCGGGTCCAGCGTGCGCGGCAGCAGGGCACGGATCTGCGCCTCAGTGCGATCCATGACGCGATCACCGTCTGCCTCGATCAGCTGGAAGCCCTCGTGGTCGATCGGCTCGATGCGGAGGTAATGGTGCGCATCCCAGTTCGGGTGCTGCTTGATGGCCTTGACATCCGCCCATGAGAGCGGGGCGCAGTTGTCCCACCAGCCGATCGTGTGCAGCACCGGCACGGAGCGCCCTGCGAAGGGGCTTCCCTGCGGGAACCGCGGCAGCAGCACGGGATTCGGGTACCACTGGTCGTACGACAGTCCCCGGTGGCCGATCTGTGTCATGAACGCTTCCGCCTGGGCCGCGAAGTCACGGCGGGACCAGTCCGGCTCCCAATACAGCGCGTCGTTCTCGAAGAACTGTGTGAGCGGATACATGTAGGTCACGCCCCACTCCACGCGACGCGTGCGGTCGCTGGCCTCACGGCGCACCGGCTCGCCGAGCTGGGTCCCCGTGACCCGCGGCGAGATCGCCTTCAGCGCGGGGTGCCCGCTCGACGCAGCTGCCCACTGGGTATAGCCGTAGTAGCTGTCGCCCCACATCGCGACCCGGCCGTTCGACCACGCCTGCTGAGTGATCCACTCGATGGTGTCGTATCCGTCGTCGACCTCGTTGACGTTGAGAAGCGCGTCGCCTTCCGAGCGGAACTTGCCCCGCACATCTTGCGCGAGCACCCGGTAGCCGTGCTGTGTGAGGTACTCGGCGATGAGCGGGATGAAGCAGTACACACCCGACTTGTCGTACGGCAGCCGGATGAGGATGGTGTCGCCGGGAGAGTCATCGACGATCCCGGGCGCACCCGGCAAGTACAGGTCAGCAGCCAGCAACACGCCGTCGCGAGTACGGATCCGGACCGCGTTCGAGAGCGGGCTCTCGGGCGCCGGGGGGATACGGACGATGCTGGGCATGTCACTCCTTTGAGACGGCCGCAGACTCGGGATGATCTGCGGGTGAGAAACAAGCTATGGACACGCCCGTAAATAGTCAAGTCCGACTAGACTAGAATTCACAAGGTCGTTACATTGGCCTGAGGCAGGCAACTCACCCCCGCGTCAGCGCGGAGTCCGCGATCGATGCCAGACACAGACAGGAGGCACTCATGGCACGCCCCTCGGTCGCCACCGAACGTCGGGAGCAGATCCTCGACGCGACCATGAACACGATCGCTGAACACGGCATCAGCGGCACGACACTCGATCGCATCGCCGATACCGTCGGCATGTCGCGCGGACACGTCCGCCACTTCGTCGGCAACCGCGACCAGCTGCTGCTGGACACCGCGATCGCCGTGTTCGGGGATGAGACCGGGAACGTGGGGTCCATTCTCCCGCCGCACGTCGCGACCATCAACGACGCGCTCGACTACCTGTTCGGACCGGATTTCAACGCCCCTGACCGCGAGAATGCGGTTGTGCTCGGTCTCGTCGAGCTGTCGCGCACGACTCCGGAAATCGCCGACGTGCTCACAACGGCGTATACAGCAACACGCGTGCAACTGGCCGAGCTCGTCACGATCGCAAAGCCCAACGCGTCCGCCGGCGCCTGCATCACAGCCGCGTACGGCGTGCTCACGTGCGCACTGGGGTCAGTCTTCCTCGGAGACTTCGACAAGGATCCGACGCGGATGGAGCGCTCACGCGCCGCCGCCGATGCCCAACTCGCCGCCATCTGACCGCGGCCCTCAGTTTCATTCCGGGGAGGATTTGAATTCGTCTTTGACGGTGTTCCCGCGACGATGACCTGTAGGCCGGCGCCCTCGAACGCGGTGCGTTGGTCGAGTACGATGCAGTCGTCGGTGATGAGTGTGTCGAACAGGCCATCCTCGCCGAGGGTATCGAACGCGCGGCGTTTGATCTTGCTGGAATCGGTGATGATGCTCGCGGCGCGGCGCGAGCCCGTAGACGGCGGCCTCGCGTTCGTTGCGCACGGTCAGCCCGATTGTGGGAAAGCATCTCATGTTCGCGGAGTTCTCCTGGGTGCTTCCTAACTCGGCGACCCCGCCGTCAGGCCGCTCTGTCTCGTTCGACAATGGTGCGGGTAAGGCCATCCCCGGGTTTCCTCAGGCCAGTTAGCGTCGCCCACTGAGCCACCAGCAGGCCGACGCGCGAGTCCGCGTCGAGAATCGAAGCTGTCAGAGCCTGGGCAGACGCAAGCCCGAGCGCCGACATTCGGGGCGCCGACGCCATGGGCCGCCACACACTCATCGCGACCCATGGGGTCAGGGGTCCGCCTTACAACTTGTGCCGTTGCAGGGGTCGGTGGGACCGCCTCGGGCGAAATCGTGATTGTGATCGATCTGAGTTCGCCGGGCGGGCTGGCGGCAGCCGGGGAATCGGCACGTGCGATCCCGGGCGCGAAGCTGTCGTCTCATGGCTTCCGGGATCCGGTACGGGCTGGTGCGGACGACCCTGCCCTGCACGTCGAGCTCGAGTCGCTCCCAGCTGAACGCCGCGACGGCGAACCGGCGGGCGAGGTCCGGATCCATCGGGCCGCGCCCGTCGAGTTCTGCCATGCGGTCATCCCGACCGAGGAGCGTGGACTCGGCGACCGTGACCTGCACCGTCGCGCGGATGCCCGTGATGATGTCGGCGTCATCGGCGATCCGGCCGGTGAGCACCCTCAGCAGGAAGCGGTCGAACCGCACCTGATCCAGCCGCTGCGCGCCGCCGGGGCGGTCCTCGTCGCCCGACTCGCGACGCGCCTGCTTGGCCGCGTCGACGATCGTCCGGGCCTCCTGCGTGAGCAGGTCGTATGCCGCGTGGATGAGCGCCGCGGGACCACTCGCATGCATCGTGGCCTGTCCCGCGCCGTCGTCCGTCACGGTCACCGCGCGGTCGTCGTGGGCTCGCCGGTGCGCATCGGTCAGCGCGATCGGAGCCACGGCAGCGGCGACGGACTCGGCGAAGGCCTTCGTGCGCGCCCGGGACTCGGCCGCGGCGAACGGCACGACCTGCGCTTCGTACTCGGCGAGCGCCGAGGTGTCGTCGTGGGGGATGTCGGCAGCGGCTTCGATGACGACCTCTGCGTGGGCGAGGGACACGTCTCCCGCTTCCAGAGCGGCGCGGGCTCCGGGGAACCGCTCGTGCAGAACGTGGCCGGTCGCGAGCATCTTCGCCGCGGTGTGGCGGGACAGATGCAGCCCCGCCGCGACCTCGGAGATCATCGAGCGCTCCGCCTGGTCGAATCCCGCGGATCCGGCCGGGACCTCCTCGAGCAGCAGCGCAACCCTCTCGTGTGCCAGGGCCGCCTGTCGCGCCTGCATCCGCGCGACCTCACGCCCCAGCTCCGCGCACTCCGCCACGATCTCCGCACTGCGGCGGAGGTAGTGATCGAGCGGCTTGTCCATGCCCTCAAGCATAGAACATATCTTCGATAAAGGGAAGAGTTATCCACAGGCCTCGCGTCGTTGCCGCGTCGTTGCAGCACCGCTCAGAACAGCGCCGTCGGCAGGGCTCCCTCGTGCTCGAGCAGCCAGCGCTTGGTGAGCAGACCCTCGCCGGGAGCTCCGCCGGAATAGCCGCCGAGCCCGTCGCTCGCGACCACGCGGTGGCACGGCACGATGATCGGGATGGGGTTGGCGCCCATGATGGCTCCGATCGCCCGCGCGGGCACCGTCGTGCCACTGCGCTCCGCGAGCTCGCCATAGGTCACGGTCTGACCGTGGCCGACCGTGTCGTAGAGCGCGTGGAGCACCGCGTTGGTGACGTCGGACTGCGGGCCGAGGTCGAAAGGCAGGTCGAAGCCCGACCGCTCCCCCGCGAAGTACGCGCCCAGCTGTGCGAGCGCCTCGGCGAGCAGCGGATCCCGCTCGGCGTCCTGGCTCTCTCCCGGAACCGACGCCACGGACCGCCCCGCGCGGGGCCAGGTCACCCGGGTGATCGCGACCCCGTCGCTGTGCACCGCGATCACGCCCACCGGAGTCGCGATCGAGCCGGAGTAGGTCATGCCGCGATCGTACGCCCGGGGTCGGACACGCCCGTGTCTGCGCCCCTGTCACACTTCGGCCCCCGGATCCGACAGTCCTGATGAGAGCCGCACGAGTGCCCGCGAGACCTGCGGGCCCGGCCACGGAAGGAACGACGATGACCAGGATCGACATGGCCCGCACCAACAAGCTCGGCTACGCCGCAGTGCTCGGGATGGAGGCGTACTCCCGCAAGAGCGTGGAGCCGCGGCTGTACGAGCTCATCAAGCTGCGCGCCTCGATCCTGAACGGATGCGGCTTCTGCGTCGACATGCACGCGACCGAGGGCGCCAAGCGCGGGATCCCGCAGCGCACGCTGCACGCGGTCGGCGCGTGGCAGCACGCGAAGGGCTTCTTCGATGCACGCGAGCTCGCGGCGCTCGCCCTGACCGACGCGGTCACTCAGCTCGGCCCCGAGACCGTGACGGACGAGATCTGGAACACCGCTGCGCAGCACTTCGACGACGGAGAGCTCGGCGGGCTCGTGATGGCCATCTGCACGATCAACGTGTGGAACCGCATCGCGATCGCCACCGAGATGGCGCCGCCGATCGACGACAAGCACCCGATCGTCTGAGCGGTGTCCGACCCCGGGCGGTACCGTGGGCCCATGACCCTCGTCTCCCCTGCCACCCGTGCGTGGCAGGCGGAGCGGGGGCGCCTCATCGGCATCGCGTACCGGATGCTCGGCGACTACGGCCACGCCGAGGACATCGTGTCCGAGGTCGCGATCGAGGCCCTGCAGCAGGAGCGCGCCGAACGCCCCGATCCCGACGGGCCCGAGGCGGACATCCCCTCTGCGGCGGGGCGCGTACGCTCCTGGCCCGCGTGGCTGACGACCGTGTGCGTGCGCCGCTCGATCGACCGCGTGCGCGCACTCGCCGCGATGCGCGAGGACTACATCGGCCCGTGGCTGCCGGAGCCCGTCGCAACCTCGCGGCTGCCCGAGGACGCGGTGGCCGATCGCGAGCTGCTCTCGCTCGCGCTGCTGCACATGGCGGAGCAGCTCGCGCCCGAGGCGCGGGCCGCCATCGTGCTGCACCGGGCGTTCGGGATGTCGGCCGTCGAGATCGCGCCGATCCTGGAGAAGTCGCCCGCCGCCGTGCGGCAGCTCGTCTCCCGCGGCGAGCGCCGACTGCGCCTCGCCGACGATCCCTCCGTCACGCGCGCGGCGGATCCGGCCGCGCTCGGCGCTCTGCTCGCGGCGGTCGAGCACGGTGATATCTCGGGCGTTCTCGCTCTGCTCTCCGACGACGCGATCCTGTGGAACGACGGGGGCGGCAAGGTCAGCGCCGCGCGCAACCCGATCTTCGGCGCCGACCGTGTGCGGCGCTTCCTCGTGGGCGTGCTGCATAAGGCGACCGCCGACCCCGCGCTGCCGTTCTCCGTGCAGCGGCTCGACGTCAACGGAGAACCGGCGATCGCGTTCCTGCGCTCCGGCCGCACCGATGTGCTCGCCCTCGAGTTCGGCGCCGACGGGCTGATCCACGGGCTCCGTCAGGTGTGCAACCCGGACAAGCTCGCATACGTGCTCTGACCCGGGCGCCCGGGCCGGACGCGTCCTCGCGATGCTGCTCCTCAGCCGACGACCTGATCCGCCTGCCATGCCGTGAGGTGGAGTTCGGCACCCGGCACGACGTCGAAGCCGTTCGTCCAGATCTGGCGCGTCTCGCCGGCGCGGACCGCCGCGTGCAGGCTGCGCGCCACCAGCTGCCCCTGAGTGGAGTTCGCGTCCCACCCGATCCCCGCCTTCGCGGACGCCCCCGGCGCGAGCGTCACGGGCGCCGCGCCCGGATCGGACGCCATGAAGGAGCTCCCGCGCTGCAGATCCACCTCGATGACGTGCCCGTTCTGGTCGCCGAACGCCACGTCGGGATACCCGTTCAGCACGCACGCCTTCTCGGAGACATTGATCGCCTGCAACGTCTGCAGCCGGTGTCCGGTCGCTCCGTCCACAGGCGGAGCGAGGAGCTCCAGCTGCTCCGCGGTGCAGGCACCGGTTCCCGGAGTCTCGGCGGACGGAGCGACTGTCGGCACGGCGATGCCGGGCGCTGCGGGATCCGGCGCGGCGGCGCCATCGGGATCCGACGGGGTCGGTCCGCGATCGGCGGCGATAGCCCGCTGCGCGGCATCGTTCGCCCCCGCCGAGACCGCGGGCAGGGCTGCCGCAAGCACCACGACGGCCGCTCCCAGCACGGCGACGACGCGCGCCGCCGGGGCGTCTCGCCGCACCTCGGGGGCGGACCGCTGCCGCACGACGCTCGCGGGGATCCAGCCGACGGCGAAACCCCAGAACACCGCGAGCATCGTCGAGCCCGCCGCCCCGATGGCCGTGCGGAATCCGCCCCAGGAGACGGCCGCGACCATGGCACCGAGATCGAGAACTCCGCCGACCGCGAATCCGACGATCACCGCCGCCAGCCACGCGGCGAGGAACGTGCGCGCGCCTCGACGGTCCAGCAGCATGATCGCGAGGACGTAGCCGCCGCCCACGAGGAGCACGGCGATGGCGTGCAGCAGGATCGCCCATCCCGGAGGGGCGCCGAAGAACTGTCCGTTCATCGGCGAGGGCACGATCTGTCCGAGTGTCGCCAGGGATCCCCCGGCCGATGACAGCAGGTACGGCAGCCACCCGCACAGCACCCACAGCGCTGCGAGCATCCCTCCGCCGAGCAGACGTCGTCCCATACCCGTGCCCATCGCCCCCCGATCCGTCCTCGCCACCCTAGCGGGACGCCTTCCCGGACAACCGGCGATCGCGACCGGCCGACGCCACCATCCACAGCGCCTTCATCGGACCCGCCCCTACCGTCAGGCCCGTGCCCGCAGACCGCGTCCGCCTCCGCCGCGCCGGCATCGTGCTGGAGATCATCACGCTGGCCTGGAACGTGGTCGGGGTCGTCCTGCTCGGATTCCTCGCCTACCGATCAGCGTCCGTCGCCCTGCTCGGATTCGGACTGGACAGCCTCATCGAGATCGGCGCCTCGACGGTGGTCGTCTGGGAACTGGTCGGCGCGGATGAGCGCCGCCAGCGTCTCGGCCTCCGCCTGATCGGCATCGCGTTCGGACTGCTCGCGGTCTACCTGCTGGCCCAAGCGGTCGTCGCGCTCACGTCCGGCCACCGCGCGACGCCGCTGCAGGGCGGCATCTGGTGGACCGCTCTCACCGCCGTCGCCATGTTCCTCCTGGCTTTCGGCAAGCATCGCGTCGGGCGCGCTCTGCAGGATCCGGTCCTGCTCACGGAGGGCAAGGTGACACTGGTCGACGGGATCCTGGCTGCGGCGGTTCTCGTCGGCATCCTCCTGAACGCCCTCTTCGGACTGTGGTGGGCAGATCCGGTCGCGGGTCTCGTCATCGTCTTCTACGCCGTCCGCGAGGCTGTGCACGCCCTGCGCGGGTGAGCATCCGTTAGTATCTGCGTATGAGTGCAGATAAGCAGGCATGCGGATACTCGCCGGACAGTTCCTACGTCGAACTGGCCGTCGAGGTGTTCTCGATGCTCGCGGATGCGACCCGCGTGCGGATCGTGCTCGCGCTCGGCGAGGCCGGGGAACTCTCCGTCAACCACCTCGCCGACATCGTCGACAAGTCCCCTGCCGCGGTCTCCCAGCACCTCGCGAAGCTGCGCCTCGCCCGCATCGTCTCGACCAGACAGGACGGTCAGCGCGTGTTCTACCGGCTCGAGAACGAGCACGCCTCGCGGCTCGTCGCCGACGCGATCTTCCAGGCCGAGCACTCGCTCGGCGGGACTCCCCGCCACCACCACGCCGACCAGGACTCGTGATGCACGAACACCCGCACGATCACCACGACCACGAGCACCACGACCACGCGCACGAGCACGAGCACGACCACGACCACGACCACGAGCACGAGCACGGGCACACCCATCCCGCCGGCTTCCTCGGCGTGCTCCACGGACTGTTCGTGCCGCACACGCATGACGCCGCGGATGCGATCGACGACGCCATGGAGGCCTCGAGCGCCGGCATCCGAGCGCTCAAGATCAGCCTGGTCATCCTCCTCGCCACCACGATCCTGCAGGCCGTCGTGTTCTTCCTCAGCGGATCCGTCGCTCTGCTGGCCGACACCGTGCACAATTTCTCCGACGCGCTCACGGCGATCCCCCTGTGGGTCGCGTTCCTGCTCGGACGCCGCGCCGCGACGCGCCGGTACACGTACGGGTTCGGGCGCGCCGAGGACCTCGCCGGCCTGTTCATCGTGTTCGTGGTGCTGCTTTCCGCGATCGTCGCGGCCTGGCAGTCGATCGAACGGATCCTGAACCCCCAGCCCCTCCACAACGTCGGCTGGGTGATCGTCGCCGGCGTGATCGGATTCCTCGGCAACGAGGCCGTCGCGATCTACCGGATCCGCGTCGGCCGTCGCATCGGATCCGCGGCGCTGGTCGCCGACGGCGTGCACGCCCGCACCGACGGCTTCACCTCGCTCGCCGTCGTCCTCGGCGGGCTCGGGGTGCTGGCGGGATTCCCGTTGGCGGATCCGATCGTGGGCGCGCTCATCTCGGTCGCCATCTTCGTGCTGCTCATCGGCACCGTGCGCAGCATCGGCCGACGGCTGCTCGACGGCGTCGAGCCGGAGCTCGTGGAACGGGCCCGGCACGCCCTGGAGCACGTCGACGGCATCTCCGCGGTCGAGCGGGTCCGTCTGCGCTGGGCCGGCCACCGGCTCGAGGGCGACGCCATCATCACGACCGCCGGCGACCCCGTCGCGATCGCCGCCGAGGCGGAGCAGAGCGTCCGCACGCACGTGCACAACCTCGACGGGTTCCTCGTCGGGGTGCGCGCCGCGCCCTGACGGTCCCGCCTCAGTCCAGGAGGTGCCTGGTGTAGCGCCCTGGCTCGTCGAGGAACGACCGCCAGTGCCGCACGAGCTCCAGATCCTCCCAGACCGCCGGGCGGAGCCCCCACTCCCCGACCTCGAGGATCCTCGCGCCGGGCAGAGCCGCGAGGACCGGCGAGTGGGTCGCGCAGAGGACCTGCCCGCCTTCCTCGGCGATCCGGCGCAGCACCGCGATGAGGCTCAGGGTCGAGGAGAACGAGAGCGCCGCCTCCGGCTCGTCGAGGCAGTAGAAGCCTGGGTCGTCGAACCGCGATTCGAGCAGTGCGAGGAAGGATTCGCCGTGGCTCATCTCGTGGAACAGCGGCTCCGGTCCTGGCGAGGGGTTCTCCTCGAGGTACGTGTAGAACGAGTGCATCGTCTCGGCGCGCAGGAAGAACCCCCACCGGTTCGCGCCCACACCGCGCTGGATGCGGAGCCAGTCCGACAGCGGGGACTCGGTCGGCCGCGTGCTGTGCCTGGCCTGGCGGGATCCGCCCTCCGGCGAGAGTCCGTAGGCGATGGCGATGCCCTCGACCAGCGTCGACTTGCCGCTGCCGTTCTCGCCGACGAGGAACGTCACACCGGGGTCGAGGTCGATGCCCTCCCGCAGCACCTGCGCGACAGCGGGAATGCTCGCAGGCCAGGCGCGGCCGGGGGCGGGGGCATCGTCGGCAGGATGCACCGCGACCACGGGCTGCTGCCGGCGTCGGCGGCTGCCCGGGTCCCAGAACGGATCCATGACGCTCCCTTCGGCGATCGGCTCCGCTCCATTGTGCCGGGCCGGACCGACAGAGTCCTGGCCGGACCGTCAGCGGTTCCCCAGACCCGGACCGGGAGGATTGATCCGTGAGCCAGGCGACGAGAGAGCAGGTCAGGGCGCGACGCGCGACGCCTCGTCGGGGCGCCGTGATCGCGATCCTGCTGATCACCGCCGCGCTCACCGTGATCGTGCTGCTGGGCGGGATCCCCGGCCTGATCGGGACCGGGATCGCCGTTGTCCTGCCCTGGCTGGGATTCGCCCTCGTCCCCCTCGTGGTCGCCGCCCTGCTGATCCGGCCGCGCACGGCGTGGATCACCGCGGTGCCCCTGGTCGCCTGGACCATGGCACTGTGGGGGTTCCTCCCGGTGCCGTGGCAGGGCGATCCGTCCGCCGGGGACCACGGGCTGCTGATCGCGACGCAGAACGTCGAGGCGGGATCCGGCACCGGAGCCGCGTCCGCCCGCACCCTCGCCGACGGCGGGGCGGGGATCCTTGCGTTCACGGAGCTCGACGCCGACTCCGGATCGGCGATCGCGGACGAGCTCGCCGACTCCTATCCGCACGCCTACCGCGTGGGCACGGTCGGGGTGTGGAGCCGCTACCCGATCCTCGACGAGGAGGCGCTCGATCTCGGGCTCGGCTGGAAGCGCGCGCTGCGGGTCGAGGTCGACGCTCCCGGCGGCGCCGTGAGCGTGTACGTGGTGCACGCTGCCTCGCTGCGCCCTGGCGCGCAGAGCGCCAGGGACGGCATGCTCTCCGCGCTGGGCGAGCGGATCCGCGACGACAAGAGCGCTCGCGTGATCGCCCTCGGCGACTTCAACGCGGTGTCGACGGATCCGGCCCTCTCCCCGATCGCCGGCGCACTGGGCGAGGTGCGATTCGGGGGGATCGGGCCGTCGTTCACCTGGCCCGCATCGTTCCCGGTGGTCCGGATCGACCACGTGTTCCAGCGCGGCTACCCCTCCGCCTCAGGGCGGACCGCATCGGCCGGCGGCAGCGACCACCTCGCGGTCGTCGCCGCGCTCGGCGGCTGACGCCCAGATCAGCCGACGACCATGAGGACCCGGGCGTCATCGGCGACGATCCCGGGTCCAGGGGCGACCACGCCGTCGCCCGTCATCGCGGACGGCAGCACCAGCGCCTCCATCGCCGCTGCCGTGCTGCCGCCCGTGCTCACCCGCCCGGAGCGCACGACGATCGCGCGCACTCCGTCGGGCAGGATCGATGCTCCGTGCAGATCCGCGAAGACGAGCGCCGGTCGCGCCCGCGCGGTCACCGTGGACAGGACGAGGACCCGGCTCAGCTCCGCGGCACGGAGCCGTGGCCTGCGCAGCTCCAGAAGAGGATCGGTGTGACGCAGCACGCGCTCCTTCCGCAGCCCCACCGACGCCCCTGGTCCGACGTCGACCTGCGGCCCGCCGATCCCGGCGAGCACGTGCGTCGCCTCGTGAGCCAGGTGCAGGATGCCCGCAGGCCCCCGCAGCTCGACCAGTTGCAGGGTCCAGTGCAGTTCGCCGTTCGCGCCGCGCCGTCCGCAGATCTCGCGCACATGCCCGCCTCCCGCGGCGAGACCGCGCCTCGGCAGACTCCGCAGCTGCAGGAGTTCGGCCGGGGCGGTGCTCGCCGCGAGGGAGACGGGGTTCATCGGCTCAGGCCCGTGCGCCGGTGAGGACATAGCCCTCTTCGCCGTGCACCACGGTGTCGAGCCCGGCGATCTCGTCCTCGTCCTTGACCCGGAAGCCGAGGGTCTTCTCGATCACGAAGCCGATCGCGTAGGCGAGGACGAAGGAGTACACCAGCACCGCACCGGCGGCGAGCGCCTGCGCCGCGAGCTGTGCGAAGTTGCCGCTGTAGATCAGGCCCGTGCCGTTCGCGAAGATGCCGAGGTACAGCGTCCCGATGATGCCGCCGACGAGGTGGATGCCGACCACGTCGAGGGAGTCGTCGAAGCCGAGCTTGAACTTCAGATCGATGGCCAGCTGGCAGACGGCGCCGGCGAGCAGGCCCAGCACGACCGCCCAGATCGGGGTCAGCGAGGCGCAGGCCGGGGTGATCGCCACCAGACCGGCGACCGCACCGGACGCCGCTCCGACCGAGGTCGGCTTGCCGTTGCGGATCTTCTCCATCACCAGCCAGCTCAGCAGCGCCGCGGCAGGGGCGGCGATCGTGTTCACGAACGCGACCGCCGCGGTGCCGTCGGCGGCCAGCTCGGAACCGGCGTTGAAGCCGAACCAGCCGAACCACAGCAGCCCCGCACCGAGCAGCACGAACGGCGGGTTGTGCGGAACGTCCGCGCCCTTCTGGAACCCGAGGCGCTTTCCGAGCACGAGGGCGAGGGCGAGGGCCGCGGCGCCCGCATTGATGTGCACCGCGGTGCCGCCGGCGAAGTCGATCGCGCCGACGCCGAGCAGGTCCTGCAGGCCGTGCGTGACCCAGCCGCCGTAGGCGAAGCTGCCGTCCTTGTTCAGGCCGAAGTTGAACACCCAGCTCGCGACCGGGAAATAGACGACCGTCGCCCAGATGCCGGCGAAGATCATCCAGGATCCGAACTTCGCGCGGTCGGCGATCGCGCCGGAGATGAGCGCGACCGTGATGATCGCGAACGTGGCCTGGAACGCGACGAACGCGAGCGGCGGGTAGGCGGCGTCCTTCGGCACCTCGAGCAGATTCGACAGTCCGATCGAGGACCAGTCGATCGTCCATGGTGCGACGGTGCCGTGGTTGCCGGGGAAGGCGATCGCGTAGCCGTAGATCACCCACAGCACGCCGATCAGGCCGATCGCGCCGAAGCTCAGCATCATCATGCTGATCACGCTCTTGGCCTTGACGAGGCCTCCGTAGAAGAACGCGAGGCCGGGGGTCATCAGCAGCACGAGGGCCGCGCAGATCAAAACGAAGGCGGTGTTTCCCTGATCCATGAGGTCCGCTCCTCTCTGTCAGGACGCTCCTGCAGCGTCGGGTGAGGTCAGACTGTCACTCGCGCGTTTCGCCTCGACGCGCGCAATGTTTCGGATCCGTTTCGTCGCGCGCACCCTGCGTGAACAAGCTGTGACGAGGACCCTGGCGGCCTGGCAGGATGAGGCCATGCGTGCAGTGGTCTTCGATGCGGTCCGTGCCCAGCCCGAGGTGCGCGAGGTTCCTGAGCCCGGGCTCCCGGCCGACGGGGTGCTGGTGCAGGTGAAGGCGACGGGCATGTGCCGGAGCGACTGGCACGCCTGGGCAGGGCATGACGACATCGCGTTCCCGCACGTGCCGGGACACGAGCTCGCCGGGATCATCGCCGCCGTGGGGCCGCAGGTGACCCGCTGGCGGGTCGGGGATCGCGTGACGGTGCCGTTCGTCTGCGGCTGCGGGCGCTGCGAGTGGTGTCTCTCCGGAGATGCGCAGGTCTGCCCCGACCAGCAGCAGCCGGGCTTCACGCACTGGGGGTCGTTCGCCGAGGTCGTCGCCCTGCACGCCGCAGATGTGAACCTCGTCGCGCTCCCCGACGAGGTGGACTTCGCCACGGCGGCGAGTCTCGGCTGCCGCTTCGCGACCGCGTTCCGGGCACTCGTCGGACGCGCCGGGGTGCGCGAGGACGAGTGGGTCACCGTGATCGGCGCAGGAGGCGTCGGCCTCAGCGCCGTCATGATCGCGAAGGCGTGCGGCGCCAGGGTGATCGCGGTGGACCGCAACCCGGAGGCGCTCGCGGTGGCGAGGGAGGTCGGCGCCGCGCACACGCTCCTCGCCGACGGAACCGACATCCCGGCCGCCGTCGCCGCGCTGACCGGCGGGGGCAGCCACGTCTCCGCCGACGCCGTCGGCAGCGAGCAGACCCTCGCCGACGCGATCCTGGGGCTCCGCCGGCGCGGCAGGCACGTGCAGATCGGCCTGCTCCCGCCGATCGACGGGCACCCCCGCGTGCCGATGGAGCGGGTGATCGGCTGGGAGCTCGACCTGCTCGGCAGCCACGGGATGGCGGCCGCCGACTACCCCGCGATGATGGACCTGATCGCCGAGGGGCACCTGGCGCCGCAACGCCTCATCGAGCGCACGATCGGGCTCGAGGAGGCGGCGGCGCTGCTGCCCGCTTTCGACCGCGCGACCGTGGCGGGCATGACCATGATCGATCCGCAGCGGGTCGGCTGACGGTCGCCCCTCGCGTCGCTCCTCTCGTCGCTCCGATCAGGTCGACGGCACGGGCGCGGGCGCAGCCGAGGGCGCGGTCAGACCAGGGGATCTGGCGCCCTTCGGCAGGCCGAGCCGGCCCTGGGTGACGAGGATCAGCACGACGGCCGTCACCGTGAAGCCGATCAGCACGGGCAGCAGCCCGTAGTCGTTGAAGATCGGCGCAGGGAACAGCGGCGCCCCCACCTTGTTCGCGAAGGTGTTGAAAGAGGCGTGCATCAGCATCGTGATCAGCAGGCTGCCCGCGGCGTGGTTGAAGACCCAGGTCATCATGATGGTCAGCGCCGTGATCATCACGACGAACATCACCATGTTCGCCGCGGTGGGCGGGGTCCAGACCCCGCTCCAGAAGAGCGGGAAGTGCCAGAACGCCCACAGCAGGCCGAGGATGATGCTGCCGACCAGCGGACCGTGTCGCTCCTGCAGGCGCGGCAGCGCGAACCCTCGCCAGCCGGGCTCCTCGCCCAGCGGGCCGCCGAGGAGGAACGTCATCAGGAACGCCAGCGGGTACGCGGCGAGCAACGGCCCCACGATGGGCTGGAACGACGACAGCGCGCCCGGCACGACGATCGTGCCGAGAACGATGATGATCGGCACCCCGACGAGCAGGAACAGGTACCAGACGATCCCGACGCGCCAGTGCACATACCGGCGCAGCAGGCGGACGACTCCCTCGCCTCCCTCAGTCACGCCCGTCATGACGAAGGCGCCGACGGTCGGCCCGAACGTCGCGGCCACGACGGCGATCGCGATCGCGGGCTTCGGCAGGGCGGGCAGCACCCCCTGCGCGGACAGCGCGACCGGCACCTCGATCAGCCAGGAGAAGAGGTAGGCGATCACGAAGTAGGAGGTGAGCGGATGTCGCGCGAGCAGTCCGCGGGACTCCGCACGCGAGGATCGACCGAGATTGCCGACGACAGCCATGATGATGACCTTTCCGCCCGCGACGGGCCCGCGTCCCTGCGGGTCAGTCGTTCGCCATGCCTCAGTGTTCCACTCGCCGGGACGGGCCGCCAGAGGTGATGGCGCACCCGGGCTCAGCGCCGCAGCCGGGCCGCACGGGCGCGCAGATAGTCGCGCTCCGGGATCGAGAGGGTCGCCCTGGCCGCGTCGAGGTACTCCTCGATCGCCTCGGCGGTGCGCCCGGCGCGTTCCAGCAGATGCGCGCGCACGGATGCGATGCGCCGCCGGTCGCCGCGCACCCGCAGATCCGCGATCCCGTCGATCGCGGCCAGACCCGACTCCGGGCCGTGCACCATCGCCTGCGCGACGGCGCGGTTGATCGTCGCGACAGGGTTGCCGGTCTCGAGCTCGAGCAGGCGGTACAGGGCCAGGATCTGCGGCCAATCCGTCGTCTCGGTGCTGGGAGCGTCGTCGTGCAGCGCCGCGATCGCGGCCTGGATCGCATAGGGGCCGTGGCGCCCGGCGGCGAGCGCGGCGTCGAGGATCTCCGTGCCCTCGACGATCCTGTCCCTGTCCCACCGCAGGCGGTCCTGCTCGTCGAGCGGGATCAGCTCGCCGCGAGCGCCGGTGCGCGCGGTCCGGCGCGCATCGGTGAGCAGCATGAGCGCGAGCAGACCAGCGACCTCGACGTCGTCCGGGCGTTCGCGGTGCAGCATCCGGGCCAGGCGGATCGCCTCGTCGCTGAGCCGCACGTCGTTGACGTCGGCGCCTTCGCTGGCCGTGTGCCCCTCGGTGAACATGACGTAGAGCACGGCGAGCACCGGATCCAGACGGTCGTCGGGGTCGGACGGCTCAGGGAAGACCGCCCCGACGGCGCGGATCCGCGCCTTCGCCCGGCTGATCCGCTGGGCGATGGTCGCCTCGGGCAGCAGGTGCACGCGGGCGATCTGGGCGGTCGAGAGGCCGGCGACCGCGCGCAGCGTGAGCGCCACCTGCGCCGGCATCGTCAGGGCGGGATGGCAGCACAGCCGGAGCACCTCGACGCTGTCGTCCGCGTGCGCCGCCTCGGCCTCGGCGAGGGGCCGCCAGGCGTCGGCGTAGGCGTGCTCGCGCTCGCGGCGCTGGTGCTCGCTGCGGATCCGGTCGATCATGCGGCGTCGGGCGACCGTCAGCAGCCAGCCCTTCGCATCCGCAGGAGCGCCCTCGGTCGGCCACTGCTGGTGCGCGGCGAGGAGCGCCTCCTGCACCGCGTCCTCGCACAGGTCGAGCTGGGCTGCGCCGTAGCGGCGCAGCAGCGCGGCGAGGACCTGCGGCGCGTTGCTGCGCCACAGGTCCTCGAAACCGCGATCGGTCACACGTCGGTCCCGGCGGAGAACATCACGGGGCGGACCTCGAGCGCGAGACCGTCGATCGCCGCGTCCGGGATCTGGCGGGCGAGCTCGACGGCGCGCTCCTCGGACTCGACCTCGATCAGGTAGTACCCGCCCATGAACTCCTTGGTCTCGGCGAACGGCCCGTCGACCACCTCGGGCGAGCCGCCCGCGGCGCGCACGACCTTCGACTGGCTGGGGTCGGCGAGGGCGACGGTGCCGAGCATCTCGCCCGAGGCGGTGATCGTGTCGATGAAGGCCTGGTGCCCCTCGCCGATCGCCTGCATCTGCTCGGCGGTGAGCGCATCCAGCACGTCCTGCCGCACCTGCATGAGGATCATGTACTTCATGGTCGTTCTCCTTCGATTCGTCGGGGGGACCCGATGTCCGCCTCGATATGTGGTCGGAGCCGATGCTCAGTTCTCGACATCATTCTGCGCGCCGAACGCCGGGATGTGCCGGAGTCGCACGGCGGTGACCCCGGCGAGCGCGAGCATGGCGATGGCGGCGACGAGGGCTGCGACCTGCAGCGACGAGGTGAAGGCCACGCCCGCGACGGCGCGCGCCACAGGATCCGCGACGCCGAGGGCCGCGTCGATCCCGGCCGACACGGCGTGGCGGTCGGCGGCGTCCAGCCCCGGCGCGCCCGCCACGAGGAGGCGATACACGGCGGTCGTCAGGCTGCCGACCACGGCGATGCCGAGCGCGTAGCCGAACTGGCCGCTCGCCTCCTGCGTGGACGCGGCGGACGACGCCTGCTCGACGGGCACACTGCCGAGGATCACGTTCGTGCCGAGCGTCGGAAGGGCCGATGTGCCGAAGCTCACCACGCTGAAGCCGACGACGAGAGGCCAGGGACCCGTTCCCGGCGTGATCTGCGCCATGAGCACGAGCCCGGCGGCGGAGAGCGCGAGGCCGGCGGCGATGAGCAGGCCAGGCCGGATCCGCTTCGCGAGCAGCGGCATCGTGAGGAAGCCCGCGGCGCCGGTCAGGGCCGGCGGCACGGTGAGGAGGCCGGCCGCGAGCGGATCCGCCCCGGCGACCGCCTGGAAGTATTGCGTGTCGAGCATCATCAGCGGACCGGTGAGCATCGTCATGAGCAGCATCGTGAGGAGCACCACGCACACCCCGCGGTGGCGGAACATCGCGAGGTCGAGCAGAGGCGCATGCCCCGCGCCACGGGAGAGGGCGCGCTGACGCCGCAGGAACACGACGAGGAAGACCACCCCGATGATCAGGCTCGCGACCGCGAGGAAGGCATCGCCGGAGCGGGCCGCCTCCTTGATGCCGAAGACGATCGGCAGCACGGCCAGCAGGGACAGCGGCACGCTGACCGCATCGACACCGCCCCCGGTGCGGTGCGGGTGCGCCGTCGAGACGTCCGCGACGAGCAGGGGGAAGACCACCAGCACGAGCGCCATGACCGGCACGGCGATGAGGAACACCGCGCCCCACCACCACAGGCTCAGCGCGATCCCGCCGACCACCGGTCCGATGATCATCCCGCCCATGAGGCAGGTCATGAACACGCCGATCGCGATCGCCCGCTGCCCCGAGTCGGGGAAGAGCCCGGTCAGCAGTCCGTAGAGCGACGGAGCGAGCGCCGCGGCACCGACCCCCATGACGGCCCTCGCGGCGATCAGCATCTCGGGCGAGAGGGCGAACGCCGCCGCCAAGGACGCGAGGCCGAAGACCGTCGCACCGAGCATCGCCATGCGCCGCCGGCCCAGATGGTCGGCCAAGCCGCCGAACGCGATGAGCAGCCCCGCGAAGACGAAGCCGTACCCGTCCACGATCCAGAGCTGCTGCACCGCATCCGCGTGCAGTTCCCGCGCGATGCTGGGCAGCGCCAGCAGCACCACGGACGTGTCGATCGCGGTCATGAGGGCCGCGGCCGCGAGCACCGCGAGCCCCAGCCACTCCCTGGGTCCGGCGGGCGAGCCCGCGCGCGTGCGCGCCCCTGCCGCCGGCCGTGCGCCTTCCGTCACTTCTCCGTCTGTGCGAGTCATGCCCTGTGGTCGGAGCCGATGCGCGGTTCTCGACACCACCCCGTTCGGCGATGAGCGAAAGGCGGGGCAGGTCTCGCTGAGCGCTCAGCCGCGTATCGCGGGACGCCCTTCCGCCGCCGCCTTCTCCGGGGCCTGCGCCGCGAAGTCGCGCTCCGGGGTCAGCGGGCCGCGCAGCGCCCGCAGCGCGTACAGGATCGTGGCGAGATCCACGAGCTCCTGCGCGAGAGCGCCCACGACGGCGGGGATCACCCCGGTCATCGCCACGATCATGAGCGCGACGCTCAGCCCGATGCCGATCCAGATCGCGGTGAGCGCCACCCGCACGGTGTGCCGGCCGATCTCCACCGCGTGCGCGACCTTCGCCAGCGAGTCCACGAGGATCACGGCGTCGGCGGCCTCGCCGGCGGCGGTCGCGCCCTTCGCGCCCATCGCGATCCCCACGTCGGATGCGGCGAGCACCGGGGCGTCGTTCACGCCGTCGCCGACCATCATGAGCGGGCGCGGACGCAGGTCGCGGGCGAGCCGCACCTTGTCGTCCGGCAGGAGTTCGGCGTGCACCTCGGCGATGCCCACCTGCTCGGCGATCGGATCCGCCGTCGCGGCGGTGTCGCCGGTCAGCATCACGATCTGCCCCACGCCGTGATCGCGGAGCCAGGCGACGACGCCAGGCGACTCAGGGCGCGGAGCATCGGCCAGCACCAGGGCGCCGGCGTGGCGCCCGTCGATCGCGACGTAGGCCGCCGCCTGCCCCGCCACGAGGTCGGTGCGGGCGAACTCCGGCACGAGGGAGGCGATGTACGCGGGCTTGCCCACGACCACCGTCCGGCCGCCGATGCGCGCCATCACGCCGTTCGTCGCGACCTCGCTCGCGTCCTCGGCCGTCTCGGGAGCGAGGCCGCGGTCGCGTGCCGCCGCACGGATCCCCGCCGCGAGCGCGTGCGAGGAGTACTGCTCCGCCGATGCGGCGAGTCCCAGCACCTCCGCCGCCGTGAACCCGGCCGCGGGCCGGACGTCCACGAGGGCGGGCCTGCCGCGGGTGAGCGTGCCCGTCTTGTCGAACGCGGCGGAGCGCACCCGCGAGAGCGTCTCGATGACCGCCCCGCCCTTGAGCACGATCCCGTCCTTCGCCGATCGCGACAGGCCGCCGAGGAACGCGACGGGCGCGGCGATCAGCAGCGGGCACGGCGTCGCCAGCACCAGCACCTCGGCGAACCTCACCGCCTCGCCGGAGAGCGCCCAGGCGATGCCGCCGAGCAGGAGCGAGACCGCGGTGAACGGGATCGCGAACCGGTCGGCCAACCGCACGACGGGCGCTCGCGAGTCCTGCGCCTGCCGCACGAGGGCGAGGATCTGCTGGTACTGGCTGTCGGCGCTGCGCCGCACGGCCCTCGCCCGCGCGATATGGGTGCCGTTGACGGCGCCGGAGAGCACGGTCTCCCCCGCGGTGCGCGTCACGGGCAGACTCTCGCCCGTGAGCGAGGACTCGTCGAAGGAGACCTCCTCGGTCAGGAGCTCGCAGTCCACGGGCACGATCTCGGAGGGGCGGATCAGCAGCAGGTCGCCGATCACGACCTCGTCGACGGGTACGTCCCGGACGAGTTCGCCGTCGCCCTCTCCCTCGGTCGTGACGACGTGCGCGGTCTGCGGCGAGCGCTCGAGCAGCGCGGTCAGCTCCCGCTTGGCACGGCGCGCGGCGAAGTCCTCGAGGGCCTCGCCCCCGGCCAGCATCAGCACGATGATGAGGGACGCGACATACTCGCCGACCGCGAGGGTCGCGACCATGGCGACGATCGCGAGCACGTCCAGCCCGAACCGGCCGCGGAGCATCTCCCGGATCATCTGGATGAGCGTGCCCAGCACGAAGCCGCCGACGACGATCGTCGCGATCCATCGGGCGATCAGGCCCTGACCTGCCGCGCTCAGTGCGAGGACCGCGACGAGCGTCAGGAGCGCGAGGGGGATCACGGGCTGTCGTCGCAACGCCTTCAGCACTGCCATGTCTCGATGTCTCCCTTTCCGGCCGCGCGGGGATCTCCCCCTGGCTCCACCCTGCTCCGGCTCCGGGGAGGTTGCAAGCGACGTCGACCGGGGATTACCCGCCGGCGGGCGCGCGCAGTGCCCCCTCGAGCGCCCGCCGCGCTGCCGTGCCCACCGTCGGCGCCGTGACCAGGAAGATCCGCCGCTCGAACACGGCGTCGGCGATCTCGACGGTGGCCACGGCGTCCAGATGGGCCGGCAGCGCCAGCTCTGGCACCAGGGCGACGCCGAACTCGGCGGCGACGTACGCCGCGACCACGGCGTAGTCGTCGCTGCGCATCGCGATCCGCGGAGTGAAGCCCGCTTCCTCCGCGGCGCGGGCGAGGGCCGCATCGACCGGATCGGCCTCGGTCGCACCGGCGATCCAGCCCTCGTCGCTGAGGTCCGCGAGCGGCACGCCGGTGCGCCCGGCGAGAGGATGCGCCGGCGGCACGATCACCGCGAGGTGCTCCTGCCGGACGGGGATCATCCGGAATCCCGGCGGCAGGATCGTCGGCCGCCCCGGGGCGTCGTAGACGATCGCGGCGTCGAGGCGGAGGCCCACGACCGCCGCCATCAGCGGGTCGAGCTCCGCCTCGGAGACGAGCGGCTCGAAGCCGGCCCCCTGCAGCGCGCGCACGACCTGCGGCAACAGCCGCGCCCCGGCGGAGGGGAACACGCCGATCGCGATCCGCCGCCGCTCGGAGGCGAGCAGGTCACGGACCTCGTCGACGGCCCGCTCCGAGCGGTCCAGGATCGCGATGGCGTGCGGGAGCATCGCCTCGCCGACAGCCGTGAGGCGGGTGCCTCCGGATCCGCTCGTGACGACCGCCGCGCCGAGCTCGCGCTCGAGGCCTCGGAGGTGATGGGTCACCGTGGGCTGGCTCCACTGCAGCGCCGTCGCCGCGCGCAGGACCGAGCCCTCGTCGGACACCGTGCGCAGGGCCCTGAGCTGCCGCAGATCGAGCATCGTCGCTCCATAATAGGTATTGACCAATGAAGAATTATCTTCATTCCTCATCGTATCCCTCCCCGCCAGAATCGATCCGTGACGACAACCACGCCCTACGCCGACGCCATCCGCCGATTCGCCGCACGCGACCTGCAGCGCCTCAACGTCCCTGGGCACAGCGCCGATCCTGCGGCCGCCCCGCTCCTCGCGGACTTCTTCGGCGACGACGTGCTGCGCTACGACGTGGAGCCGCTGCTGGACGGCATCGACAAGGGGTCCGACAACCCGCTCGAGGAGGCGCGCGAAGCGGCCGCCCGGGCGTGGGGGGCGCGGCGCACCTGGTTCCTCACGAACGGCGCGTCCGAGGCGAACCGGATGACGGCGCTGGCGCTGGCGGCGTTCCGCACCCCGGACGAGATCGTGGTCGCGCAGCGGAGCGCCCACTCGAGCTTCTTCGACGGCATCATCCTCGGCGGACTCGACCCCCGCTTCGTGACGCCGACGATCGACGAGCACCACGGCATCAATCACGGCGTGACGCCCGCCGCGATGCGCGACGCGCTCGAGGGCGCGGACGCGAAGGCGGCCTACATCATCAGCCCGAGCTACTTCGGCGCGGTCGCCGATGTCGAGGGCATCGCCGCGGTCTGCCACGAGGCCGGCGTTCCGCTGGTCGTCGATGCCGCATGGGCCGCGCACTTCGGCTTCCACCCCGAGCTGCCCGCCAACCCGATCGCCCTCGGCGCCGACCTCGTCGTCTCCTCGACGCACAAGATGGGCGGCAGCCTCACCCAGTCGGCCATGCTGCACCTCGCCGAGGGGCCGTATGCGGAGGAGCTCGAGCCGCTCCTCGACCGCGCCTTCCTGTTCACCCAGTCCACGAGTGCGAGCTCGCTGCTGCTCGCCTCGCTCGATCTCGCCAGGGCGACGCTCGAGGACGGCCACGACCGCCTCGCCGCCTCGCTCGCCGCGGCCGCCGCGCTGCGCGACGCCGTGCGCGCGACCGGACGCTTCCCGATCGTGAGCGACGGGTTCGACGCCTTCCCCGACATCGTGGGGCACGACCCGCTGCGGGTGTCGATCGACGTCGGAGCGGCGGGGCTGCACGGCCACACCGTGCGCGAGGAGCTGCTGCGCTCGGCCGGGATCATGACCGAGATCTCGACGGGATCCTGCATCGTCGCATTCGTCGGCCCCGGCACCACCCCGGATCCGGCCCGGTTCGTCGCGGCGCTCGAGGCCCTGCAGCCGGTCGGCGATCTCGCCGCGCGCGGCGATGCGGGCTCGATCACGCTGCCGAAGACCGGCCCCGCCGTGATGCGCCCGCGCGATGCGGCGTTCGCGCACACCGAGATCGTCTCGGCCGAGGACGCGGTCGGCCGCGTCTCCGCCGACTCGCTCGCCGCCTACCCGCCCGGGATCCCCAACGTGCTGCCCGGTGAGATCCTCACCGCCGAGACGATCTCGTTCCTGCGCGGGATCGCCGCGACCCCCGGCGGCTACGTGCGCGGCGCGGCGGACGCGCTCGTCGACGGCGTGCGCGTCGTCGTCGAGGAGTCGGAGCGGCGCACCCTGATCCGACCGAAGACCACGCGCATCGGATCCGCCGACGCGCGTTCCCGAACCGGCCTGCGACGTGCAGCGACGCCGTCGCCCGTGAAAGAACAGGTAACCGCATGACATCGATCGCCCAGCAGCTCCTCCGGCGCAAGCCCATCGCCCGGGAGGCAGGCGATTCCCCGCTCAGACGCACGATCGGTCTCCTCCCGCTCATGGCGATCGGGATCAGCTGCACGATCGGCACGGGGATCTTCTTCATCATGTCCCAGGCGGTGCCGCTGGCCGGTCCCGCCGTGGTGTGGTCGTTCGTGATCGCCGGCATCGTGGCCGGCCTCACCGCCCTCTGCTACGCGGAGCTCGCGGGGGCGGTCCCCGTCTCGGGATCCACCTACTCCTATGCGTACGCGACCCTCGGCGAGGGCATCGCCATGGTCGTCGGCGCCTGCCTGCTGCTCGAGTACGCGGTTTCCGCCGGCGCGGTCGCCGTGGGCTGGTCGCAGTATGTCAACGAGCTCATCGGCAACCTGTTCGGCCTGCACCTGCCCGCCGCGCTGAGCAACGCTCCGGAGGAGGGCGGCATCGTCAACCTGCCCGCGGTGATCCTGGTCGCGCTCTGCGCCGTCCTGCTCGTACGCGGCACCAAGGAGTCCGTCGTCACCAACGCCGTCATGGTGTGCATCAAGATCGCCGTGCTGCTGTTCTTCATCGCCGTGGGGATGACCGGATGGAACTCCGACCACTTCGCGAACTTCGCTCCCTACGGGATCGGTGGCATCGCGGCGGGCGCCGGAGTGATCTTCTTCTCCTTCGTCGGACTCGACGCGGTCTCGACCGCGGGCGAGGAGGCGAAGAACCCCAAGCGCAACCTGCCGCTGGCCATCCTGCTGGCGCTCGCGGTCGTGATCGTGCTCTACGTCGGCGTCGCCCTGGTCTCGGTCGGCGCGCAGGCCGCCGGCAAGTTCGACGGGCAGGAGGCGGGGCTCTCCGAGATCCTCGCCCATGTGGTGGGCAGCCCGTGGCCGGGCACGGTGCTGGCGGCGGGAGCCGTGATCTCGATCTTCAGCGTCACCCTCGTCACCCTGTACGGCCAGACCCGGATCCTGTTCGCGATGTCGCGCGACGGCATGGTCCCGCCGATCTTCGGGAAGGTCAACGAGCGCACGCGCACCCCCGTCCAGAACACGATCATCGTGTCCGCCGTCGTCGCGGTGCTCGCGGGCGTCATCCCGATCAGCTTCCTCGCCGAGATGACGAGCATCGGCACGCTCGCCGCGTTCCTCGTCGTGTCGGTCGGCCTCATCATCCTGCGTCGCCGCGAGCCGGATCTGGAGCGCGGCTTCAAGGTGCCGCTGTACCCGATCACGCCGCTCCTCTCGATCGCCGGATGCCTCTGGATCATTACCCAGCTGCGGCCCGTCACGATCTTCGTGTTCGCGATCTGGGTCGCCCTGTTCCTCGCGTTCTACTTCTTCTACGGACGCCGGCGCTCCGTGCTGCAGCCCGGCAACCAGCCGCCCGGCGCCGATGTGCCGTTCACCTCGGTCGTGCGCCAGCCTGGTCCGCTGGAGCGGAGCGAGCGATGACGCTCCTCGTCGGACTGGACACCGCGCGCCGATCGTCCTCGGTGCTCGCCCTCGCCGCCCAGCTCGCGAACTCGCTCGACACCGACCTCGTGGTCGCCGCCGTCGTCTCCTCCGCCTGGCCGCCCTCGCGCGCGAGCGTGGATCAGGAGTGGCAGGCTCACAACCGCGAGGCGGCGGACCAGGTGCTCGATCACGCCGCGAGCGTGCTCGGAGGCGCCGTGAAGGCGCGCTACCTCGTGCACGAGGCGGCCTCGGCCCGGCGCGGACTTCTCGAGCTCGCGGAGCAGGAGCACCCCGACGCCCTCGTGCTCGGATCCGCGGTCCGCGGCGAGCCCGGAAGGATCGCTCTCGGGGCCGTGTCGGAGGCGCTGCTGCACGCCTCCCCCGCTCCCGTGGCGATCGCTCCGGTCGGCTACCGGGCGCGCGTGGATGCGCGGTTCGACCGCTTGACGGTGGCGTACGGGGGATCCGGCGCCGCGCAGGACCTCATCCCCGGTGCGGCCGCCGTCGCCGCCCTCGGCGGGGTGCGCCTGCGGATCGCGTCGTTCGCCGTCCGCCCGGACGCCGAGCTCGGAATCCTCGCCGGCGCGGGCGGCCGCGCGGAGGATCCGGTCCTGGTCGAGTGGGAGGGGCAGATCCGCGACCACGTCACGACGGTGCTCGGCGAGATCGCCGACCCGGCTCCCGCCGTCGACGGGCTCGCGGTCGGCGTCGGCGCTTCGTGGGCGGCGGCGATCGACGACGTCGGCTGGAGCGAAGGCGATCTGCTGGTGGTCGGATCCAGCTCGCTCAACCCGCTCGCGCGCGTGTTCCTCGGTTCGCACGGCACGAAGATCGTCCGGAACGCGGGCGTGCCCGTGCTCGTGGTGCCACGGGCGGCCGCCTGGGGCTGAGCGCTCGACCGCGGTTGCTCAGGAGTTCGGTTCCGCCGCGCGGGCCCTCGCCACGACGATGCCGCGCTGCGATGTCGGGAACCGCTGCAGCATCGCCCGCAGCTCCGCGGCGTCGACGTCGGCGCCGAAGGCCTCCGCGCCGGGTTCCAGCATGATGCCGCTCGCGAGGCCGCCGGCGACCACCGGATCGAACCCGAGGTCGTCGACCACCCGGGCCACCCGCGCCACGTCGTCCGGATCGTCCCCGGCGATCGCGATCGCCTTGCGGTCGGAAGTGCCGGCGGGCCGGGTCTCGTCCTCGAGGTCCTGGTAGCCCATGTGGTTGAAGGCCTTCACGACCCGGGATCCGGCGAGGTGCCGCTGCACGGTCTCGCTCGTCGACGTGCGCGGATCGTCGAGGTCTCCGCGGAGTCCGTCGCCCCACCAGTAGTTCATGGCGTCGATCACGAGCTTCCCCCGCAGCAGCTCGGCCGGCAGGGTCGCGTGCCTGCTGAGCGGCAGGGCGAGGAGCACGGCGTCGGCCTCGCGCGCGAGTTCCGCCACGCCGACCGCGGTCGCCCCGAGCGCCCGCGCCGCACGCGCGATCCGGGCCGGATCCGACGATGCCGCGAGCAGCACCCGGTATCCGGCCGACACCGCGAGCCGGGCGAGCACGCTGCCGACCCGCCCGGCGCCGATGATGCCGAGCGTCTCGATCCGGGATGCCTCCGCCACGTCGCCATCGTATCCAGGGTGCACGCGTTCCCTTTCGGGCCCCGAGCCTGTCGGGACGCGTGCAGGACGCGCGTCAGCCGAGCCGGAGCTCCTCGGGCTCCAGCACCAGGTCGATCAGGGCGCCGCTGCGCAGCACGACCATCTCCATCCGCCGCCCGATCGCCCCTTCGACCATGACCCGCTGCAACCCGGTCGGGTCGTAGACCGCGATGCCGTCGATCGAGAGGACGATGTCGCCGGCCCTGGCGCCGGCGATGGCAGCGGGGCTCCCCGGGACGGTCGAGATCACCTGCATGCCGGTCGGGGATCCGACCTTGGCTGCAGCCTCGGGGGTCAGTGCGACCTTGGCACCGGCCACCCCCAGCCAGGCCCGCCGCATGCGCCCGAACGCGGCGAGCGTGTCGATGATCGACAGGGTCGTCGCGTTGATCGGCACGGCGAGCCCGAGCCCGATGCCCGCGACCGCGGTGTTCACCCCGACCAGCCGGCCCGCGCTGTCGGCGAGCGCTCCCCCGCTGTTGCCGGGGTTCAGCGCGGCGTCGGTCTGGATCACCTCGTCGATCACGCGCCCCGACGCGGTCGGCAGCGAACGGCCGAGCGCCGAGACGATCCCCGCGGTCACGCTGCCCGCGAGTCCCAGCGGATTCCCGAGCGCGACGACCAACTGCCCGACTCTGAGGTGCGCCGCGTCGCCGAGCGGAACCGGATCGGGGATCCGCCCCTGGGCCCGCAGCACGGCCAGATCCGACAGCACATCGGACCCGACGACCTGCGCCTGGGAGGAGGAGCCGTCGGTGAAGGCGAGGCCGACCTCGCGCGCGCCGGCCACGACGTGCGCGCTCGTGAGCAGAAGGCCCTCGCGGAACACCGAGGCGCTCCCGGCGCCGGCTCCGCCGTCGGTGCGGACGCTCACGGCGGCGACCGAGGGCAGCACCGTCTCCGCGACGCGCACGACCGTCGCCGAGTAGGCGTCGAGCGCTTCGCTGTCGTCCATGACCAGAGTCTCCGCCCGGCTCCACGGCCCGCGGGCGGAGTTCGCCCAGGGCTGACGCGACGCCGACCGCTCAGACCTCGGGTGCGGGGTCGAGATCCAGGTGCCGGCGCAGCGCGGCGGTGAAAAGCCCGGGATCCCGCCGCCTCAGTGGACCGGGCGCTCGATCCGCGCGCGGGCTTCGCGCTCGACGAGGACCGGCACGAAGTCGCGCACCCTGGCCCGCTCGAACGATCGCTGCGCGTCTCGGACGGCGCCGTCGATCTCGATCTCCGCGGTCTGGGGGAACCTCGCCTGGAGACGTTCGATGACGTCGGCGATCGCCTTGTCCTCGTCGGACGGTTCTCGGGTCATGGCGCCATCGTCGGCTTCCGCCTGCACCCCTGTCAAGAACACCCCCGGGATCCACACTGAGTTGGTGGCTGACTCCCCCGGATATCGAAGGCTCGGATGGGGCAGTTGCACGATCCGTGAACACCTGCACGATCGATCCGCCGAATCCGTCGTGCATCCGTACCGTGATCGTGCAGGCGCCCACCTCACCGCCGACGCGCAGGTCCGAGCCCCCTCTCCCGCGCTGGCCCCGGCACCCCCTTCCACATTCCGGGTCGTCCCCATGAGCGGAGCCCATAGCGTCCGCTCATGGGGACGACCCGGAAGTGGAGGCGGCGGAGCGGCGACAGCCGGGGGGGCGACGAGGTCCGGCGCTCCTGACCGGATCTGGCGCACGAGCGGATCCGGGCATAGGTTCTTCTCGTGCCGTCCATGGAAGCCCTCATCGCCTTCGCCCTCACATCCCTCGTCCTGATCGCCGTCCCTGGGCCGAGCGTGCTGTTCGTCATCGGACGCTCGCTCGCGTGGGGTCGCAGCGCCGGTCTCTGGAGCGTGCTGGGCAACGAGCTCGGCAGCCTCGTCCCGATCGGGGCGGTGGCGTTCGGCGTGGGTGCCATCGTCGCGCAGTCGGTGGCGCTCTTCACGGTCGTGAAGGTGCTCGGCGCGCTCTACCTCGCCTATCTCGGCATCCAGGCCATCCGCCACCGTCGCGACGGCATCGGAGACGACTCCGAGACGAGCCCGCGACGGGTGTCGCCGTTCGTGGTGCTGCGGCAGGGATTCATCGTCGGCGCCACCAACCCCAAGACCATCGTCTTCTTCGTCGCGGCGCTCCCCCAGTTCGTGGATTTCCACGCCGGCGCCGTTCCGCTGCAGATGATGATCCTCGGCCTGGTCTTCACCGTCATCGCGTTCGCGTGCGACGGGACCTGGGCGCTCATCGCCGGATCCGCACGGGACTGGTTCGCGAAGTCCCCGCGCCGGCTCGCCGCGGTCCGCGGCACCGGCGGCGGCATGATGATCGGCCTCGGCGGGGTGCTCCTGCTCGCGGACAACAAGGCCTGACGGAGAGGCCGCGTCCTACCGGGCGTTCTGAACGAGTTTCCGCGCGGCCCGCTGCGTGAGGTGGCGGTCGACGATGAGGCCCACCTTGATCCGCTCATCCTCAGCGTCCGCGACGCTTGGCGCGAGGATCCAGGACGCGACGCCGTGGATCTGGATGCCGCCGGGGAACCAGGTGGCGACCCAGACCGCGAGCAGGGTTGCGACGATCTTCCGACGCGCGGGCGGCGACTCGGCCGACAGCCCCGGGCGGGCACCGGGATAGCGTGGTCGGGTGAGGTCTTTCGAGGAGCTGGTGGCGGAGGCGGAGTCCGCGGATGTGAGCGGCTGGGGATTCGGCTGGCTCGACGGTCGTGCCACCGAGGAGCGCCCGCCCTGGGGATACTCGGGCCTCCTCGCGGATCGGCTCAGCCGAGCGAACTCGGCCCTCGACATCGACACGGGCGGTGGGGAGGTCCTCGCCGAGGCGTCGGTGCTTCCGCCGCGCATGGTCGTCACGGAGGGGTGGGCGCCGAACGCCGAGCACGCTCGGACGCTGCTCGGCCCGCGAGGAGTCGATGTCGTCGAGTCCTCGGACGGTCCCCTCCCCTTCCGCGGCAGCTCCTTCGACCTCGTCACCTCTCGCCACCCGGTCCACCCCGACTGGACGGAGATCGCCCGCGTCCTCGCGCCGGGAGGACGCTATTTCGCACAGCATGTGGGCGCGGCCTCGGCGTTCGAGCTGATCGAGCACTTCCTCGGGCCGCTCCCGGAGCAGCGGACGGGACGGGACGCCCACGCCGAGGCCGCCGCCGCAGAGGCCGCGGGCCTGCTCGTCGACGGCCTGCGCATCGCGCACTGCCGGATGGAGTTCTTCGACGTCGGCGCTGTCGTCTGGATCCTCCGGAAGTGCGTCTGGTGGGTCCCCGGCTTCACGGCGGCCGCCTACGAGCCGCAGCTGCGAGAGCTCGATCGGACGATGCGTGCCGGTGAGCCCTTCATCGCCACGTCCGCGCGGCACCTGATCGAGGCCTCGAAGCCGCGGACCTGACCGCGGACCGCGTCAGCGCCGCAGCGCGGCGGGCCGGGGTAGGCCGAGGTCCTCGATGAGGTCGCCGAGAGCACGGTCGAGCTCGGCGCCGGCCTGCGCGACCTTGTTGACGCCGAAGCCGCCGAGCAGGGCGCTCGGCACCTCGAAGCTCAGCGTCGTCCCCGGCGCCTTCGACGTGTGCATCTCGATGCGCAGCGGCGAGGAGAGCATCGTGCCCGGATCGTGGCGGAACAGCCGCGCGGCGATTCCGTGGTGGGCGATCAGCCACACCACGCTGCGGGCGTCGCTGCCCGCATGCTCCATGAGCGCGTCGGGGCGAGAGGTCCAGACCCGGACGAACCCGCTCGACGCCTCCCATTGCAGCCCGCGCACGAACGCCGCCCAGTCGCCGCCGCGCAGTTCGGCCAGCGCCTGCGCGTCGGACAGCGCGGGGACCGTCTCTTCGAAGGCCGCGACCAGCGCGTCGAACTGCGCGTTCGTCTCCAGCTGGATCCGTCGTCCCCCGTGCTCGAAGACGGTCTCGTCCGCGTCGTAACTCACCGGATCATCCTCTCGCAGCGGCGGGATGCTCCGGGCCGCTCGGCCTTTCACCCCTAGGGGTGAAGACAGTCACCCCGGCGACGGTTAGCGTGGGGTCCAGCGACAGTGGATCGACGGACGGTTCGGCCCGGCCGGGCGGATCACTGCAGCGGGAAGAAGGGCTGAACCCATGAGTGAGTCCGACGACCGGGGCGAGAGGAAGGGCGGCTCGGGCGCCGCCTTGCTGCGCACCGCTCTGGTGAACGACTACGAGGTCGTCGTGCGCGGTCTCGCGTCGATGCTGCGCTCGTACCAGGACGTCGTGCAGGTCGTAGAGCTTGACCTGAACAAGCCGGTCAGCGAGTCGGTCGAGATCGCCCTGTGCGACACCTTCGGATCCACCCTGGGGGACCGCGCCGACGTGCGGGACCTGGTCGCGAATCCGCGGGTCGACCGCGTGGTGGTCTACTCGTGGGCTCACGACGAGAGCTCGATCCGCGCCGCGATCGCGAACGGCGCCGACGGCTACGTGTACAAGGGCATCCCCGCCCGCCAACTGGTCACGGCGCTGCAGCAGATCCGCGCGGGCGGACCTCAGGTCTGGGTCGACACCCAGGGCCGGCCGCCGATCACCGCGGGCGACTGGCCGGGCCGGGAGGAGGGGCTCACCGTCCGCGAGTCGGAAGTGCTCGCACTCATCACGCAGGGCCTGTCGAATGCGGAGGTCGCCGAGCGCACGCACCTCTCCATCAACTCCGTCAAGACCTACATCCGCTCCGGCTACCGCCGCATCGGCGTGACGTCCCGCACGGAGGCCGTCTTGTGGGGCGTGGAGCACGGATTCCGCCCCGACCGGCTGCGCGTGAGCGACCCCGAGATCCCCGCGGGCTGAGCCCGACGACACCATCCCCCACCGCGGGTCCGCATCCTCGATCCCCGTCGCGGATCGCGTTCCCCGCATCCGATCTATTGCGCTTTCTTGGCACGGGTTCTCGTGGCGATACAGCACACCGAAGGAGAGAAGCCGACATGGGCGCCCTTTTCTATGGCAGTTCCGAACACCGGATAGACATCGACGATGTGGCTCTCGCCCATCTCAAGGTCGTGATCGCGACGAAGCTGCGCCGCAACGAGAGCTTCACCCTGTCCTGGCGCCACGACGAAGGGCAGCCTCGCGGCAGATCGACGATCTGGCTGCACCCGTCCGTCCAGCTGCGGTTCGAGTTCGACGAGCCAGAGCCGCCGTCCCTGGACCCCGCCCGCATCCAGACCTACGCGAACTCCGCGAACACCTCGGGCGGGATCCTCGTCCCGGACGAGCACATCCTCGGGTAAGGCGCGGAGATCGCGCGCAAGGTCAGAACGCATCGACCATGGCGCCGCACCGCCATCAGTGACGGTGCGCGTTGCGCAACTTGAGGGGCGATGGCAGACCGGCCCAGGCGAACGCCCGACGCAGAGCCGCAGCATCGCGAAACCCCGCGTGGGTCGCGATCTCCCCGACTCCGAGGCGCGCATGACCAGACCTGCTCATCAGGTCTCGCGCCAGCTCGACTCGCGACCGACGCAGATCATCGGCCGGGGTGCTCTCTGCAGCGGCGAACAGTCTCTGGAGTTGCCGGATCGACATGTACAGTTCTCGGGCGAGGGCCGCCACTCCGAACTCCGGATCGGCTCGTCTCATCAGGATCAGGGAACGCGCCCGCTCGACGTCCGGAGTTGCTCTGGCTAGGTTCACTCCGCTCTGGGGAATGGCTTCGAGAAGCACCCCGAAGACCATCTCCGCAATCAGGCGCTCGACGAGATCGTCGGTATGCGGGGTTCGCGCGAACGACTGCCCAAGCAACGACGCCAAGAACGCGTGCAGTCCGCTTCCCAGAGCGCTCACCGGGATCCGCTCCGCCAGCGCGTCGACGCCCGATTCGATCTCGTCCAGCGTGTCCCAGGGGACCCATGCGCCCATCACCGTTCCGGCCTCCACGGCGGTCACCGAGACGGCACGATGGGGATGCAGAAACACAAGAGTCCCCGGTGCGACCTCCCGCGGTACTGCTTCGATCCCCCGGACCTCCAGCGGGACCGCCGCCACGAGGATCGCGGCCGTCTCCGACCCGTCGTCGGGCTGTTCCGACCAGCGCCACATGGCATCACGGTCGATCGAGTGCTGGCTCACGAGGACACTGCGATAACGCAACGCAACGCCAGCGTGCTCCCGCTCGCCTCGAAGGAGCCGTGTCACCGCACCGACGCCCACCGCACTGTCTGTCACGACAATCCCCATCGCCGACCTCTCCATCGAGCCCACGGGCGCAACTCCGCGGCGACGAAACTGACGCGGCAGAACGGGGCGCTGAGGGCCGCTCAAGCGGCCTCAGGACTCCCCACCTCCCCAGCATCGGCGCAACGGGCTCATCCCCAGAGGAAAAATTGTACGTCGTTCAGTATCTGATCTCAATCGCCATCCGAACTCGTGGCGACCTTGCGGACTAGGCTCGGAGCGTGGCGCACCGAGGCATCTATCCGAAGGGCGTGGCACGGCGGGATGAGATCCTCGACCGAGCCCTCGAGCTCGTCGGGAGCAAGGGCTACTCGAACGTCTCACTGAGGGATATCGCCGAGCGCGTCGGCGTCCGACCAGCCGCCCTCCTGCACTACTTCGACTCGAAGGAAGAGCTCTTCACCGAGATCCTTCGACGCCGCGACGAGCGCGACGAAATGTCTCCGTCCGCCGAATCGGCCTCGGCCTCACGCGAGGCATATCTGCAGATCGTGCGCCACAACGCCGATGTTCCTGGCCTCATCGCTCTCTACTCGCGCCTGGCCGTCGACGCCGCCGATCCCGACCACCCGGCGCACTCCTTCTTCGTCGCTCGAAACGAGATGCAGCTGCAGTTCACGAACGAGTTCGCCGGCGGCCATGGGGACGTTCCTGCCGGGATGCCACTGTCGGTCGACATGACCACGCGCATCATGGTCGCGGTCACAGACGGACTCCAGCTGCAGTGGCTCATCGATCCGGACGTGGACATGGCTGCAACCATCGACGCGCTCCTCGACGTCCTGGTCCCGGCCCTGCGCGCCTCTACCCCGCAGCAACCGCCGCGGCACGCGGACGGCGACTGACCAGCGTCAGCCACGGACCACGCGAGGTTGCCGGAGCAGTGCAAGGCTGGCGAGGCGTTTCGGGAAGCACGTTTGAGCGTGAGCGCGACCTCTCGACAGTCCTGTTCGATCTCACGAAAGTTGTCAGAACGTGAGACAGGAGATCGACATGGTCCCGCGGTTCGGCGGTGGATCCTTGTTCGCAACTTGTCTCATGACAGGTGTCAGGATTCGACTCGGCCCGTGCTCGGACGCTCCAGAGCGACAACTCAAGCTGCCGAGGTTCCCAGACACTCGCGTGGTCTCTCGCACTCAGCGCGGACCAGGCAACGACGCCGCTCTCTCACACGCATTCAAGGACGTCCACCGCACCACCATGCGTCGTTGCACGCCCGCACGATGAACGCCCCGCCGAACAGGAGCTCAGCCCTGCGTCCCCGGCCCAAGATGGTCGAGCTCCTGTCCGGAGTCTACGCGCACTTCACGCGAGAGGGGGGCCGCGCCCGATTCTCCCCTGCGGTTCGCCCCGTGACTCCGTGCACGCCAGGGGCTTTCCAGCCCTCGCGGCGCTGCTGCGGCCGACCGGGTTGCTCGCGGCGTCTGCCGCTCCGATGTGATCACGAGGGTGCGATATCGGGCACGACGACTCTGCCGGTTCGTCGATCGTCGATCATCGACTCGAGGATCCCGAGAAAGCGAGGGTCGAGACTCGCGGGGACGCCCGTGTCGAAATCGAAGCGGAACGGCATCGTGGTCAGCAGCTCGATCCGATCCGGGCTCTCGGCCTCAGCGTTTCTCGGAACCGGTCACGACGTATGCCCGACGCGCAGGGCGATCCGCGCCTGTGAGTCCGCACATGTTGGGGGCGTAACGTCCGGTTATGAACGCACAACTGAAGAACGCGGAGCTGAGCTCCGAACTGCTGGGTCTGAGATCGGTTCTGATCGGGTCGCTCCCCGCGACGCTGATGACGAAGGACGCTCCGGACCGCTACACCGTGGAAGCGGTGTTCACGCGCAAGACGGATCGCGACGAGGTCGCCGCGATCCAGGGCAACGAGATGCGTGCCCGCCTGTCCGCAAAGGGATACTCGACCGTCGAGCTGCACGTCGCCGACCGTCGCCTGGAGATCACGAACACCAACCTGGAGGAGCTCCGCGATGGACTCGGGAGCATCATCGCCGAGCTCCTGGCCGAGATCAGTGCCTCCCTGCAGGCCGAGCGCGAAGTCGCCGCCGGTCGTTTCCAGGACGCCTCCGATCGGGAGCAGGCGCGCGCGGCCGACGTCGCGGCGCTGGCCGAGTCGGTGACCTTCACCCGTCGTCCGGCTGTCGACGTCTTGGACGACGAGTCGCGCATCGAGGACTGGGTCGAAGAAGGCGGTGCCGTCCGCGCGTAGGGACGACACCTACGAAGAGGGCGTATGGATGACATCCGCGCGCGTCCGCGCGGCGACACAGCAATGCGGGGTGCGGCTCTCCGGCCCACGCAGGACGATGCGTCCCTCGACAGCCGTTCCTCGACTCTCGGATCGGGGCGAAAGCGCGCGGCGGTGGTCTTCAACCCGGTGAGAGTCGCGATAGACCAGCTCCGCGATGTCGTCGCCGAGCACGAGAACCGACTCGGCTGGGGGGAGAGCTGTTGGCACAAGACCAGCAGCGAAGACGCGGGACGATCTGCTGCGGAGCGCGCACTCGCGGACGATCCCGACGTGGTCATCGCCGCGGGTGGCGACGGCACGGTCCGCGCTGTCGCAGAGGTGATGCAGGGAACCGGAATCGCGATGGCGCTCGCGCCTTCGGGAACAGGCAACCTTCTCGCTCGGGAGCTGGGCCTGCCGCTCAACGACCTGCCGACGTGCGTGTCGGTCGCGTTCTCCGGTGCGGGGCGCGAGGTGGATGTCGGCATCGTCGACGTCCAGGACGAGTGGGGTGATCGACGCACGCGGGCATTCGTCGTGATGGCGGGAATCGGACTCGATGCGGAGATGGCCGAGAACACGAGCGCGGTCACGAAGGCGCGACTCGGCTGGTTCGCCTATGTCCGCCCCATCGCGAGATCCGTCATCGCAAACAGGCTCTTCCACCTCGACTACCGGGTCGACGAAGGACCCCCGAGGTCGACCCGCGCGCACACGGTCATCGTGGGAAACTGCGGAACCCTCACCGGCAACTTGCTCCTCTTGCGGACGCGATCATCGATGACGGGCGACTGGATGTGGTGATGATGCGTCCGAAGGGGCGCTTCGGGTGGGCGCGTATCGGGACTCGACTCGCGTTCCAGGGCATCGCGCGACGCTCGAGGTTCAGCCGGACGTTTGTCGACCAGACGGCGGAGCTCCACTCGCTGGCGTACGCCCAGGGGCGTCGATTCGAGGCTCGATTCGACTGCCCGCACATCCTCGAACTGGATGGTGATTCCTTCGGCCACGTCATCCGGGTCCGGGTCAGCGTCCGCCCGCACGCGCTTCTGCTGCGCTCCGCCACAGCCTGACCGCGAACGCTCACCGGACAAGGACCTCGCTCGCGCCCAGAGCCAAAGAACACCGGCAGGGGCCCATGTCCTCCTTGGTGAGTTGGATGCCTCCTGACGTATTCGCCGAGTACGCCAGGTCCTCGAGATACTGGCGGCTCAGCTCCGTCCCATCGGAGTCTTCGAACTCGAACCTCAGCGGGATACCCGGGTGGAGCCAGATCGTGCTGCGCCCGGGCGGCTCATCGTCGCGATGCGGCCAGGACAGGGTGAAGCTCTCGCCGCGGCGCAGCTTCGTCGTGACCACGACGTGCACGTGGGCGAGAGTACGGCCTTCGATGTGAACGGCGAACGCCGACCCGCCGTAGTAGATCGTTCCCATGCGAGTACCTCCTCGCTCCCTCAACGGGGCCGTGCCCCGTTGAGCCCCGGCCTGCCTCCGACCGCGCTGCGCACGGGCTCACGATGTCGGAGCGGGCATCGGATCCGCACGCGATGGCGTCCGCGGTATCCGGGCGAGCAGGGGGGTGAGGTCGATCTGCTGAGTCCGCGGGAGCTCTATGTCTGCGGGGCGGATCGTGGAGGCGTGCACCACGCCCGAGTGAAGGGGCTGCGGAACGTCCATCGGGTCTCCTGGTTCAGCGTCAATGAACGCTGCCGGGGACTGGAGCAACGCGCCCAGCGTACGCGCACGCTGAGATCTCGGTCAAGACCTCGCGCCCACGCGAGTGGGGACGAGTAGGGTGAGGGGACGCGTGATGGACGCTGCGCGTGCGATCGGCACGCGCACAGCGTGCTGACTCCCTCGAGAGCGATGGCGAGCGGTTCATGACGGACGCGTTCCATGCGGGGAGCGGCGCTCCCCCGGCGGGTATCCCCGAGTGGGAGTGGGGTGATGACCTCTGTGCACCCTTCGTTGAGCTGCTGCCGGTCTCCGGTGCATCGATCTCCGTGCTTCGCCGTGACGGCGACGCGACGACGGTGTGCACGAGCGATGCCCTTGCGCAACGTCTCGACGCCATGCAATTCGCCCTCGGTGAGGGTCCGCGCTGGGTCGTGGCGCGCACGGCGAAGCCATCCTTCAGCGCTGATGTCGCCAAGGAGAGCCACCCGGACTGGCCTGTCTTCGGTGCCGGCCTCCCGACGCTCGGCGTCGGCGCGTTGTTCGCCTTCCCGATTCTGTCCGGCCCGGTGCTGCTGGGCGTCGTCGACCTATATCGACGGGCACCAGGGGCGCTCGATCGCGATGCGACAGCTCGGGCGCTCTCCCTCGCGAGAAGGGTCGCGGTTCCGGCGGTGCGGGAGGCGATGCGCGCCGCCTCCGAGGGAGGGGGCCCGGGGGCGAAGCGGCATAGCCTGCGCCGCGAGGTGCATCAGGCGGCCGGCATGGTCTTCGTCCAATTGGACGTGACCACGGCCGAGGCTCTCGCGCTCCTGCGGGCGTACGCGTTCTCTACGGGGCGTCCGCTCGAGGACGTCGCCCTCGACGTGGTCGACCGGACGCTCGACTTCCGCGATCTGCCCGGCTGATCCCCGGCGTAGCATGTCTGACATAGAAGGGCGGCACATGACCAGCGCATCCAGAGAGGACCGTCTCAACGCCGCCTTCGTGATGGTCGCCGACTCGCTCACCGATGACTACGACGTCGTCGAGCTGCTCCACACGCTCATCAGCGAGTGCACGGAGATCGTGAACGTGCAGGCGGGCGGCCTCATGCTCCTCGATGCCGACGGGGAGCTCCAGGTGGTGGCCTCGACCACGGAGAGCGCCGAACTCGTCGAGGTCCTGCAGCTCGCCGCCGGAGCCGGCCCGTGTCTGGACTGTTTCGCGACGGGCGAGCAGGTCTCCGTGCCCGATGTCGCCGCGGCCGCCCGATGGCCTGCGTTCCAGGAGGAGGCGCTGCGGCGCGGCTTCCGTTCCGTGCATGCGATCCCCCTGCGGCTGCGCGGAGACACGATCGGGACGATGAACCTCTTCGGCACATCGATCGGCGCGTTGAGCGCCCGTGACGCGAGCGCAGCCCAAGCGCTCGCGGATGTCGCCACCATCAGCATCCTGCAGCAACGCATCTCCGCGCACGCGCAGCTGATAGCCGAACAGCTGCAGAGGGCTCTCGACAGCCGGGTCCTCATCGAGCAGGCCAAGGGGGCGGTCGCCCAGGTCAACGGCACGTCCATGGACGAGTCCTTCACACTGCTGCGAGGCTACGCCCGCGACCGGAACCTTTCGCTCCACGCCCTCGCGGAGGCGATCACGAACCGTTCCCTCCCGATCTCGGCCCTGACGACATCGCACGAGGACGAGCGTGTGAGCTCTCGCCGACCCGCCGCGCGCAAACAGGAGTAGCCTGGGAAGCAGATCCGCTCGAGACCCCGGCGCGAGAACGCCGAGAGGAGCGGGATCATGACAGTCCAGAACGCCGGTCGCCCAGCATCGAACTTGGGCCCGGTGCGCCAGGCCGGCAACAGCGATTACACCGATCTGGCGCGGATGGTGAAGTCCGCGGGGCTGATGCGCCGCAGATACGGCTACTACTGGACGAAGCTGGTCTGCGTGCCCGTGGTGGTCGCCGCGGCCGTCGTGCTGTTCATCGTGATCGGCGACACCTGGTGGCAGATGTTCACCGGAGTGCTCTTCGCCGTCCTCTTCACACAGATCGCCTTCCTCGGGCACGATGCCGCGCATCGCCAGATCTTCCGCTCCGGTCGCTGGAACGACTGGGTCAGCCTCATCCTCGGAGACCTGTTCGTCGGAATGAGCTACGGATGGTGGCAGCACAAGCACACCCGGCACCACGCCAACCCGAACATGATCGGATCCGACCCTGACATCGATCTTCCCGTGATCGCCTTCACCCCGGAACAGGCCGCGAGGGACCGCCCACCGTTCGCACGCTGGGTCATCTCCCACCAGGGCGTCTTCTTCTACCCCGTCCTGCTGCTCGAAGGAGTGTCCTTGCACGCCTCGAGCGTGTACCGCGTCTTCCATCGGGAGCGGCTCGCGCGGCGTTCGTTCGAGATCGGCTTTCTGATGATCCGGATCCTGGGATACCTCACTCTCGTCTTCCTCGTGCTCTCTCCGGACAAGGGTGCCGTGTTCCTCGCCGTGCAGCTCGGAGTGTTCGGGTTCTACATGGGCGTCTCCTTCGCCCCGAACCATAAGGGCATGCCGCTCGTGCCGCATGACATGCGTCTCGACTTCCTCCGTCGTCAGGTGATGATGAGCCGGGACATCCGCGGGAACTGGTTCGTCGATGTCGCGATGGGCGGGCTGAACTATCAGATCGAGCACCACCTGTTTCCCTCGATGGCCCGGCCCTATCTGAAGCATGCCGCGCCGATCATCGCCGCGTACTGCCGCGGCCACGACGTCCCGTACGTGCAGACGGGACTCTGGGCCTCCTACGGGATCGTCCTGCGTTACATCAACCGGGTGGGCCTCGGGGAGCACGATCCGTTCGCCTGCCCTCTCCTGGAAATGAGGCAGAGCATATGACCGTCATCATCCTCCTCGCCGTGATCTGGGCGATCGTCGCGATCGTCGGGTTCGCGTTCAAGGGGCTCCTGTGGCTTGCCATCGTCGGCATCGTCCTCTTCATCGGCACCGTGGCCATCGGCATCACCCGTCGAGTGATCAACCGCAGCCAGAGACGGTGACGGGACGCGGGATCTGGTCGAACCGGTCATTCTGCGGATCAGAAGTCGTTCGCGGAGGCCTTGACATAGGTGCGGGCGTGTCGTCGGAGCCATCTCCATGGCGGAACCCGACGCGGACCTCTCCTGCATCCGCTATCCGTCTCCGTGGCCTGCCATGACAACGAGATGCCCTGGCACGCAAGACAGTCCGCGATGCAGTCAGATCACGACGAACCGCCGCGCGCCGTCTGTCACCACGATGCGTCCGAAGCGCATCTCGGGGAGGTGCGCCGCGACGAGCAGGTCTCCGGTGACCGCGGCGTCGTCGGCGAAGCGATTGCGGACCGCGGAGGCCGCCTGAGGGTCGACGTCCCAGACGACGGTCCAGTCGGGTTCGCCGAACTGCACCGTCGAATGGACCACGTCGCCGAGCAGCACCGCCCGCTCGGAACCGGACGAGAGCACGAAGACCGTGGTGCCTGGCGTGTGCCCGGCGGCCCAGCGGGCATCGATGCCGGGAGCAACGACATGGTCGCCGTCGAAGAGCTCGAGCTGCTTCCCGAGCGGCGTCAGTTTCTGTGCGGCTGCGCCGACCGCGTGCGCACCTGCGACGAAATGCTCCCAGTCGGCGGCGTGCGCGCGATAGGTCGCGTTCACGAATGTCACCCGGTCCTCGACGGTGGCCCAGCCGATGTGATCGAAGTGCAGGTGGGTGAAGAGGACGTCGGTGACGTCGGCCGGCGCGACCCCGTGACTGCGGAGCTGGACGAGCAGATCGCCGCCACGATAGCCGTACGCGTCGACGGGGCCCACGCCGGCGTCCACGAGCACGACGCGATCACCGGTGCGGACCAGGAAACCTCCGACGGGAAACTCCCAATGTCCGTCGGACCCGAACGATTCCGGGTGACAGCGCCAGGCATCCGGAATGCCGAACCGAGAGATGATCTCGCTCGCGTCCTCCTGCCCGGTGCCGTCGAAGAGGGGCTCGATGTCGATGTCGCCGATACGCACCGAACCACGCTACCGGCGCCCATCGACACGCCGGCTTCATCGGCCGTAGGGAAGCACCACCCGTTGACGAGCAGGCACGGCCCGGCCGCTGGTGCTGTGCCGCCTGAATCGCGCTCGAACGATATCGGCGCACCGCCCCGCGGACAGCACGTCGGGCTCGACGAGCGCCGCCGGCTCGAGCACGGGCTCCGTCGACTCGCGTCGAGCAGTCTGTCCGATCTCACGAAAGTTGTCACTTGATGAGACGCAGAACCCCGGGAAAAACGGGTGAGCGATGCACTGCTGAGGCTGCCGGCTGGCTCACGAAACCTGTCGGCAACCGCGTCCGCGTTGAAGCAGTCATCACCTTGCTCAAAAACGTCTGGCCTGCGGTTTCGGCGCGAAAGATTCCGGCAGGGGGGCGGCAGGTGCTCGAAAGGCGTGTCTGACCACAACTGGACACCCATCGCGGTTCCACCAGACACGATCGCTCTTGAGCGGCTGACGGAACGTGTCGTCACCGAGGGCGATAGTCCGGTGACGACACAGATCCGATCACGGATTCGGTCTCGGTCGAGGGCTTGGCGGGCGCGGCGCCGGCGGCGGTGTGGCCTTGGGCGGCGACTCACGGACGACTCGTGACGGCCGCTGGGGTGGTGGCGGCGGGGGCGGGGGTGTCTGAGATCCCATCTATTCACCTCCTCCGCAGGACACGTGCACGATGCTGATCACCAGGTCGGCACTGATGGAGGCAGCTAGTAATGCGAATCCGACCACCAGGACGGCGCGTCGGCGGTACAGGGATCTTTCCCGCTCGAGTAGCACGCCGTTTTTCCAGTGCAGGATGTTCCTGCGGGCCGTCACGGGCGGCTGGGCCCAGAACGTTTCTTCGGCTTCGAGGATCGGTACTTCCTTCGCTGTGCGCATCAACAGCAAACCCACCCCGACTAGCGCGGACAGGACGGCGAGGACGGCGGGAATCACCACTGCCGATGACACCTGCAGGCCTGAGGTGACACCGGCGGCTGCGATGAGAACCGAGGCGCGGGTGGTGATGCCGGCGGAGGCGGTTTCGGCGGCGGCGAGTTGACGGTCAACGTCCGCGTCGAGAGCGGTGATGAGTTCGCGTTGTGCGCGGAGCGCAGGGGGACGTGGCGTGCCGCGACCCGTGCGCCTGATCCACCCTGTCATGCGAAAACCGTACCGGGCACCACCGACATCGCGGTGGAGTCGCAGATCGCACGTGCACGATGTCGGAGCGGCACGGTATGAATGAAGAGACCAACACTGTCGTTGAATTGGGGAACCTATGAGCTATCGCAACAAGACCTACGTCGCTTTCGCCAGCGAAGACATCTCGTCCTACCGTCTGATGGAGGCGTGGCGCGAGAACGACAAGATCGATTTCGATTTCTTCGACGCGCACGATCTGTACATCTCTCGCGACACCAGCAAACCGGAGACGATCAAACGCAACCTGCGTGAGCGGCTGAAGAACGCCAAGCAGATCGTGCTCCTGGGCAGCGCGAATGCGAAGAAGAAGGGCTCAGACGGGACGTCGTTCCTGGCTCACGAGGTGAAGGTGATGGCCGAGTTCAACTTGCCGATCGTCGTCGCCAACCTCGACGGGGACCGCACCATCGACCGCAACTTCATTCCCGATCCGTTGTTGGAAGCGGACTACTACACCCTGTCGGTGTCGTTCCAGCCGAAGATTATCCAGTTCGCTCTCGACAAGTATGTACCCGGTTTCGCCTCGAGTAGCTCCACCGGCCCGCACTACTACAAAGAAAACGTCTACGCCCAACTCGGCCGGTGATGGAGTCTGTACGGCGGGATATCCGCACCCGACGGTTCTGGAAGATCCTCACTACCCAAGCATTCGCCCTGTTCGGTGCGTCGGCGGCGGTGGCGGGCGCCATCGCCTTGTTCGCACCCGACCTGTTCACCCAACACGGCTGGATTGCATGGTGCGCCCTGATGGCGTCCCTGTTGTACGGGCTTGCGCAGGCTTGGCCACGTCCTATCGAAACCACCTACCAGTCGCCGGCAACGGTGATCAAGCTCATCCGCGGTGACCTGTTCGCCCAGCATGACGCGCACCTGATCATCGGTGTCAGTGACACGTTTGACACCGCTGCCCCGCACATCTCACCCAACAGCGTGCAGGGGCAGTTCCTGGACCGCATCTACGGCAGCGACGGCGCTCAACTCGATGCGGATATCGACGATGAGCTCAGTCATGTGGATCCCGTCGGCACGGTGGCCGGCAAGCAGGGCAAGACGGTGCGGTACCCACTTGGGACGACCGTGACGCTGCGTGCGAATGCGCGCCGCTTCTTCCTTGTGGCGTACACGCTGATGGATAAGGGCAGCACCGCCTCCTCCACGACCGATGGGGTGTGGAACAGCCTCAGCGAGCTGTGGAAAACTGTGCGAAGCAATAGCAATGGTGGACCGGTGTGTGTGCCGATGATCGGCGGGGGACAGTCCAAACTCTCCCCTGTACTGCCAGCAGCGGATTCCGTGCGGTTCATCGCGTTGTCATTCATGCTCGCCTCCCGCACAGCGAAAGTCTGCGACGAACTCGTGATCGTTGCCCCACCGGCCCAGTACGACGCACTCGATCACCTCGAGATCCAGGCATTCCTGAACTCGTTGAAGCCGTCATGAGCGACACCGGCGAACCAGCCATCGAACTCCCCGACGAAGACCGGTGCGCCTTCTGCGACTACCTCACCGGCCGGCGCCCATACACGGTGCTGTGGCGGGAAAATCGCGTTGCCACGCTGGTCACCCGAGAACAGCGCGGCATCGCGCACCTCCTGATCCTTCCGGTGGAGCATGTGCCCTCACTGCTGCACCTGCCCGACGAGGACGCAGAGCGGATGATGATCGCCGTGCGAGATGCCGGCCTCACCATCGACGGTGCATACGAACGACCCGGTATCGCCGTGTGGCAGAACAACGGCGTCGCCGCACACCAGGCCATCCCGCACCTGCACTTCCATGTCGCGGGCACGTTGCCGAGCGGGGGAACTGATTTCGGCACGGTGCCGGAACTGCCCGTGGAAGAAACCGACGCGATCGCACGACGCCTTGCCCCGTTCGTCCCCGACCGCCGCAGCAGTCAGCGCCGCCTCGACACCCGATTCGACAACACCGCCACCTAAGACGCCGCCGATCGTCCGATCTCGCGAATGTTGGCAGTCGGTGAGACGAATACGTCACTGTCCACCCTGGTCGCATGGCGCGGCTTGACTAACGTTCGGAACGAAGTCGAGTTCTGCCCAACCAAAGAGGCGCAGAATCTACTCCCAGTCCTCATCAGCCAACGGAGCGTCGTTGAGTTCATCACGCCGCGCTCGCCAGTCCGGCAGGTACTGATCCATGAGCGCGACAAACCGTTCGTTGTGGCTGCGTTCGTGCAGATGCGTTAGCTCGTGAACGACGATGTACTCGAGACAACGAGGATTCTTCTTGGCCAGTTCCGGATTCAGCCAGATCGTGCGTGAGTGCGCAACGCAGGTGCCCCACTTGGTCTTCATCCGCCGCACGATGATCTTGCCCGCTTCGACACCGATGACCGGTTGCCACTTGGACAGGAGCGCAGGAACGGCTGCCTTCAGTTCCCGGCGATACCAACGGTCTAGCGTTGCTCGCTTGGTCTCTGCGTCAGCGTCCGCGGGTGTGGTGACCCACAGTGTCTGTCCTTTCGGCTCGACGTGATAGTTCCCTGACGTTTTCGATATGTCGAGCCTGTACCGCTGACCCCAGACATAGTGCGTCTCACCGGACTGCATCTTACGTACGCTCTGCCGGTCGGCCTTCTGCAGTTGCTCCCTCTGCCGTTTGATCCACGACAGGCGCTGCACCACCGCGAGACGGATCGTGTCCTCGCTCGTCGATGCCGGGGCTGCAACTCGTACGCGTCCTACCGGTGGGTAGACGGAGATGTGCAAGTTCTTGATGTCTTTGTAGATGACATCGACCCCAAGTCCGGCAACTGTTAGGTAGGAGCTAGCGGTATTCATCACGAGCCTTCACCAGTTCAAATAGTTCTTCGAAGCGGTCGAAGCCAGCAGGCAATGCCCGGCGAAGCTCCCTGGCCAGCGCCCGCTCCTTGATGCGGCTGCCGACCCAGCCATGCTCCTTCTGGCGCATGACGGTGTAGTCGACCACGACGGCGAGGTTGGGGTCAGGGAAGCTGAAGTCGACCAGCGCCCGCTGGGCACCGTTCTTCGCCCACTCCGGATAGACCGTGTCGGACTCCTTCTTGCCGACCTTGGTCGCAAGCTCAAGGAGGCGCTCCAGGTATGCCTTGTAGTCGAGGGCATCCTGGCGGCGCTGTTCGATCAGGGCATCGAGCAGATCGGACATCCGATCGTAGTAGCGCGGGTTGAGAGCTCGCTCGTCAACGATAGTCTTGCGAACGTTGTTGACGATCGTCTCGGCGGCAGCTTCGGGGCTCTTGCGAATACCTGGTGGGAGCGAGGTCAGAGCATCCTCACCGCGTTCGACGATGAGATCGACGAGGCCCTTCTCGAAGGTCGCTACCACCTCCGACGGGTCAGCCTGGATGTAGTTGTCGAGCAGTGCGCGCATGCCAGCCTCGAACTGTTTCATGTCGATGTTCTCGCCAGCACCGAGTTCGACCTCGTCGCGAACGGCGACGAAGTGTGCGACCTCGTTCTTGATCGCCGCAGCCTCAGCCAAGGAGTAGCCCGCGGCCTCCATCTCGTTGGCCAGAGCACCGTACGCGCGCACGAGGCCAGAGACGGTCTTGTACAGTTCGACGCGCTTGGCCTCGTTCGCCTTGATCTGAGCGAAATCACCCGGCGTTGAGGCCACGAAGTAGTGCTGGTACTCGAGAGTGCCCTTGGGAGGCGCGACCGGCTCGGTCAGAGCACGGATCCGTTCCAGTGCCTCTTCGAGATCCTCGCGTCCCTGTTCGACGCGGTCTTTGAGCAACCCCTCGACGTCCTTCTCCTCATAGCCGTCCAGAGCGCCCGAGGTGTAGTCAGTGATGGCCGACTCCAGCGAATTGAACAGATCGCGGTAGTCGATGATGTAACCGTAAGTCTTGTCGTCGCCGTCAAGACGGTTGACCCGGCAGATGGCCTGGAACAGGCCGTGATCGCGCATCTTCTTGTCGATGTACAGGTAGGTGGCGCTCGGAGCGTCGAACCCGGTCAGGAGCTTGTCGACCACGATGAGCAGTCGCATCTGGCCGGGTTCTTCGATGAAGCGGCGCTTGACTTCCTTCTCAAACTCCTCGATCCGGCCAACCGCCTCGTCCGCGGGCACACCGAAGAAGTCCGCCAACATCTGCCGATAGATGTCGTACTGGCGCAGCTTCTCAGTCGCGCCCTCGCCCGAGTCCTCCTTGGAGATGTCGCTCGGGTTCGGCACGTAGCTGGTGACGATGGCAACCTTGTCCTTGAAGCCAGCGTTGACGAACATCTCGTAGAACTTGCACGCCTGGTAGATCGAATCGCCAACGAGCATCGCGTTACCGCGACCGCTCACCAGCCGTGGTTCGGTCTCCATGTCCAACAGGATGTCCTGGACGATCTGCTTGGCCCGAGGTTCAGCGGACACGACTTTCTGCATCGTGCCCCACTTCTTCTTCAAGCGGGCCTTGCTCAGGTCGGTGAGGCCCTTGGTCTTGGCCTCGAACCACTTGTCGACCTTGTCCGGGCTGGTCAGGTCTTGTTCGATGTTGCGCGCCTCGTAGCGCAGATCGAGCACGACCCCGTCCTCGACAGCCTCATCGAACTTGTAGGTGTGGATGAACGAGCCGAAGGCCTCGACACTCGTTGCCTTGTCCGCCTTGAGTAGCGGCGTGCCTGTGAAGCCGATGAACATCGCCCCCGGCAGAAGCTCCTTCATGGCTCGGTGCATCTTGCCCGACTGCGTCCGGTGCGCCTCGTCGACGAAGACGAACAGGTTGCCCTTCGGGGTGAACCCGGCGGGAACGCGCGAGCGTAGCTCAGCGATGAAGTCCTCGCTGTCCCGGTCGATCTCCTTGTCGTCGTCGCTGCCCCGAAACTTGTGGACGAGGGAGGCGATGAGCCATGGATCGTGCTTGTTGACCTGGGTCAGCAGGTCCGCGCTGGAGGTCGTGCGGTAGATGTTCTCGTTGACGCCGCCGAAGACTTTCTCAATCTGCTCGTCAAGCTCGGTGCGGTCGGTGATGATCAGGACGCGCGATTCCGGCTGATGCTCACGGATCCACTTGGCCAGCCACACCATCGTCAGGCTCTTACCAGAGCCCTGGGTGTGCCAAATGATGCCGCCCTCACGCTTGGCGATGCGTGCCTGTGTCGCCTTCACCCCAAAGTACTGGTTGTGTCGAGCCGTCTTCTTCTTGCCGGCATCGAACACCATAAAGTCGTGGATTAGTTCGAGGAAGCGTTCCTTCGAGCACATCTGGAGAATCGCCCGGTCCAGCGGTTCGGCCACGTCAGCCCCGACTTCGCTGTCCTCAGGCTCTTTCCATTCCAGCCAGTACTTCTCCGGTGTCTCGATGACGCCGTAGCGCAGGCCCTCGACGTCGTTACCCGCGAACAGGAACTGGACAGTCGAGAAGAAAGGTCGGATGAAATGAGCGCTCTGGTTGCCGATGTTCTGGCGGATACCCTCCGTGATGCTCACCTTCGAGCGTTTCAACTCGATTACCCCCAAGGCCAGGCCGTTGACGTAGAGTACGACATCGGGACGCTTGTTGTGCTCGCCCGCAATCGCAACCTCCTCGGTCACGACGAAGTGGTTGGCCTCCGGGTTGCTCCAGTCGATGAGCCACACGGTCTCGAACTGATCGCCCACACCACGTTTTACCTTCACGCCGTAGCGCAACAGGTCGTAGACCTCACGGTTTGCTTCATACAGCGTGCGGACTCCACCGACGGATGCGGCCTTGGACAGCTCGTTGATGGCCTTGCCGATGACCTCCTCGTCGTACCGGCGCGCCAGCAGGTTGTTCCGGAGGTATGCGACCTCGATGTTCGAATTCGCCCCCCGATCTTCCCAGCTGTCGCCGTATTCGTAGCCGAGGCGCTCCTTGAAGAACCTCACGACGCGGTTCTGCGTCTTGCGTTCGACTTGTCCAACCGTGCTCATGCTATTTGCTCCTTGGCCAGCAGACGAGTGCGCCGAGTGAGCAGCTTCTGCATCACGCCGTGCTTGATGGCGTGAGCGGACTCTAGACGGCGCTCGAGGGCTGCGATCTCGGCATCGGCGTCCTCGGCGACCCTAGCGATTGCCCGCTGCTCGTCGGTGGACGGAATGTCAACTTCAACCTTGCTGTATTCCCCAATCCATCGGCGCTTGTGATCTACGATCACAAAATCAACGAGTTGCATGCGTTCGAACACGAAACGGAGGTCCGCGCCAGGCTTTGCGCGGAGAATCTTCATAGCTGATGACTTCGCCTTGAAGGGGAAATCGACGTACTTCGTCGCAGTCGTGAAATCGTCGAAGATGATCACCGGGGGCGAGTCATAGATGCCAGTTGTCTCAGTGGTGTAGCCCAAAACGAACGTCTTGCCTGCCGTGAGCACGGGTGTTCCCGCGCTCACATAGTCCGTACTAGAGACGAGGAATCGCCCCGGCTGTTGGTACGAGAGCATCTCCGCAAACTTCATCGAGCGCCAGTCGCCGCTGAACCCAGGCAGTCGCGTGCGCCCGGTGAGGAGCTCCTGCATCATGCCTTGCTTGATGTCTCGCTTCTTCGCAACTTGCTTCTCGAGCGAGGAGATGAGCCCATCGACATCACCCAGCGTCTCCGCAATTTGGCGCTGCTCATGTAACCCGGGCAACGGAACTTGAAGCTTGTTCAGGTCGGCTAGGTTGACCACGATCTGCGCGGATCCAGCGCTTGGCTTCAGGAACTCGGCCCGTCCGACCGGCGAGTTCAGGTACTGCGCCAGGTACTCAGGTAACAGCCTCCGACCCGGGCGCAACAGGCCGACGGCACGAGAGATGTTCGCTCCGACCAGTCGGTCTGGGATCACCGCACTATCGCCCGGATACCCGACTAGCGCGATAACTACATCGCCGGTCTGGAGGACAGTCCGAGAGAACTCACTGCTCTTCTGCTTCGTAACGTACGGGAGTCCGTAGCCAATCTTGCCGTCCTTGATGTCGCCACCTCGGAGCATCTGAATACCAGTTGTTTGAAACTCACCGGCCTTGACGATTCCATAGGTGGCTGGCCGTTGAAGCAATTCGACCAACTTCACCGACTCTACTGCGGGGGTCATTATTCGACTCCCATCGCGACCAGGTGAGCTGCCACCTTCGCACTCAAGACGTCGACCTCGGCGTCGAGTTCGCCAATCGTTGTGTCGTAGCGGTCGCCAAGCACGTTGAGACGCTGCACAAGCTTCTGGATCAGCACCGCACGCTCCGCGTGAACTCCCGCGGCCACGCGGCCACCCCACTTGTCATTGATGACGAGGCTCTGGATATCAGCTGTGGTGAGCTGCGCGTACTGCTTGAGCGTCAGCTGATCGAGCTTGAGTCCGGCCTCCTTGGCCGCCTTCTTCGCGGCAACCTCTGCTTTGAAGAGACTGACAACGTGGACCAACGCCTCGATCTCGTCGCTATCGGCGCCTTCTGCTCTGGCCGTCTTGAGCCGGTCCGTGGCGGTTTTGTTGGTGACCTTGCCGTCATCATCGGTCGCCTCGAACAGCAGTCCTTCCTCGACGGCGTGCTCCTCGAGGTACTCCTCGATCGCCCGACCAGCACCTTCGGCGGCTGCTTCCAGCGCATCGAGATCGACCTGCTCCTTGGCGAAGTAGCGCGCGACGATCAACTCGGGCGGCACCAGGTCCATCACCCAGCGCTGGGCCTTGACACCGGTGCCAAACGTGATGTGCGCCGACTCATACTTCGGCTTCTTAATCTTGTCGTAGCCGAGGATACGGGCAGCGCGCGGCTTGGCTGCGTCGTCCCATCCTTCGCCCATGATGAGGGCGACGTCGTCGTGCATGACGTCGTTCCAGTAGCTCATCAGCTGCTCATACACGCCGTACTCGTCGAGGAGAGGCTGACTGCGGAACGCATCAAGCAGGCTGTCCCCCAGCTCGGCAATGAGGTCTGAGGGTCGGGTGGAGTTCGTGATGCCCTGTAACAACGCCTCGTGGCCGTTCCACCAGCGATTGACGGCTCCGTTGGTGTTACTCACGAACGCTTCGTACTCAGTGGAGCCGGTGATCGTGGCTTGGATGTCGCCCTTGTCGACAGCCAGTTGGCTGTAGCCGTCGCGCAGCGGCTGGAACAGAGTCCTCCGCAGGCTCGGGAAGGCGTCCCAGTACGGCTGGAGGGCGTCGAAGTCGAGGTTCGGGATGCCGCCCTTGAGGTGAGCATGCAGGTCTTGAAAGTCCTCGGGTTCCGAACCGTCAATGTAGCGCGGGATGTTGAGGTTGGAGTCGTTCTTCGGGTCGGCGATCTCACCGATCGGCACCATCCGCGAATAGCGCTCGATCTCCTTCTGGTTCACAAAGGTGTCGATGATCTGGTGCATGTCGCGCGGGCGGAGGCGGTTTTTGTTGCCGTCTTTGGTGAAGCCCTTTGAAGCGTCAATCATGAAGATGCCCGTCCGGCCTACGGCATTCTCCTTATCGAGCACGATGATGCAGGCCGGGATGCCTGTGCCATAGAAGAGGTTCGCTGGCAGACCGATGATCCCCTTGATATAGCCGCGCTTGATCAGTTCCTTGCGGATGGTTGCTTCGGCGTTGCCACGGAAGAGCACGCCGTGGGGCAGGATGACTGCGCCCTTGCCGGCGCTCTTGAGGCTCTTGATCATGTGGAGCAGGAAGGCGTAGTCGCCGTTCTTCTCGGGCGGTCGCCCGTAGCCGTCGAACCGGCCGTACTCGTTCTCCAGGCCGTTGTTCCAGGACTTGACGCTGAAGGGTGGGTTGGCGACTAGGTAGTCGAAGGTCTGTAGTTCGTTGCCCCGGAGGAACTGCGGGCTCGTGATCGTGTCGCCCTGCCGGATCTCTGCGGTTCCGTTGCCGTGCAGGTGCATGTTCATCACGGCGAGAGCGCGCGTGGCGTTGTCCTTCTCCTGGCCGTAGATCGTCAAGCCATTCGGTGCGGCGTCGGCCACCTTGAGCAACAAGGAACCAGATCCACAGGTTGGGTCATAGACGGTAGCCGACTTCGGCGTGTCCGGCTTGATTCCGATAAGCGCAGCCATGACGCGCGACACCTCGGCTGGCGTGTAGAACTGGCCCTTGCTCTTGCCCGACTCGCTGGCGAAGTGACGCATCAGGTACTCGTAGGCGTCACCCAGTAGGTCATCTCCCTCGGCCCGCGAGCCGGAGAAGTTGAGATCCTGGAAGATCCCGATCAGCTTGGTCAGCCGGTCGACGAGTTCCTTGCCCTTGCCGAGCTTGTCCGGGTCATCGAAGTCGGCGTTGTTTATGACGCCCTGCAGGTCGTTGGCGTCAGCCAGCTTGCGGATGGCGACATTGACCTGCTCACCGAGGTCGGGCTTGCCCTTCATCGCGACCAGGTCGTCGAACGAGCCGCCGTCGGGCACCTCGACGTCGGCGTAGGGATCGGCCTTGGCCTTGTCCGAGACGTACTTCACGAACAGCAGAGTCAGGACATAGTCCTTGTACTGGCTGGCATCCATGCCGCCACGGAGCTCGTCCGCCCCCGCCCAGAGCGAGCTGTACAGGTCCGATTTCTTGAGTGCCATCAGGACAGCTCAACCGTCAGACGGGAAAAGGAATCTCGAACGGTCGTCATTAGGTAGGGCTCTTTCCAGCGCACTCTCGGCACCATGCCTTGTCGCCAATCTCACTCTATTCGGGCGAAGGCGATGCACACCCGCTGCCGAGATGTGCTCCGAGAGATCGCCAGTCGAAGCCTTTCGCGCGGTCCTGAATCACCGCGCTCGATGCAAGGGGTCAGGGCGGGCCGGGATCCGCGTCACTGGCTTCCCAGAGGTGCCTGTCGCAGAGGGTCTTCACCCACAGCCGGATCACATACTGCTTCGCGGGCGCCCCGCATACCTCGCACGTCTCGATGCTTCGCCACTCGGCGGCGCGTATCGCCTCGTGAAACTCCTCGTCGTACTCGTACGCATCCTCGGAGGGTGAAGCGTGGAAACTCAACGATCCGAACTTCGACTTGACCTGCTGCACCATGTAGGCGGGCGCGATCAGCGCGAGGGTTTGATCGAGTTCGACAACCAACGGATGCCATCCGGCAGCCACTTCCAAGACCGGCGGCCAGCCGGGCGCAAACCGGTCGATGATGCGCTGAAGCTCGGGTGGGAACATCTCAGTCATGGCTAAGCTCGGCCTCCGGTCGCGTGACATCCACATCCCAGCCAACAGCCCCGGGCATCTCGCACCTACTGGCCGTCACTTGCGTGTTCTGTCGCGCCAGGTCTTGCTGGCGCTGACGGGAGCGCCTCCGGAATTCCCTTCCGACGCGCAGACTCCGAGTCATACCTTTGTCGAAGCTCAGCATCCCGCGTCGCCTCCACTCGACGGTTACGTGTCCTCGGAAGCCGGCGATTGCGCGGCGTCGCTCAATGTGTTCAAGCCCCTCGGGGAACCGGGCAGGGAGCCCATCAGTGTCTGGCAGGAGGTGCTTGAACAACTCCGCGAACGTCGGACCGGTTCCGGTCCTCCGCCGTGTCTGCGCGATGAAGATCGCTGCCGCCAATGCCCATTCTCCGGCGGTGTCCTCTCCGGTGAACGCTTCAAACACGTAGGCCCACTCGGCAGGGGGAGGCGTCGCGATTCCACGCCACCAGATCGGGTACGCCTCGGACATTCAGCCATCGCCTTCACGGTCGTACACGCGAGCCGTTCCCGCGACGCGACCGTTCGATGTCGGGATCGGCAGCACACGTGCAGAGGAGAGCGGAGCGGTCCGACGGAGTCGATGATTGTTTCGTATGGCCTCCCGAATTATGCCATACGGATTAGGCCATGTGCGGGTGCGACTATCTCGACTCTTGATAGGTGCGGCAGCGGAACGATGACATCGAAGCAGAATGGGCTTCGTTCGCCCAGCGTTTCGCGACTTCCCTTCGCACCGCTCGCGACAACGCGAATCTGAGCCAGGAAGACGTGGCCTACCGCGCTGGGCTGACTCGATACACCTACCAGAAGTACGAGAAGGGTGAGTCACGCCCGGGCCATCCCGCCAACCCGACGTTGCGGACCCTGCTCGCTCTCACGCAGGTGCTTGGTATCGCTTTGGTCGACCTGGTCCCCGACGACGCCCCCGATTTCCGAAATCGCTGAGCGCTTACCCGCCAGGTGTTTCATCCACGGGACGTTGTCCGCCCAACCAGGAATGATGCGTTGGGATACGACGCGGGATGCAGGGGCCGCTCGCACGGCTCGCTCCACGACGTCCACTCGTCGGCCTGAGCGAGTGACATGGCGAAGGAGTACCGCCTTCTCCCGGTACGCCGCTTCCGCTATCCCCTTCTCGAAGGGCGCCTTCGATGTCGTCGCCCCACTCGATCTCGGCATCTGGATCGCGGTGCACATTGCGGCGCGATGCACCCTCACCACAGCAACTGCCGTCGTTTCCAACTCTGGTGTCCGGCTTCCTCCGCCAGCGCCGACGACGAGTCCGATCAGTCCTTCGATCTGTCGAGTATCCCTCTCAGCTAGGGCGGTCAGCCCCAGAACAACATCCGCGTCAGTGAGAGTCACCAACAAGTCGACAGCCGGCCCGTACACGCATGAGGCAGTGCGTCGCTCTGCTTCAGGCGGCTCCTGCCAGCTGTCCAGAATCAGGCGAGTCGCGAGATCAAGTTCACCCGTATGCATCGACACCCCACGACTCCACAGGAGACCCGACAGCGTCTGCTCAGCGCGGCGATATCCCTCTGGAGAGCCGATGAGTTTGTCTTCGCCACGGAAGTGCCATCGACGATGCCGAACGCAGTACCCGCCTCCTCTGCCGAACACCTCGGTGGCGTTTCCCTCGCTGCATACCGAGCATGCGGAGCGGGCTTCGTCAACGACGTCGCATCTCGCACAGCGCCGCAGCTTCCACCCCACGTGGTGGCAGCGCCTGTACATCCGGAAACGAGCACGGTCGTGTGCGAAATGTCCAGGGGGCAGTGCACCAGCACTTTCCGCGGCCGACATCAGAAAGTGGTTCGTTGGGCCTATGGATCTCGTGCCAGCCTCGCGCAGGATGTGGTTCGCGAGAGCCATCGCATCGATGGCGTTGGCAGCCGCAAGTCTGGCGAGAAAACCTGTTGGTGTCTCGCCGGGTAGCGGGATCACCCGGCACGGAAGAGCTCGCACAATTGCCTTTGACCCAGCTCGACTATCTTGGACCCGGTTCGACCCGATGATGCAGCACCCGCGCCCGAATCGTCTTGGCCCTCGGGAGCATGCGCTTGGCGGAGGGCGTCAGCACGCAACCACCCTGCACAGGAACTGCGGACGTTCCGCTCCAGAGCTCGCGTCCTTGAATCCTCAATCCGTCGAGGACGCCCTCGACAGCCCGCCGCCCGACAGCGTGCGCGGCGACAAGGCGATCGAACAGCATTGCGAGCGCGTACCCGCCGAGGCCATGCGGCATCAGGACGTTTGCGAGACGTGCGTCGGTGAGCACCGCCGTCAGCGAGATCCGCTGCGGAAACAGCTCGATCTCGTCATCCAGAGGGTCCGCTGGGCGCTCAACCTCAACGTTGCCCAGCTGTAACAACTCCGTGGCTGCCTCTACTTCAGGTGATCTGTACGGCACGCCGCGAAGGCTGAGAGAGCCGTTCAGCCTACGTTGCGCAACCACCAGTTTCGGCCTTCCCGATAGGCCGATGTCGCGATCGCCACCGTGCCACCTGCGATGGCGCACGCAGACCGGACCGTGCATGCGCGCCACGGTGATCTGCTCGCCAGCTGAGCACCGTCTGCAGAGCGTTACTGCGGCCGGGATCATGCGACAACTCGGACATTCCACTTGGCGCGTTGCGCCTCCATGTTCACAACCGCGACCGCCTGAGTCTCGGAGCAGTGTGCCTTCTGGGAGACGACCCAAGGCCTCAATCTGCCAGAGGGCGCTTCTCGGCGTCACCCGGATAGGAAGTGTGGGGTCGTCGTGGCGCAACGCCAACCAGAGGTCCTTCTGGCCGATCGCGTTGGCAGCGCAGAGCCGCGTCCAGTAGCTCACTGGCGTCTCACCCGGGTAGATGCGAACAGCGATCGGAAGCCCGCGCAGCAAGGTCATGCCGAACCCACGGGTGTTCGCGATCGGCGCGGCTTCGCGTACATCGCCGCGGCCGCCTGACGACGGCGAAGTTCACGCTCGAACTCAGACAGATCAAGCGTCTCCGTTTCGTCCTCCATCGCCCTGAGGGCAGCAAACTGCAGCAGATCCTTGAGCAGACCGATCTCACCGCCGGTCAACGAGTGGAGCGACAATGCCGCGGGAAGGATTGAGCCCGGGCGTTGCTCGACCAGACACAGCGAGCTCTCCATCGCGAGAAGGAGGTCGCCCCAGCGAGCCTTCTCATCGGCTGTGTTCAGTGGAAACGGCACAGCTACGTGCACTTCGAATCTCTTCCCGATCTGGCCGCCCCGCTCACCATCGAGAAGCCCGGTACCTTCGACGGCGATTCCGGCATAGACGAAGGTGCCTCCGCATCGCTCCGACAGTTGCTTGAGCATGTCCGACGCCTCGATGTTCTGCCGGTACTTGAGGTCAAGGTGATGCACGTCGTCGATCAGAACGAGTTCAGTCGCGCACCGGCGGAGCGCGTTTGCCACAGCGTCCAGCAGATTGCCGTAGGTCATTCGGCCAAGAACGGGAATGCCCAAGAATCGGGCGAACTCGTGCATCAGCGCTTTGGCGGAGCACTGAGCCGGCACCGCGACGTAGACGACCGGAATCTTGCCCGGCCCCGCTGCTGGATGGCCGGTATCTCGCCGCCGGCGCTCGTGCGCGCGACCAACTTCGACGAGCGAGGTGGTCTTGCCCTGGCCTGGCTCACCCGAAAGGATCAGGCCTAGCTTGCCAACTCGCCGGTAGGTGTTGAGCATGACGCGATCGCGCACGGCATTCTGAAACACCTGGAACTGCGGCGTCCGCACAAACGCGCCGGCCTGGGAGTACCGGGCGCGGGCCTGGTTGTACAACGCGCGGTCTCCGAAGCTCAGGGCCCGAAGATCCTTCAACGTGATCGGCGCCGGCCTTTCGTACACGGTGTCAACGTGCTCGCGCCAACCTTCCTTGGTGGCGATCTCGATCATTCGTCGAGTCTCCCCCGCACCTCGTCCAGCATCTCGCCGATGAACGGGAAACCGCCGGTGTTCGGCCACTCGTCGGCGGACGCGCCTTCGACGGTTGGCTCGACGACCTCGGTAGACGCGTCCTCGGCCTCGTGACTCTTCACACTCGTGAGGTTCATCGGGTCGTCAGCGATCGCCACCATCCGCGCACGCTGTCGCGCACTTCGCTTCTGATTGGTGTTCCGTGGTGCCGGATTTCCTCGCCCGGCGAACGCCTTGATCGCCATGGCAAGCTCCCGACGTTCCTCGTCGAGATCGGCGACCCGAGTGGAGAACTCGGTGCGGGCGTACCGCCATACATCACCGAGCAGCGGGAGTTCATGGACCTTGTCCGTCCATCGCAGCGGAATGAACTCGCCGTCTCGTTCGAGCCAGACGACGTGCAGGTTGTAGGGGTCCACGCGGATCGGCCATCGACCGTTTTTCGCCTTGTCAGGAGACTTGCGCCTCCACAGGCCCTTGAGCCGCTCGGAGTTGTAGATCCGATTGTCGATGCGCACGCCATATCGGTTGAGAACTCGGTGAGCGACAGGTAGCAGCGCGATGTAGTCATCTCGCGTCAGCGGTACATGGAGCTCGGGCACGTACGCACGGAACGCCCGACACATCTCGTTCGGCGACAACTTGATGCGCGGATGCAGCGGGTCGCGCAGCCCGTCATGCGGACGGTTCTGCCACTCCACCGCAATCCAGTCCTCGATGAGCTCCTGGGCCTGAGCGATGGTCAGTAGTTCGGCAGACGCCGTGTCCGCGTCACGGCCGCGATGTTCGACGCTACGACCGACGTATCCCTTCACGTGCTGCAGCAGCATTGAGTTGATTGCCCCAAAGGCTCGCTCTACGTGGGGCTTGTCCGTCGGCGTGTGCGGCGCCGAGGTGATCAGCGAGATCTTCAACGCTTCGCATGCCGCCCGAAAATGACGCGACAAGTAGTTGCGTCCACGATCCGTCGTGATCGTGTCCGGGAACACGTAGGGCTGAGCGAGACGCAGTCGCTCGAAACGTTCTTGACCGATCAGCTGGTCTTCAGCCCATGCCGTCGAGATCAGCTGTCTAGTCTCGCGAGCCCCCTCCATGCGGCGGCCGTATGGCACCAGGGCACGTGCAAGAACCGCCACCAGATCGACGCTCTTCGTGCCCTCCGGGCGCAGCATCGCGGCGAGGATCGACCGCGTCGCCACGTCAATGAGAATCGTCAGCTCGGGTCGGCCGACCGTTTCTTCATCGATCCGCAGCATGACATCTATCCGAGTGGAGTCCATCTCGACAAGCTCACCGGGGCGTAGTGCGGTGCGGGTGCTGAACTTCCCGTCGGGCTGCAGCGCCAGCGACTCGCGAGTCTTGGCCGATCCGAAAGTGAATTGCCCACGATCGTCTGCTTCAAGAAGCCGGAAGAACGTCGCACGACTCGGCAGCTTCACCGAATCGCCATGCAGACGTTGGACGCGCCGCGTGATCTGCTCGATCGCGGTCGTTTGGCTCACGGTCGAGGAGCGACTCTTCCCTTCCAGGACGAAGTTGATGGCCTCGATGAGGCGCGGATCCCACTTGCTCTTGCGTGGTGCACGATTACCTGCGTTGGTCGTCCCCCGGGCTCGGAACTCCTTGAGCCGGCGCTCTACGGCGCGCGTGGAGACGGGCTTGCCGAGGCGTGTCTCCAACCATTGACGCTCGGTTTCGACGGCCTTCCCGACCCCGACCTTGTCGCGTGAAGCCTCGATGCGGATGCATGCCTGAAGCCAGGGATCCATGTCTGGCACGATGTCCTCCACTCGCAGCGGTAGGTGCCGGAGGCCGGAGGTATCGGTCAGTAGTGGTGTTGCATCACGTCCAAGCTCGTCTAGGGCGACTTGGATCTCGCCGCCGTCATCGTCTCGGAGCGTCGCGGAGTCTCTCTCGATGAAGAGAACTGTGTACTGGCGTTGACGCCACATGAGCGACCCGCCGACTGCAATACGCATCATGCTTTCCTTTCCCACACGATCGATTTGGTACCGAGTGCCTCTTCGAGGTCCGTCTCGAGCAGCCCCGACCAGAGGTGCGCGTAGCAACGCGCATATCCCTCGGATCCGACGCCGAGCAACGCAGCAGCCTTGGCCAAAGGCAACCCGTCCTCCGGCAGTCCCGGCAGCTCCTCAGTGCTCGCGCTGCCTCGAAACGGCGCGAGGAATCGCAGGTTCGCTTCTCGGATCTGTGATTCGGCGTCATAGACGACGTACCGCCATCCGCGCTCAGCGGCGAACTGCCCAGTCATGTCGAACTGCGCCCTGACGTCGTCGTCGATCCGAGCCGCAGGCTTGACGTCCATCAGCACGGCCGTCCCGTCGTCCAGACGCACGAAATAGTCCGGGTAATGCTCGCGCAGGCCGTCGGGAGTGACCCATCGAATCCACATCGGCTGACTCGCGACTGCAACAACACCCGGCGTGCGGTCCAACTCGATGAGACAGCCTCGCTCGGTCAAAGACTCGAAGCCGATCGACGAGCCGAGCGCGCCCATCCAGTGGTAGCCGTCGTAATGCCGTTTGAGTCGCCAGCTAGGGAAAGTCCGAGCAGGATCGCCTCGTTCGAAGGGGACGTCATCGCAATCGACGGCATCGAGCTCCAGTTGCACGCCATCGAGACGGTACTCGACGCGCGCTCGCGTCACGCCTACTCTGCGAGCGAGAGGGGTCGGCCACTGCAGGGTCAGGTCCATAGGGATCCAATCGACATCGACGGATACGTCCTATTCGGCAGTCAGCCTCTCTCCTGGGGAGCGGTTCTGGCCTATGTCCTGAGCCTTGACAAAGATCACCCGACTGGGGATCTACTCACGAGCAGGGTACGTCTGGTGCCCAACCAGCCTCGTCGACACGCCGCGGCGCCCGACACGTAGGGTGAGATTCCGACACCTTCGTGAGACGCTCCGACAGTTCGCATGAGACTCCGACACTTTTCGTGAGATCGGACAAGTCCTTATGAATCCGCCCAGACCGTGACCTGATCGTTGCATTCGTTACCCCGCCGTTATACAGTGATCGCACGGTGAAAGTTTTGCTGTGGCTCTCACCGCATGTGATTGCAGGACACTCTTGGTGCAAAGGGACAAAGGCCGGTCGGAAGCCTCTCCGACCGGCCTTTACTGCGCGAAGCCTCATGTCCGTCCGGGCGGATATTCTGATGCGATGAGCGATCGGAAGCTGGCCCTGACAGCCTGGGAGACCCTCTTCCGCGCCCAGCACGAGATCTTCACCGAGATGTCGACCGACTTCGACGGCGCCGACCTCTCGGCCGCGGAGTACGACGTGCTGCTCACCGTCACCCGCTGCGCGTCGCACACCGCGCGCCTGCGCGAGGTCACGGCGAACATGTTGATCAGCCAGCCCAGCGTCTCGCGCCTCGTCGACCGCATGGTCGCGCGCGGACTGCTCGAGAAGTGCCCGGATCCGGAGGACGGACGCGGATCCCTCGTGCATGCGACAGAGGCCGGGACGCGCGCGTTCCGCCAGCTCGCCACCGCGCACGGTCGCTCGATCGCCGAGCGCATGTCGGCGCTGGATGACGAGGAGCTGCGCACTCTGACGACCTTGACGGAGAAGCTCCGGGCGCGCTGACCCCCGGCGGTCCCTTCGTTCGTTCCTCACAGGCAGCGTCTCGGAGAAGTTCTTCACAGATCTCGTAGATAGCTTCGAATGTCTTGTGATCCCGCGTAAAATCAAGGCATGACCGGACATCTCGACCCACTGCACGAGGCGCTGACGCGTCTCGATGAGGTGTGGAGCGGCGCACGCGAGGCGGGTGACCTCTCCCGCACGCAGCTCATGGCAGTGACGGAGGCGCTCGGCCTGCTGCATCGCCGATCCGGGGCGATGCTCGCCGAGGTCGCCGCGTGCGTGGCGCACGAGTCCCGCACCGAGCTGGGCGCGGACTCGCTGGCGAAGGAGCAGGGGTTCCGCAACGCCGCACAGCTCATCGCGACCACGACCGGCGCGACCACGGGCGACGCGTCGCGGCTGGTGAAGGTCGGCGAGGCCACGGCGCCCCGCACGAACCTGGTCGGCGACCGCGTGCCGGCGAAGTACCCGGCCGCGCAGCAGGCGCTCGCCTCCGGCACGCTGAGCGCACAGGCCTTCGCCGTGATCCTCGCCCTGCTCGAGCGCGTGCGCTGCAAGATCGGCGCGGCGCAGACCGCGGAGGCGGAGCGACTCCTCGTGGACAAGGCCGCCGGGCTGTCGCACGACGATGTGCGGCGGCTGGTCACCCGGGCCGAGGCGTGGCTGGATCCCGACGGGGTCGCCCCGCGGGAGCAGGAGCAGCGCGACCGCCAGTCGCTGTCGATCTACGAGCGCGACGGGCGGATCCACCTCGACGGCGACTTCGACGCCGCTCATGGGGCGCCCATCGTCGCCGCGGTGAACGGGTACGTGTCGGCGCTGTTCGCCGCGCGGAAGGACCGGCTCGCCCCTGACTCTCCCGATGCGGATCACCGCTCGGTCGCGGCGCTGCGTGCCGAGGCGCTCAGCACGATCTGCGCGCACGCCCTCGGCTGCGAGAACGAAGCGCCCGCGCTGGCCGGCGCGACCGTGGTGGTCCGGGTCGATCTGAAGGACCTCACCGACGGCACCGGATACGCGACCATCGACGGATCGGACCTCCCCCTCAGCATCGCCGCCACCCGGCAGCTCGCCGCGAGCGGCGGCGTCATCCCGTGCGTGCTCGGGACCGACCGCGAGGTCCTCGACTACGGCCGTCGGCTGAGGTTCTTCACCACCGCGCAACGCCTCGCCCTCGCCGAACGCGACGGCGGCTGCGCGATGTGCGGACTCCCGCCGTCCATGACCCGGGCCCATCACATCCGCTGGTGGAAACGCGATACGGGGCCGACCGACCTGGAGAACGGGATCCTGCTCTGCGAGAGCTGTCACCATCGCATCCACGACAACGACTGGGAGATCCGGATCGAGGGCAAGGGGCGGCACAGCAGGGTGTGGTTCATCCCGCCGCCGCACGTCGATCCCGCGCGCAGTCCCCGTCTCGGCGGCAGAGCCCGGTTCGACCTCGCCGCTTGAGGACGGCCGGCTGGTCAGTCCGGAGACTCATCCACATCCCTCACGGCCGGTTCATAGGTTCTGGCATAGTCGTTCGTGACGCCCTCATCGGGCGCGACCGGAGAACACAGGAGTGCATATGGACCCCGCCGCCCTCATCGGGTTGCTCATCATCATCGGGGCCGCGATCGTCGGCGTCGTCATCATCCTGCTCGTCGTGCTGCTGCTCGCGCGCAGCTGGATCAAGGTCGCCCGCGCCGACGAGGCGCTCGTGATCTCGGGCCGCAAGCAGAAGGTGCAGCGCGCGACCCTCCTGCCGGACGGCTCGACGAGCTCTGAGATGTCCGAGTCTCCGGTCACGGTCATCGTGAACGGCAAGTCGCTCGTCAACCCGATCACGCAGCGCCACGAGATCATCTCCCTGCGCTCGCGCCAGGTGCTGCTGAACGCCGAGGCGCAGTCGCTCGACAGCGTCACCCTGAACGTCGACGGGGTCGCGATCGTGAAGATCGGATCCGACCCGCTCTTCGTGCGCCGCGCCGCCGAGCGCTTCGCCTCGCAGGACAAGGCCATCGAGCAGTTCACCACCGAGCAGCTCGAGGGCGCGCTCCGCGGCATCGTCGCGACCCTCTCCGTCGTCGAGCTGATGCGGGAGCGCAAGAAGTTCTCCGACCAGATCGCCGCCGACGTCTCGCAGGAGCTCGCCGAGCAGGGCCTGATCCTCGACTCGTTCCAGATCAAGGGCATCACCGACAAGGTCGGCTACATCCAGTCGCTCGGCGCCCCGGAGATCCAGGCGAAGCGTCAGGCCGCCGAGATCGCGCAGACCAACGCCGACCGCGCGATCAACCAGAAGCTCATCTCCAACCAGGAGGCGAACCTCGTCGAGCAGACCGCTCTCGACACCAACACCGCCAACGCCGCCGCCGGCGTCGGACGCGCCCGTGCCGAGGCCGAGCAGGCGGAGCAGCTCGCCCGCGCGCAGGCCGAGCAGGCGGTGCTCCAGCAGCAGGCCGAGAACAAGCAGGCCCAGCTCGACGCCGACGTCAAGCGCGTCGCCGACGCTCAGCGCTACGAAGCGGAGACCCGCGCCCAGGCCGAGCTCTACACGCGCGAGCGCGCCGCCGAGGCCGCCGCGATCGAGCAGGTCAAGCAGGCCGAGGCGTCCACCCGCATCGCCGAGCAGCAGGCGCAGTCCGACAAGGCCCGCGCCGACGGCGAGGCGGCCGCCGCGGTCGCCACGGCCACCGGTGAGGCCACCTCGCTGCGCGCCCAGGCCGACGCACAGGCGGCGGCTCGCCGCGTGCGCGCCACGGCCGAGGCCGACGCGATCCGCGCCGAGGGCGAGGCGAAGGCCGCCGCCGTCGAGGCCGAGGCGAAGGCCATCGCGTCGAACCAGGAGGCATTCCTGTCGCAGCGCGTCCTCGAGGTGCTGCCGTCGATCATGGCCGAGTTCGCCAAGGGCTACTCCGCGATCGGCAGCGTGTCGATCATCGGCGGATCCGGCGAGGACGGCGCCTCGAGCGTCGTCGGCGGAGACAGCGCCAAGGCGCTGCGCAGCGTCTTCGACAGCGTGCACGCCGCGACCGGGCTCGACCTGGCCGGCATCCTGCAGGGTCAGGCCGTCGGCCGCGGCTTCGGCGCGGGCCTCGCCCAGTCCGAAACCCGCCAGCCGGCCGCGCACGCGACCGCACCCGCGACCCGCGCCGCCGCGAAGAAGGCCGACGAGACCGACGAAGCCGCGGAGTAACCCCTCACGACGGACGGCGTTCGGATCCTTCGGGGTCCGGGCGCCGTCCGCGTTTCGCGGCAGACTGGACGGATGACCTCCGCGCCCTTCGACCTGCGTGCGATCGGCGCCTCGCTGTCCTTCGCCGCGGCTCTCGACGAGGTCGCCGCAGCACTCGACGCCGGGACCGCGGCCGTCATCAGCGCACCGCCCGGCACCGGCAAGACCACGCTGATCCCTCCCCTGCTCGCCTCCCGCGCCCCGGGCCGTGTGATCGTCACCCAGCCGCGCCGCGTCGCAGCACGCGCGGCCGCACGGCGGCTCGCACAGCTGGACGGATCCCCGCTCGGAACCAGGGTCGGCTTCACCGTTCGCGGCGAGCGCTCCGTGGGCCGCGATACCCGCGTCGAGTTCGTGACCGCGGGCGTGCTGCTGCGCCGGTTGCTCGCAGATCCCGGCCTCGACGGCGTGGACGCCGTCGTCATCGACGAGGTGCACGAGCGCGCCCTCGAAACGGACCTCCTGATCGGCCTGCTCGGCGAGGTACGCGAACTGCGCGACGACCTCGTGGTCGTCGCGATGTCGGCCACGCTCGACGCCGCCAGGATCGCCTCCGTGATCGGAAGCGATGACGCGCCGGCGCCGGTCGTCGAGCACACGGTCCCGGCGCATCCGCTCACCGAGCGCTGGGCGCCGAGCCCGGTCCCCCGGCTGGACGAGCGCGGCGTGACCCGGGGCTTCCTCGACCACGTTGCACGCACGGCGGCGGACGCGGCTCGGGACCTGGTCCGCCACGACCCCTCGGCCGACACGCTGGTCTTCGCGCCGGGGGCGCGCGAGGTCGCCGAGATCGCGCGTCGCATCCGCGACAGGGATCCGGTATTCGACGTCCGCGAACTGCACGGACAGATCCCGGCGGCCGAGCAGGACGCGGTCATCCGCGGCCGACGCCCCTCCGAGGCGCCGCGCATCATCGTCACCACATCGCTCGCCGAATCGTCGCTCACCGTGCCTGGCGTACGCCTCGTGGTCGACAGCGGCCTGTCCCGGTTCCCGCAGCGCGACACGGCGCGCGGCATGAGCGGGCTCGTGACGGCCGCGGCCGCCCGCTCCTCCGCCGTGCAGCGCGCCGGCCGCGCCACCCGGCAGGGGCCTGGCACGGTCATCCGCTGCCTCGACGAGCGGACCTTCGCGGCGGCACCGGCCCGGCCCGCCCCCGAGATCGCCACCGCGGACCTCGCCGATGCGGCGCTGCTGCTGGCGTGCTGGGGCGCCCCCGGCGGGACGGGACTGCGACTGATCGATCCGCTCCCCGCCGACGCCCTCGCCGAGGCGCAGTCCGTGCTGCACGACCTCGGCGCCACGGACGCCGACGGCCGCGCCACGGACGAGGGCCGCGCGCTGGCCCGGATCCCGGTCGACCCGCGCCTCGCCCGCGCCCTGATCGAAGGAAGCGGACTCGTGGGCGCCCGGTTGGCCGCGGAGGTCGTCGCACTGCTCGGCGGCGACCTGCGCACGCCCGATGCGGATGTCGCCGCCGCGATCGTCGCCCTGCGGAACGGCCGGAGCCCGGACGCGCGCCGCTGGGCGCAGGAGACAGAACGACTCCGGCGCTTCATCCCGCCTCAGCGGTCCGCGACCGCCGCAGCCGGGGTCGACGACGCAGGGCTGGTGATCGCCCTCGCCTTCCCCGCACGCGTGGCCCGGCAGGTGGAACGCACCTCGGACGGAGCCACATTCCTGCTGGCGTCGGGAACCCGCGCCGGCGTACGGGGACCGCTCGCCGGCGTCGAGTGGCTGGCCGTCGCCGACGTCGCACGGGCTTCCGGACGGGTGGCGGACGGATCTGGGGCCGTCATCCGCGCCGCTGCCGCGATCACCGAGGCACAGGTGGAGCGGGCCGCCGACCACCTGATCACGGACCGCGTGGAGGCGGAGTTCGCCGGCTCCCGCGTCACCGCCCGGCGCGAGCGCAGGGTCGGCGCGATCGTGCGCTCCTCCGCACCGGTCCGGCCGGGCGCCGAGGAGGGCCGCGACGCGGTGCGACGCGCCCTGCAGGCGCAGGGACTCGAGGTGTTCGCCTGGTCGGAGTCCGCGGATCAGCTGCGCCGCAGGCTCGCGCTGCTGAATCATGCGCTCGGATCCCCCTGGCCCGACATGTCGGACGCCGCCCTGACCGCGGCGCTCGACGACTGGCTCGGCCCCGAGATCGACGCGCTCGCGACCGGGACTCCCACGACGAGGATCGACCTCGCCCCGGCGCTGCGCCGGCTGCTGCCCTGGCCCGCCGCCACGGAGTTCGACGCGCTGGCGCCCGAGCGCCTCGAGGTGCCGAGCGGCTCACGCGTCCGGATCCAGTACCCGGCGCACGACGATCCGGCCGTGCGACCGGTGGTGGCGGTGAAACTGCAGGAGTGCTTCGGCTGGGCCGAGACCCCGCGCGTGGCCGGTGGGCGCGTGCCCGTGCTCTTCCACCTGCTCTCCCCGGCCGGACGTCCGCTCGCCGTCACCGACGATCTGGCGTCGTTCTGGTCGGGACCCTACGCCCAGGTGCGGGCCGAGATGCGCGGCCGCTATCCGAAGCACCCCTGGCCGGAGGACCCGTGGCAGGCCGCACCGACCAGGCACACCAAGAACCGCGCCGCACGCGACTAGGACGTGTGCACGACGACGTCGTGCCTGTGTTCAGGACGTGCGCCGGCGCAGCGTGAGCGGCGCAAGCACGAGGAACGCCACGGCGAAGCCCGCCACGATCAGCACCGGACGCCACAGATCCCAGTCGCCGGTGCCCGCGGTCACCGCCTGGATCGCGTCGATCGCATGACTCAGCGGCAGCCAGTCGGAGATCGTGTAGAGCACGTCGGGCATCTTGTCCCGCGGCATGAACAGTCCGCCCAGGATGATCTGCGGGAACACCAGCACCGGCATGAACTGCACAGCCTGGAACTCGGTCTGCGCGAACGCGCTCGCGAGGAGTCCGAGGGAGGTGCCCAGCAGCGCATCCACGACCGCGACGAGCCCGAGCTGCCAGAGCGGACCGTCCACGGTGAGTCCGCACACGTACACGGCGAACGCGACCGTGACCACGGCCTGCAGCACCGCCATCAGACCGAACGCGAGCGCATAGCCCAGCACGAAGTCGGCCTTGCCGAGCGGGGTGGTCATGAGCCGTTCGAGCGTGCCGGACCGCCGCTCGCGCAGCGTCGTGATCGAGCTCACCAGGAACATCACGATGAACGGGAAGAGCCCGAGGATGGCTCCGCCGAACGTGTCGAACACGCCCTTCGTGTCCGTGAACAACCAGGCGAAGAGCCCGACCAGCAGGCTCGGCGCGACCACCATGAGCGCGATCGAGCGCGGATCGTGCCGCAACTGGGTGAGCACCCGTCCCGCGGTCGCGAACATCCGGCGCGGGTTCATGATGCCGCCGCCTCTCGCTGCTCCCGGCGCGTCTGCGGATGGGCGCCGGTCTCCGAAGCCTCGTCGCGGGCGATGAGCACGAGGAACGCCTGCTCTGGGTCGGTCTTGCCCGTGTCCGCCAGCAGCTCGGCCGGTGTCGTGTCGGACACGATCCGCCCCTCGCGCATCAGCAGGAGCCGGTCGCAGCGCAGGGCCTCGTCCATCACGTGGCTGGAGACGAGCATCGTCGTGCCGGCCTCCGCGATCCGGCGGAACAGATCCCACAGCTCCGACCGCAGCACCGGGTCCAGTCCCACGGTCGGCTCGTCGAGCACCACGAGCTCGGGCGCGCCCAGCAGCGCGACGCCGAGCGACACCCGGTTCGCCTGCCCGCCGCTGAGCGCGGAGACCCGCTGCCCGGCGTAGGGCGTCAGCCCGACCTGCTCCATGACGCGATCGGCGTCGGCATGGCTGACCCCGAGCACCGCCGCGAAATAGCGCAGGTTCTGCCGCACGGTGAGATCGGAGTACACGGCGGCGCCCTGCGTGCCGTACGCGACGCGATGGCGCAGGGCGGCGGATCCGGCCTTCTCGCCGAGCACCGTGACCGCGCCGGAGCGGATCCGCTGGACGCCCACGATCGCGCGCATGAGCGTGGTCTTGCCGCAGCCGGAGGGTCCGAGCAGCCCCGTCACCTCACCCCGCGGGATCGTCAGCGCGAGGCCGTCGAACACGTCGTGCCGGCCGCGCCGCACGTGCAGCCCGTCGATCACCACCGCGTTATTCATCATGTGATGAATTATGGATCCGCGGGGGTCGGGGGTCAAGGGTCCGGGATCCGCGGAGCTCCTACTCGAACAGGTAGCGCTGGATCGTCGGGCCGACGCGCGCGACGAGCTCGTCGACCGGCGCATCCGCAATGGGCTGCAGCCGCGCCACGTACCGGGTCACGATCAGCCCGGCGATCTGCGATGCGACGAGAGTGGCGCGCAGAGCCGCATCCGGCGTCTCGAGACGCGTCGTGATCCGCCCGATCAGCTCTCTGGACAGGAAGCCCACGAGCGGCGGCGACATGACCTTGGATCCGAGCGCGACACGGATCATCGTCACTCCGCGCCGCCGCACATCGGGGCGCTCGAACGCCTCGAGCACGTAGCGCACCACGCGCTCGCCGACCTCGTCGCGGGGTCCCTCCAGGATCGTCGGGACGTCGAGGTCCGGCCGCAGCGGGATGCCGATCACCTCTGCGAACAGGTCGGCCTTGGCGCCGAAGTAGTGGTGCACGAGCGCGGAATCGACACCCGCGCGCGCCGCGATCGCCCGGATCGTGGCGCCGTCGTAGCCGTTCTCGCCGAACTCGTGCTCCGCGGCGACGACGATCCGCTCCCGGGATCCGGACTCCCCCTTGGGGCGCCCGCGGCGACGCGTCGTGCTCATCTGCTCACCCTACGACGGGTGCCGTCAGCGCGCGCCCCGAGCTCAGCACTCGATGACGTTCACCGCGAGGCCGCCCTCGCTCGTCTCCTTGTACTTCGTCGACATGTCCAGGCCCGTCTGCCGCATGGTCTCGACGACGGCGTCGAGCGAGACGTAGTGCTGGCCGTCGCCGCGCAGGGCGAGCCGGGCCGCGGTCACGGCCGTGGAGGCGGCGATCGCGTTGCGCTCGATGCACGGGATCTGCACGAGACCGCCGATCGGGTCGCAGGTGAGCCCGAGGTGGTGCTCCATGGCGATCTCCGCGGCGTTCTCGATCTGCCGGTTCGTGCCGCCCATGACCGCGGTGAGCCCGCCCGCGGCCATCGCGCACGCGGATCCGACCTCGGCCTGGCAGCCGCCCTCGGCGCCCGAGATCGACGCGTTCGCCTTGAACAGGGATCCGAGCGCGGTCGCGGTGAGCAGGAACCGGCGGATGCCGCGCCGGCGGTTGGCCTCGGCGACGGTGTCAGGGTCCTCGATCGCTCCGACGGCGACGAGCGATGCCTCGGCGCCGAACCCCATCAGCGCGCTGCCGACCAGCTCGCCGTACGGGGTGACGGCATTGCCCGCGCCGAGACCGGAGTCGGCGAGGAAGCGCCACCAGTACATCGCCACGGCCGGCAGGATCCCGGCGGCGCCGTTCGTGGGGGCGGTGACCACGCGCCCGCCCGCGGCGTTCTCCTCGTTCACGGCGAGCGCGAACGCTCCCAGCCATTCGCCGGGGACGGCGGGGTGCCCGTCGGACTCGACCTCGTCCAGCTGCTCGCGGATCGCGCCGGCGCGGCGCTTGACCTTGAGGATGCCGGGCAGCGTGCCCTCGGCGTGCAGGCCGGCGTCGACGCACGCGGCCATCGTGTTCCAGATCGCGTCGAGCCCGGCCGCGACGTCCTCCTCGCTGCGCAGCGCGGTCTCGTTGCGCCGGGCGAGCTCGGCGATCGTCAGCCCGTTCTCGTCGCACAGCTCGAGCAGGGAGGCCGCGTCCCGGTAGGCGAAGGGGAAGGCGGCCTTGTCCAGCGACCGGCCGGATTCCTCGCCGTCGCGGCGGATGAACCCGCCGCCGATCGAGTAGTAGGTCTCCTGCGCGAGGTGGATCCCGTCGGCGTCGAGCGCACGCAGGGTCATCGCGTTGGGGTGGCCGGGCAGGCGCGTGCGCGGCTCGAACGTGATGTCGTCCTTCTCGAAGACCACATCGTGCGTGCCGTTCAGCGCGAGCGAGGATCCGTCGGTCCAGTCGCCCCAGGCGCGGCGCACGTCGGCGGGATCGCAGGCCTCGGGGGTGAGGCCGCGCAGCCCCGCGACGACCGCATCGGGCGTGCCGTGGCCGAGGCCGGTCGCACCGAGGGATCCGTAGAGCGAGCAGGTGACGCGCGCCACCTTCTCGAGCTCGCCGTTCGCGGCGAGCCGCGCGGCGAAGTCGACGCCGGCGCGCATCGGGCCCACGGTATGGGAGCTCGAAGGTCCTACACCGATGGAGAACAGATCGAAGGCCGAGACGTACGCAGTCACCCCTCCAGCGTAATCCGCCGCGAGGCGTCCGGATCCGCGTCCGGCCCCGCGATCGGCAGCGTCACCACGAAAGTGGTGCCGGGCCACTGCCCCAGCGTGATCGTGCCGCCGTGCGCCTCGACCACCGCGCGGGCGATCGCCATGCCGAGGCCGGTGCCGCCGCCCTCGCGGGAGCGCGAGGTCTCTCCGCGGGCGAAGCGCTCGAACACGGTGTCGCGGACGGCTTCGGGAAGGCCAGGGCCGTCGTCCGCCACGGTGAGGCGCACGGACCCTTCGGCAGATTCGGGGATCGCCCCTTCGCCGGTGCGCACTTCGTCCAGCCGCACGCGCACGGTCGTCCCCTCCGGCGTGTGCACACGCGCGTTGCCGAGCAGGTTGTCCACCACGCGGCGCAGATCCCCGGCATCGCCGCGGACGAGAGCGGCATCCTCGCCCAGCTCCAGGATCCAGACGTGATCGGGCCCGGCGAGACGCGCGGCGAGCACGGCCTCGGCGAGCAGCAGCCGCAGATCGACCTCGTCCTGCGCGAGTGCGGGCAGCGCGTCGAGGCGTGCGAGCAGGAGCAGCTGATCGATGAGCGCGCCCATCCGCACCCCCTCGACGTCGATGAGCGCGGCGTTGCCGCGGATCTCGGGCTCCTCCGCGTCCGCACGATCGGAGAGCTGCGCGTAGGCGCGGATCGTGGCGAGCGGGGTGCGCAGCTCGTGGCTGGCGTCGGCGACGAAGCGTCGCATGGTCGACTCGCTGGCCTCGCGCTGAGCGAGGGCGCTCTCGACGTGGTCGAGCATGTCGTTCAGGGCCGTGCCGACCTGGCCGACCTCGGCGGTGGACGCGATGTCGCGGGCGTCGACCCGGCCGGCGAGTCGCACCTCGCCCCGGTCCAGCGGCACCGAGGTGACGGCCGTCGCGGTGTGCGCGACGCGGCGCAGCGGGCGCAGCGCCCGCCCCATCGCGACGGCGGCGGCCGCGATCGCGAGCACGATGCAGGCGAGGCCGACCAGCGCGACCACGAGCGTCAGCCGCCCGGTCACCGCCGTGACGGAATCGAGCGGCAGCGCCGTGACCACGCCCACTCCGCTGCGCGTGGTGCGCCCGGCGACACGGTAGTCGCCGAGCGCGCCGCCGAGGTCGAGGGTGACCGGCGCCGTGCGATCCGCGGATCCGGAGGGAAGACGCGCGGCGAGGAGTTTCTTCTGCACGGCGGTGAGATCGTGCCTCACCCCGTCGGAGGCGATCCAGCCGCCGATCTCGAAGGCGCCGTCGCGGAAGATCGCGGTGATCGTGCCGGCGGACTGGCCTGGTGCCCCGACCACGTCGTTGCGGCTGGGCCGCGTGGGCGGCGTCGGAGCAGGAGTGGGCGAGGTCGTGCCCGGCGTGGATCCGGGTCCGCGCCCGCCCGCGATGTCCGCGCCGCGCGCCGCGGCGCCGTTCAGGCGCGCGTCGACCTGGCTCAGCATGTAGTCGTGCAGCGAGAGCACCGCGACCACGCCGACGACGATGCTCACCGCCGCGACGAGGGCCGAGGCGATGAGCACCACCTGCAGGCGCAGACTGCGGGGACGCCTCATGCGCCTGGCTCGTGGTCCGTGACGCGCAGCACATAGCCGACCAGCCGCACGGTCTCCAGGTTCAGCACCGCGGAGCCTGCGAGCTTGCGACGCAGGCTCGACACGTACACCTCGACCAGATTCGACTCTGCACCGAAGTCGTAGCCCCAGACCGCCTCGAGGATCTGCGCCCGGCGCAGCACGCGCCCGGCGTTGTTGGCGAGCAGGAGCAGCAGCTCGAACTCCGTGGGGGTCAGCTCGAGCGGGGATCCGCCGAGCTCGGCCGTGGTCTCGGCCTTGTCCACCGCGAGGTCGCCGACCCGCAGCTGCGATTCGGCGGGTCGCGCGATCGCCGCGGCCGTGCGCGCCAGCACCCGCACTCTCGCCTGCAGCTCGGCGATCGCGAAGGGCTTCGTGAGGTAGTCGTCACCGCCCGCGCGGAGCCCTGCGATGCGGTCGTCGTGGCCGTCCAGGGCGGTGAGGAACAGCACCCTGATCTCGGGCCGGATCGCACGGATCCGCTCGAGGGTGTCGAGCCCGTCGATGTCCGGCATCATGATGTCGAGCACGACCACGTCGGGCTGGAACTCGCGCACGGCGATGAGGGCGCTGCGCCCGCGGTGCTCGACCCGCACCTCCCAGCCGTCGGCGCGGAGGGATCCGCCCACGGCCGCGGCGAGCGCCTGCTCGTCGTCGACCACGAGCGCCCGCGCCGCCGATCCGTCGGCCCGCACGATCGGGGGCAGACCGAGGGGCAGGGAGACCGCGGCGGAAGTCCCCGTCCCGTCGCCGTCCTTCGGCACCGCCTCCGCCATGTCCATCCTCCCCTGGCCCGCTCTGCGCGCCCGGCTCCATGGTCCGAGTCCCCTCGACGCAACTCCTGTGAGGCAGCTATGCGGCGGATGAGGATGCTCGATCGCCATGCACTCCGATCATGCCCCGTAGGCGACGGATCGGCGAGCGCGCCCGCGGAAGGTGTGGACGAGCACGACGGTGAGGGCGATGAGGGCGGGCGCACCACCGGCGAGCAGGAAGGTGATCTCGCCGCCGAGCGCGTGCACCGCCCAGCCCGCGGCGAGCGCCCCCGCCGCCTGCATGCCGGTCATGCACACGACGTAGAGAGACACCACGCGCCCGCGGATAGCGCCGTTGGCCGAGAGCTGGGTGAGCGAATCGTTGCCGATCATGAATGCGGTCCGCATCAGCATCGACGCCACCAGTCCGACGACGAACAGTCCGGCGAAGGGCGCGAGCCCGGAGCACGCCCAGACCACCCCAGAGCCCGCGAGCAGCAGCGCGCTGTCGCGGAGGCGCAGCTGTCGCCGACGTGCCGCCAGCAGGCTGCCCAGCAGAGCACCGACGGCCGACGCCGTCTGGAACAGGGTGTAGCCGAGCGTGCCGAGGCCATAGCGCTCGTTCGCCGACCAGGCCATGAGGATCGACGCCGTGAGCGCGAAGAACGCGAGCGATGAGATCAGCAGCAGGGCGGTGCGGATCTCCGGCTTGCGCCGCACGTACCGGATGGCCTCTCGGATCTGCCCCCGCCGGGCGGCGACCTTGATCGCGGGGTGCAGCGCGGAGCGCCGGATCCCCAGCAGCATCACGATGCCCGCGAGCGGCCCGACGGGCGCCGCCACGAGGGCCCATCCGGATCCGATGATCGCGACGAGACCGGCCGTGAGCAGGGCGCCGAGGATCCCGGCGAGCTGCTGCACGGCGGCGTTCAGGCTCATCGCGTTGGGCAGCGCGCGGGTGCCGACGACCTGCACGAGCAGCACCGCGCGGGCCGGCGCCTCGAACGCCGCCGCGACGCCGAGCAGAAGCGAGGAGGCCACGATCAGCGGCACGCCGGCCGTGCCGAGGATCGCCGGCACGCCCAGACAGAGTGCCGCCAGCACCACGACGAGCTGGGTCAGCACGACCGTCCGTCGCGGTGCGAAGCGGTCGCTGAGCACGCCTCCCCACGGTCCGAGCACGATCGACGGAAGCAGCTGCGACGCGACGACCAGAGCGACGAGGCCGACATCGCCGGTGAGCTCGATCATCAGCGAATCCGTGGCCAGCCGCGCCAGCCATCCGGCTGCGGAGGTCGCCGCGAGGCCGGCGAAGTAAAGCCGGAAGTTCGCCTCCTGCAGCGCCGCGAACGTCGCGCGGAAAGTCGGTCGAGTCGCGAGCACCGGCAGCGGCTCGGTGATCGGATGATCCACAGCCGACACGGAAGACATGACCTCAACGCTACGGAGGATCGCGCGATCACTCACGATAATGATGGACATAACTGTTATCGGATCTGTGAATGAGCAGGATCCCCCTGCGGGAGGAACGAGCGTGTACGAGCCCGATCTGCTGCGCTGCTTCGTCGCCGTGGCCGAGAACCGCAGCTTCTCCGAGGCCGGGAGACAGCTCGGGATCAGCCAGCCCACCGTCAGCCAGCGGGTCCGCCGCCTCGAGGAGCAGACCGGCCGCGCACTCTTCGCCCGGGACACCCACAGCGTCGGCCTCACCGACGGCGGCGAGGCGATGCTCGCGTTCGCGCGCCGCGTCCTCGCCGTGCTCGATGAGGCGCACGCGTACTTCTCCGGCCCGGCGGAACGCGCCACGGTGCGCTTCGGCACCGCTGATGACCTCGCACTCACCCACCTGCCCGGAATCCTCCGCGACTTCCGCCGGAAGAACCCGCTCGTCGACGTCGAGATCACGGTCGGACAGTCCGCCGCCCTGGTCCGACGCCTGAGGGCCGGCGCGCTCGATCTCGTCTACGTGCGGCAGGAGCCCGGGATCGCGGAGGGTCACGTGGTCCGCCGCGAGCAGCTGATCTGGAGTGCGCACCCGTCGCTGCGACTCGACCAGAGTGACGTGGTCCCTCTGGTCACGTATCCGCGACCGAGTCATTCTCGCGCCGCCGCGGTCGCCGCGCTCGAATCCGCGGGACGACGCTGGAAGGCGACCTGCACCGTCCGGGACATCGCCGGGGTCCTTGCCGGTGTCCGCGCAGGCCTCGGCGTCGCCGTCTTCCCCGGCGGGATGATGCCACCCGATCTGGTCCGCGCGGACGCCACGCTCGGCCTCCCGCGGCTGGGCACCCTCGACTTCGCCCTCATCGACGACCCGGCGGCTCCGCGTGCGCCGATCGAGGCGCTGAGCACGGCGATCATCGACTCCCACACGAACGAGGCCCGCCAGCTCCCCGGCACGCGTCCGCGGACCGATTGACGAGAGCTTCCCTCTACGCAGCCACGGTCTCGGCCTCGGCATCCGCTTCGACAGCAGCAGGCGCCGCACCTTCCGCGCGACGGGCCGACTCCGGGATGAACAGTGCCACGGCCGCGGCCACGATCGAGACGCCGGCGCCGATGAGGAGGGCCGTGCGGAAGCCTGCCTCCGAGGGCACGGCGACGTCGCCGAGGGGAATGGTCATCTGCGCGAGGATGACGCCGATGACGGCCGCGCCGATCGTCGTGCCGAGCGAGCGCATGAGGGTGTTGAAGCCGTTCGCCGCGGCGGTCTCCGAGCGGGGCACGGCGCCCATGATGATCGCCGGCATCGAGCCGTAGGCGAACGCGACCCCGCTGTTGATCACGAGGCTCGTGACGAGGAGTCCCCAGGTGCTGCCCATGCCGACGAGTCCCACGCCATAGCCTGCGGCGAGGATCACCACGCCGATCACGAGCGTGAACTTCGGCCCTCGCGCGTCGATCAGACGCCCCGCGACCGGCGACAGCAGGAGCATCATCAGACCTGCGGGGGCCATCCAGAGCCCGGCGGCGAGGATCGACTGCCCGAGACCGTATCCGGTCGCGGCCGGCAGCTGCAGCACCTGAGGCATGACCAGCATGCTCGCGTACATCCCGAAGCCCACGAAGATCGACGCGATGTTCGTCAGCAGCACACGCGGGCGGACCGTCGTGCGCAGGTCGACGAGCGGCTCCTTCACGCGCGTCTCCCACACGCCCCAGCCGACGAACGACAGCGCCGCGAGCGCGAGCAGTCCGATCGTCGACGCAGATCCCCAGCCCCACTCCGTGCCCTTCGAGATCGCGAGGATGAAGGAGACGAGACCGACCGCGAGACCGAGCGCGCCCAGGCCGTCGAAGCGCTGCCCGGCGGCTCCGGCCTGCGTCGCAGGGACGAGGATCCAGATGGCCGCGGCCGCGACGACGGTGACGGCGCTCCCGACGAGGAACAGCACTCGCCAGTCGGCGAACTGGACGACGGCGGCCGACAGCGGCAGCCCGATCGCTCCCCCGACGCCGAGGGTCGCGCTCACCGTCGCGATCGCGGAGGAGAGCTGTTCGCGGGGGACGACGTCGCGCAGCAGCGCGATGCCCAACGGCACCATGCCCGACCCCAGTCCCTGCAGTGCGCGTCCGACGATCATGATCTCGACCGACGGAGCGAGCGCGCAGACGATACCGCCGAGGATCAGCGGGATCGCGACGATCAGGATCATCCGCTTCTTGCCGAACAGGTCGCCCAGCCGGCCCGCGATCGGCACGGCGACGGCTGCGGCCAGCAGTGTCACGGTGACGATCCACGCCGTGTTCGCCGCGGAGCTGTCGAAGATCTCCGGGAACCGGGCGATCAACGGGGTCACCATCGTCTGCGTGAGAGAGGACGCGATGCCGGCGAACGCGAGGACCGCGACGATGACCTTCGGCCGGGTGGTGGATGCGGACACGACGACTCCCAACGATGTGTAACTTACATATGCATCATACACATCCGCGGTAGGATGAAGGCATGAGACGTCGCAGAATCGCGGACATCGAGTATGCGCAGATGCTGCTCAGTCGCTACACGATCGCTCAGCTGCGGCACGACGGCAGCCTCGACCGCAGCGCCTACGTCGTCCTGGCCCGCCTCGCCTCCGACGGCCCGCTCTCGATCGGAGAGCTCAGCGACCTCCTCCGTCTCGACGCGTCGACCCTGCAGCGCCAGACGACCGCAGCCATGCGCATGGGTCTCGTCGACCGCATCCCCGATCCCGACGGCGGCCCCGCCCGCAAATTCACGCTCACGAACGAGGGGAGGATCCGCCTCGATGCCACTCGCGAGCGCTCCCTCCACGCCCTCGACAAGATCCTGGGCGACTGGACCGACGACGACATCGATCGCTTCGCCGGACTGCTCCACCGGTTCAATGCCGCGATCGAGACCTACAACCCCGGATCACGGAAGGACTGAGGCGACGGCCTTCGCGAGGCCGGCGATGTCCGCCGGGCCGTATCCGCAGCAGCCGCCGATGCAGCGGGCGCCGGCGGCGACCCAGGCGCCGACCAGGGCGTGGTCGACGGCGTGCGCCTGCGACCACGTCTTGGCGGCGCTGTCCCAGACGCCGCCCCGGTTCGGGTAGGCGACGCCGGGAAGCCCTGTGACCTGCACCGCCGTCGTGATCGCACCGAGCACGTCCGCCTGATCCGAGCAGTTGACCCCCGCGGCGATCAGCGCGGATGAGCCCGCGAGAGCGGCGAAGGCCTCGGTGAGCGGCTGACCGGCGCACGTGGCCGCTCCGCGCGCCGAGTAGCTGAACCACGCCGGAAGCCCGATGTCGTCGAGCAGCGCGACCAGCACGACCGCCTCTTCCACGTCGGGGATCGTCTCCACCGCGAACAGATCAGGACCTGCTTCCGCGAGCAGCTCCAGCCGCGGACCGTGGAAGTCCCGCAGCCGGGCCGCGGAGAGGCCGTAGCCGCCGCGATACTCCGAGCCGTCGCCGAGCACGGCGCCGTACGGGCCGACGGACGCCGCGACCCGCAGGCCTGGGCGGGCCGAGGCGAACTCGTCGCGCACGTCGCGGGCGACCGTCACCCCGCGGCGGATCAGGGCACGGGCCTGGGCCGCATCGAAGCCCGCGGCGAGGAACCCGCGCTCGCTGGCCTGATACGTCGCGGTGGTCGCGACATCCGCCCCCGCCTCGAAGAACTCGCGGTGCGCCCGGGCGATCCGCTCCGGCTCGTCCGCGAGCAGTCGCGCCGTCCACAGCGCACCGTCGACCACGATCCCCTGCTGCTCCAGGGCCGTCGACAGGCCGCCGTCCAGGACCGTGACGTGCGGCATCATCGCCCCCACCTGATCCGTCCCCGTGCCGCGAAGGACGGGGGACGACGGTCGAGTACGCTCGTGCCATGCCGACCGCCGAAGATCTCGCCCAGGTCAGGACCAGCATGGGCCGCGGCTTCGATGTCCTCTCCGCACTCGCCGAGCTCCTGCCCGAGTCCCCCGCAGGCGCCACGGTCCAGGATGTCGCGCAGGCTCTCGGCCGCGAGCGCTCGCAGGTCTCCCGCACGCTGTCCGCGCTCGCCGACCAGCGGCTCGTCGTGCGCGGCGAGGATCACCGCTACCGCCTCAGCTGGGGCTGGTACGCAGCAGCACAGGATCTGACCGACCGCCGGATGCGCACCACAGGGCTCGAGGTGCTCGACGAGCTGGCATCCTCGGTCGGCGAGGCCTGCTTCCTCGGCATCCTCCAGGGCGACAGCACGCTGACGATCGTGGAGAGCATCCCTGCGGGATCCCGCATGATCGGATCCTGGATCGGCCGCGCATACCCCGCGTTCTGCAGCGACGCGGGCCAGGCCGTGCTGTGGGACGCGAGCGACGACGAAGTGCGCACCGTGTTCGCCCGCACTTCGTTCACCAGTCCAGGCCCGAACGCACCCGTGTCGGCGGAGGACTTCCTCGGTCGCCTGCGGGAAGCCAGGGAGCGCGGTTACGCGATCGTGGATCAGGAGGCCGAGCCCGGCCTCTACTCCGTGTCGGCGCCGGTGTGGGACTTCCGCGGCGAGGTCGCGGCCGCCGTCCAGATCGTCGGCGAGCGGCGGACGCTGCAGCCGCGCACGAGCGAGCTCGCGACGGCCTGCGTCGCGGCTGCTGACGCGCTTTCGGCCGCGCTCGGAGCACCCGGCGGACGCCGGGAATCGCACGGGCCTCACTGACGGCTCGCGGATGCGCTGAGCCGGTCGCGGACCTCGCCGAGGGCCGTCAGCGCCGCACGTGTTCGACGAGAGCCCTGAGGGGCGCCGCTGATCGCGATCGACGCCACGATCCCGGAGCGCCCGAGCACCGGCAGCGCGAACTCCGCGACGCCTTCTGCGTACTCGTCCACGGCGGAGATCACGCCGGCGGCCCTGTCGCGTTCGAGGAGAGCCTGCACCTCCCCTGTCGTGCGTGCCGCCGCAGGGCCCCCGACTCCGACGAACTGCACGTCCTGGAGCAGCTCGGCGAGCTGTTCCGGGGAGTGGTCCCAGAGCAGCGCCCGGCCGGCGCCGGTGCCCCAGATCGGGGTGACCGTCCCGTATCTGGTGGACAGGTCCGTGGCGCCGATGCCCGCCTCGGCGCGCAGCACGAGCGCCGCCGCGCCATCCGCGGCGCAGACGCGCGCCGTCATGCGCAACGTCGATGCCAGCGTCCGCAGTTCCTGCCGTGCGGTCCTCAGCCAGGGGGCGTCGAGGGCGGCGGCGATGCCGAAGTAGGCGTCGCCGGCCCGGAGGACCGCGTCCTCGTCGCGCTGCAGGAAGCGCAGCGCGCGCAGTTCCTGGGTGAGGCGCGACACGCGGCTGCGTTCGATCCCGGTGGCATCGGCGAGACGGGAGGCGTTGTACCCGGACCGCCCTGCCTGCTCGCGCACGACGGCCGACCCGAGCAGCGCGAGGCCCTGCGACAACGACGAGGGAGCCGACATCCTGCCTCCCCGGTTCCTGCGCCATTCTCCGGAGACGGCTGATCCGGATCCGGGTCCGGCCAGCCTATCCGGCGCCTTCGCGATCATGATGACTCCCGCCCCGCTCTTGCTCGTCGCGGGAGCAGGCGCCCCCACGCGGTGTACAGATCGGCCGCGATCTGGCCCGATGCGGCCTCGAGGTCCTGCGCGAGGATGGCCTCGCCGTCCTGTTCGCCTGCCAGCACGACCTCGTCCCCGATCCGCGCCTCGGGAACCCCGGTGACGTCGATCACGAGGGAGTTCATCGCGAGCCTGTCGACGGCGGGGACCCTGCGTCCCCGCACCAGCGCATGGGCGCGCCCGCCGAGCACCCGGTGATAGCCGTCCGCATATCCGAGCGGCACAACAGCGAGACGCGCGGCGTGCGGGATCCGATGGGCGCGGTCGTAGCCGACCGTGCTGCCGGCGGGGTAGGTGTTGATCGCGGCGATCCGAGACAGCAGTCGCAGCGCGGGACGGAGCCCTGCCATCGGAGCCGCCGTGTCCCCGTACAGCGCCGCTCCCACGCGCACGAGGTCGAATCTCGATGACGCGACCGTGAGCGCCGCAAAGGAGGTCGCGCAGTGCCGCTCGAGGCCGGGCGTCCCGCCGAGCAGGCGGACGGCCTCGGCGGACTGCACACGGAAGACCTCGGCCCCTGCGGCGACGTCCTCCTCGTCCTCACAGGGGAAGTGGGAGCAGACGCCGATCGGGCGCAGCCCGGTGAGTCCGCCGATCTCGGCGAGCTCCGCCCTGCCCCGTTCGTCGCCGACGTCGACGCCGTCGCGGCTGAGTCCGGTCGAGTTCAGGGAGACGTGCACCGGGATCCTCCGGCCTACGGCGCCCGCCGCCGCATCGATCTCGCGCGCGTGGGCGAGCCCGCCCGCCCACTCCTCGACGCCCGCGGAGGCGGCATCCTCGATCTCGTCGCGCAGCGCCGTTCGCAGCCGCATGATGCGACCACGGAATCCGAGCTCGCGGGCGCGGCTCGCCTCCTCGTTCGAGGTGACGCCGATCGTCGAGACTCCGGAGTTCATGAGGACCGGGAGGACGAGGTCGATGCCGTGCCCGTAGGCATCGGCCTTCACCACACCGCACAACGGCGTGGTGGAGCCGACGGTCTTCCGGACGACCTCGACGTTGTGCGCGATCGCATCGACGTCGACCTCGATCCATCCCGGCCCGACGGTCATCGCCGGTGGCCTGCGATCGGCTCCTCGGCGGCCGGATCCTCGCCGACCTCGACCGGCGCCTCCTCCGAGACCACGGCCGGCGCCTTCGCCCCGCGTCGCCCGTAGCGCCACCAGAAGAACAGGTAGCAGGCGCCGACGAAGGGGATGCCGAAGTACAGCGCGGCGACCTGGTTGGGATCGAAGGCGATCGCGATCACCGAGACGAGCAGCAGCACGAACGCGACGATCGGCAGGACGGGGAAGAACGGCGTCCGGTAGGGCAGTGTCGAGAGGTCGCCGCCCCGACGGAGGAACGCGCGCCGGTGGAAGAACTGCGACGCCACGATCGACATCCACACCGCGACGACCGCGAAGCCCGCGACCGACACCAGGGCGAGGTACACGGTCTCCGCCGCGATGACGCTGGACAGCAGCGAGACCAGGCCGAGCGCCATGCTCACGCTCAGCGCCACGATGGGGATCCCGCGCCGGGTGAGCCGCGTGAACGACCGCGGCGCGTGCCCCTCCTCCGCGAGCGAGAACAGCATCCGCGCGCAGGAGAACAGGCCGCTGTTGCCCGCGGAGAGCAGCGCGGTGATGATGACGAAGTTCATGATGTCCGGCGCGAGCGGCACTCCGGCGTACGCGAAGACGTCCACGAACGGGCTGCTGGTGACGCTCGCCTTGTCGTACGGCAGGATCGCGGCGATGACCGTGATCGACCCCACGAACAGCACCAGAAGTCGCAGCACCGTGGACTTCAGAGCCCGAGGGATGTTCTTGCCCGGATCCTTCGTCTCGCCGGCGGCCACCCCGATCAGCTCGGATCCGCTGAACGCGTAGAAGACGGCGAGCGACGTCATCAGGACTCCGCCGACGCCGCCGGGGAAGAGCCCGTGCGGGGTCGCGAAGTTGCTGAACAGCACGGCGCCGGGGTGCGTGCTCGAGAGCGGCGTGAATCCGAAGATCGCCGCCCCGCCGAGCACGATCAGCGCGACGATCGCGACGACCTTGATGAGCGAGAACCAGAACTCGGTCTCGCCGAACACGCGCGCGGAGATCGCATTGATCGAGAACAGCACCGCGGCGAAGACGAGGCACCAGACCCACACCGGCACGCCGGGGAACCAGCGCTGCATGAGGATCCCTGCGGCGGTGAACTCGGATCCGAGCGCCACCACCCAGCACAGCCAGTACAGCCAGGCCGTGGTGAACCCGGTGGCGGGGCCGATGGAACGCGCGGCGTAGATGTGGAACGCGCCGGAGACCGGATAGGCGGTCGCGAGCTCGCCGAGGCACGCCATCACCAGATAGACGACGAGCGCGCCGATGAGGTACGCGATGATCGCGCCGAGCGGGCCGGCCTGACTGATCGTGTACCCGGAGCTGAGGAACAGTCCCGATCCGATCACGCCGCCCAGAGCGATCATGATCAGGTGCCGCGCGTCCATGGAGCGCTGCAGCCGGCGCAGCGGCACCTGGGTGGCGGTGGTGTGGGGCAGGGCGTTGGGCAGCGCCTTCTCCCCGGGAAGTGGGCTCATGATGTCTCGCATTCGAAGGGTGTGAGGGGTGAGACGAACATCTGCGTGCTATATCACCACATCCATGTGTCGATGTCGCACGCAGTGTTTCCGGACATTACCGCGAGGGAGTCCGCCCGCACAACCGTTCCCGGGGCTCGCCCGCCGCTGATCGCCGATTCGGGCGAAACGTCATCGCGGTGGGCACAACGGCAGTGCGCTCGGACGATCGGGCAGGCGCGCACCGACACCCCGCGCGCTCAGGATGGATCGCGACCTGCCCACCCCCTCCGAGCATCGAAGGAGCACGACGTGAATCGTCATGACCTCGCCCTCATCGGCTTCGGCGGCGTGAACCGCGCCCTCGCCGAGATCATCCACGACCGCGGAGAGGGGCTCGCGGACGAGCTCGGCTTCGCGCTGCGCGTCGTCGCGATCACCGACCTGCGCCTCGGCTCGCTCATGCAGTCCGACGGCATCGATCTCGGCGCCGTGCTCGGGATGGCCGATGGCGCCACCTTCGCCGGACTCACCGGCGGTGTCGCGGTGCCGCAGAACGACTACGTGATCCGCAGCACCACGGCCGACATCGTCGTGGAGGCGACGTTCACGAACCCCGTGGACGGCGAGCCCGCGGTGTCGCACGTGCGCGCGGCCCTGGAGAGCGGCAAGAGCGTCACGACGACGAACAAGGGTCCGGTCGCGCTCAGGGGGACCGAGCTCAACCGCATCGCGGACGCGCAGGGCGTGCGGTTCGAGTACGAGGGCTCCGTGATGAGCGGCACGCCCGTGCTCCGCTTCGCGTCCGATGCTCTGCCGGGCCTTCGGGTCTCGGCCGTGCAGGGGATCCTGAACGGCACGAGCAACTACGTGCTGGGGCGGATGGAGACCGGCATGACGCTGGCCGACGCCGTCGCAGAGGCACAGGCGCTCGGCTACGCCGAGGCCGATCCGACGGCCGACATCGAAGGATCCGACGTGCAGCTGAAGGTCGTGATCCTCGCCAACGAGATCCTCGGCGCGGACATCACGACGGCCGACGTCGAGCGGCGCGGGATCTCCGGCATCACCCAGGAGGACATCGTCGAAGCGGCCGCCGACGGAAAGCGCTGGAAGCTGATCGGCACCGCCCGCCGCGATGACGCGGGCGAGGTGGTCGCCACGGTCGAGCCCGTCGCACTGCCCTCGACGCATCCGCTGGCCGGCATCTCGGGGCCGATGAACGCCGTGTCCTTCGACACGGATCTGCTCGGCACCGTGACCGTCTCGGGTCCCGGCGCCGGTCGCATGGAGACCGCGTACGCGCTCCTCTCCGACATCATCGCGATCGACGCGCACCAGCGCGCCCTCGCCGAGGCGACCCGATGAGCGCGCCCGCCATCGCGGTACCGCACGACGTGACGGAAGCTGCGGCGCTGGCCGTGCACAGCCCGTTCGACGGCAGGGCGATCGGATCCGTCCGGCAGAGCGCGCCCGGCGACGTGGCAGGGATCCTGGAGCGGGCGCGCACCGGCTTCGCGATCTCGCGCACGCTGTCCCGCTTCGCCCGACACGAGATCCTCGACCGCGCCGCGGGTCTGCTCCGCGACCGGGCGGACGACGCGGCCGCGCTCATCGTGGGCGAGGCCGGCAAGACCATCCGGCAGGCGCGCAAGGAGGTGCGCCGCGCGGTGACGACGCTGTCCCTCTCCGCCGAGACGGCGCGGTCGCACGCGGGCGAGGTGATCCCCTTCGACGCCTTCGAGGGATCCGAGAAGCGCCGCGGCTGGTTCACCCGGGAGCCGCTCGGCATCATCGTCGCGATCACGCCCTACAACGACCCGCTCAACCTCGTCGCGCACAAGCTCGGCCCGGCGGTCGCCGCGGGGGACGCGGTCATCCTGAAGCCCTCCCCGTTCGCCCCGCTCACCGCGGAGTTCCTCGTCGCCCTGCTCGTCGAAGCCGGCCTGCCGACAGAGGTCATCACGACGGTCCACGGCGACCCTGCGGTCGCGCAGGCGCTCGTGGCCGCGCACGACGTCCGGCTGATCTCGTTCACCGGCGGGTTCGCGACCGGCGAGGCCATCGCGCGCAGCGCAGGGCTGAAGCGGCTCGCGATGGAGCTCGGCGGCAACGCCCCCGTCCTGGTGTTCGCGGACACCGACATCCCGGCGGCGGTCGAGGCCTGCGTTTCTGGCGCGTTCTGGGCCGCGGGCCAGAACTGCGTGGGAGCGCAGCGGATCCTGGTGCAGCGCGAGGTGCACGAGCGCTTCCGCGACGCCTTCGTCGCCCGCACGAGGGAGCTCGTCGCCGGCGACCCGACGGATGAGCGCACGGATGTCGGCCCGATGATCACGGTCGAGGCCGCCGAGCGCGCGCAGCGTCTCGTCGACGATGCCGTCGCGGTCGGAGCCCAGGTGCTCGCCGGGAACCGCCGCGAGGGCTCGGTGTACTGGCCGACCGTCCTCGATGCGGTGCCGTACTCCTGCGCGCTGTGGCAGGACGAGGCATTCGCCCCGGTCGTGGCGCTCGCTCCCTTCGACACCGAGGAGGAGGCGATCGCCCTGGCGAACGAGACCGACTACGCCCTGCATGCCGGGGTCTTCACGGCGGATCTCACCCGGGCGCTGCGCGTCTCGGAGCAGATCGAGGCGGGGGGCGTGATGATCAACGACTCCTCGGACTACCGTGTCGACAGCATGCCGTTCGGGGGTGCGAAGCACGGCAGCATGGGCCGGGAAGGCGTGCGGTTCGCCTACGAGGAACTGACCCAGCCCAAGGTGGTGTGCATCAGCACCTGACCCGGGGCGGCGCCGATCAGGGTCTGTCGATCACGCGAGTGAGCGACAGCGACGTGACCGTGTTCTCGACGCCGGGCAGGGCGGCGATCATCTCCCAGATCTCGCCGATCCGGTCCATGGTGTCCGCCCGCACGGTGACGAAGAGGTCGAACTCGCCGGAGAGGATGTCGCAGCGCACCACCTCGGGGATCCGCTCGAGCGCCGTCACGACGTGCGCGCCGCGCATGCGATCGGTGCGATAGACCATCACGATCGCGGTCACGCGTCGTGCCGCCGCCGCTCCGCGCACCACGGTGTACCCCGCGATCACGCCGTCGCGCTCCATGCGCTCGATCCGCTGCTTCACCGCGTTGCGCGACAGATGCACCCGGGCCGCGAGCTCCACGAGGGCGACGCGGGCGTCCGCCGTCAGCTCCGCCAGGATGCGGTGGTCCGTCCCATCCACGCTGCACCTACTTCATTCATGTGCAATATAGACAATTGCTGATGTTGATATCACACGTTAGCGTAATGCCAGCGCGATGACCACGACCATCGCCCATACCCAGGAGGACTCCATGACGGAACGTCCCGACCGCACGCGCCCCGCCACCCTGTCGGACGCGAGCCTCGCCGTCCATGCCGGTATCCAGGTCGACTCGACCAAGGCCCTGCGGACGCCGCTCGTGATGGCGAACTCCTATCTCCTTCCGGAGGATCCGAGCGAGATCAGCTGGTCTGCGACCGCGCCGGGTCTCTACACGCGCAACACGGGCGTCAACCAGCAGGCGCTGCAGGACAAGCTCGCCGCGCTCGAGGGCGGAGAGGACGCCGTCGCGCTCGCGTCGGGGGTCGCGGCACTGCACGCCGTGTTCTTCACGCACGTCCGTGTGGGCGACCACGTGGTCGTGAGTGACGTGACCTACGAGGCGACCTGGCGGCTGTGGACGGAGCTGCTGCCGCAGCGCTACGGCATCGAGGCGACGTTCGTCGACATCACCGACCACGACGCCGTGCGGGCGGCGATGCGGCCGAACACCCGCCTCGTGTGCGTGGAGGCGATGGCGAACCCGACGACGCAGGTGACCGACGTCGCGGCCATCGCCGACATCGCGCACGGCGCCGGGGCCATCCTCATGGTCGACTCCACCTACACGCCCCCGCCCTGCTACCGCCCCCTCCGGGACGGCGCCGACCTGGTCGTCCACTCCCTGACCAAGTACATCAACGGGCACGGCGACGCCATGGGCGGGGCCGTCATCGGGCGGCATGAGCTGATCGAGCCGATCAAGGCGGATGCGATGGTCGACGTGGGCGGGATCATCTCGCCGTTCAACGCGTGGCAGATCCAGCGCGGATCCGTCACGCTGCCGCTGCGGATGCGTCAGCACCTCGCGTCGGCGCAGGCGATCGCCGAGCTCCTGGCCGACGACCCCCGCGTCGCCTACATCTACTACCCCGGTCTGCCCTCGCACCCGCAGCACGAGCTCGCGGCCCGCCAGTTCGACGGTGCGTTCGGCGGGATGATGGCCTTCGCCGTCGACGGCGGCCCCGATGTGCAGAACCGCTTCGTCGCGAACCTGCGCCTGATCACCTCGGGCTTCTCGCTCGGACACGACGACTCCCTCATCGTGCACACGGGGACCGAGGGAGGCCGCGTGTCCACATACCCGGAGCCTTTCCGAAGGCTGGGTCACCTGCGCCTGTCGGTCGGGCTGGAGGACACGCACGACCTGCTCGCGGATCTGCGCGCGGCGCTCGACGCCACGTTCCGCTGAAGGCCCGCAGATTCGGCAATCCTACGGATGGTGGCGGCCGTGGCCTGGGCCCAGGCTGTTGCGCATGACCGATCGTCCCCGCATCCTGCTCGTCCACGGCGCCTGGGTGGGCGCCTGGGAATTCGCCGACGCCGTGGCCTTGCTCCGCGAGCGGGGCTGGGAGGTGGAGGCCCTCGATCTGCCCTCGACGGGGTCGACCGCCGGTCTGGCCGCCGACGCGGCCGCGGTCACCGCGGCGCTCGATGCGATGCCGGGCCCCGTGATTCTCGTCGGTCACTCCTACGGGGGCGTGCCGATCACGCAGGCGGGCGATCATCCCGCGGTGCAGCACCTCGTCTATGTGGCCGCCTTCGTTCTCGACGCCGGCGAGAGCGTGCAGAGCTCCCTCGGCGGTGAGCTCCCCGAGCTCTGGCACGTCGAGGACGGACAGGTCTCTCTGGGACGGGATCGCGCGGCGCGCATCGCGATGGTGAGCTCAGACTTCCCGCCCGGAACACCGGCCGAAGCCGCCGAGCAGCTGGCCGACATGTTCCGCCCGCAGTCCCTCGCGTCGCTCCAGGGCGAGGTCAGCAGCGTCGCGTGGAAGCGCAAGCCGGCGACATACGTGCTCACCGAGAACGACGTGCTCGTCCCACCGCCCTTCCAGGAGCTCCTCGCGACCCGCGCCGGAGCCGAGATCGTGCGGGTGCCGACAGGCCACGCGCCCTTCCAGGAGGATCCGGCGGGCTTCGTCGCCGTGATCGAGGCGGTCGCCGCCGGCTCCGCGGACGAGCGGTGATCCACCCGGGAAAAGCGAAACGGCCCGCCGAAGCGAGCCGTTTCTTACTGTCTCAACACAGTGTGGGTCTTTTGTGGGGCCGAGGTTCTTTCCGGCTGGACTCGCGCGACGACCAGTTGGTGGCGTTCCCGCGGTAACGATTAAGACTCTTCCAGCCAACAACCTCGCAGCTGGCGCGGCATGCCGGAGGCAATGTCCGCCATGCCGCCGATACTGGGGGCATGGCCGGGGGCTGTTGGACCAAGTCAAAGGAGGGTGCCGGTGCAAACGTTTCTGGCTGAGCACACGTGGGACGTGTTGATCGGCGTTGGTGCGATGGCGTTGGGAGCGGTCGCGTCGTTTCTTCTGAACTTTGTTCGCAGGGGTGGAGGGCGAGACTGGTGACGCCGCCGACCTGGTTCGCAGTAGTGTCCGCACTCGCACTGATCGTCCCCGGAGTGATCGTCGGCTCAGCGTTTGCCGACATGATTGCACTTCCTGTTGCAGGGCAACGGCGCTCACTCAACGACGCACTCGTAATTGCCCGTAAGGCGACGCCGTGGCGGTTGCGGAGAGCGTCGCGCCCGCGTCGCAGGTCTAACGACCCGGATGCAGAGAGGGCCATGGCCTTCTTCATGATGTTCGGCTTGGTCGTCGCCGTTGCCAGGTACTCGCAGTACGTCGGCGAGATCGCGTATGCACTTGTGCTGTTCTCCGCGGTCGTCTTCGTCGGCACGATGCTGTCGTTCGTCGTCTTCTGGGCCAAGAAGTGCGTCGATGGTCGCTCAGTCGTGTGGCGGATTCTGCTGAGTTCGGTGCTTTGGACTACCGGGTGGTTCAACGCATACTGGCTCCAAAACGCGCCTCTGCATGGTGATGCTGTTGGTCGCCTCCGCGCACGTGTCGAGCAGTACGGTGCGATCGGAGCATTCTTCAAGGCCCCACCTGGCGAATTCCAACAGGTAGCAAACCAGATGATCGGGGCATTCCTTTGCCTCCTGATGCTCGTCGTCTTCATTGCGCTGTGCTTGGCGAGCATCTCCGGTGTGTACATCGCGTCCTATGGTCGTCCGCGCTGGTTCTGGCTCTCGCTTTTCTGGACAAACGGATGGGCTGTTCAGCTTTGGGTCTGGGTGCTCGCCGTTGGGGTTGGAGTCGTCGCGCTCTTCTGCACGAGCGGCGTGGCGTTCGACGGCGGCGACGCCCTCGCAAAATGGTTCAGCACCCTCATTCCAACGCCAACGCCAACGCCGTAGACGACTGCAAGCGGTGGCGGTGTTCCAGTTTGCATTCGAAGACGGCAACACACTCGCCTGGGAAGCCCGAGCTGAGATGGTCTCCGGCATCGCATCACGGTCCCTAAACGGCGATGTATCGTGGCGGGCCGTCTCGTGGGCTGGTCTCGCGCAAGACCAAAAGAAGGCGGTGGAGATGATTGACTTCGCTCCGGGATCGTTGCTCGATGCAGGGTTTTCCCGTCACTCTCAGGTGGGTGCGCGCCGCCCGCGAGATCTCCAAGACTGCCATGCAGGTCGTCAAGAACGCGAAGACCGACGAAGTCGCAGACGAGCGACGGAACATCGACGTCGACCGGGCGGGTGTTGTCTGCGCTCGCTCGCAAGTCGAGCTGCTACTCCTGGCGCGGCCAGAGCCCGACCGACTGCCTGTACTCAGTCGCGTCGGCATGCTCGGTGAATTCGAGCATGTTCCCGACCTTCTCTAGGAGGACATCGCGAACCTCTGCAGGTGTGGCGAAGAAGAACTCCTTGCGCGAATTCGCGCGGTTGAGCGCGCGATCCGCGAAGTGCCTGTGAAGATCCGCTTCCAGCGAGACTGCGTCTTCTGAGAAGTACAGTGTGTGCGTGTCGAACCGGAAGGGCACCGACGCGCCTCCCAATTCATAGATCCGCTCGCGAGGTTCAAGTCGCCGTGTAAGACCGATCTTGACTACGTTCTTGCCGAACGCGCCCTCGTTCGAGATCACGTAAACGTAGCCAGCACGGATGTTTGCGGCCCGGAAGTCGTTCTGCGCGATCGCTTCGTCCACCTCGCCGAGCCGATGGGCAAGAGCCTCGTCGTACTCACCCTTCTCCTTGAGGGCGGCGAGCATGTTGAGCAGATGCGCGCGCTCCTTGTCGAGGCGTTCACGCTCCTCTGCGAGTTCACGTTCGACCCGCTTCTCCTCACGAAGGCGGGCACGCTCCTCTCGCTGCGCTTCCCTCTCTTCTTGTTTCTTCATGAGCCAGTCAGCCGTCAGTTCGAGCTCCTCGATGCGGAGCGCATGGAACTCGTCGCTGATTCGCATTTCCATCATCGAGCCCAGCTTTGCAATCGCCGCACGGGAGGCTTCGAGCCGTTTCTTCGCGATAACGGTGTTCCCCGCCCGAAGAGTGCGCAGGACATTCTCAGCCTCCGCGTTGTACGCGCGGAGCATCAGCTTGGACAGATCACCGGTCATCCGACGGCCTTGCGCAAGCGAGTTGTTAAAACTGAACAGCTCCGACTTGATGATCGCGCGTGCGCTCTTCACTAGCTCGGCAATGCGCAATCCGATCAGCTCAAGGCGCTGCTGGTACGCGGCTGCCGTCTCGAGAGGGTGGTGGTAGCGGTAGATGCCAACCTCTTGAAGAACGCGTGCGTCGTTCAGCTCAATGGCATCGTCTTCGGCGTTGCTCCTGAGCCGAGCCTTGAGCGACGCGATCTCCGCTTCCAGATACGCGACGCGAGCGGAGCCTGACGAGGATAGTTCCTCGGGTGTAGTTGATTCGCGAACTCTCACCTCGGGTTCGCCTGCCAGCTCCGGTGCCCTTTCGCTGCTCTCTCCATCGTCACCGATCCACAGCTGCCATCCCTCAGGCGGAGTCGGCCACGCGGGATCCGGCGTCCAGCTTGGAGGCGGCACCCAGCCTGCTGGCGGTTTCGGCCATCCTGGTGGGGGATTGAACCTCAGCGCTGGCTCACTCATTTCCGCGCCGAATGCCGCCTGATGCGATCGGCACCAGTCCCTGGGGGTTCTTCGACACGGCGGCGCCGAGATGGGCCAATGTAGCGGCTGGCACAACGGCGCGAAGATCGAGCCCGCTGAACTGCTCACGGTTGGCCGCAACTGCGACGAAGGGTACGTACAGCGGCTGACCCGTCGCCGGACTGATCGTCTCTGTGCCGAGTTCGAGCGAGATGCTCCGAATCAGTCCACGCCGATCGGCTTCGAACACCTCGTGGATCGTCCGCAAGGCGACGTTGTTTACGATCGTGGCATAGCGATCCTTCGCGTCCTTCTGCGTTGCCGCCGTCGGCGTGATCTCGTCGTTGGCCTTGACATAGCGGTACTGCTTGATCGTGGGCACGGTCTCCGGCCCGGGAATGCGCACGCTGACGAAGAGCTCAGAAGTACTCGGCTCGAAGACGGAGCTGTGTGTTACGGGGAAGTCCTCGGGGTAGACAGAGTTCGCGAGGACGATCTCGACATACTCTTTCACCGCATCAGCAGTTCCATACCCCAGGCCGGCGATTAGCTGATCGAGAGCCTCGTTCTGCTCTTTCGCCTCTGCCTCTCGCGCCGCGCATTCAGTCTCGTACTTTGCGGTTTCGACTGCGAGCTGCTCTTCCCTGCGTCGTTCGGCTTCGTTGTGCGCCGCGTCCTGAGCGGCCCGACGAGCGGGAAGCTCCTCCGTCGCCGCCGTCCAGGCCCAGTAGTCCTCCGCGTATTGACGTTCAACGGCTTCTTGCGCCTCGGCCGTCTTCTGCTTGCGACCGAACAGCCCCTTCACAGCCTCTGGCTCCCGCTTGACCGGGAGTGGCGGGTCCGGGATGGGCTTCGGCGCGGGAACTGGAACCTTCAGATCCAATCGGGGAAAGGATGGATGTTCCGCGAATACCCGGAGGGTCTCGAGGTCGACAAAATCATCGACGTCAAGCGTTGCTGTCAGCAGACTGTCGAGGATCTGGTACCTGTCCTGAAGTGTCGAGTTCAGCTCCTCGACTTCCGCTTGACGCGCTTCGACATGCGCGAGCGCGGCTTCGCGCTCAAGACGCTTACGGTCCTGCTCTGATGCGCGCGCGGCCGCCACTCGTGCGCGCTCCGCCGCCCGCTGAGCCTGCTCCGCACGCCTGACCGCGGCGGAGTGCTCACGAGCTGCCTGCCGCTGGCGCTGCTCCGCGATCCTCGCTTGATGCTGCATCTCGGCAAAGAATCCACGCCGTCGCGCCATTCGACCATCTCCCCAGTCTCGGTTCAGAGCCGACAATGACTGATGACTTGCTCACGCTCGACTCGCTGCAGAAAACTCAGACTATCGGTTGGGTCGGACGTACTAATGCGATCGCAGGAGCAGGCGAGCGAAGCGCTGTGCACAGCAGGGTGAGCGCCCGAGCTGACCCTCGACGACGCCAGAGACCCGCCGGGTCGTGCGCGCATACGTGAGTGATTCCAACCCGCCCCGAGGCCACGGCTCCTGCCAGCCAACTGCAGAATCACGCGGATCCGCGCCGAATGCCCGCGAGGAAGTCAACTGATTCGCGATCAGCTAAGGAAGATCCGGCGGGCTTCGTCGCCGTGATCGAGGCGGTCGCGGCCGGCTCGGCGGACGAGCGGTGATCTCTCAGGGAAAGGCGAAACGGCCCGCCGAAGCGAGCCGTTTCTTACTGTCTCAACACAGTGTGCGCCTGGAGGGACTCGAACCCCCAACCTTCTGATCCGTAGTCAGATGCTCTATCCATTGAGCTACAGGCGCATCCGGTCTTTCACAAGACCGCCCGCTCTCGCGGGCCTCGTCAACAATACCTCAGAGCCGGCCCGGAACGCGAATCGGGAGCGCCACGAGCGGGACCGCCGGGCGTGGCGGCCGTCAGCGCAGCTGCCGCGCGGTGCGCTTCTCCTCGCGCTCCGCCGCCTTCGCGGCAGCCTTGTCGGCCTTCTCCGCGACCTTGTCGGCCTTCTCGCGGTTCTTGCGGCGCGCGCGCTGATCGGAGGCGAGCGCCTGCAGGTCGACGAGCCGCAGCGCCTGCATCCGGGCCTCGCGCATGGTCGCGTAGTCGGGATCCTCGTCCGGCCGCATGGCCTCGACCGTGAGCCGGCTCTGCAGGTTGCCGGCGACGTCGCCCCACGCGGCGGCGCGGGCGGCCTCGACGAGGAAGCGCAGCGTCTCCCCGTCCTCCGCCATTTCGCGCAGGCGATCCGCGACCGCCGAGGACTGCTTCGCGCGGCGCTTGAGGTTGCGCACATCGCGGTCGCGGTAGTCGTGAGTGCCGTGCGGATCGGAGTACCGGCCGTGCGCGCGCTTGCGCAGCTTGGTGGCGAGCTCCGCCGCCTCCTCCGACTCCGCGGCGAGCGCGAGCAGCGCCTCCCGCGCGTCGTTCATGTACTTGGCGACGTCGAAGGACCCGCCCTGCGCGATCGTGCCCACGAGGATGTGGTTCTTGACGGTCAGACGGGCGGCAGACGTGGCGATCGCCACGCCCTCGGCGATGGCGTCCGCGCTCTTTCCCACTCCGACCTCCTCTGACATCGAGCGTACCGGTTCCCGTTCCGCAAGAGCAGGACCATGAGGCAGGATGGGACCAGCGTCTGCGCCCACCCGACGCATGCGATGAAGCGTGCGAGGGCGCAGCGGTAGGAGGAGCGTTGCCCGTTCTCGACGCATCAGGGCGCAGCAGTGCCATCACCGGCGCCGCCCATGGCATCGGCGCAGACACCGCCAGAGCGCTCGCGCGCCGCGGTGCGAACCTCGCGCTCATCGACCGCGACCGGGCGGGGCTCGCCCTCGTCGCCGATGAGCTGCGCGCCGCCGGCAGCACCGTGACCGTGCATCCGGTCGACCTGCGCGACGACGACGCCGTCGCCGCGATCGGGGAGGAGATCGAGGCCGCGCATCCCGAGCTGCAGACGCTGATCACCTGCGCCGGATCCTCGATGCTCGGATCCCTCGACCAGCTCACGATGGAGGAGATGCGCTGGCTGATGGACGTGAACCTCTGGGGCACGGTGTCCATCACCAAGGCACTGCTGCCCGCTCTGCGCCGCTCCCCCGCCGCCCACATCACGCACATCGCGAGCATCTACGCGCTCGCCTCTCCGGGCGGCCGGATCCCCTACTCCATGACGAAGTTCGCCGTGCGCGCGTTCTCCGAGGCCCTCATGCACGAGGTCGAGGGGTCGACGGTCACGGTCGGCGCGGTCTATCCGTCCGGTGTGCGCACGGGCATCATCCTGCACGGGCGCTACGCCTCCTCGATCGATCCGGGGGTCGCGGGACGGGCCGCCGCCGCGCAGGCCGCGATGTACCACATGGAGCCGTCCGACGCTGCGGAGCGCATCGTGCGGGCCACGCTGCAGCGCAGGGCCCGTACCCTGGTCGGCAGGGAGACGCGCCTCGTGGACGCGCTCGTCCGACTCGCCCCCGTGCGCTACTGGGCGCCGATGCGGCGTCCGCTGCGCGAGGCGATCGACACGACGACGCCGATGTCGCCGCGCTGACCGGCGTCACTCGCCGGCGACGGATGCATCCTCGCGCTCGATCGACACGGCGTCGCGCGCGGCCGCGGCACGTGCGCGGATCGCGGCCGTCTCGGCGTTGTAGGCCGCGAGCTTGCGCAGGGCCGTCGTGGTGCCCGCCCGCAGGTGGCGCTGCACGCGCAGCCGCAGCGTCGCCGTGTCCCGTGCCGCGAACGACTCGAAGATGCGGGCGTGATCCTCGGCCATTGCGATCAGGTCGTCGTGGTCCTTGAACAGCAGCAGCAGACGCCCGCGCATCATGCCGAGGATCTCGTTGACCGTCGCGTTCTCGGCGAGCTCCGCCATGATCAGGTGGAACTCCGCCCCCGCGGTGCGCGCCGCGGCCGCATCCCCAACCCCTGCCGCCGCGAACTCGCGCTCGAGCGCCGCCTCGACCTTCGCGATCCCGTCCGCTGTGTGCCGGAGCGCGGCGATCTCGAAGACGAGCACCTCCAGCACGTCGCGCACCTGAGCGATGTCGCGCACATCGTCCTCGGTGAACTGGCGCACTACGGCCCACGACCTGGGACGCGCGGTGAGCATCCCCTCCGTGAGCAGCTGCCGGATCGCCTCCCGCACCGGGAGCCGGCTCACGGCGAGCTCGTCCGCGATGTCCCGCTCGATGAGACGGTCACCGGATCGGCGCTGCCCGGACAGGATCGAGTCGCGCAGGAGCCGGACCACCCTGGCCGACTCGAGCTCCACGCTGCCCGCGTTCCCCATGGGGCCATTGTGGCACCGACACGCCCGGCAGCAAGCTGTGAGCCCGGATCCGGGAGCGGAACCGGGGCCGCCGCGCTCGGCGGATCCCGGGCTCCGTCAGGGGCTGGTCGGCGTCCCGTGCTCGTCGAGCCAGTCGAGCACCTGCTGGGCGGCGTCCTGCACCGGCAGGGCTGCGTCGACGACGAAGCCCGCTTCGTCGGGCCCGAGCGGTTCGAGCGTGTCGAGCTGGGAATCCAGCAGCGAGGCCGGCATGAAGTGCCCCAGCCGGCGGCCGAGCCGCTCGGCGAGATCGTGCTTGGTGCCCTCGAGATGCACGAACTCCACACCCGGCCGGGCCAGGATCTCGCGATAGCTGCGCCGCAGCGCCGAGCAGGTCACGACGCCCGGCTCACCGGCCTCCTGCTTCGCGACGATCCACTCGCGGATCAGCTCGAGCCAGGGGCGGCGATCCTCGTCGGTGAGCGGGATCCCTGCCTCCATCTTCGCGACGTTCGCCGCGGGATGCAGGTCGTCCCCCTCCTCGAGCGCCCAGCCCAGGCGCCCGGCCAGCACTCCGGCCAGCGTGCTCTTGCCCGATCCGGAGACCCCCATCACGACGAGGATCGTCGGCGGAACCGTCTGCGTCGTCATCATCGCCCGTCCCCCGATCAGCCCACGAACACGCCGATGACCAGGACGCCGGCGAGGCCGACGACCGAGATCAGGCACTCCATGATCGACCACGACTTCAGCGTCTGCGGGATGCTCAGGCCGAAGTACTCCTTGATGAGCCAGAAACCCGCGTCATTAACGTGCGAGAGGAAGACGGATCCGGCGCCGATCGCGAGCACCAGCAGCGAGGCTCCCGCAGGCGACAGGCCGAGGTCGTGCACGAGCGGCTGCAGGATGCCGGCGGCCGTGATGGTGGCGACCGTGGCGGATCCCGTCGCCACGCGGATCAGGACGGCGACGAGCCAGGCGAAGAACAGGACGACGGGCAGCGCCCCGCCGATGCCCGAGATCGCGTGCGCGATCACCGTGCCGATCGTGGAGTCGACGAGCACCTGCTTGAAGCCGCCGCCGGCGCCCACGATGAGCAGGATTCCGGCGATCGCGGGGAGCGACGCCGACACCGAGGCACCGACCTGCTTCGAGGACATGCCGCCCCCGCGGCCGAGCACGACCATGCCGACCAGCACGGCGATGAGCAGCGCGATGACCGGCTTGCCGAGGAAGTCGATGATGCCCTTGAACGCCGAGGTGTCGTTCGGGGCGACGATGTCGACGATCGCGGAGAGCAGCATCAGGACGACCGGAAGCAGGATGCTGAACAGCGTGGTGCCGAAGCCGGGACGCTTGCGCGCCTGAACGGTCTCGGTCTCACCGGACTGGGAGGTGTCCTCGGCGGTCTGGAACAGCGCGGGCACGGGAACGTCGACCCAGCGGGCCGCGAGGCGACCGAACAGGGGGCCGGCGACGATCACGGTCGGGATCGCGATGAGGACGCCGAACGCGAGCGTGAGACCGAGGTTCGCGCCGATCAGGCTGATCGCGGCGAGCGGTCCGGGGTGCGGCGGCACCAGGCCGTGCATGGCCGAGAGCCCCGCGAGCGTCGGGATCGCGATCTTCATCAGGGAGACGCCGGAGCGACGCGCGACCAGGATGATCACCGGGACGAGCAGCACGAGACCGACCTCGAAGAACATGGGCAGGCCGATCAGCGCGCCCACCAGGCCCATGACCCAGGGCAGCGCCGCGGCGCTCGCCCGGGAGACCAGGGTGTCCACGATCCGGTCCGCACCGCCGGAGTCGGCGAGCAGCTTGCCGTAGATCGCGCCGAGGGCAATCAGCACGCCGACCCCGCCGGCCGTGGATCCGAAGCCGTTGGAGAAGCTCGTGACCGTCTGCGTCGCGGACATGCCGGCGACGAGGCCGGTGACGAGCGCACCGATCAGGAGCGAGAGGAACGGATGCAGCTTGACCCAGGTGATCAGCACCACGATGGTCGCGATGCCGATGAGCGCCGCGAGGATCAGCACCCATTCCGGGGCGGTCGTCGTGGGCGGGACGGGATCTGCGGCCGTGAGGAGCGTTCCGGGAACGGCGGCGAGAAGGTTCGATGACATGGCCATGAGCTTCCTTGGTCTGGCGGAGAGATTTCGCCTCAGCGTAAGCGATAAGTAGGACTTAATCAAGCACCGGTCTGCTATACACAGATCTACAAGGGGTTTCGACGTCGTTCTTGCCGGGCTATCGCCATAATGGGCTTCATGGCAGAAGGGACCCGCGAGGCGGCATCCGCGCAGCACCGCCGGCTGCTCGACGCGATCGGCATGCGCATCGTGGAGGGCGAGCTGGCACCGGGCGCCCGGCTGCTCACGGCCGACGTCGCCGCGGAGTACGGGGCCTCCCGCTCGGCGATGCGCGAAGTGGTGCGCGTGCTCGAGACGATGGGCATGGTCGAGGTGCGCCGCCGGGCCGGAGTCGAGGTCCTGCCGGCCGAGCGCTGGAGTCCGTACGCGCCCGAGGTGATCCGCTGGCGGCTGGACGGATCCGACCGGCTCGGCGCCCTGCACGAGCTCAGCCAGCTGCGCTCCGCGATCGAGCCGCTCGCCGCACGCCTCGCCGCCGCGCACGCCTCCCCCGAACAGCGCGCCACGCTCGTCAGGGCGGTGCTCGGGATGGTCGAGCACGGCGACAGGGCCGACGAGCCCGTCTACCTGCAGCACGACATCGACTTCCACGCGGCCGTGCTGCGCGGCTCGGGCAACCCCTACCTGGCCGGTCTCACCGATGTGGTCGCCGAGCTGCTGCACGGACGCACGGCGCACGCGCTCATGCCGCATCGCGCGGATGCGACCGCCCTGCGGCTGCATCAGGACGTCGCGGCCGCGATCACCTCGCGCGACCCCGAGGCGGCCGCGACCGCGATGGCCGCGATCGTGACCGAGGCCGACGACGCCGTGGAGTCGATGGCCAAGCCCGAGGCCTGAGACCCGAACGCGGACCTTAACCCCGCTGATAGCTTCCGGACAGCGCCCGCTGAGCGCCCGGCACGCATAATCGACCCATGGCGAACACGAAGAGCGAGGCGGGACGCGGAACGCACGCGCCCAGCGCGCTGCCTCGTCTGCTCGCCGCCTCCGTGCGCGGGGTGCGCCGGGTGCGCCGCCCCGCGACGCCGACCGCACCGGCCTTCGATCTCGCGTACGTGCGCAGCGGACCGCGCTCCGCGGCGCCGATCGTCGTGATCCCCGGCGGCCCGGGACTCGGATCCGTGCTCCCCTACCGGCGGTTCCGGCGCAGGGCCGCCGCCCTCGGGCTCGACGTCATCATGATGGAGCACCGCGGCGTCGGCCTGTCCCGCACCGACCTCGAGGGGCGCAGCCTGCCGCTCTCGGCGATGCGCATGGTCGACGTGATCGACGACCTCGCCGCCGTCCTGGAGCGGGAGGGCGTGCACCGCGCGTACGTCTCCGGGTCCTCGTACGGCAGCTACGTCGCGGCGGCGTTCGGCGCCCGCCACCCCGGCCGGGTCGCCGGGATGCTGCTGGACTCCGCCCTCCAGTCGGTCGCGGATCGCGACGCCGAGCGCGCGATGATCCGCGAGCTGTTCCTCGACGGCGACACCCGGATCGCCGCCTCGGTGCGCGAACTGCTCGACGACGGATCGGATCCGCGCATCCTCCTCGGCGTGCTGCGCGCGGCCTATGAGCTCGGCGGAGAGGGGCTCCTCGAACCGCTGCTGCGCCAGCGCGTGCACGACGCCCGGCGCACGGATCGGAGCGGACGTCCCCGCCACGACTCCCGCGGGCACGGATCGGTGTGGTCGGCCCTGGAGGCGTACGTCGACAAGGCCGAGTCCGAGGCGCACGTGCCGGGGTTCTACGAGTTCGACCTGGTCGGCGCGATCGCGTTCCGCGAACTGGGATTCGGGCCGGATCCGGACGGATCCGCCCTCGACCCCTCGCTCACCTACGCGGCGGTCGCCGACAGGTTCCCCCGGTTCGCCGGCGAACCGTTCGACCTGCCGGCCGCGGCGGCCGGCTTCGACTGGCCCACCGTGCTGCTGACCGGCTCGCGCGACCTGCGCACCCCCGCCGCGGTGGCGCGCCGCGTGGCCGCGGCCGCACCCGACACGGTGCTCGTCGAGATCGACAACGGGCACAGCGCTCTCGAATCGCACCCGCTCGCGCTGCTGCACGCGCTGCAGCGGCTGAGCCGGGGCGAGCAGCGCCGGCTGCCCGCCGAGAGCGCGATGATGAGCGCGCTCCCCCGGCGCGGACTCGTGGCGGGCCTCCCTCGGCTGCTCACCACGGGCACGCGCTGGGAGGCGGCGCTGCGGCCCTGAGCCGCACGCGGACGCGATTCGGCCCCGCGGGCGCGCGTCTGCCAGGAATGGATCCCAGGTCCATTCGGTTGCATAGACCGTGACCTCATCCCGCTCCGACCTCCTCGCCGCCGACACCGCGATGGGCGCTGTGACGCTGCTCGTCGCCGATCTCGACGCGATGACCGCGTACTACCGCGAGGCGGTCACGCTGCGGGTCCTGTCCGCCGAGGGCGACCGCGTGGTGCTCGGCCGCGGCACGACGCCGGTGGTGATCCTGCAGCACAGCCCCGACCTGAAGCACGCGGCGCCGCGCGCGGCGGGACTGTTCCACACCGCGATCCTGTTCGAGACGCAGGCGGCCCTCGCCGCCGCGCTGTACTCCGTCGCGCAGCACGCCCCCGGAACCTTCACCGGCAGCGCGGATCACCTGGTCAGCCAGGCGTTCTACTTCACGGATCCCGAGGGCAACGGAGTCGAACTGTACTGGGATCGCGACCGCACGCAGTGGAGCTGGGCGCACGGCCGGATCGAGATGGACACCCTGTACCTGGATCCGAACGCGTTCCTCGGCGAGCATCTCACCGAGAGCGGCACCGCAGACCCTGTGATCGGCGGCGCGAGCGTCGGCCACGTGCACCTCTCGGTCGGCGACGTGGCCTCGGCGCGCGAGTTCTACGTGCACCGACTCGGCTTCGAGACCACCTCGGAGCTCGGCGGATCGGCGCTGTTCGTGAGCGCCGGCGGCTACCACCACCACATGGCGATGAACACGTGGAACAGCGCGGGTGCGGGCCGGCGCTCCCCGGCGCTGGGCCTCGGCCGCGTCGACATCGTCCTGCCGGGGGCGGATGACCTCGGCTCCGTCGCCGAGCGCATGACGCATTTCGGCGTCCCCGTGCGTGACGACGGACGAACGCTCGCGTTCGAGGATCCCTGGGCGAACGCGATCCGCCTCACGACCGCGGGCTGACGAGCCGGACCGAGGACCGCGGGGCGAGTCCCCGATCCGAGCGGCCTCAGCCGATCCGCACCGCGCTCACCGCGCCGTCCGGCCAGAACACCTCGACGACAGCCTCGCCCGCATCGGACACGACCGCCCGCGCCGACGGCGCCGGGTCGGCTCCGCGCCCCAGGCGGATCGCTGCGATCACGACGTCGCCCTCGCCCACCTCGGCGAAGTCGAGCCGCGGGATCGAGGCGACCTCGCCGATCGGTGAGACGCCGGCCTCGGTGCGGATCGAGGCCGTCGCCGCCCCCGACAGCGCGCGGAGCTCGGAGCGCACCCCGTCCAGATCGAGCGCGATTGCGGCGTCCTCGCTCTCCGCGATCGCCGCAGCGGACCCGGTCAGCGGCCAGCCGCTCACGCGCACCGGCAGCGGCGCCGCAGCGACGCCCTCCTGAGGCAGCCGCCGGGTCGCCCGCACCTCCCACGACCCGCGGACGACGCTCGCCGTCGCGAGCAGGGGCCCGTCCGTCACGACGCCCGCACGTCCGGATCCGTGGTCGTACGTCGGCGGGTCGTTGCTCGAGTCCACCCAGTGCGCGTCGGCCGTCGAGCTCGCGAACGCGGCGATGCCGTCGTCGCCGAACGCGCCGCGGACGAACCCGGTGCGGTGCGTGGAACGCCCCTCGGCGTCGAGCGCGCCCACCATGCTGTCGGCAGGATCGTCGATCGTCGCGCCGATGAGCGGCGGCAGCGTCGCGCTGGAGTAGCCGAACCGGGCGTACAGCGCGGAGTCGCCGATGCGGTCGCCCTCGAACGCGTGGTCCGCCCCGTGGTTGATCACGCGCACGATGCCGTCGGCCGCGGTGCCGCTGACGAGCCAGCCGGCGGGCCGGATCACCCGGCGCACATCGCCCTGCTCGATCGGCAGCGGTTCCTCGACGGCGGTCCACACCTCGTGGTCCGCCGGCAGCACGAGGCCGAGGAACCCCTTCGACGCCCAGTACGGCGATCCGCCGCCCGAGTACGACTGCGCCATCGCCGGCCACTCGCCGAACAGCCCCATCGTGAGCAGACCCCGTTCGTCGACCGCCCCTCGTTCCACGAACGCGCGCAGCTGACCCGAAGCGGCCCGGCGCAGCAGGCCGAGCGGCTGCTGCGTGGCGCCGGTGACCGCGCCCATCCAGAGCGGCGCGGCCGTCGCGAACCGGTAGATGAGGCTGCGCCCCTGCAGCACGGGCACGCCATCCGCGCCGGTGAGCGTCACGTAGTCATCGAGGAACTCGGTCAGCCGGGCGCGGAACACGGGCGCGAGCGCGCCGGATCCGAAGTCCGCGGATCCCTGCGACCCCGCCCAGAGCAACGGATACAGGTGCATCGCCCAGCCGCAGTAGTAGTCGTAGGCGCGCCATGTGCCGTCGGCCCACCAGCCGTCGGCCTGGTAGTAGTCCTCGATGCGGGCGAGATCGGACGCGATCCGCGCGGGGTCATGCGGTCCGCCGACCGAGGCGAGGAACGTCTCGACGGTGATCCGGAACCACAGCCAGTTGTTGTCGGGGTACCAGCCCACGGGGTTCAGGGACAGCCAGTCCACGATGCGCTGCTGCGCCACGGCGTCGAGCGTGTCCCACAGCCAGGGCCGGGTGAGCTGCAACCCGAGGGCGATCGAGGCGGCCTCGACCTCTGCCTGCGCCTGCTCGGCGGGCAGGATCCACCGCTCCGGATTCGACGGGTCGGTACCGGCGACGAGTCCGTCGCGGTACCAGTCCAGGAACCCGTGCGGATCCGCCCCGCGTTCGCCGGTGAGGCGGAAGGCGAAGAGCATGAACGAGCGCGCGAAGCCCTCCAGCCCGTCGCTGGCGGCCCCGCTGCTGCTGGTCCGCCCCGGCAGGCGCACCTGGCTGCGCGTGGACGTGAAGTACGGCCGCAGCGAAAGCAGCAGGTGGTCGGCCACGGCGGCCCAGTGCCCGCGCGTCCATCCCGTGTGCGGCGAGAGCGCGCGGTCCTCCGGCGGCAGGATCAGTCGGGCGGGATCGAAGGCGGTCACGAGGTCTCCTTCACGAGAGGGGCTTGGATGCTCGGGCGCAGCGAGGATTCGCGCACGTGCAGCTCGGGGCTGAGCTTCACCCGGAAGGCCGGGCGGCCGCCGCCCGCGTCGAGCCGGGCGATGAGCAGGTTCACGGCCTCGCGTCCGACGTGCTGCTTGGGTGGACGGACGGCGGTGATCGCGGGGTCGCCGAACCGGGCGACATCGTCGTCATAGGCGACGATCGCGAGATCGTGCGGCACGCGGAGCCCCCGGTCCAGCACGTGCTGCTCGAGCGCGAGCGCCTGCGGATCCGGGAGCACGATGACCGCCGTGGTGGCGGTGTCGCGAATGACCTTGAGTGCGTCGTCCATCGCCTGCTCGCGACCCGCCGTGTCGAAGCGCACGCCGTTGATGCTGGCGGCGTCGGTCGGCAGTCCGAGAGATCGCAGGGTGCTCTCCCACCCGCGCCGGACGTAGCGCCCGGTGGGACGCTCGGTCTCGGTGATCAGGCCGATGCGCTCGTGCCCCTGCTCGTGCAGGTGCCGTACGGCGAGCGCGGCGCCTGCGGTGTGATCGGAGACGACCGAGTCCAGATGCGGCGCGGCGGCCGCAGCGCGCACCCGGCGCTCCGCGAGCACGACGGGCACGGGCAGCGCGTCGAGCCACTCCAGCATCTCGACCGCGTTCTCGCCGAACGTGTCGGGGGCGACGATGAGACCGTGCAGACCCGGGGTGTTCAGCAGCGCCTCGACCTGGCGGCGGTTGTCCCGCAGGTCGTACGTCGATGCGCGCAGCAGCAGCCGGGCGCGCAGCTGGGCGGCCTGGGCTCTCGCGCCGTGCACGATGGGCGGCCAGTAGTAGTCGAGCGAGGGCACCACCATCCCGATCGTGTAGCGCGTGACGGCCGGGTCGTGCCCGGTGAGCGCGGGGCTGAGCCCTGGTTCGAGGGCGCTGCGCAGGGTGGCCCCGCCGTGCACGCGCGTGACGAGCCCCTGCTGGGCGAGCGTATTGATGTCGCGCCGGATCGTGAGCTCGCTCACGCCCAGGCGGGCCGCGATCGTGGAGACGCTGACGGAGCCGTGCTCGCGGATCTCGTCCATGATCCGCTCCCGGCGCTGCAGGGCGAAGAGCGGATCCCGCCCGCTCACGACAGCTCCTCGATCACGGTCGCGAACGTGCCGGCTCGTCCCCCGACGTCGTAGACGAGGCGGGTCAGCCGCGGACCCCATACGGCGATGAGCTCTGGGTCGTCCAGCTCCCACGCCTCGAGCGAGGGCAGGACCGGGGCGCTCCCGTCGTCCGCGGCGATGCGGATCCTCCGCCCGTCGGCCGCGATCTCGACCGCGCCGCCGGAGCGCGTGACCTCGCCGGCGGCGATGAGGTGGATCCGGTGGGTGCCGTCAGCCGTCAGCCGCCACCGGTCCACGACCTCGATGCGGTCCGCGCCCGCGCCCGCGCCGCCGGCATGGAACCGGAATGTGCGGCGCCAGCAGTCGCCCGCAGGGAGCGGGTAGGCGCCCGCAAGCTCCAGCTCGAACTCCCCGGTCTCCCCGGCCTCATCCGCCTCGCGGACTGTGGGGCGAGTCGATCCCGACTCACCCTGCGGCGCGGCGATCACCCGGGCCGCGAACGTGGGGCCCTCGCCCTGCTCGAGCCCGAACGGCGCGGGGGTGCTGTGCCAGCCGCTCTGCATCGCGCGGATCAGGTAGCGCTCGGCACTGAAGGTCTGCGCGGTGTAGGTGGGCTTCCCCACGTCGACGAGCAGCTGTCGGCCGCCCGCGGCGACCAGGAAGGATCCGAGGTCCTTGTGATTGTGGTTCTCGTCGTTCGCACCGCCCTTCGCGGCGAGCGCGAGTCCCGCGGCGGAGCCGGCGGTGGCGCGCCGCACATGCACCTGGACCGACGGCAGCCACACCGCTTCCGGAAGCGGTGCGGCTGCCGGGACGGCGTCCCGCCAGGCGGTGTCGGCGAGCGCGCGCACCAGCCGCGGCAGCCCTCCCGCGGCGTCCGCCACGGGCGCGCCCGGCCGGCGGGCGGCCCGTGCCCACTCCGTCACCCTCGCGTCTCGGGTGAGGCTCCCCCAGCGGAACGGGAGCTGCCAGGGCTCGTGCCCGCGCGAGCGCGCCCAGCCGTCGGCCACGTTCACGTACCAGGCCCCGCCGAGGTGCATGCGCATCGGGAACCGCAGGACCTCGGCGACGACGGGGATCCCGGTGGCGTCGAGTCCGCCGTCCGTGATCGCGGCCACGGTGTCCAGCATCTCGAGCATGCGGCCGGCGCCGTTCCACCAGTAGGCGACGCCCTCGTCGATCGCCCCGTCGGCGGGCAGCTCCGCGACGTAGCGGTCGAGGCTGTCGAGCCCGCGCGCGAGCAGACGGGCGATGCGGTCGGTGTCGTCGACCAGTAGCACCGCGGCGAGCAGCACGTTGCCGAGGATCCAGGGGTTCCAGTTGTTGACGTCGCGCCAGTAACCGAGCCACCACAGGTCGTCCCGGGTCTCGAACGGAAGGAACACGCGCGTCTCGGCCTCGTGCCGGATGCGCTCGCGCAGACCGGGCCAGCTCTCGTCCCAGCGCGGGCCGATGACGCGGTCTGCGACAGCAAGCTGCGCGACGATCTCGCCCGCGACGAGATCGAGATACGGGGAGGCCACATCGGGCAGCACGAACCCGCGCCGGGCATGCGCGTCGTCGTGCGCGGGCAGCGACCAGGTGCTCTGCTCGCACAGCACCACGACGCCGTCCGCCGCCTCGTCGATCCACCCCGGTTCGTCGGTCACGGCCGCGGCCACCACGGCGCGGCTCAGCCGCTCCTGCCGCGCGGACACCGCGCGCTCGTAGGTCGCCCGGTCGCCGTCGCGGACGTAACGGGCGAACAGCGAGCCGAGGGCGCCGGCCCAGGGGCGGTCGCGGTCGCCCCCGGCGTCCGCCAGGATCCGTTCGATCGTGTTCGGATCCGCGTGCATCCAGACGTCGCGGCGCTCGATCGAGGGGATCCCCACCCGTTCGCGCAGCGCCGCGGCGGTGGCGCTCCCGAACGTCGCGAGCAGCGCCTCCTCGCGCATCGCCGAGCCCCACTCCGCGTACAACGGGCCGCGGAATTCCGCGGCGCTCACGGCTGTTCCGGGCGGCGGCACGGCGTGCGCGCTGACCCGCGAGAGGGTGTCCGCATCGGGGTTCCGCGTCATGGTTCAACCTTCGCTTGTGCTTGTATCTGTTCGACTCTGAATGTTTGGTTTCGTCTCGAACGAGTCCGAGTATCTACTGAGTTCAGCGACGACGCAATGCCTGCCTCGTCCGGATCTGACGAAGGACGGGAACCTCCGGGAATGACCGCAACGACCACCCCCAACGCTCTCGTCGTGATGTCCCGCGAGGTGTTCGAGCGCCAGTTCGACCCCGCACGCATCGCACGACTGCGCCGCATCGCGACCGTCCCGGAGCCGGTCTTCACCGAGGATCTCGACGACCCCGCGCTGTCCGAGCGACTGGCCTCGGTCGAGGTGCTCCTGACCGGCTGGGGCGCCCCTCGCCTCGACGCCGAGCGCCTGGACCGGATGCCGAACCTGCGCGCGATGCTGCACTGCGCCGGCTCCATCCGCCCCCAGGTGAGCGAGGAGTTCTGGCGACGCGGGATCCGTGCCGCCTCGGTCGCCGAGGTCAACGCGGTGCCCGTCGCGGAGTTCACGCTCGCCGCGATCATCTTCGCGGGCAAGAAGGCGCCGTTCATCGCCGCCGACCCCGAGACGCGCCGGCAGAACGGGCTCAGGGCGGAGCGGTTCGGCGGGCTCGGGAACCTCGGTCTGACGATCGGCGTCGTCGGCTTCAGCCGCGTCGGCCGCCGCGTCGTCGACATCGTGCAGCAGCTCGAGGACGTCACCGTCCTCGTGGCGGATCCGTACGCGGACCCATCCGAGATCGCCGCGGCCGGTGGCGTGCACACCACGCTCGAAGAGCTGCTGCCCCGCGTGGACGTGCTGTCGCTGCACGCCCCTGAGCTGCCGTCGACCCGGCACATGATCGGCACGGCGCAGCTCGCCGCACTCCGGGATCATGCGACCGTCATCAACACCGCCCGGGGCAGCGTGATCGACACGGCCGCGCTCGAGCGCGAGTGCGCGACCGGCCGCCTCAACGCGATCCTCGACGTGACGGATCCCGAGCCGCTGCCCGCCGACTCGCCGTTGTACGGCCTGCCGAACGTGATGATCACGCCGCATCTGGCGGGCTCGCTCGGAACCGAGCTGTACCGCATGACCGACGCCGCGCTCGACGAGCTCGAGCGCTTCGCGGCAGGCCTGCCCCTGTACGAGGAGGTCACCGTCGACGCCCTGCAGCTCAGCGCCTGAGCCGCTCCTCCTCTTCCCCCCGGCACCACCCGATTCCACCCGATTCCACCTCAGAAGGAGAACCTCGCATGAAGCGATCCCTCATCGCCGTCGGCACCGTCGCCGCGGCGGCGCTCGCCCTCGCCGGCTGCGCCGGCACGTCCGCCCCGGCCTCCACCGCCTCGGGCGGCGGCAGCACCACACTGCGCGTCTCGGTATGGAACTACGCGCAGACGCCCGAGTTCAAGGCCCTCTTCGACGCGTTCCACACGGCGAACCCCGACATCACGATCGAACCGGTCGACATCCTCGCCGCGAACTACGAGGACAAGGTCACGACGATGCTCGCCGGCGGCGACACGACCGACATCATCACTGTCAAGAACCTCACCGACTTCGGCGGATACGCGCAGAAGAAGCAGCTCGTCGGCGTGAACGACCTGGTGAAGGCACTGCCCGCCGACAAGATCCCCGCACTCGACGAGTACAAGGCCGACGGCACCTACTACGCGGTCCCCTACCGCCAGGACTTCAGCGTGCTGTTCTACAACAAGCAGCTGCTCAAGGACGCGGGCGTCTCCGACCCCTCGGCCCTCACCTGGGACGAGTTCGCCGCGGATGCCAAGAAACTCACGAAGGGCGACGGCGCGGACAAGGTCTACGGCGCGTACATCCACACCTGGAACTCGCTCGTGCAGGGCTACGCGTCCGCGCAGCAGGACAAGGCCTTCGACAAGCCCGACTACTCCTGGATGAAGGACCAGTACGACCTCACGCTCGGCATGCAGAAGGACGGGACGATCCTCGACTACGGCACCGCGAAGAGCCAGCAGGCCCAGTACAAGACGATCTTCGAGACCGGCAAGGCCGCCATGGTCCCGATGGGCACCTGGCTCATCTCGCCGCTGCTGGCCGACACGGCCGCGGGCACCACGTCCGTCGACTGGGGCATCGCGCCGATCCCGCAGATCAAGAGCGGATCCAAGATCACCACCATGGGCGGCCCCACCGGCTTCGGGATCAACAAGAACTCCAAGAACCAGGACGCGGCGAAGAAGTTCCTGTCCTTCGCGGCAGGCCCTGACGGCGCCAAGGCCGTCGCGTCGATCGGCATCGTGCCGGCGTACCACAGCGACGAGATCACGACGCAGTACTTCGCCCTGAAGGGCATGCCGCAGGACGCGACCTCGAAGAAGGCGTTCACGCCCGACACGATCCGCCCCGACGGCGCGACCGGACCGCTCGCGGCCCAGCTGCAGGGTGTGCTCGATCAGGAGCATCAGCTCATCATGACCGGCAGCAAGTCGGTGGCCGACGGCATCTCCGAGATGCAGAGCCGCGTGACCTCCGAGGTGCTGAACCAGTGACACGACGGGGTCGTTGACCGCCCTTCGTCTCGTCGCTGCGCTCCTCGCTCAGGGACCGCTGACCCACCGGTCCCTGAGCGAGCGCAGCGAGACGAAGGGCCCTCGACGCCACTGAACCCCCTCCCCGAATCGGAGCAGAGAGAGACATGACCACCACCACGGACCGCCCGCCCGCAACGGTGCAGCGCACGGTCGCGAGCCGACGGATGCGCCGGCGCAGCATCCTCATCGGCTGGAGCTTCATCCTGCCGAACTTCCTCGGATTCGCGCTGTTCACGCTCGTGCCGGTGCTCGCCGCCTTCGTGCTGGCGTTCATGAACTGGGATGCGTACAACCCGCCCACCTTCGCCGGGATCAAGAACTTCACCCGCCTGTTCGGCGACCAGAACTTCCACGTCGCCCTGGGCAACACCCTGCTCTACGCGATCGGTCATGTGCCGCTGACCCTCGTCTGCGCGCTGGGGCTCGCGATCCTGCTCAACCAGAAACTGCGCGGCATCGCGTTCTTCCGGGTCGCCATCTTCTTCCCGTACATCACCTCGCTCGTCGCGATCGCGATCGTGTGGAACATGCTCTTCGATCCGGTGAACGGGCCGATCAACCAGTTCCTGCATCTGCTCGGGATCGCGAATCCGCCGGGTTGGACCTCGAGCACCGGCTGGGCGCTGCCCGCGGTGATCATCACGAGCGTGTGGCGCGACATGGGCTACTACATGGTGCTGTTCCTCGCCGGGCTCCAGGCCATCCCTCAGGAGTACTACGAGGCCGCCGCGATGGACGGCGCCGGCCGGTGGCGCACGTTCTGGAACATCACACTGCCGTCGCTGCGGCCCACCACGTTCCTCGTGCTCGTGCTGCTGAGCGTGTCGAGCTTCAAGGTGTTCGACCTCATCTTCGTGATGACCGGCGGCGGCCCAGGGCGCGCGACGCTCGTGCTCTCGCAGCTCATCTACCAGGACGGCATCCTGAACGGTCAGTTCGGGTACTCCTCGGCGATCTCGCTCGTGCTGTTCCTGATCGTCCTGATCGTGACCGTCTTCCAGTTCCGGATCCAGCAGAGGAGGGAGCGCTGATGTCCGCTCTCACATCCGACCTCGCTCAGGAGCTCGACGGCGGGCGCGTGCCATCCCCGTCCGTCCCCCGGCGCCGCACGCGGAGGGGCCGCGAGCGGATCGGCCGCATCGGGATGTACGCACTGCTCGTGGTCCTGCTGACCGTCGTGCTGCTGCCGTTCCTGTGGATGCTGTCCTCGTCGTTCAAGCATGACGACCAGGTGCTCACGGTGCCCGTGCAGTGGCTGCCGACCACCTGGGTGTGGAGCAACTACGCGGAGATCTGGACCCAGATACCGATGGCCGGCTACCTCGCGAACTCCGCATTCCTCGCGATCGTCATCACGATCCTGCAGGTGCTCACGGGCAGCTTCGCCGCCTACGGCTTCTCCAAGGTGCGCTTCCCCGGCCGGGACGCCCTGTTCCTCGCCTACATCGCGACGATCGCGGTGCCGTGGCAGGCCTACATGATCCCGCAGTACGTGATGATGCAGAAGGCGGGCCTGACGAACACGTTCACGGCGCTCATCCTGCTGCAGGCGTTCGGCGCGTTCGGGGTGTTCCTGATGCGGCAGTACTACATGACCATCCCGGATGAGCTCAACGAGGCCGCGCGGATCGACGGCCTCAGCGACTACGGCATCTGGGCGAGGATCATCCTGCCGCTCTCGAAGCCCGCCCTCGCCTCACTCGCCCTGCTCACGTTCGTGAACACGTGGAACGACTACATGGGACCGTTCATCTACCTCTCCAGCAACGAGCTGTGGACCGTGCAGATCGGACTCAAGTCGTTCATCGGCCAGTACTCCGCGCAGTACGCGCTGATCATGACCGGATCGGTGATCTCGATCATCCCGATCCTGGTCATCTTCCTCGCCGGACAGCGCTACTTCATCAGCGGCATCGCGACGAGCGGGATGAAGGGATGAGCGCGGTGAGCGGCGATCGCGCCCAGGCCCGCCCGTCGCGGCGGCGGATCCTGCATCTGCGCCAGGAGACCATGGAGTCGATGTTCGGGTACGCGTACACGATCCTGATGACGGATCTGCTGCTCGTGCTCGCGAACCTGCCGCTCGCCGTGCTGCTGTTCGCCTCGCGCGATGCGCTGCAGGCCTGGCCGACCGTGCTGCTGCTCTCCCTCACGCTCGCCCCGTCGCTCGCGGGGGCCTTCGAGGTCTTCCGCCGCATGCGCGGCGAGGAGCCCCCGCGTCCGTTCGCCGCGTTCTGGCACGGCTTCCGCAGCCGCGGCGCGGCGGCCGCGCTGCTCGGCCTCGTCACGGCACTCGTGATCGGCTTCGTCCTGTACGACGGCGCGATCCTGACCGGCACGGTCTGGGCGCCCCTGCTCGCGCCGACGTTCGCCCTGGTGGCGGCCTGGGCTCTGGTGACGTGCACCTCGGCGCTCGCCGGTCTCGTGCTGTACCCGCAGGCGTCGGTGCGTGCCATCGTGAAGGCCGCGATCTACCTGTCGGTCCGGCGCTGGTACTTCAGCGTGTTCGCGCTCGTACTGCTCGGGATCTCGGCGGCCGCGGTCGTCGTGCAGCCCGTGCTGGGCGCACTCGTGCCGGGGCTCCTGCTCTACGTCGTGTTCGCGAACGCGGAGTTCGCGTTCCGCCGGGCGGTGCAGGCAGAGGTCGCGGCGACCGCGTGAGCGCCGCGGCGACCGGAGCGTTCGCGCGAGACACGGCATCGACCCTGGACCCCGCGCCTCCCAGGAGCGCATGCTGGGACCATGACCGCCTTCCAGCCCACGCACGCATTCAGCGGGTTCAGCGTCGATGACGTCGACGCGGCCCGGACCTTCTACGGCGAGACCCTCGGCCTGGACGTCTCGACCAACCCGATGGGGTTCCTCGACATCCGCCTGCCGCAGGGCGGATCCATCCTCGTCTATGCCAAACCGGATCACACGCCGGCGAACTTCACGATCCTGAACTTCCCGGTCGACGACGTCGAGGCGGCGGTCGATGACCTCAACGGCCGCGGCGTGATCACCAAGATCTACACAGATCCCGATTTCGGCACGGACGAGAAGGGCATCGCACACGGCGGACCCGGCCGCGGGCCCGACATCGCCTGGTTCACCGACCCGGCGGGCAACGTGCTGTCCGTGCTGTCCGCGGGCTGAGGGGGATCGCGATGAAGCACGCGACTCTCGGCACCCTCTCCGTCGGCCGCCTCGGGCTCGGCTGCATGGGCATGTCGGCCTTCTATTCCGGTGCGAACACGGACGAGGCCGAATCCATCCGCACGATCCACCGTGCGCTCGATCTCGGCGTCACGATGCTCGACACCGCCGAGATGTACGGCCCGCACACGAACGAGGAGCTCGTCGGCCGCGCACTCGCGGGGCGGCGCGACGGCGTCGTGATCGCCACGAAGTTCGGCGTGCACGCCCGCAGTGAGGGCGGCCGGGCGCTCGACGGCACTCCGGAGAACGTGCGGCGCTCCGTCGAGGGCTCGCTGCGGCGCCTCGGCACCGATCGCATCGATCTCTACTACCAGCACCGGATGGATCCGGAGACACCGATCGAGGACACCGTCGGAGCCCTCGCCGAACTCGTCTCCGAGGGCAAGGTCCTGCACTACGGCCTGTCCGAAGCGGGCGAGGCCACGATCCGCCGCGCGCACGCGGTGCATCCGGTGACCGCGCTGCAGACCGAGTACTCGCTGTGGACCAGGGATCCCGCGGAGGAGCTGCTGCCTGTGCTGCGCGAGCTCGAGATCGGCCTCGTGCCGTACTCGCCGCTCGGCCGCGGCTTCCTCACGGGCGCGATCCGGAAGGCCGAAGACCTGGACGCCGGCGACTTCCGGCGCAGCAACCCGCGCTTCGCCGGGGAGAACCTCGACGCGAACCTGCGGATCGTCGACGCCGTGGAGCGGATCGCCGCCGAGCTCGACGCGACTCCGGCGCAGGTCGCGCTCGCCTGGGTGCTCGCCCAGGGCGACGACATCGCGCCGATCCCCGGCACCAAGCGGGTGTCCCGCCTGGAGGAGAACGTCGGCGCGGACGCGCTCGCGCTCACGGCGGGGCAGCTCGCCGCCCTCGCCGATCTCCCGCGTGCGGCCGGCGAGCGCTACGCCGACATGTCGAGCATCGGGCGCTGAGCCCCTCGCCGTGCGGGCCGGCTCTCCGCAGAGGGCCGGCCCGTTCGCCGAGAGCGCGCCGTGCCGTTCAGTCGGCGAACCGGCGCTGCACCTCTGCGTAAGGGAGGGCGCCGTCGAGGAAGCCGAGCGTGCCCGTGTCGAGCAGCTCGCGCCCCGCGCGCTCGAGCGCGGTCAGCGCGGCACGGGCGAGGCTGCCGCCGAGACTCACCCGCTTCACGCCGAGCGCGAAGAGCTCCGGCGCCGGGATGACGTGCGAGGCGAGACCGGCCACGATGTTGAGCGGGACCGGGATCTCGGCGACCAGGCGCCGGATGCTGTCCTCGTCGTTCACGCCCGGAACGAAGACGCAGTCCGCGCCGGCCTCGACGTAGCGCTGCGCACGGGCCACGGTCTCGGCGAAGGGATCCGCCGCGCCGCCGAAGAAGTACGCGTCCGTACGGGCGTTGAGCACGAAGGTCCCCCGCGGCGCCGCATCGCGGGCCGCGGCAATCCGCTCGGTCGCCTCGTCGATGCCGAAGAGCGCACCTCCGTCCGTGTCCTCGAGGTTGCCGCCGACCACGCCGATCTGGGTCGCGCGCAGCACAGTGCGCGCGACGTCCTGCGGGTCGTCCCCGTAGCCGGACTCGAGATCCGCGGTGACCGGGACGTCGACCGCCGCCACGATCGCCGCGACCTTCTCCAGCATCGTGTCGAGGTCGACCGCCCCGCCGTCGGGCACGCCGAGCGACCAGGCGATGCCGGCGCTCGTCGTCGCGATCGCGGGGAAGCCGAGCTGCGCGAGCATGCGCGCCGATCCCGGATCCCACGCGTTGGGGAGCACGAAGCCGGATCCGTGATGCAGAGCGAGGAACGCGGATGCGCGGTCGTTCGACATGGAGTTCAGTCCTCCGGATCCTCGCCGCGGTTCCACGCGATCTGGACGAGCCGGCGCAGCACGCCGAGGTCGATGTCGTCGAGCTTGCGCACGTAGACGCATCCGCGCCCCTCGGTGTACTTCCCGAGGCTCGGCAGGAGAGCCGCACCCTCGGGCAGATCCTTCAGGCCGTAGAGCGACAACTGCGCCTTGCGGGGCGAGAACGCGACCCGAGGCCAGTCGCCCTCGCTGCTGGCGCCGCGATAGCGGTAGGTGCCGTAGCCGACCATCGTCGGCCCCCAGAGCACGGGCTCGGCGCCGGTCACTTCGCCGAAGATCTCGGCGAGCGCGAGACCGTCGAGCCGGCGGCGCTCCGGCGTCGCCGCGTCGAGGAAAGCAGGGACGTCCGCGGTCGTGGGCTGGGTCTTGATCTCGGCCATGAGGCCATCATCGCGCACGGCGCCGACACGGGACAGGGCGACGCGGGGGGATCCGAACTCGGGCGGTCCGGGACTCAGGCGATCCGGGCGAAGCGCGGGCCACTGTACCCGTCGCGCTCGACGTGCTCCTCGAACATCGCGAGCGGCCGTGCCCAGTGGCTGTAGTCGTCGTAGAGCTTGCGGTAGAAGACCAGCTGCTCCTCGGTCTCGCTGTGGCGACCCACGGCGATGACCTCGTAGCGAGCGCCCTTGAAGTGCTGGTAGATACCAGGCTCGACCGCCATGCGGGATGTCCTTCCCCCGAGGAGGCGCGGATCCGGCAGCCCCAGAAAGGATCGCGGATCAGGGATTCGTGACGAAGACGGAGGATGCGAGCCCTCGGACCCCGTTGACCTCCACCCTACCAAGGCAACGCTCGCGCCCAGGTTCTTCGCGCGCTCACGAGCGTCGTCCGATGCGGATCTGATGCCAGGCCGATGAGGGTCCGACCTACCGCGACGGCTCTTGGGGAGGCACGGCAGGGTTGAGCCGGTTCAGCGCGGCGAGCATCGGCTCGAACGACCAGGACTGTGTGAAGACGATCAACGACTGGTGGCCAGGCGCGCGAAGGACGCAGAAGAAAGTGCCGAAGAGCCTCCCCGCACTGGTGATCGCGCCCACCGACAAAGCCCCGCTGGCGAATGGTGCTTTCCAGTGCAACGTCTCACCGACGAGCTCGACTCGATGCGCAACACGGAACAGCCACCAATAGACGTTCCACCCGAGGACGACGAACCAGATCGCGAGGAACCACAGCGGCGGCCCCGCGTGACCGGTCATGGTCAGCACCAGGATGGACACGCCGACGATGACGAGGACCGACATGGTGAGCAGCTGGAACCATACCCAAACGACCGGCAGCGACCAGCTCTCGTTGCCAGTCACGTCGTCCGGTTCGTCGCGCGTCATGGATTCCCTCCGGAGTGTTATCGGCCGAGAATACCAACGTGCGGCGGGCGTGACACAGCGCCTCGTACGCCAGACATCGCGGAGACCCGGCGGCACACAGGCAGCGCTTGCTGTTATCGGGTTCCATCCTTGCTTGAAGCCCAGCGCGATTCCGTTCGTGTCAGAGGGGATGCTTAGTCTCTACGCATGGCCACGCTCGATGATCTGCGTCGTGTCGCCGCCCGTCTGCCCGGCAGCGAGGAGCGCACGATGACCAGCGGTGCCGCCTGGTTCGTCCGCAACAAGCTCTTCGCGTGGGAGTGCTCGCCGTGGCCGAGCGTCCCGGAAGATCTCCGTGAGGTCATGGCGTCGGAGCTTGTTGTCGGCGTGAAGGTCGCCGACGAGCTCGATGCGCTCGCGTTGCGCGAAATGGTGCCAGACGTGTTCCTCCGCCAGACGACACGGTGGGGCGAGCCGAAGATCGCGTTCCGGATGCGGGCGATTGACGACGATCATTTCGCCGAGCTCGTGACGGAGGCGTGGCGGGTGCAGGCACCCAAGTACCTGCGTCGCGAGTTCGACTAACGCAGTCATCACAGCCAGCAGGCAAAGCGTGGGAGAGAATTGCGTACGCAGACCGCACGCAAAGGCGCTCATCGATCGGCCTGAAAGTGCCTCTGATCAGGAATTCTGTGGCGGAGACGGAGGGATTTGAACCCTCGGTCCCCTTAAAGAGGACTCCACCTTAGCAGGGTGGTGCACTAGGCCACTATGCGACGTCTCCAGATGCCCGACGAGCCGGACACCAGCATCCATCCTAACGGGTCCGCAGGCACCGCGCGAACCAGGCGGGTCCGCGGCGCGGGGCGCGCGCCGGATCCGTCGAGGCCCCCGCTCAGCGCCGACGCCCCCTCGCAGACACGTCGCCACGAGGGGGCGTCGGTGCTGCGAGGGGGCGTCGAGGCAGAAGCAGTCGAGGCAGAAGCGGTGGGCGTCAGCCGCTGAAGCCGTTGCCGTTGGAGCAGGTCTGCTGCGCCGCCGACTGGCCGGAGACGTTCTTCGGCAGCTGGACCGGGCCCGATGTCGCACCGGGCGTCGGCGCCGCCGACGGATCCGTCGTGGCGGGATCGGTCGTGGCGGGATCGGTCGTCGCAGGATCCGTCGGTGCGGGCGTCGCGGAGACGACGGCGTCGTCGCGCTGGCCGGCGACCTGGATCGGCTGGTTCGCGGCGAGCGCGGCCCAGAGCTGGTCTGCGCTGTCGGTGTCGGGGACGACCTTGTTCGGGTCGTCAGGGTCCTGGAGCACCGGGTAGTTCACGAAGTTGATCTGGTCCAGCGGCACGTCCTTCATCGCCAGGGCGATCTGCACGAGCAGAGTCGGGCTGGTCAGCGTCGTGCTGGGCGTGACGTTCGACATCACGGTGTTGGCGAGCTTCAGCAGCGTGCCGGGGTTGCCGAGCACCTCGTTCGAGACCATCTTGCGCGCGAGCGAGGACATGTACACCTGCTGGTTGCTGCCGCGGCCGAGGTCGCTGCCATCCCCGACACCGTGCCTCGTGCGCAAGAACTGGAGCGCCCAGTAGCCCTGCAGGGTGTGCGTGCCCGCGGTCAGTTCGAGCCCCGTGTCGGGGTCGCTCATGCCGTTCGCGATGCACACGTCGACGCCGCCGATCGCGTCCGTGATCTTCATCACGCCGCCCCAAGTGACCTTGGCGGCGAACTGGATGTCGAGTCCGGAGACCTTGCTGATCGTGCGGGCGACGCAGGCGAGACCGTTCTTCGGACCACCGGTCTCGAGCGTGACGTTGATCGGCTGCTTCGACATCTCGCTGGTCGCGTTCCCGTCGGAGTCCGTGCACGACGGAATCGGGACCATGAGGTCGCGCGGGAACGTGATGACCGTCACGCGCCGGGGGCTGTCGGAGATGTGCAGCAGCAGGTTGGTGTCGTTGCGCTCGCCCGCGTTCTCGGGGTCGGAGCAGCGGTCGCCGAACTCGGCCGAGAACTCCGGCTCGCAGGCGTCGCTGCCGACGAGAAGCATGTTCACGCCGCCCTTGATCGCGCCGATGTCCGGCGGCACCGACTTCTCGCCGTCCAGGGCGACCGCGTTCGCGCTGAACGTGGTGCCGAGGTCATAGGCGACGTAGGAAGCGACGGCGACACCGGAGACGAGCACCACGATCGCCGTGATGCCGAGCATCTTCATCAGCTGGCTCCAGGCGGACGGCCTGCGCAGCTGGCCGTGCCCGGCGACGGGACGTCGGGATCGGGTCATCGCGCTCACACGGTGCCTTTCAGGAATCAGCGGGTGAACCGCGCCACCCTGCGCTCACTCAGCGGAGAGTGTGGGATTCGAACCCACGGGACATTGCTGCCCACTGGTTTTCAAGACCAGGTCCTTCGGCCGCTCGGACAACTCTCCTCGGCGCGCATGCGCACACCGAACAGGCGTCGAGTCTAACGGAGAACCGGGTAGCGCCCTGTGAGCGCTTCTCCATTGTGCCGCGGACCCCCTGGGCGGCCGCTGAGTGAAGGCCTGATGAAAGCGCAGAAGAGAATCAGGGAACGACGGGAACGGTCAACACGATGCGCTCGATCGCGGTGGCGAGCCCGCCGTCCTCGACGTCGTCGGTGACCTCGCCGGCCGCGGCCTTGACCTCGTCCGGAGCCTGGCCCATCGCCACGGCGCGCCCGCCGAGCGCGCGCGCCCAGGCGAACATGCCGAGGTCGTTGCGGCCGTCACCGGCGACGAACACGCGGTCATCCAGCACGCCCCGCGACTCCCGCACGCGCGCGAGCGCCGTGCCCTTGTCCACGCCCCGAGGAGCGATGTCGAGCCACGCGGTCCAGCCGATCGCGTACGAGACCTCGTTGAGCCCGGCGTCCTGCACGAGGCGGTGGAAGTCGTCCTCATCGTGCCCCGGGGAGACCACGACCACGCGCGAGACCTCCTGCGCGCTCAGCTCGGCGAAACCGACCTGGCGTCCGCCGTCGAGGGTCCAGTCGTCGAGCTCCGCGGTGTACAGGCGCTGGCCTGATCCGAGTTCGACCATGTACCGCGCGTCCGGCAGGCGGTCATGCAGCAGACCGAGCACGGCGGAGGGATCGAACGTCTCCACGTTCCAGCGCTTGTACTCGTCCACCGCTGGACCGTCGTCCGTGGCGGTGTCATCCGCAGCGGATCCGATCCGGCGCATCGTGACGGCGCCGTTCGAGCACACGACGAACTCGGGACGGATCTCGAGCTGGTCCAGGAAGCGATGCGTGCCCATCCAGCTGCGCCCGGTCGCGAGCATGACCTCGTTCCCGGCGTCGCGGGCCCGGCCCACGGCATCCACCACGCCAGGGCTCATCGTCTCGTCCTGCAGCAGAATGGTGCCGTCGATGTCGAGAGCGACGAGCCAGGCGTTCGTCATGCGCCCGCGCCCCCTGCAGCGTCGTCCGAGTTCAGCGGCCGGAGCACCTCGAGTCCGCCGAGATAGGGGCGGAGCACCTCGGGCACCCGCACGGATCCGTCCTCCTGCTGATGCGTCTCCAGGATCGCGACGATCCAGCGCGTGGTGGCGAGGGTGCCGTTCAACGTGGCGACGTGCTGCGTCTTCGCCGCACCCTCCACGGCTTCCGGACGGTGCCGGATGTCGAGGCGGCGCGCCTGGAACGTGGTGCAGTTCGAGGTGGAGGTGAGCTCGCGGAACGCGCCCTGCGTGGGCACCCATGCCTCGATGTCGTACTTGCGCGCGGCGCTGGATCCGAGGTCCCCTGCCGCCACGTCGATCACCCGGTAGGACAGGCCGAGTGCGGTGAGCATCTCCTCCTGCAGCGCGACGAGGCGCAGGTGCTCGGCCTCGGCGTCCTCCGGAGTCGTGTAGACGAACATCTCCAGTTTGTTGAACTGGTGCACGCGGATGATCCCGCGGGTGTCCTTGCCGTACGAGCCCGCCTCGCGGCGGTAGCAGGTGGACCAGCCCGCGTAGCGCAGGGCGCCGCGGGTCAGATCCACGATCTCGCCGGAGTGATAGCCGGCCAGGGCCACCTCGCTCGTGCCGACGAGGTACAGGTCGTCGTCCTTGTCGAGGTGGTAGACCTCGTCGGCGTGCTTGCCGAGGAAGCCGGTGCCCTGCATGATCTCGGGCCGCACGAGGGTCGGCACGATCATCGGGGTGAACCCGGCGCCGAGCGCCTTGTCCAGCGCGAGGTTCATGAGCGCGATCTCGAGACGCGCGCCGATCCCGGTGAGGAAGTAGAACCGGGCGCCGGAGACCTTCGCGCCGCGCTCCATGTCGATGGCACCGAGCAGCTCGCCGATCGCGAGGTGATCGCGCGGCTCGAAGTCGAACGTCGGAGTCTCCCCCACACGGCGCAGTTCGACGAAATCGTCCTCGCCACCCGCGGGCACCCCGTCGACGACGACGTTCTCGATCGCGGAGAGCGCGTCGGCGGCGACCTCCGCGGCCTCGTTCGAGGCGGCCTGCGCCTGCTTCACGCGCTCGGCGAGGTCCTTCGCCTGCGCGACGAGGGCGGCCTTCTCGTCCTTCGGCGCCTTCGCGACCTGCTTGCCGAACGCATTCTGCTCGGCGCGCAGCTCTTCGAACGCCGCGAGCGCGGCGCGGCGCGATCGGTCGGCCTCGATCGCCGCATCGACGGTCTCCGGCGCGTTGCCGCGCGCGGCCTGGGACTGACGGACGAGCTCTGGCTCGTCGCGGAGAAGGGCGAGGTCGATCACCCGTCAAGTCTAGCCAGGCGGCGCGCCGCGGTTCTCCGGCCCCGGAGCACCCGATTCGCAGCGCGCACATTGCTGGATCCTCGGCCCCGATGCCGCCACTCCCGCGCTTCGAAACCGGGATGCTGTCCTCCGGAATAGGCTGTGCCCATGACTGACGATGCCGGACGCCCGCGCGCCGCACTCGTCGTCAACCCGGTCAAGGCCGATGCGCCGAAGCTCGTCGAACTGCTGCGCACGCTCTCGGCGCAGGCGGACTGGGACGCTCCGCTCATCATCGAGACCTCGGTCGAGGATCCGGGCCAGGAGGCCACCCGCATCGCGCTGGCGGACGGCGCCGCCGCAGTGCTGGTCGCGGGCGGCGACGGCACCGTCCGCGCCGTGTCCGAGACGATGGCGGGGACCGGAGTGCCGCTGGCCATCGTGCCGAGCGGCACGGGCAACCTGCTCGCGCGCAACCTCGGACTCGCCCTGGCCGCGCCCTCGGCCGCGATCGATGCGGTCTTCCACGGCGACCGCCATCCGGTCGACATCGGCTGGGCGGAGCTGACGCGCGCGGACGGCGCGGTGCAGAAGCACGGTTTCGTGGTGCTCGCCGGCATCGGGCTGGACGCGCACATGATCGCGAACACCCGCCCCGGCCTGAAGAAGTCGGTGGGCTGGGTCGCCTACGTGGACGGCGCCGCACGTTCGCTGCCCGGCGCGAAGCCCTTCCGCATCATGTACGCGGTCGACGACCTCAAGCTGCACTCGGTCAAGGTGCACAGCATGCTGTTCGCGAACTGCGGGGCGCTGCCCGCGGGCATCGCCCTGATCCCCGACGCCTCGATCACGGACGGCAGCCTCGACGTCGCGGTGATCCAGGCCCGCGGTCCGTTCGGCTGGCTCGCCGTCTGGCGCACCGTGTGGTGGCAGAACTCCGTGCTGCGGCGCAGCAAGGCCGGCCGGCGCGTGATCGAGCTCACCGGATCCGGCGGTTCGATCCGCTATCTCCAGGGCGTCGATGCGGACGCCGCGACCACCGAGCCCGCTCCCGTCGAACTCGACGGCGACGAGTTCGGCGAGGCGGTGCGGATCCACTGCCGCATCGATCCTGGCGCGCTTGTGGTGGCGGTTCCGGCCGGGCACGTGATCAGCCCGGCCTGATCCGGCGTCAGCCGATGACCGAGACCTGGCCGTCCAGGTGGTCGCCCTTGAGCGTGAGCGAGTAGCCGGTCGGATCCGCGGGCGCCTCGACCCCGAGCACGGTGATCCGGGGCACGAAGTCCATGGTGCACATCTGGGCGGGGTCGGTCTGGAAGGTGACCGTGGCCCCCTTCTTGTCCTGGTTCTCGACCAGATCGCTCACGACGGGGCGGCACGTCGAGGAACCCCAGGTGAGCAGCAGGATGCCGTTGTCGGAGAACCAGCCGGCGCTGGGCTTGCCGTCACTGCTCCCGCCGGCGCTGAGCGTGCTGTTGCCCGCGAGGGGCAGCCGCCCCTGGAACCCACCGCCGTCGAACGACACCGTCACGTCCTTGGTCGGATCCACACCCTCCGGCACGCCGACGAACGTCGCCCGCGGCGCGAAGTCCGCCGTGCAGGCGACGGTGGGATCCTGCTCCGCGAGGGTCACCGTGATGGTCTGCCCGTCGGCGTTGACGTCCTGCACGACCGGAGTGCAGGCGAGGGACGAGGAGCCGTAGGTCACGAGACCGATCCCGCGCCCGCCGTCGAGCCAGGCCGCCGTCGGATCCGTGGACGGCTCGGGCGACGTGGTCGACTCGGCCGTGGGGACCGGCGGTCCGACCGGCTCGAGCTGGGCGCAGCCCGCGAGGGCGATCGTCGCGGAGGCGGCGAGCGCCGCGATTGCCAGAACGGTGCGGATCCTCATGCGCTCATGCTATCCAGCAGGGATGCCCGTCACCATGCCTCGTTCGACGACGTTCCGCCGGTCGGCCGCACCCGGGCGCTGGGCTACTGCAGCGACGAGGTGAGCCGGGCGAGGTTGTCCAGCACGGTGGAGCGCAGCGGCTGCTGCATCCACTCCTCGAGCGTCAGCTCACGGCTGAGGGAGCGGTACCGGTCCTCGACCTCGCGCAGCTCCCGTACGAACTCCTCGCCGCGCACGAGCATCGAGATCTCGAGGTTCAGACCGAACGAGCGCATGTCCATGTTGCTGGATCCGATGACCGCGACGTCGTCGTCGATCGTCAGGCTCTTGGTGTGCAGGATGTACGGCTTGCGATACATCCAGATCCGTACGCCCGCCCGCAGCAGCGCCTCGTAGTAGCTGCGCTGCGCGTGGTAGACGATCGCCTGGTCGCCCTCCTCTGACACGAACAGCTCGACCTGGAGCCCACGGTCGCACGCCGTGGAGACGGCGAGCAGCAGCGCCTCGTCCGGCACGAAGTAGGGGCTCACGATCATGATCTTGCGCTTGGCGGCGTACAGCAGGCCGAGGAACAGCCGGAGGTTGTTCTCGGCCTCGAAGCCGGGACCCGACGGCACGATCTGGCAGTCCAGGTCGCCGCTGCCGCTCTCGGTCGGTGCGAACGCGACCGACTCCGGCACATCGTCCGTCTCGCTGTACCAGTCGGACAGGAACACCGCGTTGACGCTCCCGACCACCGGCCCGTCGACGCGCACCATGAGGTCGACCCAGTGCAGGCCGCGCTTGATGTTCTTCGGCAGGTTGTAGGTCGAGTCGGTGACGTTCTGGGAGCCGAGGAAGGCCACCTCGTTGTCGACGACGAGCAGCTTGCGGTGGTTGCGCAGGTCGGGGCGCTGCGTGCGCCCCTTGAGCGGCTGCACCGGCAGCATCAGATGCCAGTCGGCGCCCATCGCATCCAGCCGCGCGATGGTCTGCTTGTAGCGAGGCTTCCAACGGTTGGCCCAGTGGTCCAGCAGCACCCGCACGGGCACGCCACGGGCGGCCACCTCCTCGAGGGCGCGGAAGAAGTTGTCGGTCGAGGCGTCCGACTGCAGGATGTAGAACTCCACGTGCACGAACTCGGTGGCCTCGCGGATCGCGTCGGCCATCGTGTCGAGCGACACCTGGTATTCGGAGATCAGGTGCGCGCCGTTGTCTCCGAACAGGGGCAGGGCGCCGAGGCGCTGGTTCATGCGCACCAGGGACGCGAGGCTCTCCGGCATCTGGATGTCAGAGACGCCGAGGTGCAGGTCCTTCGTGACCTCGGCGATGGTCTCGTTGATGAGGTCCTGCTTCTTGCGCCGCGCCCGTGGCAGCCGCGGGTTTCCGATCAGCAGGAACAGCAGCACCCCGATGTAGGGGATGAAGTAGATCGCGAGGAGCCAGGCCGTGGCGGCCGTGGGGCGCCGGTTGCGCGGCACGACGATGATGGCGATCACGCGGATCGTCAGGTCGACGGCGACGGCGAAGGCGCCGACCCACCAGGGCCACGACTGAGACCACATGCCGCCTCTTCCGCACGGGAAACCGCCGCCGGACAGCGACTTCGTCCACAGTAGCGGCTGCGCAGGACAAAGCCCGGCGCGGCTCGGAGCCGTACGGGCCCGCGCAGCCGCGCGGCGCGCTCAGGTCAGGAGGAGCGGGGCGGCAGGCCGCGCGCGGCGCGCTCTTCGGCCTCGATGCGCGCGTGCGTCTGCCGTTCGGTGCGATCGAAGCGCAGGATCCCGCGCAGCACGAACCAGAACACGATGCAGACGACGATCGTGGGGATCACCGACCACGCGGCAGCCACCCAGAATTCGTCCATGCTCCGATCCTACCCGTGGGTCCGGTGCGCCGGCTGAGAGGGGGCGGCCCGTCGCCCGCACGACCGGTCCGCACATCCGGGATCCCCGGGATTCTTCCGCACTGTTCCGTTCCTGACGCGGAGGGCGTTCCGCCGCGCTGCGCAGGGTGGATCCATGACGACCATCGTTCACGCCGCGGGCGCCGCAGAGCTGCTCGCCGCCATCCCCGTGCTCACCGGCTTCACCCCGCGCGATTCCGTCGTGCTGCTGCCGTTCCGCGGCCCGCGCACGGCGGGCGCGCTCCGCTTCGATCTGCCGGCGGGCACCACCGGAACCACGTCGCCGAGACCGACGGCGGCGGAGTTCGCCGCCACCGCGATCGGGCTGGCCTGCCGCGTGCCGGACACGGATGCGCTCGCGATCGCGGTGTACGCCGATGGCAGCGCGGCCGTGAGCGGGGCGCTCCCCGCCGCCGCCCTCGTCGATGAGCTGATCGGGCGCGCGCAGGCGTGCGAGCTGCGCGTGGTCGAGGCGCTGTTCGTCGGAGGCGGCTCGTGGGCCGACTACCGGGATCCGGAGTCCGCTCCGCACCCGCTGACGGAGCTACCGCCCCCGCCCTCGGTGCCCGGATTCGCTGGCCCCGCCCCGGATCAGTTCAGCGGCACCGAGCTGCCCTCACCAGGACTGTTCGCTGCGGAGTCGGTCGGTCGCGCGCTGCTCACCGTCGAACGCGTGCTCGGTCCCGCCGTGCCGGGGCGCACCCGGCCGCCGGCCACGGAGCGCGCGGATCCGAGAGCGCACGAGACCGCGCTGCTGCTGGACGATCTGCCGTCGTTCCTGGAGGAGGCGCTGGACGCGCCAGAGGCGCTCTCTCCGTTCGCCACGGCCGCGCTCGTGTGGGTCCTGAACCGCCCTGCGCTGCGCGACGTCGCCCTCGTGCAGTGGGCGAGCAGCATCGACCGCGGAGATCGAGCGCTCGCCGCGCAGCTGTGCCACGGGACGAGAGCGGCCGTCGTCCCGTCGGACATCGGCGGCATCCTGATCGGAGACGGACCGCGGCCGGACAGCGACCGCCTGGGCGTCGCGCTGACGCTCGTGCGCCGCACGGTCGCGCTCGCGCCGCGGGAGACCCGCGGCGGCCCGCTCGCGGCCGCCGCCTGGCTGTCCTGGGCCTGCGGACGATCGACGCACGCCGCTCGCTACCTGGATCAGGCGCAGGCGGTCGACCCGAAGCTCACGTTCGCGGAGCTGCTGCGCGCGGTCGTCGATGCCGGCATGCTGCCGCGCTGGTCCTTCCGCGCGGCGGCATGAGGCTCGCGGGATGCGTCACTTCACGAGCGGGAACAGGATCGTCTCGCGGATCCCGAGGCCGGTGACCGCCATGAGCAGGCGGTCGATGCCCATACCCATTCCGCCGGTCGGCGGCATGCCGTGCTCGAGCGCGCGCAGGAACTCCTCGTCCACGCGCATGGCCTCCAGGTCGCCGCCCGCGGCGAGCTTCGCCTGCTCGACGAAGCGCTCGCGCTGGATGACGGGGTCGACGAGCTCGGAGTAGCCGGTGGCGAGCTCGAAGCCGCGCACGTAGAGGTCCCACTTCTCCACGACGCCCGGGATCGAGCGGTGCTCGCGCACGAGCGGGGAGGTGTCGACGGGGAAGTCCATCACGAAGGTCGGCCGCTCGAGGCCTCCCTTGACGAAGTGCTCCCACAGCTCCTCGATGAGCTTGCCGTGGGTGGCGTGCGGCGGGATGTCGACGCCGTTCGCCTCGGCGAACGCGATGAGGTCGGCGACCGGGTCGGACGGGGTGAAGGTGCGCCCCGCGGCCTCGGACAGCGAGTCGTACATCGAGATGCGGGCCCAGTCGCCACCGACGTCGTACTCGGTGCCGTCCGCCCAGGTGACCAGGGTGGATCCGGCGACCGCGATCGCCGCGTTCTGGATCAGCTCCTGGGTGAGATCGGCGATGCCGTTGTAGTCGGAGTAGGCCTGGTAGGCCTCGAGCATCGCGAACTCGGGGCTGTGCGTCGAGTCGGCGCCCTCGTTGCGGAAGTTGCGGTTGATCTCGTACACCCGCTCGATGCCGCCGACCACGGCACGCTTCAGGTACAGCTCGGGCGCGATGCGCAGGAACAGCTCGGTGTCGAACGCGTTGGAGTGCGTGATGAACGGTCGGGCGGAGGCGCCGCCGTGCTGCACCTGCAGCATCGGGGTCTCCACCTCGAGGAAGTCGTGACTCGTGAAGGTCTGGCGCAGGCTCGCGTTGACCGCGGCGCGGGCGCGCACGGTGCTGCGGGCCTGGTCGCGCAGGATCAGGTCGAGGAAGCGGCTGCGCACCCGGCCCTCGTCGCTGAGCTCGCCGTAGGCGTTCGGCAGCGGAAGGATCGCCTTGGACGCGATCGTCCAGGAGTCCGCCATGATCGACAGCTCGCCGCGGCGGCTGGAGATCACCTCGCCGTGCACGAACACGTGGTCGCCGAGGTCGACGAGCTCCTTCCACTGCGCAAGGGACTCCTCCCCCACGTTGGCGAGCGAGATCATCGCCTGGATCCGGGACCCGTCGCCCGCCTGCAGCGAGGCGAAGCAGAGCTTGCCGGTGTTGCGGCTGAACACCACGCGGCCCGCAACACCGACCAGCACTCCGGTCTCGGCGCCGGGCTCGAGCTCGCCGTACTCGGCGCGCAGCTGCGGGATGGTGTGCGTGACCGGCACGGCGACGGGGAAGGCCCCGCCGGCCGCGTCCGCGCGATCGGCGATCAGCCGGTCGCGCTTGGCCAGACGCACCGCCCGCTGCTCGAAGGTGTCCTCGGCCGCGTCCGTCGAGGGGTCGCTGCTGTCGGGGGTCGGCGCGGGCGCGTCAGTCATGGGTAAGGCTCCTCGGAAGTCGCCGATCAGTCTACCGGCGCGCGCCTTCGCGCCCGCCCGGGGCGTGACCCCGGCCGCGAGCAGGGGGGTGCCCGCGGTGGGATCAGGGCAGCTCGTCCGCCGACACCTCGCGGAGTGCCCGGTCGAAGGTCGACGAGACGAGCGCGGAGAGGTATCCGCCCGGGTTCTCCACACCGATCCCCCGCAGGATCCCGGTCGCCTGACCGACGATCGAGCGCGCGAACTCCGAGGCCGTCGAGATGGCCTCGGCATAGGCGGGCCGGTCGGCTTCGTCGATCACCACGGGCTCGCATCCGAGCTCCACCGCGAGGGCCTGCGCGATCGGCAGCACCATTGCCGGTGCCGTCACGGCCGCATACGACGCCTGCAGTTGACGCAGGTCGAGCGTGGTGCCGGTGAACGAGATCGCGGGGTGCACCGCGAGCGGGATCGCACCGCCGCGCGCGGCCGGCTCCAGGACGTCGGTGCCGTAGGCGGGATCCGTGTGCAGCACGAGCTGACCCGGCTGCCATGCCCCGAGATCAGCGAGGCCGGACACGAGCCCCGGCAGCTGATCATGCGGCACGGCGATCACGACGAGCTGCGAGGTGCGGACGAGCTCTGGCGCCTCCATCACGGCGACACCGGGCAGCACCGCCGCGGCGCGATCCGGGTCGGATCCCGCGGTGATGCCGACGAGGGCGTGGCCGGCGCCGCCGAGTGCCGCACCGATCACGGGGCCGACGTGGCCGGCCCCGACGATGCCGACGTTGAGGCGCCCCGCGCGCGTCATGAAGTGCGCTCCGCGGATCCGCCGAGCCCCGGGGGAAGGCTGTGACCCGAAGGCAGCCCCTGGCCCGCCGGAAGGTCGTGCCCGGTGCGCAGCCCCTGACCGATGAGCAGACCCTGGCCCGCCGACGCGGGCTCGTGCTCCTCGGCCCAGCGATGCGCGCGGTCGGCGGCGGCCGCGCGGGCGGCCGACACCGATAGCGTGTTCAGCATGCCGAGCAGCACCTGGCTGTCGAGGCCCGAGACGTCACCGCGCACAGGGCCGACGGCGGAGTGCGCCTGCGCCTTGGCGACGCCCTGCACTCGATCGATCGGCCCCTGGTGCAGCGAGAAGCCCTGCAGCCGGGCGAGCGGGAACACCGCCAGCTGCCGCCAGATCCGGCCGCGGCGCAGCAGCAGCGCGAAGTCGGTGAGCGCGGCGCCGTGCCGGCGCCAGGACAGCGGACGCCGCCACCATGCACGCGGCGGGATCGTCGTGTACGGATCGTCGGCGACCGGGCCGAGCACGCCCTGCTCCCAGATCAGCGGAAGCACCTCGGCGGGGACATCGGGCAGGATCAGCCTCAGCACGCGTTCGACGTCCGCACGCGCGCCCACCGGCAGCACGATGTTGAACTGCTGCGCCTGGCTGGACTGCTGCTGGGAGGCGGCCTTGCCGCTCATCCGGTTGATCCGCACGGACCACCAGCCGAAGGGCCGCCACAGCAGCGGCTGCATCACCTCGACGGCGAAGATGCGCCCGGGTGGAATGGTCTCCGTCACCGTCGTGAACAGGCCGAACGTGATCCGCACGCCGTCGGGGGTGGGCGCGATCGAGTAGCGCAGGGCCCGCGCGATCCTGCTCCAGGTCACCGCGATCGACGCGAGCAGCAGCGGGATGCCCATCGCGAGCGCGATGCCGATCGCGATCGCGCCTCCGGCGGGCCCCGCGTCGGAGAGCACTGCCGGCAGCGTACCGATCATGCCGCCCACGAAGATCACCGCGAACAGGGCGAGCCAGGTGAGCCCCGACAGCACGTGCGAGCCGACCAGACGCCCCGTGGGGATCCGCAGCACGTGCTCCGGCGCGATGTCGTCGAGGTCGACACCGGTGATCAGCCCGGTGACGCCGGCGTCCATCGAGGCGGCGAGCTGCGCGCGCATCGTGCGGGCCGCTGCCGCGTCGCCGCTTCCGCGCGTCGCCTCGCGGGCGTGCCGCGCACCGGAGGCGAGGCGCAGGATGTCCGCGCGCACCGACTCGGCCTTCGCGGTGGAGAGGTACTCGAGAGGTACGTTGGCGTCATTGCCCGCCCCGTCGACCTCGAGCTTCGCGAGTCCGATGAGGCGTGCGGGGAACGGGCGGGTGAGGTTCACGCCCTGCACGCGGTCGAGCGGTGCTCGGCGGTGCGAGCGGAAGACCACGCCCTTGCGGACCTCGACGTGCGCCTCGGTGATGCGGAAGTCGTGGAAGCGCCACATCAGCCAGAACATCCCCACGAGCAGCACAGCCAGGGCGAGCACGCCGAGCAGCACCACGAGCACGAGGTTGTTGTTCAGGACCCAGTCGACGGGGTCCCCGCCGAACTCCGGCACGCGGGTGGGAGTGAACAGCGAGATGAACCAGTACACGATCTTCTCGCGCAGGTTCGCGATCAGGTAGCCGATCACGATCACCAGCACCAGGCCGCCCTTCATGAGCGGCGTGAGCGGGTGCATCCGGTGCCATTCGCCGTCGGCGAGCGAGGGCGCACCAGGCGCCCGTCCCGGCACGGCGGTCGGGAAGGGCGGGACCCCCGGTGCAGGGGGCGAGCCGTAGGGCTGCTGCTCGGGCGTACTCACAGGCCGGTCCGGCGCATCTCGGCGACATCGATGAGCGTGTCCCGCAGCGACTCCGCCGCGTCCTCGGTCATGCCGGGGATCTCCACGCCGGTGGTCGCAGCCGCCGTCACGAGCTTCAGCTTGGCGATCCCGAAGGCCCGGTCGACCGGCCCGCGGGTGATGTCGACCAGCTGCATGCGGCCGTACGGGACAGCGATCATGCGCTGCCACAGGATCCCGCGGCGGAAGACGATGTCGTCGGCGCGCAGCATGTAGCCGATCGCCCTGGCCTGACGCGGCAGGATCACGAGCTCGAACAGGATCACGACCGCGATCACGCCGGCCACGGTCCAGGCCCACGGCCAGGGCTGGGCGAGGAGGGTCGTGGCGGCGTAGGCGCCGACCGCGATCACCGCGAGCAGGAGGATGCGCAGCAGCACCTCGGCGATCACGTACTTCGGCGAGATCTGGTGCCACGTGCCGTCGAGGGCCAGAGCTCCGCGCGCCGTGGGCGTGCGGAGCACAGGGTACGTGCCGTCGTCGAGCACCGGTGCGGCCGCAGGTGCCGTGTGCGCGGGCGGCACGGCGTTCGCGGACTGGGCGCGCGCCTGGGCGCGGGTCGGCGGCGCGACGGGATCAGTGCCCGGGATCTGCGGCGGTTCGGGATTGGTCGTCATCGTCGTCCTCCAGGCGCGGCCCGGTGAGGCCGTCGGGGTCGTGGGGCCCGTTTCCAGGCAGCAGGCAGAAGCTCTCCGCGATCACCGCCGCGATCGTGAGCACGAGTGCGGCGACGGTGGTCGCGATGATCGAGCCTATCGGCGGCGTGATCGGGCGGGAGAGCAGATAGGCGATGAGCCCGATCCCGAACCCGGTGATCACGGCGCCGACCAGGCTCGAGGCCCTGGCGAGCATCGCGATCCGCAGCGCACGGAACGGGTTGACCGGCGGACGCTCGGCCGACCGCGTGCTGCGCCGGATCGGCCAGGCGAGGGCCAGCACCGCGAGCGCCAGCAGCACGAGGAAGATCGACAGCAGGATCGACGGCGTGAACGTGGCCCTGCCGGCGGTGGTCATCGCGTGGTCGAGCAGGAATCCCGCCGCCGCGCCGGCGAGCGCCAGCACGGACAGCAGCACCGGGGAGATCCGCTTCATGAGCCGTCCTCGAGCGCGGCCAGCAGGTCGGCGACCCTGCCGCGTCCCGGCAGCACCGCGTCAGGATCGACGTCGAGCCACGGTCCCAGCACGAACCCGCGCTCGGCCGCGCGCGGGTGCGGCAGCAGCAGGTGCTCGTCGTCGCTGCGCAGGTCGTCGTAGGCGATCAGGTCGAGATCGAGGGTGCGGTCGCCCCAGCGCTCGGCGCGGACGCGTCCGTGCTCCTCCTCGATCGCGTGCAGCATGCCGAGCAGGACCTGCGGGGCGAGGCGCGTGGTGACGATCGCGACCGCGTTCGCGAACTCGGGGGCGTCCGGATCCGGCCCGTCCAGCCGCAGCGCGACCGTGCGGAAGACCTTCGAGACGCGCACGTCGTCGACGAGGGGCAGGCGGCGGATCGCCTGCACGGCCTCCTCGATCGTGGCTGAGGTGTCGCCGAGGTTGGATCCGAGCGCGACGACCGCCTCGACCGGCTCCTCCTCGGGACGCGGGTCGATCGCGGGCAGGCGCCGTCCGCGCGGGACGGGCGGGATCGGGTGCGTCGGTGTCATCCCTCGCTCCATTCGCGCTGCACGTGGCTCACGCGCTGCACCGTGACGGACACATCGGCGAAGTTCAGCGGGATCGGCGCATGGGGCTTGTGCACGGTGACCTCGACGCCGTGGATCCGCTCGTCCTCGAGCACCATGTCCGCGATGCGGGTGGCGAGCGTCTCCAGCAGGTTCACGGGCTCGCCGGCGACGACCGCCGCGACCTTCTCTGCGAGCTCGCCGTAGTGCACGGTGTCGGCGACGTCGTCGCTGGCCGCGGCCTGACGCACGGAGAGGTGCAGGCGCAGGTCGACGATGAAGTCCTGGCCGTTCTCGCGCTCGTGCGCGAACACGCCATGCCGCCCGAACACCGTCAAGCCGGTCAGCGTGATCGCGTCGAGGTAGTCCATGCCCCCAGCCTACGGCGAGGGACCGACGCGGATCGCGGCTGTCCGCGAAGGGCGAAGCGCGGACGTCCCGTACCCGGAACGGCCCCGCACCCGCACCAGGTCGCGCGTGAGGCGCTCAGCCGTCCCAGGCGCCGAGCACCGCGAGGGCGTCGCGCGTGTCTGCGACGTCGTGCACGCGCACGGCCCACGCCCCGGCGCGTGCCGCGAGCGCGCTCGTCACGGCGGTCGCCAGGTCCTTGCGCCGCTCATCGGCGTCATCGCCCAGGGCTTCGGCGAGGAAGCGCTTGCGCGAAGTCCCCACGAGCACGCGCGGTCCGAGCGCCACGACGTCGGCGAGCTCGCGCAGCAGATCCCAGTTCTGCCCCGCGGTCTTCGCGAAGCCCACGCCGGGATCGACGATGATGCGCGAGGGGGCGATGCCGGCGGCGGCCGCGGCCGCCACGCGCTCGCGCAGCTCGCCGGCCACCTCGCGGCCGACCCGTGCGTACTCGGCGCGGGCGTACATGTTCGAGGACGGCCCGCGCCAATGCCCGAGAGCGATGTCGGCGCCCGATTCGGCCACCGCCGCGAGCATCTCCGGATCCGCGAGGCCGCCCGACACGTCGTTCACGATCCGCGCGCCCGCGCGGACGGCGGCCACGGCGGTGGCGGCGTTCAGGGTGTCCACGCTCACGGGGACCCCCTCGGCGGCGAGGCGCTCGATGACCGGCAGCACGCGACGCTGCTCCTCCGCGACGGGCACCCGCTCGGCGCCGGGCCGGGTGGACTCCCCGCCGATGTCGAGCACGTGGGCGCCCTGCGCGCGCAGCAGCAGGCCGTGCGCGACCGCATGGTCGGCGTCGGCATAGCGCCCGCCGTCGCTGAACGAGTCGGGGGTGGCGTTGACGATCCCCCAGATCGCAGTCATGCGGTGGTTCCTGACGCGTCGTGCCCTTCGGCGGGCTGGGCGACCGGGTCGGCGACCGACCGTGCGCCCGCCCCGATCAGGGCGATCAGCTCGGCGCGCGCGACAGGATCCGTGTACACGCCCCGTGCGGCGATCGTGAGCGTCGACGCCTCGGTCTGCCGACCGCCGCGCATCGTGACGCAGCCGTGCACGGCGTCCATCACCACGAGCACGCCCTGCGCGTCGAGGTGCGAGGCGATCGCGTCGGCGACCTGCTCGCCGAGCCGCTCCTGCACCTGAGGGCGGGACGCGAGGATCTCGACCACCTTGACCAGCGCGCCGAGGCCCACCACCTGCTCCCCCGGCAGGTACGCGATGTGCGCGTGCCCGGCGAACGGCAGCAGGTGGTGCTCGCACACCGAGCGGAACCGGATGCCGCGCAGCAGCACGGCTCCGGAGGGCAGGGTGTCGGGCGCCGGACCGTGCGAGACGCTGATCGTGTGCGCAAGCGGTGCGCCGGGATCCTCGCCGAGACCGGCGAAGAACTCGGCGTACAGGTCGGCCATCCGCGCCGGGGTCTGCTTGAGCCCTGGACGTTCCGGATCCTCGCCGATCGCGAGGAGCAGCTCACGGGTCAGGCTCGCGACGCGGTCCCGATCGACGGCCATCGCTCAGGCCGTCGCGGGGCGCGGCTTCCCGCCACCCGCGGTGCCCGGCCGGCGCTCCGTCGACGGCTGGGCCGCCTCGGTCGCCGCGGTGCCGACCTCGACGACGCGCTGCGGCATGTCGATCGGGGGCAGCAGCGACACCGGACGGTCCTCGCTCGAGAGCCACTGCGGACGCTCGGGGAGCTTGCGGATCTCGGTGAAGATCTCCGCGATCTGGTTGTGGTCCAGCGTCTCCTTCTCGAGCAGCTCGCGCGCGAGCTTGTCGAGGATGTCACGGTTGGCGCTCAGCACCTCGTACGCCTCGTTGTGCGCCTGCTCGATGAGAGCGCGCACCTGCGTGTCCACCCGCTCGGCGATCGTCTCGGAGTACTCGCGCCCGCGGCCCATGTCGCGGCCGGCGAAGGGCTCGCCGCCCTCGGTGCCGAGCTTGACCGGTCCGAGTTCCGTCGTCATGCCGTACTCGAGCACCATCTTGCGGGCGATGGACGTCGCCTTCTCGATGTCGTTCGAGGCGCCCGTGGTCGGGTCGTGGAACACGATCTCCTCGGCCACGCGGCCGCCCATCGCGTAGGTGAGCTGGTCCTGCAGCTCGTTGCGGGTGACGGAGTACTTGTCGTCCAGCGGGAGCACCATCGTGTAGCCGAGGGCCTTGCCGCGGGGCAGGATCGTGATCTTGGTGACCGGGTCGGTGTAGTTCATCGCCGCCGCCGCGAGCGCGTGACCGCCCTCGTGGTACGCCGTGATGAGCTTCTCCTTGTCCTTCATCACGCGGGTGCGGCGCTGCGGGCCGGCGATGACGCGGTCGATCGCCTCATCGAGCGCCCGGTTGTCGATGAGCTGCGCGTTCGAGCGCGCCGTCAGCAGGGCGGCCTCGTTGAGCACGTTGGCCAGGTCGGCGCCGGTGAAGCCAGGAGTCTTGCGGGCGACGACCTCGAGGTCGACACCGTTCGCGAGGGGCTTGCCCTTGGCGTGCACCTCGAGGATGTGCTGGCGGCCCTTGAGGTCGGGCGCATCCACGCCGATCTGCCGGTCGAAGCGGCCGGGGCGCAGGAGCGCGGGGTCGAGGATGTCGGGGCGGTTGGTCGCCGCGATCACGATGACGTTCGCGTTCGGGTCGAAACCGTCCATCTCGACGAGCATCTGGTTCAGCGTCTGCTCGCGCTCGTCGTTGCCACCGCCGAGACCCGCACCGCGGTGCCGGCCCACGGCGTCGATCTCATCGATGAAGATGATCGCGGGGGCGTTCTCCTTCGCCTGCGTGAAGAGGTCGCGCACGCGGGAGGCGCCCACGCCGACGAACATCTCGACGAAGTCGGATCCGGAGATCGAGTAGAACGGGGCGCCTGCCTCGCCGGCGACGGCGCGGGCGAGCAGGGTCTTTCCGGTTCCGGGAGGGCCGTACAGCAGGACGCCCTTGGGGATCCGCGCGCCGATCGCCTGGAACTTGCCCGGATCCTGCAGGAACTCCTTGATCTCGTGGAGCTCCTCGATGGCCTCGTCGGCGCCCGCCACGTCGGCGAAGGTGACCGTCGGGTTCTCCTTGCTCACGAGCTTCGCGCGGGACTTGCCGAACTGCATGATCTTGCTGTTGCCGCCCTGGGCGCTGGAGAGCAGCCACCAGAAGAGCAGGCCGAGCAGCACCATGGGGATGAGGATCGACAGGAAGCCGTCGAACCAGCTCGCCTTCGGCACGGCGTCGTTGTAGCCGTCCTTGGGGGCGGCGTCGTCGATCGCCTTGACCACTTCCGCCGCGCGGGCCTGGACGTAGTAGAACTGCACGCTGTCCGCGCCCTTGTACGGCTTGGACAGCGTCATGTCCACGCGCTGGTCGCCATCGGTGTTGACCACCTTGGTGACCGTCCCGCCCTTGAGCAGGTCCAGCCCATCCTTGGTCGACACCTGCGAGGAGGATCCGAGGTTCGAGATCAGCAGGAACCCGCCGACCAGGAAGAGACCGATCAGCACCACATACGTGAGCCAGCTGCGCGTGATCTTCTTGACATCCATGATCAGATCAGCGTAGCGCGAGAGACTTAGCGCCCCCCTGGAGATTCGCCCACGGCGTACGGTTCTGCAGCCGGGTGGATCCGGTCTCAGGCGTAGACGTGCGGCGCCAGCACCGCGACGTCGCGCAGGTTGCGGTAGCGCTCGGAGTAGTCGAGGCCGTAACCCACCACGAACTCCGGCGGGATGTCGAAGCCGACGTACTTGCAGTCGATCTCGACCTTGGCCGCCTCGGGCTTGCGCAGCAGCGCGAGCACCTCGATCGACTCGGCGCCGCGCGAGGCGAAGTTCTCCAGCAGCCAGCTCAGGGTCAGGCCAGAGTCGATCACGTCCTCGACGATGAGCACGTGCTTCCCGTGCAGGTCTGTGTCGAGGTCCTTGCGGATCTGCACGACGCCGCTCGACTTGGTGCTCGCGCCGTAGCTCGAGACCGCCATCCAATCCATCGGCACCGAGAACGGCAGCGCCCTGGCGAAGTCGGCCATGACCATGACGGCGCCCTTGAGCACGCCGATCAGGAGCAGATCCTTGCCCGCGTAATCTTCGGCGACCCGGGCGGCGAGCTCGTCGAGCTTGCTGCGGATCTCCTCCTCGGTGACGAGGATCTCGGTCAGGTCTTCGGGGATGTCCGCAGCGCGCATGGAACGATTTTACGCGACCGGATCCGCTCTCCCGCAGGCGTCCTGCGCCCGCTACTGTGAGCGGAGAGGCGGGGTGGCGCTTGGGGGAACCGAGCCCCCGCCGCGGACGGAAGGAGTCCCATGGACATCGACGAGATCCTCAAGCAGGTGCCGATCGGCGATATCGCCCAGAAGCTCGGCGTCAGCGAGGACGTCGCGCGACAGGCGGTGCAGGAGGGCGGCGCCGCGCTGCTCGGAGGCCTCGCCAAGAATGCCGAGACCGAGGAGGGATCCTCCGCGATCGAGGCGGCTCTCGCCAAGCACGACAGTTTCTCAGGGGCGGCGTCGGTCGACGACATCGACGAGGCGGATGGTCAGAAGATCGTCTCGCACGTGTTCGGCGACAACGCCGACCAGGTCGCGCAGACCCTGACGAGCGACCAGAAGACGGCCGGCATCGACTTCGGCAAGCTGCTCCCGATGCTCGCCCCGATCGTCATGGGGCTCATCGCGAACAGCCAGAAGGGCTCGGCCGGCGGCAGCGGCGGCGGCGGTCTCGGCGATCTGCTGGGCGGCCTCTTCGGCGGCGGCCAGCAGCAGGGCTCTGGCACGGCCTCGGGCGGCGGCGGCCTCGGCGACATCCTCGGCGGGCTCGGCGGCCTCTTCGGCGGCGGCCAGCAGGGCTCCTCGGTCGGCGGTGCGGGCGGCATCGACATCGGCGGCCTGCTGGGCGGCCTTCTCGGCGGCAAGAAGTAGGACCACCACGAGACGCGGCTTTCCCCCGGGGAGCCGCGTCTCGCCATGTCCGGGGCGGATGCGGACTCCCGCCGTGTGCACGGGATCCTGTCGAGCGCACGGCCTGTTCACGTCAAGGAGCGGTGCGCTCGACAGGAACCCGTGCACTCGCGAGATCCCACCGAGCACACGGCTTGTTCACGCTGTGCTCCGTGAGACGCCCCCGAGCACACGGGATCCTGTCGAGCGCACGGCCTGTTCACGTCAAGGAGCGGTGCGCTCGACAGGAACCCGTGCACTCGCAGACGCGGATCCACGGGCCCCCGCTCCCGCACCTAGCGCGCGGCGAACACGATCCGTCCCCCGGCGCGGGCGGCCGTGCAGCCCGGCAGGTCGATCGGCCCCTGGCCCGACCAGTCGGTCACCAGGCGCGCGACCTCGACGGTCTGGGCGCGGGTCAGGCCGACGCCGAACTCGCTCTGCACGACGAGGCGGATCACGCGGTTGCGCAGGGCTGCGGGATTCGCGGCGAGGGCGGCGGCGCTGACGGAGATCCCCGCTTCGGCGTGCTCCACGATGTCCTCGATGGTCTCGTGGATCATCTCGTCGAACGCCTCCGCGTCCTCGCGCAGCTGCTCGGCCGTGCGGGCGAGCGCTTCGGCGATGCCCGGCCCGAGCTCGGCCTCGAGCACCGGCAGCACACGCTCGCGGGCCCGCACGCGCAGGTAGCGGGGATCGGCGTTGTGCGGATCGTCCCAGGGCCCGAGTCCCTCCGCGGCGCACGCCGCACGCGTCGTCTCGCGCCGGACGGCGAGGAGCGGACGGATCCAGGTCGTGCCGTCGTCGTCGATTCGCACGGGCGCCATGCCCTGCAGGCTGCCGGCGCCGGATCCGCGGGACAGCCCCAGCAGCACGGTCTCCGCCTGGTCGTCGAGCGTGTGGCCGAGCAGCACGGGCGCGTCCTCGGCCTGCGCGACGCGGCGCAGCGCGGCGTAGCGGGCGGCCCGCGCGTCGGCTTCAGGTCCCTCCCCCGATTCGGCGACGACGACCCGTTCCACGAGCGCCTCGATGCCGAGCGCCGAAGCCTTCGCCGCGGCCTCGGCGGAGACGCGCTCTGATGCGTCCTGCAGCCCGTGGTCGACCGTCACGCTCCGCACGCCGATGCCCGCGGCGCGCGCCTCGAACGCGGTGGCGGCGGCCAGCGCCAGGGAGTCGGCGCCCCCGGAGAGCGCCACGATCACCGTGGTCGGCTGTTCGGGCAGTGCGGCCAGCGCGGCGCGCACGGCGCGGCGGATCTCGGCGACGGCGGGAGAGAGGGACGGCACGCTCTCACGCTACCCGGGTCGCGCTCGCTCCTCGCCGTTCCCCGACGCCGACGGGCGCTCAGTGGCGTGCGCAAGTAGGCTGGTGCGCGGCATCCAACCGTCTTTCCTGAGGAGTACACGCATGGGCGCACACGACGCCGTCATCGAGATCCCGCGCGGCAGCCGCGTGAAGTACGAGGTCGACCACGAGACCGGACGAGTGCACCTCGACCGCGTGCTCTACACGACCTTCGGCTACCCGGCCGACTACGGCTACTTCGACAACACGCTCGGCGAGGACGGCGACCCGCTGGACGTGCTGGTGCTGCTCGACCAGGCCATCTTCCCCGGCGTCGTGGTGAACGTGCGCCCGGTGGCCGTGCTGAAGATGAGCGACGAGGCGGGCGGAGACGACAAGCTCGTCGCCGTGCTGAGCAAGGACCCGCGCTGGTCGCACATCCAGGACCTGGGCGACCTGGCCGAGTACACGAAGAAGGAGATCGCGCACTTCTTCGAGCACTACAAGGACCTCGAGCCCAACAAGTGGGTCAAGGTCGACGCGTGGGGCGAAGCCGCCGAGGCGCAGCGGATCCTCGACGAGGCCATCGAGCGCTTCAAGAACGACGGCCACTGAGCCTTCGGACGCAGACGAACAGAAGGCCCCCGGTGCCGCTCAGCGGCCCGGGGGTCTTCTGGTGAAGGATCCGAGGATCACCCCATGTAGACGCCCTGGTTCTCCATGAAGTTGATGGGGTTGATGGTGCTGCCCCACTGGTAGACCTCGAAGTGCAGGTGGCAGCCGAAGGATCCGCCGGTGTTGCCCGCATAGGCGATCACCTGGCCGGCGTTGACCCAATCTCCCCCGCTGACGTTGTAGCCGCCGTTGAGGATGTGGCCGTAGCCGGTGGCGAGGCCACTGCCGTCGCTGTTGTCGATCTTGATGTAGTTGCCGTAGCCGCCGTTCCAGCCGGCGTACACGACGGTGCCGGAATGCGCTGCGAAGATCGGCGAGCCGCAGCTGCCGTCGGCGAGGTCGACGCCCGCGTGGAAGCTGGACGAGCAGCCCCAGACGTCGCAGTCGGGAACGCGGTAGCCGTAGCCGGAGGACTGATAGCCGCCGAACGGACGGACCCAGCCGCCGCTTCCGACCGAGCCTCCTCCGCTGTCGCCGCCTCCGCCGCCGCCACCGCCACCGCCGCCGTTCTGGCGAGCGGCTTCTTCGGCGGCTTGACGCTCGGCGGCGAGCTGCGCCTGACGAGCGGCCTCTGCAGCGGCACGGGCCGCTTCACCGGCCTGGTACTGGGCGACGGTCTTGGCCGTCGTGTCCTGCAGGGCGGCGAGCTGCGCCTGCAGCTGGCCGAGGTACGTCTGCTGGTCCGCGAGAGCCTTGGCAGCGGCGTCGGCCGCGGCCTGGGCCTTCTGCATCTTCTCTTCGGCGATCTTCGCGAGGCGGTCGCGCTCGACCTTGGCCGCGGTGGCCTGGTCCGTCAGCGACTGTGCGGTGTTCTTCGCCTCGAGAGCCTTGTCGTAGATCGCCTGAGTGCCCGAGAGCACGCGGTCCATCTGTCCGAGGCGCTGCAGGAGCTCGTCGGTGTTGGCCGTCGACTTCGAGAAGAACAGCTGCAGCGCCGTCGTGTCGCCACCGTCGCGCGAGAGCTGCGCAGCAATCTGGCCTGCCTTGCTGGCGGTGTCGTCCGCGACCTTCTTCTGGGTGTCGGCCTGCCCCTGCAGATCCGCCAGCCGTCGGGCCTGGGCGTCGAGTGCCTGCTGCGCGGCGAAGTACTCATTGCCGGCGGCCTCGGCCGCAGCCTTGGTGTCGGCGACGTTCTGCGTCAGCGAGGCGATGAGCCCCTGGATGCGGCCGACCTCGTTCGCGGCGGCGTCCTCGTTGGCCTTCGCCGCCTGCACGTCGTCCCAACTGGGGTAGTCGTCGGCGTATGCGGCAGGAGCGCCGAGGAAGAGGCCCAGGATCAGCGCACCCACGGTGGCGATGCTGAGCACGGCGCCGCTGCGACGGCGTCCCTGGCGTGCCGCGCGGGCACGCCGAACGAGCGACGCCTGTCCGGGTCGGCGGGCGTCTTCGATGTTCGGATGGTTCACGCGGCTCCCTTTCGCCGGTTTCACTCATGTCACACTAACAACATCAGCATCTTTCGCAACCCTCGGATCCCGCTCGGGATCGGGAATTCTTCGGGTCTTCATCTGATGGTCGTGCGTTCGGGGACGGGACGGGACCAACCTTCATTCTGCTCCCGGACACGCCCGGGATCCAGAGCGACGCGCTCTCGATTGGTGTTTTGCCTCAGAAACCCCTTATGCTTGAGCGTCGGCAAGGGAACCCCCGAGGTTCGCCTCCGGCCCCATCGTTTAGCGGCCTAGGACGCCGCCCTTTCACGGCGGTAGCACGGGTTCGAATCCCGTTGGGGTCACTCTTTCCGATACAATTTCATAGTTCTGGCCCTGTAGCGCAGTTGGTTAGCGTGCCGCCCTGTCACGGCGGAGGTCGCGGGTTCAAGTCCCGTCAGGGTCGCTCCAAGCGACAGGCCTTTCTTCGGAAAGGCCTGTCGTCTAGGACGCAGGTCAGAAGCTTCCACCTTCCGGTCTGTGCGGCTCTGTAGCTCAGTTGGTAGAGCGTTCGACTGAAAATCGAGAGGTCACGGGATCGACGCCCGTCGGAGCCACACGGGTGATCGTTACAATCACCCCAGAAACCCTCGCGTAGCTTCTACATCGCGGGGGTTTCGCCTTTTCCCCAGTGATCTCCGGATCAACTCCCGCTCCGCCGATGCTCCGCATCCGGTCGTCGAGCGAGCGGAGCCCCGGTCGTTGAGCGAGCGAAACCCCGGCCGTTGAGCGAGCGAAGCGAGACGAAACGCCTCTCCCGCAGAACCTGTGCCGGTGCTGCGCCGGTCCGACGAGTGAAGACGGAAGGACCTCGCGACCCTGGGGCCGCGTTACGGCTTGACGATCGATGACGACCGCCGGACACTGAGCTCATGCCTTTGTCCTCTGGGTCGCTCGTCACGGAGACCTTGGGATTCGACGGCGGACGTCGGGTGAGTGCGTATGTTCCGGCGTCTGCACCTGCCGCTGTCGTGTACGCAGCCGATGGCCAGTTGACCGCTCCCTGGGGGCGCCTGTTGGAGACCGGGAATCTGCCTCCGGTGCTTGTCGTCGGCACCCACCGCGTCGATGACGAAGTTCGTCGGATCCAGGAGTATGTGGCGGGTACGAGCAACGCCGAATTCTCGTTCGATCCGAAGCTCTTTGCGGCGCACGAGTCGTTCTTCGTCGATGAGGTGCAGGCCTGGGTGCGGAAACGCTTCGACGTGTCGTTCCCACGCCGACGTACTGCCGTCTACGGAGCCTCCGCCGGCGGTGAGCTTGCCTTGGCGATGGGGATCCGTCATCCAGAGATCTACGGAACCGTTCTGTGCGCCTCGCCCGGTGGCGGGTACCGGCCGTCATCCACGTTGCTGCCCCCGCTGCCGAACACATACTTCGTGTTCGGACGGGACGAGCCGTTCTTCCAGGAGAACGCCCTCCGATGGGCGGAGGCTCTCCGTAACGCGGGGGCCGATGTCGTCTCCCGCCAGCGTGATGGAGCCCATGGAGACCCCTTCTGGCGAGAAGAGTTTCGGGAGATGGTCGCCTGGGCATTCGCCCCGCGCCCCGCGGAGGAAGGGGCATCCGCACGTGAACGGTGACTGGATCCGCGTCGGGCGCGGCGTGTTCCAGCGCCGCTACCAGCCGCTCGACATCTCGATCGGAGTGGTCGTCGGCCCCACCGGGCTCGTGATCGTCGACACCCGTGGCAATCCCGCCGAGGCGGAGGAGATCCTCCGCGACGTGGCCGAGGACTTCTCGCTCCCAGTCGTCGCCGCGGTCGACACGCATGCGCACTACGACCACACCTTCGGGAACCAGGCCTTCGTCGCGCGGGGCATCCCCGTCTACGGGCACCACCGGATTCCCCACCACTTCGCCCGGCACGAGGAGCGCCGACTTGAGAAGGTCCGGAATCAGCCCGAGTCCGAGCCCGACAAGCAGTGGCTCGACGTCGAGCTCACGGCGCCGACGATGCTGGTCGACGCACGGCTGCGCATCGAACCCGGCGGACGGGCCGTCGAGCTTCTGCCATTGCCGCCGGGCCATACAGACACCGACCTCGCGATCCTCGTCCCGGACGCCAGGGTGTGGTTCCTCGGCGACGTCATCGAGCAATCGGGCCCTCCGATGTTCGGATCCGGCTCCTTTCCGCTCGAGTGGCCGGAAGCGCTCCGCAGCTTGCTGCAGGAGATCCGTGCCGCAGACGTGATCGTGCCCGGGCACGGATCCGTCGTCGATCGCGCCTTCGTCGAGACGCAGGCGACACAGTTGCAGGCCGTTGCCGACGAGATCCGAGCCGCTCACGACGCGGGTGTCGCTCCCTCCGATGTCCGCCTGGGGCGACAGCTTCACGATCACTGGCCGGACAGCTTCCTGCGATCGGCCGTGCGTGACGCGTACGCACGCCTCTCGGACGGGTAGGCAGGTTCCCTGGATCCCGCGAGAGGCTACGCTCGACCCATGCCGCTGGAACTCGAATCCGTGATGTTCCGCGGCACCGATCCGTCCAGAGCTGCCACGTTCTGGGCGACCATGTTCCAGCGCTCTCCGCAGGAGGACCCGGACGGCATCCTGCTGGCCGGGACGCCGACACAGGTGGGTCTGCGGTTCGGTCGGGGCGGCGCGCACTCTCCGCTCAAGAACCGCGTGCACCTGCATCTCAGCCGGGTCGACCGCACGCAACGGGAGACGATCGCGGCAGCGGAGAAGGCCGGTGGCCGACGGCTCGGAAGCGGGAACATCCCTGCGGGCAGCTACGCGGTGATGTCCGACCCGACCGGAGACGAGTTCTGCATGATCGAGGATCAGAACCGGTATCTGGACGGGTGCGGGCCGTTCGGCGAAGCCACTTGCGAAGGAACACGAGCCTCTGGCCGGTTCTGGTCCGAGGCGCTGGGCTGGCCCCTGGTCTGGGATCAGGGCGAGGAGACCGCGATCCAGTCGCCCGCCGGCGGCACGAAGCTGGCCTGGAGCGGCGATCAGATCGACCCCGCGCGCGACCCGTCACGTCAGGTGTTCGTGCTCGCGGTCGATCCGGGCGGGCTCCCGGACGAGCTCGAGCGCCTGGTGTCCCTTGGCGCCACGCTGATCGGCGCCGGCCCGACCGGAGCGACGATCCTCCGCGACCCGGACGGTGTGGAGTTCTTGATCCGCTCCTAGCGGGGGCCCGGCATCGGCGACATTCCGTCCTGGAAGATCGCCGCGACCGGCTTTGCCATCTCGCGTCGAGTGAGCTACTCCCTGGCCTCACCCGCTGTCGTCAGGAGCGCCCGACCGGTGAAGCACATGACGAGAAGAGCGACCGCTGTCAGGGCCGCGGCGATCCATATCGGTGCCGACAGCCCCGCGCCCATCGTCAGCCCGAACGCACCCAGCGCCGGCCCTGCCGCGGCTCCGGCGTTCAAGGCTGCGGTCGCATACGAGCCGCCCATGGTCGGCGCCCCCGACGCCGCGTACAGCACGCGCGCGATCACGGTGCTGCCGACGCCGAAGGACAGGAACCCCTGGATGAGGAGCAGCACGAAGAACGCAACGGGATGCGATGCGACCGACGCCAGGAGGATCCAGCCCGTCAGCAGCAGCGGCCCGCCGATGGCGAGCACGACGCCGGGTCGTCGATCCGACAGCCGCCCGGCGATAGTGACCCCGAGGAACGAGCCGATGCCGAACATCACGAGCGCGACGGAAACCCACCCTTCGGCCAGACCTGCAGTCCCTGTCACGACGGGTGCGAAGAAGGTGAAGGCCGCGAAGGTGCCACCGTTGATCAACGCGCCCAGCGTCATCGCCAGGATGAGCCGCGGCGTCGCCAACGCGGTGAGCTCCGCACGGAGCCGCAGCGCGGACCCGCCTGCCGCGGCCTGACCGGCATTGCGCGGGATGCCCCGGATGATCCCGAAGACCGCCGGGATGCACAGGATGACGATCGACCAGAACGTCGCTCGCCAGCCGAGCGCGGTGCCGAGCAGCGCCCCCGCAGGGACGCCGGCGACGGTGGCGATCGTCGTGCCGGACAGCAAGATCGACAGGGCGCGTCCCTTCTGGTCCGCCGGCACGAGGGTGGTCGCCGGGCTCAGCGCGACGGCGAGGAATCCGGCGTTCCCGAGAGCGCCGAGCACCCGCGTGATGAGGAGAAGCGAGAACGCAGGTGTCAACGCGGCGATGACGTGGCTCCCCGCGAACACGAGAAGACAGGCGATCAGCGTGAGCCGAGGCGGCCAGCGTCGAGCGAACGCCGCCATGACAGGCGCACCGACGACCATGCCGACCGCGAACGCCGAGTTCAGCAGGCCGGCCGTGCCGACCGAGACGTCGAGTTCGGTTGCGATCGCGGGAAGCAGTCCCGCCAGCATGAATTCCGAAGTTCCCATGACGAAGACCGCCAGGGCAAGCAGATAGAGGGCAAAAGGCATCGAGTGCTCCGAGGTGAGTGATCAGGAGATGGTCCTTCTCGTCACCACGGCCGGCGCCCAGGGGCAGTCCAGACATCCGCCCACTCAGATCGTGGGCGTCGTGATCAGCGGCTCAAGGGGCTGGCGGTGGGACCGTCAACCCCTGACCTGTCTGACTCGGGACTCGACACGCCTCAAACCTATCGCGCTTGCCCTGCGGCGCCCCTTGATCGGACAGCCCGGAACGCGTCCGCCAGGAGCGCGGTGGCGGCGTGCGTGACCTGCGAGGACTGGCCGAACGGAAGTCGGATGTGCGTCCGCATCCCTCCGGTCACCGAGAATGCAGGGCCCGCGACGATGCGCACTCCGACCTTCCTCGCCGCTTCGGCCAAGCCCAGCGAATCGATCCCCGTATCGATCCAAAGTCCCGTTCCGCCGGATGGGGTGACATATGACCAAGACGGCAGCCGCTCGTGGAGGGCCGACAGGAGCAGGTCACGCCCGGTGCGGAGTTCACGCCGACGTTCGGCCCGTGCCGCTTCCGCATGAGCGGTGAGTCGGGCGGCGACCAGTTGGTCGACCGGGGCGCCTGCAAGATCAACGGCCTTACGGATCTCAGAGAGCCTGCGGAGCACCGCCGGCTCGCCACGGATCCAGCCGACGCGCATACCGCCCCACCAGAGTTTGGAAGCAGTTCCGATGGTCAGCACCCGCGCCGCGGAACCGACGACGGTAGCCAAGGTGGGTGGCGGGCTGGAGTCGAAGAGGAGATCGGCCGAGCTCAGGTCCTCGACGACAGTGACCTCGTGGGCTGCCAACGCTCTGGCAAGTGCACGCCGCTTCTCGATCGGCAGGGTCGCGCCGGTCGGGTTGTGCGCGGTCGGCTGGAGGTAGACGAGACGCGGCCGCATCCGTTCGATGTGGTGGAGGAGGATCTCAGTGTCGACGCCGTCCTGGCGCACAGGAACGCCGATGAGGCGCGCACCCATATTGCCGAGGGCCTCGATGGCGCCACGGTACGAGGGCTCTTCGAGCAGCGCGACATCTCCCGCGGTGACGAGCAATTGCGCACAGAGCCAGACCGCCTGTTGCGATCCGGAGGTGATCAGGAGATCGTCGGGAGAAGTGGGTGTGCCTCGGGCAGAGAGATCGTCAGCGATCGCCTGGCGAAGTGGGAGGATACCCATCGGGTCGTAGCCGTCGCCCGCGACCAGGGGCTCGATGTCGGCGGCGGTCAAGCTCGTGTAAGCCGCCGCCACGGCGGGCAGACCTGGAAGAGAACCTGAGGAGAGGTCGAGAACGTCGGCGCGGTCCGAGAAGGATCGCAGCCGAGCAGTGGTCTTGAGAACAGCTGCGCCTCCGCGAACGCGTGCTCGCGACCCCGGCTGCAGATCGATGTACCCGTCCAGGGCGAGCTGATCGTAGGCCTGGCCAACAGTCCCTCTTGCGAGGCCCAGGATCTGTGCGAGATCCCGCTGCGACGGGAGACGAGTCCCTGTGGGGAGCGCAGAGCTCGCGATGAGCTCGCTCAGGCCGACAGCAAGCTGCTTGGACACCGGCGCCCCTGGGTGGGACCAATCTCCGAGCATTCGCGTCAGGTCCGCGGCGTCGAAATCGGTGGTCACGTGCTGACCTCCATTCGTTTGTCGGTACATCTTCGCCCCCTCCTTGGGGTTTGTGAACGCCGCGGTGAGCCAGTTGGCTCCAACTGGACTAACCAAGCCTCGCGTTCACGATCGACACTCGAGAGGTCGCGGTGACGTTGCCGTGCCGAAGCAGACCGTAAGGAAGTCATCATGGCCACAGTTGTCCTGGTGGGAACGCTGGACACGAAGCGGGACGAGTGTGCATGGATACGCGAAGAGATCGAGCATCTCGGCCACTCGGTCCTCGTGATCGACGTCGGAACGTTCTCCGACTCTTCCGACGACACATTCGTCAGTTCTGAAGACGTGGCGCAGGCGGGAGGCGCAAACCTGTCGAAGCTGCGCGAGGCTGGAGACCGGGGTGCCGCGATGACCACGATGGCGGAGGGCGCCGCCATCGTGGCTCGTCGTCTGTTCGATGACGGCAAACTGGACGGCATGATCGCGCTCGGCGGATCCTCGGGTTCGTCTGTGGCCGCCGCGGCCATGCAGATCCTGCCTGTCGGCGTGCCGAAGGTGCTGGTGTCGACGATGGTCTCCGGTGACGTCTCCGCCTATGTGGGTGCAAAAGATATCGTGCTGATGCCGTCGATCGTCGACATCGCCGGAATCAACCGCATCTCGCGAACGATTCTTGGGAACGCCGCTGCCGCGATCGCCGGAATGTCCACCCGATATGCACTTCGCGCGGAGGAGACCAGCTCGGCTCTGACCATCGCTGCAACGATGTTCGGCGTCACAACGCCTGCTGTCGAAGAAGCCCGTGCCCGCCTGGAGGAACTCGGTTACGAAGTGCTCGTGTTTCACGCGACCGGTGCCGGCGGCACCGCCATGGAGTCGCTCGTCGACGACGGTCTGATCGACGGAGTCATCGACCTCACCACCACCGAACTCGTCGATGACCTGGTCGGAGGCGTGCTGTCGGCGGGACCAGGCAGGCTCGAGGCGGCCGGCCACGCCGGGATTCCCCAGGTCGTCAGCCTCGGGGCGCTCGACATGTGCAACTTCGGTCCACGGGACACCGTCCCCGAGAAGTTCGCCGACCGCATTTTGGTCGTGCACAACCCCACCGTGACCCTCATGCGCAGCACTCCCGCAGAGAATGCAGAGCTGGGCAGACGCATCGGGAGCAAGCTAGCAAAGGCCCGCGGCCCGGTCGCCGTCTTCGTCCCCGAGCGTGGTTTCTCCGCTCTCGACGTCGAGGGACAGCCATTCTTCGACCCAGCAGCAGACAAGGCGGCCATCGATGGGATGAAGGACGCGCTCAACGGTTCGGCCGTCAGGATCACGGAACTCGACATGGCGATCAACGACTCCGGGTTCGGCAGGGCGGCAGCTGACGCTCTTCACGAGCTCATCTCGAACCCCCGGAAGGGAAACTCATGAACAGAGCAGAAGCACTCCGTCGCCTTCGCGCATCGGTCGATGCCGGTTCGCCGATCATCGGCGGCGGTGCAGGGACGGGCTTGTCGGCGAAAGCCGCCGAGGCCGGCGGGATCGACCTCCTGATCGTCTACAACTCCGGCCGCTACCGCATGGCCGGTCGCGGGTCTCTTGCCGGACTTCTGGCTTACGGCGATGCCAACGCGATCGTCGTCGACATGGGACGCGAGGTGTTGCCGGTCGTCAAGAACACGCCCGTGCTCGCGGGCGTCAACGCGACCGACCCGTTCCGCCTTCACGGCCAGTTCCTCGACCAGCTGGCCGCTGCCGGGTTCACCGGTGTCCAGAACTTCCCGACGGTGGGCCTGATCGATGGCGTCTTCCGCCAGAACCTCGAGGAGACCGGCATGGGCTTCGGCCTGGAGATCGACATGATCGGCGTCGCCCACGAACGCGGACTGCTCACCAGCCCGTATGTGTTCGACTCCGACCAGGCAACGGCGATGGCCGAGGCCGGTGCCGACATCCTGGTCCCCCATATGGGTCTCACCACGTCCGGAACGATCGGCGCGCACACGGCTCTCACCCTCGAGGAGTCAGCACGCCGGGTGCAGGAGATGCACGACGCGGCCAAGAGCATCAACCCCGACATCCTCGTGCTGTGTCACGGCGGCCCGATCGCCGAACCTGCCGATGCGCAGTACATCCTCGACCACACCGAAGGCGTCGTCGGATTCTTCGGCGCCTCGTCCATCGAACGCCTCCCCACAGAACGCGGCATCACGCAGCAGACCGAGGACTTCAAACGCCTCGCGTTCCAGACCGCCGTTGCCACCAGCATCTGACCATCCGAATCCCAAGGAGACAGTGATGTCCATCGAAGCTCTTCGCAGCCCCCGTTCCCTCCCCACCGACGTGTTCGACTGGGGCACGATCAAGTGGCACGTGACCCCGTCGACCGTGCCCGACGCGACCTCCACCCTCGGCGAAGTCGTCATCTACCCCGGTCAGGGCCACGCCACCCACGTCCACGAAAGTGCCGACGAAGTGCTGTACGTCATCGAGGGCGAAGGAATCCAGACCGTCGGCGACGATGACGGGTTCCCCATCGCAGCCGGCGACGCCATCTGGGTGCCCAAGAACACCCAGCACTCCACCTTCAACGTCGGCTGGAAGCCGCTGCGTCTGATCGCCACCTACACCCCTGGCGGCGAAGAAGCGGCACTGCGCGGGCTGCCCGACTTCACGGAGCTCGCACCCGGCACGGCGCCTGTCTGGGCACAGGCGAACAACACCCACTAGTACCCGAAACGAATGAGGGGCTCGACCCGCCCGAGCGAGCCCCTCAACATCCAAGCTCCCGACCTGCGCACCGTCGCGCAGTCACCAAACCCGATGGAGACGATCATGGTCGATCGAACCACTGCCCCTCTGACCGAGCCCGCCGCTTCCCCTCCGCACGACCCCGATGCCGCAGTCAACGAGGTTCCGAAGTTCGGCAGACTCGCGCTCTACAGCATCCAGCATCTGCTCACCTTCTATGCGACGGTGCTCGTGTTGCCCATCATCATCGCAGCCGGTATTCACCTGAGTCAGTCCGACACCGTCGTCCTCCTCGGAGGCACGATCCTGGCCGGCGGCATCGCGACGATCATCCAGTCCGTCGGCATCTGGAAGGTGGGTATCCGCAAGCCTTTGGTCCTCGGCGGCTCGGCCGTCGTGATCGGGCCGACGATCGCCATCGGCAACGCAAATGGTGGCGGCACCGTGGGGCTGCTCGCCGTATTCGGCGCATCGATCATCGCCGGGCTGGTCCTTGTCGCGGCGGCACCGCTCTACGGATGGCTGATGCGGCTCTTCCCCCCGATCGTGGTGGGCTCGGTGATCGCGATGGTCGGCTTCTCGCTGCTGCCAATCATGGTCGGCCTCGTGGGAGGCGGCGACCCGACCGCGAAGTCCTTCGGCGACACTGCCAACCTCACGATCGCCGGTGCGACGTTCGCGACGATCATCCTGCTCTACAGATTCGGTCGCGGCCTGCTGAAGAGCATGGCCATCCTTCTCGGCCTGATCGTCGGCTTGATCGTCGGCGTCGCCTTCGGCATCGTGGACTTCGCTCCTGTCGCCGAGGCGAGCTGGTTCAATCTCGTGCTTCCGTTCCATTTCGGAGTCCCGACGTTCAACTTCAGCGCGATCGTGGCGATGACCATCGCGATCCTGGTGGTCGGGGTCGAATGCACCTCCAGCTACTTCGCGATGGGCGAGATCATCGGCCGCCCGCCGACCAACAAGGAGATCCGCAATGGCATCTTCGCCGAAGGCATCGCTGCTGTTCTCGGCGGCATCTTCAGTGCCGTCCCGCCGACCACGTTCAACGGCAACGTCGGCCTTGTCCGCGCCAGCAACATGAAGAGTCGCTGGGTGGTCGCCACCGCCGGGGTGCTGATGATCCTGCTCAGCTGCCTGCCCAAGCTGGCAGCGGTGGTCTCCGTGCTGCCATCGGCGACCGTCGGAGCCGCGCTGCTGACGCTGTTCGGCATCATCGCCACAATCGGCATCCAGACGCTCGGCAAGGTCGACCTCAGCCAGGACCGGAACCTCATCGTCGTCGCACTCAGTCTCGCCGCCGGAATCATCCCCACGGCCCATCCGCAGATCTTCCAGCATCTTCCCTCCGGTCTCCAGATGGTGCTGCAGAGCGGCATCGTGGTCACCGCCGTCGTCGCAGTCCTGCTGAACCTCGCGTTCAACGGACTGACACGAAAGAACGGAGACGAGACGTCCTCACCGGCCATCGAAACGCCTGAGGCGACCACCGCCCGATAGACCAGCGACTCTCAACCGTCGCGCTGGACGCAACAACGACGTCAGGAAAGACACGCATGCACATCAAGACCACCGAAACCCGCACCCTGCCCATCCGCCGCCCTCCGGTGTTCCCGGTCCACGAAGGAAAGCGGATCATCGTCACCGGAGCGGCCCAGGGACTCGGCCGGGCCGTCGCGGAGCTGCTGCTCGCGCAAGGAGCGAAGGTCGTGCTCATGGATATCCGCGAGGACGCGATCTTCGCCGCGGCCCAGGAGCTCGGAGGTGCAGATCGAGGGGTCGCCGCCGTGGCCGTCGACATGAGCTCCGCCGAGAACGTCGCGAAGGCTGCCGCCGCCGCTCTCCGGAAGTTCGACGGCATCGATGCACTGGCGAACGTCGCCGGCATCGTTCGACACTCCGATCCGCTGCAGGTGCCCAGAAGCGACTGGGATGCGCAGTTCGCGGTCAACGTGATCGGACCCTACGAGCTCTCCCGGCTGGTGGCCGAGCACCTCATCAGCGAAGAGCGCCCCGGGGCGATCGTCAACGTCGCCTCAGAAGCCGGCAAGATCGGCCACGCCCAATCCCTCGCATACAGCGCCAGCAAGGCCGCGCTCATCAACGAGACACGCATGATGTCGGCCGCGCTCGCCTACGCCGACATCAACATCAACTGCGTGTGCCCGGGCGGCATGCCCACCGCCATGCTGCGCGAGGTGGCCGACGCGTACTCGGACCGCATCCACGAAACGGCGGGCGACATCTTCGACGCGATGATCACCGAACAGGTCGGACGGCACCTCGACCTCGCCGAAGTCGCCCGCACGGTCTCCTTCCTCCTCTCGGAGGACGCATTCGCGATCCGCGGGCAGGCGATCAATGTCGACGGCGGCGGAACTCCGTATTGAGCTCGCCCGGCCAAGCGACCCGGATACGCGTGACCAGCTGAACGGCGCGAGCGCGATCGGGTCGATGGCCTTCGAGTCGAGTTGACGATGCCAGAGCAGCAGAGAGCCGTCCGGGATTCTGGGCGGCTCTCGGGGCCATCAGGCCGGGACGTACTCCTGCCGGACTCTTCCGTCGGTCGCGAGCGCGATGTATCCGAAGTCGTGATCGGAGTTCAGGATCACCGCATCGTTGGCGACGGCGTACGCGGCGATCAGGCAGTCGAACGCCGCGGCCGCGCGCACGAGTCCCCTCTCCCAGAGCGCCTGCTGAATGTCGAGCACCTCCTGCTCATTGGGGTGCTCCCACGCCGGCAGGAGCTCGTCCATGTCTTCCCGGAGCTCCGCGTATTCGTGAGGATCCCGCGCGGAATGGCAGTACTCGAGCACCTGCGGCGGGCAGGTGATGATGAGGTGGTTCGGAGAGAGCGATCGCAGTTTGTCGGCGATCGCTCTGCTCGAGCCCGCCCTCTGCCAGACGCTGTTGTCGACGAGGTACGTCGTCACGTACGCGCGGCAGCCGGTGCGATCGTGGGAGCGTCGATCTGCTCCGGGGCGAACGTGCGGCCGATGATGCGCTCGACGGCGGCAGGCTGGCGACGAACAGCGATGAGCGTGCGCAGTGCGAGATCGACAGTCTCGCGGTTGGTAGATGTGCCGGCGAGCTCCTTGGCCTGCTTCAACTCGTCAGGGTTGATGTCGATGGATGTGACTGCCATGGTTCCTCCTTCGCCGATTCTATATAGAACAGTATATAGACGAGCAGTGCCGGGAGCGCTGCTGCGCCAGACGTCGGTCTCAGTGGAAGACCGAGCCGCCCGCGAGCAGGACGCAGAGCGAGGCCGCGCCCGTGACCGCCGCGATGGCGATGCCGAGCGTCGCCCACCCCTGCCACGTCACCGGCACGGAGACCGAGCCGTTGAAGCTGAACCACTCGGACAGCTGCCTCATCGCAGGCTGTCCTCGCTGATGCGGGTCACCGGGCTCTTCCTGACTGCGGATCCTGAGGATCCGCCGGGGTGTGTCGTCTCGCGGAGGTAGGGGATCGAGATCACCGCGGCCACGACCAGCGTGCACGCGACGATGAAGACGGCGGGCTCCGCGGCGCCCAGGAACCCGGGGCCCGGCATATGCGCGAGCATCGCCATCAGACGGCTCGCTCCGATGACCGCGAAACCTCCGACCGCGATCAGCCCGCAGGCCAGACGGATCCTTCTCAGAGCGGCGATCATGCCGCGGGACTCGCCGCCGGCCACATCAGCTTCAGGAACACGGCGCCCACGCCGATGACGGCGCCGGCCATGAGGAACACCTGCGCCCACAAGAGTGTCGCGGTGAACAGGCTGGAGCCGCGCTCCAGTCCGACGAGCGCATACGCGGTCATGGCTGTCCCGGTGAGGACGAGCACAGCCGTGAGACCGATCGCGGCGAACGTCGCCGACTTCAGTTGGTGTCGAGGGTCGGTCATCTGTCATCTCCTCGTGGCGGCAGGGTCTCACGACACTCGATCAGGTGCCGGTCTCGTCAAGACGTGCAGACATGGCGCGAACGGGAACGCGCCTGCATTCATCGTCGCCAGCGCGCGGCACCAGGCGTTAGGACGAAGGTGCAGACATCGCTAGACGATTGTCCAGACCGATGAGACGGATGGCCGGGCGCTCAGGTGAACGAGACGAGCCCGGAACGAGCGGCGCGGATCAGCACCTGAACGCGATCACGGACGCCCCACTTCGCGATGATGTTGCCGAGGTGGGCCTTGACGGTCCCCTCGGAGACGTGCATCTCCAGGGCGATCTCCGCGTTGGAGAGGCCCGCGGCGAGAAGCCGGACCACTTCGATCTCCCGGTCTGAGAGCACCTCGAACTCCGCGAGCGGTTCGACGGCCGGCGTCGAGACTTCGCGGATCGAGGCGATGAGCCGGGTGGTGACCCGCGGAGACAAGACGCCGTTGCCTGCGAGCACTCCGTGCACGGCGGCGACGATGTCCTCGGGGTCGGTGTCCTTGAGCAGGTAACCGGAGGCTCCCGCGCGGAGCATCGGCATGATCGACTCGATCGACCCGAATGTCGTGATCGCCAGGACCTTCGTGTCCGGCGAGTGCTCGATGATCCCTGCGGTGGCCGCGACGCCGTCGACGCCCGGCATCTGCACGTCCACCAGAGCGACGTCCGGGCGCAGGCGCCGAGCGGCCGCGATCGCGTGAGCGCCGTCCGGAGATTCCTCCACGACCTCGATGCCGGCGGTCGTCAGGAACACGGCGAGAGCGCGCCGCACCAACGGATCGTCATCGGCGATCAACGCGGTCGTCGAGGTCATCCTCCGAGACTACGCGCGCGCGTGCTCACCGAAGGTCAGAAAAGGACTGGCCAGAAGTCTGGGCAGGGCTGGCCAATGGTCCAATGTGCGCACTTCCCACACGGATCCAGCATGCAGACACCCGACCGAGCGACCCGACGCCCGGCTCAAATCTGCGAAGGAAGTGCGCCATGTTCATCGTCTCGACCTACACCGGAATCTGGGACTGGCTCTGCAAGACGTTCGGCGTCTGCAACTAGTGGTGGTGTCGCAGGCGAGGTGGGTCAGCGCCTCACCTGCGACCTTCACGGCGCATGGAGAGCGGCCCGCGATAATGAGGGCCATGTCTTCCGAACCGTCGCGACCGGCCCATCGGATCGCTCGACTGCTCCGGCTCGGGGCGTCCACGCCGCTCGTGACGGCCGAACGCCTGACGCTGCTCGCCCTGACCTCCGCGGGCGTCGTCATCAGTCTTGTCCTCGTGATCGTCTCCCCCGCGGACGATCTCGTCTCCTCCATCTTCCAGCTCGCCCTCACCGCGGTGTTCGCCCTCTTCGCGTGGTCACCGTTCCTGGCCGTCGTCATGCTCCTGTCCGCGATGTGCGTCTCCTTCGCCGTCGCGAACGAGGGCGCGGCGGTCGTCGCGCTGGCTGTCGCCATGGGCTGTGTCGTGAGGACCGGGACCAGGCCGCTGCTGGTGGCCTTCGTCGGCGGCTTCCTGCTGTCCGGCGCAGCCGCCGCGACTTTCGCCGTGCCGGGCCTGACGCTGACCAACGTCGCCGCAGCACTCGTCGTCGCGACGGTCTCGGGAGCAGTCGGCTATCTGCTCACCGTGGGTTCCGCGCGCGAGCGGCGCCTCCAGGAGAGCCTGCGCGCGCAGCATCTGGCCGAACAGGAGGCCGCCTTCGCCGAGCGGCAGAGGATCGCAGACGAACTGCACGACGTCATCGCCCACGACCTCACCGTCATCGCGATGTACACCCGGGTCTTGGAGCAGCCCATCGACGAGGAGCTCCGCGAACAGTCCCAGCAGACGATCCGCGATGCCGCGCACAAGGCCCTCGGCGATCTGCGCCGGGTCGTCGAACAGGCGAAGGGCCCCGCAGTGCTGGCCGAGGCGCCTCGTGAGAGCCTGGCCGACGCCCTCGAGAGCGCGCGATCGGAGCTGCACGGCGTGGGGGCGACGCTCCTCCTCGATGGGAACGCCGCGGACCCCCGGGTTCCCCGCGTCATCGACGCGGCACTCGCCCGCATCGCGCGCGAGTCGATCACCAACGTGCTCAAGCACGGCGGCCGAGAGGCGGTCGAGATCACCGTGCGAGTCACATCCGGCACCGTGCGGATGTCCGTGCGGAGCCCGCTGGCGACGAAGGCCGCACGAGATGTGCTCCCGTCCGGTGGCTACGGCATCATGCGGATGACAGCGCGGGCACACCAACTCGGTGGCGAGCTCACCGTCGGTTCCGTGCACAAGGCGTGGGTCCTCGAGGTGCAGTTCCCTCTCGTCTGAGGAGACGGCGCTCCTCGCGACGGCGCGTCCTGGCCAGAAGTCCAGTGATCTCTAGACGTTTGGCCATTCCCGCAGCGGGAGCACCTTGACAGTATGGGCGGGCCGATGAGCGAAGGGCTTCACGCCAGACTTCCAGGCGGCTTCGGGGGTAACGCAGCCGTCGTCCCAGGTCTCACGCTCATCGAGTCCCCACCCGGACTTCGTGCTCGCCGCCACCCCATTGCGGCCGAGCCGAAGGACGGCCTGGACCGACTGGAGGACATGCGGGGAGGAGCGTTCTGCTCCTCCCCGCATCCATGTGAGCGTCGTCCGCCGCGTCACTTTTTCGTCCTCAGGCACTCCTTTGTCTATAGGAGATGCGGAGTCCTCCCCCGACCCCGCTGATCCTGTCGGTGCAGCCTCCCGCGACGGGAAGCGGCTGGGCGAGCACGTCGGCCGGGGCTTGGGGGCTCGGTCAGGCTGCGCCGACTCGCGCGCTCGATCGCAGGTCACGGGATCAGGGGACGACGAAGGAGAAGGTCATGTCCTCCGGGGCAGGACCCATCGGGTCGTAGACGGCGACGGGATCATAGACATCGAGGTTGTGCTCCCAGAGCGGACCCCAATAGCCGTCCGGGTCGAAGTAGCTCATCGTGAACCAGTACCAGCCGTACGAGTTCATCAGCAGTCGCCGCTTCGCATAGCCGTTGTCGTCGAGCGCGACGAGGCCGGTGTTGCCCTCCATGGTCTGTACATAGACGACACCCTTGGGCGGGCCTCTGAACTCCACGACGAGTCCTGTGGTCTTCGCCTCGGTCACCGCCAGGTCCTCGGATCCGGTGACGTTCTCGAATCCGGAGACCTCGAGCGGGAGCACCGTGAACGTGCCGTCGACGGCCGGGGATGACGACGCATCGGTGTAGGCCCAGACCTGGTAGGCGTACGATCCGGCACCGAGCTCGAGTCCTCGGCTGTCGAAGGCCCAGGAGCCGTCTGGCGCGACGGTCGGACTGTAGCGCCGCGTGGCGAGCTGGACGGCGACCTGGGTGCCCGGTGCCGTCTTGCCGGTGATGACAGGGGAGATGTAGGCGGACGAGGCCATCGGGCTGGTGACGCCGGGGGACGGCGTCGAGTTTCCTGGGCCGGGCGACGGCGATGGCGTCGGCGTCGGCGTCGAGGTCGGCTCGGAGGGGGTACCCGGTCCCGACGCGGGCGCGGGGTCCGGCACGCCGCTCGCGGGAGCCGGGCGCGGCTGGTACCCCGGCATGAAGTGCGCAGGATCGTCGGTCAGACCGATGGCCTGATCGGCGGGATCGATCTGCCCCGACGCGACCTCCGGCTCGACCGGTTCGACGGGCTCCGGAGGCGCGGCGGAGGGACCAGGAACGAAAGGAGCAGAAGCCTGCGGGGCAGCCGGCGCCGTCTGCACGTGTGCCGGCTTCGGCACGGCTTCCGCAGGACCCACGGTGAAGAACGACGTGATGACGAGGCCGCCCGCGGTGACGGCGGCAACTCCCCCGCCGACCACCCAGGCCACGGCTCCGGCGCCGGCCACCACAGCGAGCGCGGTGGCCGTCGTCGCCGACGACAGCGTCGCCGTGGCCGCGCCGATCCCCGCGGTGCCCAGCAGCACCGCGAGCGTGCCACCGCCGACGCGCGCAGCCGCACCCCGCGTCTCGTGCAGCAGCACACGGCAGTCTGCGCACTCGGCGACGTGCAGGTTCACCTCGGCGGAGACCGCGCGGTTCGCGGGCTCCGTCAGGTATTGCGGAAAGAGCCGTGCGGCATGAGATTCGTCATTGCGGAGGGCCGCGGGGACCTGGAGGGTCAGCCATTGGTACTTCAGCCCCGTCCGCGCACGGCGCTGCAGAGCCGAGACCGCGTTGGGCTTGATCTTCAGCTCGCGCGCGATCTCTGGACGCCCGGCCTCCGCGACCTCGGCCAGCCACAGCACGCGCTGCCATCTTTCCGGCAGCGCCTGCAGCGCGGCGAGAACGTCACCGGCGTCGCTGTCGGACTCCGCGATGCTGAGCGCATCACGCTCATCGACGCCTTCGAGGTCATCGGTGAGGACGAGCCGATCGGCTTCCTTGGACCAGCGGATCGCGGCATTGCGCATCACGGTCTTCAGGTACGACCGGAACGCGAACTGCGGTCCTGCATCCGTCGTCGTCACCTGCTGGTAGATCGCGAGGAACGATTCCGAGACCAGATCCTCCGCCCGGGACGGGGACAGGCGGTGCGCATAGCGCTGGGCGGCACCGGAGTGCCGCTCCCAGAGCGCCGCGTACGCATACTTGTCGCCGCCGCGCAATGCGGCGAGAAGCTCGGCGTCGGTACGACCGTCCACGATCCCTCCCAGGAACGAGGCTCATCCGGATCTTCGCAGCGGGAAGGATCCGACCGGCGATGACGGTGCCGCCCAGAGGAAGACTCCCGGTGGCACCGCCATCGCGGTTGCGATGCGCGCTAGATCAGGCCGGCACGACCAGGATCTGGCACTGCGCGTGGTTGCCACCGGTCGGCGTGGAACAGACCGTCGTCGGCTCCGAGGTGATCAGGCCGGTCATCCCGCTCTGGACACCGCGGTTGCCCGCGTTGATCTGATCGATGAGGTACCAGTAGACGGCCGCGGAGTTGGGCGTCTCGAAGCTCCAGTTCGCATCGAACGTCAAGTCCGTGTAGCGCCAGATCGCGTACTGGGTCGCCTCGATCGCGTCGTTCGCGCTGAGTGGCGTCGTGAAGGGGCGTCCGGCGGCAGCAGCGTTGGCGGCGACGGCCGCGGTCAACGCGCCGAGGGTGACCCCCGGGTAGCTGTTCTGGATGATCCAGAGCACCTTGCTGTAGATGTCGGCGCTCCCGGTGAGGTAGTTGGCACCCAGGAATGTGGTGAGGTCCCCCGTCGTCGCCGCCATGTTCGGCTTCGCCGTCACGTTGTGCTCGACGCAGTACGAGTAGTAGTCCGGCGTACCAGGGTTGCCCGGGTTCGCGGGCGTGTTCTTGTAGACCGCGTGCATCCCGGTGCCGACGTAGCCCTGGGACGCGCCGATCCACACGCCGGAGACCATGACCTGGATACTCGAGGTCGCGCCGTTCGGGGCGACCTGCCCGAGGACCGTGTAGGTGCCGGGCGTGGAGCTCGTCACGATGCGGTTCGTGAGGTCGACGATGCCGTTCGCATCCGACGTGAAGGTCTTCGGTGCGGTGGAGTTGTCGTCCCAGTGGAACGAGGACTGACCGGACGGCGCCGCCGGCGGCAGCGTGACGATGATCGCCTGGCCGGCGACCGGCGCGCCGTTGTTGGTGATCTTGAAGCTGATGACGCCCAGCGGCGTGCAGACGCCGGTCGGCACCGGCTGGCCCTCCGGATCGATGACGACGCTGGTCGATGCCGCGTACGCGGGCACCGCCACCGCTGCCGCGATGACCGGCAGCGACCACGCCGCCCCCTTGACGACCGTGCGCCGCGAAAGAGCTCTCTTCGGGCTCTCGTTGCCGAGCTGTTCCATATCTACTCCCCAGTTGTCGCGGTGGCCGAGTCACCACCGTCCTGCCTCATAGAAGGAGTTCGTTCCCTCGCGAAGGTGACGCGAGGAACAGAATTGACCTTGCTCGGCGGCACGAGCACCTCGAGCAAGGTCGTCGTCCCCTCCCGGAAGCCGGTCGCGAGGACCAGGTATCGTCGCACCATGATGACGACGCCCGTGCCGCCCCATCGCGCGCGAGTCGTCGGGGCGGTGCGCCTCATCGGGGGCGCCTCGGTGATCGCGATCCTGTTCCTCACCTTCTTCCAGGGCGGAGCCGTCAACGGGCTCAACCCGTTCGACTACTTCGGCTTCTTCACGAATCTGACGAGCCTGCTCACCGCCGTCGTCCTGATCCTGGTGGGGGCTCGCTGCATGGCCGGCCGAGCGGTGCCGGGCTGGCTGGTCGAGGCTCGTGCAGTCGCGACCGCGTGCATGCTGCTGGTGGCGGTGATCTACAACGGGCTGGTTCCGGGGACCGGATCCGCTCCGCCCTGGGTGAGCCTCACTCTGCACATCGTGTTCCCCATACTCCTGGCGCTGGACTGGCTGCTGATCGGCGACCGCGGGCCGATGCGGTGGTCCCGTCTGTGGATCCTGGCTCCCTACCCCGTGCTCTGGCTCGTGGTGGTCCTCGTGCGGGGTGCCACGGATGGATGGGTGCCCTACGGATTCCTCCTGCCCGAGCGCGGCGCCGGCACGATCGCGCTGACGGGGTTCGCGCTGCTGGCCGTCCTGGGCGCGGCGGGATCGCTCGTCTGGGGGGCGAGCCGACTTCCCGGTCTGGTCCGACCTGCGGTGAACACAGACTGAAGACCCCCGACGTGGCTCGCGCCGTCCGTCTCGACGTGCGAGGGTTGAACAGTGATATATCGGAACGGACGCGTCGCGGCGTTGATCGGAATCGCTGCCGCCGCAGCCCTCCTCTTGAGCGCATGCACGGCGAACCCGATCGAGGACAGCCCGCACGACACCGCAGCACCCAGCGGCGTCACGATGCAGAAGGCCGAATCGACGGATCCCGAGCCTGCAGCCCAGACCGCGCCCTCGCGCCAGGGCGCCGCCGACGCGTTCCGCGCCTGGCTCGACACATCGCGCATCCCCGACGCCGCGGCGTCGTGCGCAGCCCTCTCCCCCGAGCTCGCGACGCGGATGATCGCCGAGCTCAATGAGCGCGGCCCGATCCGCGTCTCGAGCTGCGACGAGCTGATCGCCGTCTCGGCGGAGCTCTATCGAGCGCTGAATCAGGATGCATCGGTCGACATCTCCGTGCAGCAGGAGACCGCGACCGACGCGACGCTCTTCGTCACCTACCTCGCGACGGGCAGCTGCGGCACCGTGGTGATGACGCGGCCCGCGGGCGACTGGATCATCACCGAGCAGTCTCAGGAGTGCCTCGGCTGAGCCGCAGCACTCCGAAGGCCGGCGTCAGTCGCGCGCTTCGAAGTGCGCGAGCCACCCCGCCAGAGTCGCCTCCAGCGCCGCCCGCTCCGACGAGGGCACCATCGCCAGCAGCCGCTGCTCGTTCGCGACATGATCGGCGAAAGCCGCATCGATCAATGCCTTGCCTTCCGCCGTCAGGGCGATGACGCGGCCTCGCGCGTCGCCGGATCCGACGCGGCGGGTGACGAGTCCCGCTCCTTCGAGTCTGTCGATGCGCTTGGACATCCCGCCGCTCGTGATCATCGTCGAGGCGGCGAGATCCGTGGGGCTGGCCTCGTAGGGATCCCCCGAACGGCGCAGCGCCGCCATCACGTCGAAGTCCCCCTCGGACAGTCCGTGCGCACGGTAGACCGCGACGAGCTCCTCGGTCAGCGCCAATGCCAGCCGGTGCAGCCGTCCGATCGTGCCGATCGGGGTCACGTCGAGGTCCGGACGCTCCCTCCGCCACGCCTGCTGGATCCGCGTCACCTGATCTTCGATGTCCGTCACCCCTTCACTATATCTTCCGAGGAAGCTATAGTGTCTTCCATGGAAACTAATCGGAGATGGCTCGCCGTCGCGATGATCGCGCCGATCGCCTGGGGCAGCACCTACTTCGTCACGCGCGAGTGGCTCCCGGACGCCCCCGTCTGGGGCGCGGCCATCCGCGCTCTGCCCGCTGGGCTCGTGCTCCTCGCGCTGGTCCGGCGCCTCCCCCGAGGCTCCTGGTGGTGGAAGTCCGCCATTCTCGGAACCCTCAACGTCGGCGCGTTCTTCGTACTCGTCTATGCCGCGGCGCAGCTGCTGCCGACGAGCATCGCGTCGACGATCATGGCCACCTCCTCCGTCGCGATCGCGGTCGCCGCGTGGGCGATCCTGCGCGAGCGTCCGGGGATCCTGCGAATGCTCGGCGCCTTCGTCGGCATCGGCGGTGTCGCGCTCATGCTGCTCGGCACCGCGACCGCCGTCGATCCGAGGGGCGTGATCGCCTCGATCGCCGCGATGGCCATGTCGTCGGTCGGATTCATCCTCGCCAAGCGCTGGAACGGGGAGGTCGGGATCCTGCCCTCCACCGCCTGGCAGCTCGTCTTCGGCGGCCTCGCGCTCATCCCGTTCGCGATCGTCGTCGAGGGCCCGCCGCCCGTCGTCGACGGCGCGGGCCTGGCCGCCTACGGTTACCTCACCCTGGTCGCGACCGCCCTCGCCAACGTCGCGTGGTTCGCCGCGCTGAAGCACCTGCCCTCGGGCACGGTGGGCCTCATCGGCCTGCTCAACCCGGTGACCGGCGTGCTCCTCGGCGTGCTCGTGGCCGGGGAGATCCTCGAGGGACGACAGCTCGCGGGACTCGCGCTGGTCCTCCTCGGCATCGCCGCACCTCTCGCGCTCGAGGGCCTCCTGGCGCGGCGCCGGAGGGCGCACGCCGCCGCGGTCAACCCCGCTCCCGAACCGGCATCGGTCACCGGCACTACATGAACGAGGGCCGGTCCCCCTCACTGCCCGGCTTGTCGATACCAAGACTGGACCCGACATGCAGTGTGGGGTCCAGGATGATCGTCAGGATCAGATCGGCGACGCTCTTGCGCGAGACCACCGTCCCCTTGAACGGCTCGCCCTTCTCCGTGAGCTCGTAGTCGACCTCGTCCGCGTCGTCGAGCCAGGCCGGACGCACAAGCGTGTACGCGAGATCCGAGGCCCCGATGGCGTCGGCGGCCTCGCGGAACGTCACGAGAGCGGATCCGATCGCCTGACGGTTCCATGCGCCGAACGCGCCGGGTACCTCGTCGTAGATGCCCAGCGCGAGCACGAAGATCAGCCGCTTCACGCCGGACGCATGCATGGCCGCGATCACGCTGCGCGCCTGTTCGCCCATGTCGTCGCCGGTGAGATTCGCGTACACGAGATCCTGCCCGGCCATCGTGGCGCTCAGCGCCTCCGTGTCGCGCACGTCGCCCGTGACGACGCGGGCCCCGGCAGGACGCGATCGCAATCGCGCCGGATCGCGCACGAGCAGCGTCTGCGTGATCGATGGGTCGCCCGCCGCTCCATCGACGACCCATCGAGCGATCTGCCCGCCGGCGCCGAGAATCAGGACATTCGTCATCGCGATCTCCTTCTCCGTTCAGAGCATGCCTCGGCGAGGCTACTCCCTGTCGCCACGGATGTCCCACGAATCAGGAATCGCCTCCCCGAGCGGTCCCGGTCCGTCGATCCGCAGCAGCCGCCGCGGGGTGTTCCAGAGGACGTCGGCCAGCCAGGGATCGCCCAGACCCCAGCCGTCGAGCACCTCGAGCTGATGCGCGTAGGGGTACGGGATCGAGGGGAAGTCGGTGCCGAGCACGACCTTGGGGCCGAGGACGGCGAGCCTCTCGGCGTAGCCGGGCGGCAGCGGCGCGATCCGCTGCATGTAGGACGTGCCGACCATCGTCGTGTCGAGGTAGACGTTCGGATGCCGCGCAGCCAGCTCGGCGAACCCGAGATAGTCGGGAAGCCCGGCATGCGCGATGACCAGCACGAGAGAAGGATGCCGCTCGACGAGAGCGCGGACGGGCTCGAGCCCCGTGTACCTGCCGCCGTGCGGCCCGTTCCCGCAGTGGATCACGACCGGAGCCGCCGCCGCCGCGACCCGTTCCCACGCCTCGGTCAAGAGCGGGTCCAGGGGCGAGAAGTCGCCGACCTGCACGTGGATCTTGAACACTTTCGCACCCCGGTCCAGGGCGCGCTCCGCGATCTGTCCCGCACCAGGCTCCGGGTAGAACGTCGCCGAGGAGATCGCGTCCGGATACGCCGCCGCGAACTCCGCCGCATAGTCGTTGAGCCACTGCGCCATGCCAGGACGATGCGCGTAGCTCAGCGTCGTGAACCGGCTCACCCCGATCGCACGCAGCTGCGCGACGCGCTCCTCGTCCGTGCCGCGATAGCGGATCGGCCACGCCGGCGCACCGCGCTCGGCCACGCGGTCGAAGAAGCCCCACACCTTCTGCTGCACCCGATCCGGCATGAAGTGCACGTGCAGATCCACGATCCCCGGCACGCCCCGCTCCCGCAGCCACGCGGGGACGGCGGCATCGGAGAGCGACTCGGCGGAGGCGGACATCACGGTCAGCCTATGCCGCCGCGGCGAGCGCGGCAGCCCTCCTACCGCTTTCGCGCCGGCGTGGTCGATGGCGTGAACAGCTCGTCGATGCGCTTGCCGAACAGGTCGGCGATGCGGAACGCCAACGGGAGGGAGGGGTCGTACCGCCCGGTCTCGAGGGCGACCACGGTCTGTCGCGACACATCCAGCCGCTCGGCGAGCGCCGCCTGGGTCCATCCCCGTTCTTCGCGTTCGGCGCGGATGCTGTTCTGCATCAGGCGTGGGGCGCGCCGGTGAAGAGGTTGGTGATCTGCCAGGACAGCACGCCGGCGATGCAGATGAGCCATCCTCCGTTCGGCACCGCGAAACCAGCGGAACTGAGCACGCCGAACACGACCGACACGAGCATGGCCACGACGAACCCGACCGCGAGGCCCGGGAAGAACAGCTTCACCTGGTACTCGTCCATCTGACGCACGCGCAGCACGGTCGCAGCCACCATCCAGACGAACGGGATCAACGGCAGCACCACCAGCACCCAACGCCACGGCGTCGACTGATGCCCCCAAGCCGAGAGCGCGAAGAAGGTCAGGACGAAGAGCCCGGACCCGACCCACATGCGGATCTGGAACCCGCGGCGTCGCCGCAGCTCGGAGGGAGACTCCCCCTCCATGTCAAGGTCGCTTGTCATGGAGCGAGGTTACGTCCACCATTTCGGCATGTCAAGGAGACTTGTCATCGGCGTGCTCTGACAGGATGCCTTCCGGCCCGACAGTGTGCATTTCTGCACACTCCGCCCGCCGCATATGGGCATTGTCGCATCGACGGCATCGGCTCAGGCTGGAGAACCGACAGACGTCTCCGAGCGTGCAAAGGAGCACACACATGGCGTACGAGACAGCATCCCCCTCAGGCCTGCGTCGGGTCGTGGCCGCCTCGATGGCGGGCACGGTCGTCGAATGGTACGAGTTCTTCCTCTACGCGTCGGCGTCGACCCTCGTCCTGGGCACGGTGTTCTTCCCGCCGTCCGACGACCCCTTCAGCGGCATCATCGCGGCGTTCGTCACCTATGCGATCGGGTTCATCGCCCGACCACTCGGCGGGATCGTGTTCGGGCACCTCGGCGACAGGTACGGACGCAAGAAGCTGCTGCAGGTCAGCATCCTGATCATCGGCGCGGCGACCTTCCTCATCGGCTGCCTGCCCGGCTTCGCACAGGTCGGGTACCTCGCTCCGGCCCTGCTGGTCCTGCTGCGGTTCGCGCAGGGCTTCGCGATCGGCGGCGAGTGGGGCGGGGCCGTGCTCCTGGTCGCCGAGCACAGCCCGCGCGAACAGCGCGGCTTCTGGGCCAGTTGGCCGCAGGCGGCGGTGCCGGTCGGCAATCTGCTCGCCACGCTCGTCCTCTTCGCGCTCTCCTCGACCCTGCCGCAGGACGCGTTCCTCGGCTGGGGCTGGCGGATCGCGTTCTGGCTGTCGGCCGTGATCGTCCTCATCGGCTGGTACATCCGCACCAAGGTCACCGAGGCGCCGATCTTCCTGGAGATGAAGCAGGCCCAGGAGCAGGAGGCCTCGAAGAGCTTCGGTCCCCTCGAAGTCGTGCGCCGCTACCCGCGGGGCGTGCTCGTCGCGATGGGCCTGCGCGTCGCCGAGAACATCCTCTACTACGTGGTGGTCACGTTCTCGATCGTCTACCTCACCCAGACCGTCAAGGAGGCGACGTCGGCGACGCTTCTCATCCTGGCCGGCGCCCACGTCGTGCACTTCCTCGTGATCCCGCTTTTCGGGCGACTGTCCGACCGATGGGGCCGCAAGCCCGTGTATGCGGCCGGCGCCCTGCTCGGGGCCACCTGGGGCTTCTTCGCCTTCCCCATGATGAACACCGGCAACCCGCTCGTCATCTGGGCGGCCATCGCCCTCGGGCTCGTCTTCCACGCCGCGATGTACGCGGGCCAGCCCGCGATCATGGCCGAGATGTTCCCGACCAGGATGCGCTACTCCGGTGTCAGCCTCGGCTACCAGGTCACGTCGATCTTCGCCGGCTCGCTGGCGCCGATCATCGCGACGAGCCTGCTCGCGCAGTACGGATCGAGCGTTCCGGTCGCGATCTACGTGGCCATCGCCTGTGCGATCACGCTCGTCGCCGTGGCGGCCGCGCGGGAGACGAAGGGGGCGGATCTGCGCGCCCTCGATGCCGACGACCGCTCGCGCCTGGCGGGCACCGTGGTCTCCCCGGAGGGCGCGATGCGGCGGCGCTGAGGCACTCTCCGACCGAACGGCGGCGCTCCTTCTGGGGGCGTCGCCGTTCGCTGTACTCGGCGAGGCCCTACCTCCCGTAGTCTCATCCTGGGATATCGGTCTGGGGACTCAACAAGCCTGGGGACTGGACAGAAGGAACACACATGAGAGGCGCCTCCCCGCGCACCCCCACGGCCGCTCGTTTCCGGCCATCCATCACTCTTCGGATCGGCCTGCCCGCCTTGGCTCTGATCGCGTGCGCGACGCTCATCGTCCCCTCCGCGGCGAGCGCGGACGATGCCGCTCCGGTGCTGTTCGCGACGAATGCCCCGGCGCACGACAACACGATCCGCCCCAAGATGCCGATCAGCGATCTCGCGATCGTCGCCGGCCAGCTCTACACCGGGTACGGCGACTACGGCCTGAACACCGGGCCCACCGAGATCATGTCCTACGACCTCGCCACCGGTGCGGCGACGGACCGCTTCACCCTCAACGGCGAGGCCGTGGGCCACTTCCGCACCTTCGACGGCGACCTCTACGCCCCCGACATCGATCCGAAGCTCGCGTGGGACGCGAACGTCGGGTACGCCACAGGCTCCGGCGGCTCCTGGCACTACGTCTTCGGGACGCCGTTCGAGCACGTGTTCGACGTCGCCAAGATCGGCGGCACGCTGTTCCTCGCCGGACAGGTGCTCAACCCGGACAAGGCCGTGTACGGCCCCGCGAACGAGCTCGCCGTGATCAAGAAATCCACGGACGGCGGAGCGACCTGGACGATCGAGAAGGCGCGCGACTCCGGCAGCGCAGCCATCGGCTACGACCGCTACTACCAGCTGACCGTCGCCGGCGACACGCTCTACGCCCAGGCGACGCTCGACAACGGCGTCGTCCAGCCGGTCGACGCGTGGAAGGGCGGCATCTGGAGCACATTCCCCCAGGGCGGCGGCGTCGGCTTCACCGGAAGAGACGTCCCCGGTGTGCTCGGCGGGACCCGCTTCGACGGAGCGAGGACGATCGTGTTCAACGGCAACATCGTGCAGGGCGGTTCCCGCTTCGCGCTCAGCGGCTCGGGCTACGGCGTGTGGGTGCAGCCGCAGGACACACGCCCTTCGGGGAAGTACGCTCCGACCTACGCCGCCATGCCCGGCCAGGTCGTCGATCTCTTCCGGGACGGCGGCACGCTGTACGCGCTCAGCCAGAACTCGTCCGGCACGACGTCGTTCATCTCCTCCTCGACGGACGGGGTGTCCTGGCAGACCAGGGCGACCTTCCAGAACCCGCTCGGCGAGCCGTTCGCGCACGGGACGACGACCATTCAGAACCCCGTCGGCTCGTTCTCCCTCGCGGTGTCCGGATCCGATGCGTACATCGGAACGTCCGAGTCCACGATCTACCGGGTGACGCTGGGCGTGTCCGCCGCACCGTCGACCCCGGCGCCGACGACCCAGCCCCCGGGCAAGAAGAAGAAGTAGCGCGCGCAGAAGGGCCGGGAGCTCCGCGAGGAGTTCCCGGCTCTTCTCCGTGATGTCAGGTTTCTGTGCCGTCGGGTGCGCGGGTCAGGACCACTGGGTGGACAGCGGGATCCTGACCTGCTTCATCCACTCCTTGCGCTGGAAGTCGCGCGCCTTGATCGTGACCGATTTGGCGCCGACCTCGACCTGGAGCCCCTGGTTGAACCCACCGGGGACAACGGCCTCGCCGCCCGTTCCGTTGTCGGTCCAGCCGGTCTGGATCGCGCCGGTGTTCACGACGTTGAAGCCGTCGAGGTTGCCCGATCCCGGGACGATGCGGCGCGCGTACCAGTCGGAGAGCGCGAGATCCCAGTGCGTGTGGCCCGTGAAGAGGAACACATCGGGGTGACGTCCGAGAAGACCCAGCAGACGGTCGGTCTGCAGGTAGTCGGACATGTAGAGCTTGTTCCGCGAGCCGGACACCGTGTTCGGCAGCGGGTGGTGGCTGATCACCATGACCGGGCGCTTGCGTCCGCGCCAGTACCAGAGCCGGTCCTCGAGCCAGGCGAACTGCGCGTCACTCATCCACACCTCGTCCCAGAGGGTGGCGTCGTGGTAGTGCATGTACTTCTCGGTGCCGATCATGAGCACGGGGATGTCGCCGAAGACCTGCTCGTTGTAGGTCCTGTTGCGGCCCGCGAAGGTGTAGAAGCTCTTGAACAGCGAGTCCTCGGTTGTCCCGTTGGGCCAGGTGGCCTGGGCGAGCGTGTTCGGGTCGGAGTACTTCGGCACGTAGAACTCGTGGTTGCCGATCGCCCAGGCGAGCGACTTCGGCGCCGGGTTGGCGGCGAGGACCTTGCTCACCTGCGCGTACTCGAAGTCGTAGCCGCGCGGAGTGATGTCGCCGGCGATCGCGATGCCCCTGCTCCTCGGGTTGATCTGCGCGATGTCCTGCAGCGCCACCGCGAAGTCGGCGAGGTCGCCCTGGATATCGCTGATGACGTTGAAGGAGGTGACGGATCCGCCGCCCTGGTCGTTGTCGTCTCCCTGACCGTTGCCGTTGCCGTTGCCGGCCGGCAGGATGCGCGCGGACGCCGAGGCCGCGGTCTCCACGGCGAGGAGCGCTCCGGCCGCCGCGCCGGTGGTGATGAGTGAGCGTCGAGAGATCACGATGTTCCTTTGCTGTCGCAGAATCGACTGTCGATGTCGAGATCAGCAAAGGCGCCAGAACAGGGAGTGAACGGACGGCGACGAGACAGCATCGCCGGGCGACTCCGGCCGAAACGCTCCGCCGAGTGTGCACATTGGGCCCGACCCGGCGAAGGATCCGACCCGCTCGCCTCATGACTCTCGGCCCTCGCGGACCTCTTCCCCCTGTGGATAACTTTCGAAGCTATCTTCTAGAATCGGTAGACTCGGGACATGACCAGCACACTCGATCCCCTCCTGGAGGCGACCCGCGTCCTCCAGGATGCGTGGGGTGCCGCTAGGACGTCTGCGGACCTGAGCCGCGCTCAGATGCTGGCCGTCAACGATGCCCTCGGTCTGGTGAAGCGGGTCTCGGAGGGCCTGCACTCCGAGGTCGGCAGCAGGATCTCGTACGAGTCCCGGGCCGAGCTCGGCCCGCAATCGCTCGCCAAGCAGCAGGGCTTCCGCAATGCGGCGCAGCTCATCGCCACCACGACCGGTGCTTCCACGGGAGAGGCCGCACGACTGGTGAAGGTCGGAGAGGCGATCGCCCCGCAGACGAACCTCCTCGGGGAGGCGCGCCCCTCGCGGTTCCCGCTGGTGCAGGCCGCAGTGCACGACGGGCGGCTGAGCGCAGCCTCGGCGATCGCGATCATCACGTTCCTGGAGAAGATCCGTCTCGCGATCGGCGCGACGCGGGTGGCGGACGCCGAGCGGACCCTCATCGAGCGGGCGCCCGGGCTGTCCCACGACGGCGTCCGCACTATGATCACTCGCCTGGAGGCGCAGCTCGATCCCGACGGCGTCGCCCCTCGCGAAGACGAGTTGCGCGCCAGGGCATCGCTGTCGATGTTCGAGCGCGACGGGATGCTCCATATCAACGCGACTCTCGACCCCGCGCGGGGCGCCCCGGTCAAGGCCGCGATCCAGGGCTTCGTCTCGGCCGAGTTCGCCGCGAAGCGCGACGGGCGCGACCCGTCCGCTCCCGAGGCGGACCGGCGCTCCGTGGCCGCCATCCAGGCCGACGCGCTCGTACATCTCGCCGAGCACGCGCTGACCTGTGAGAGCACCTCGTCCCTCAACGGGGCGAGCGTCGTCGTGCGCATCGGGCTCGACGACCTCAGGAACGGCACCGGTCACGGCCTCATCGACGGCATCGAGCAGCCCGTCAGCGCCACGACGGTGCGGAGGATGGCCGCCGGCGGCGGAGTCATCCCCTGGTGTGCGGGACGAAGGGCGAGATCCTCGACTGGGGCCGGAGACAGCGTTTCTTCAGTGCGTCCCAGCGACTCGCGCTCGCCGAACGCGACGGCGGGTGCGCGTTCTGCGGACTACCCCCCGGGATGACGAAAGCCCACCACATCGAGTGGTGGGCCCGGGATCACGGCGGCACCGATCTGGACAACGGGGTGCTCCTCTGCGAGACCTGTCATCACCTCATCCACGACAACGGGCGGGACATCCGCATCGAGGGTATCGGCGTGCGGGCGAAGGTCTGGTTCCTGCCACCTCCCTCGACGGATCCGCTCCGCACGCCCCGGCTCGGCGGACGAGCCCGCACCGAACTGCTCGCCTGACGGACGATGCTCGTCTGAGAGACGACCGGCACGAGGATGGCGGGCGCCCTGGGGAGCGCCCGCCATCCTCTGCCTGATCTGCGGAACCGGAACCGGATCCGGATCAGCCGGCGGAGCCGGCCGGGGTCGTCGTCACCTTCGTGCCGGCGTCCTTGTTGGCTTTCTGGGCGTAGTCGTTCGTGAACGTCTTCGAGATGTCGATCTTCGACGTGTCGAGGCCCAGCTGCTTCTCCATGTCCAGCACCGTCTTGGGGCCGCCGGCGGGCATGATGCCGTCGGGCAGGAACTGGCCCTTGTCTGTGGTGAGACCGGCGACGTACTGGTCCTTGGTGATCGTGGAGTTGTTCACGTAGTCGGCGGGCAGCTTGTTCGCGATGTCCGCGGCGGAGTGCTCGTCGATCCAGTGCATCGTGGCGACCAGGGCGTTCACGACCCGCTGCGTGGCGTCCTTGTGCTTGTTCACCCAGGACGCGTTGCCGATGAGCCCCGCCGCCGGCCATGCCCCGCCGAGCGCCTTCTGCGCACCCTCGGTGGTGGCGAGGTCCACGACGGTGTCGGCGACCTTCTGCGTGGTGAGCGCGGTCACGGTCGGCTGCGTGGTCATCGCGCAGTCCGCGGAGCCCTGCTTGAGCGCGGCGATCGCGGTCGCGCCAGCGTGAACGGCGACCGTCTGGTAGTCGCTCGTGGACAGTCCGCCCTTGTGGGCGATGAACTGGGTGAGCTTGTCGGTGCCGGATCCCAGGTCGGTGACGCCCATGTTCTTGCCCTTGATGTCGGACGGGCTCTTCACGCCGCTCTTGTCGGTGCACATCAGGCGCTCACCGGGCGCTCCGGACAGCTGCACGACGTCGATGACCTCCTTGCCCTTGGGCTGCAGCTCGATCGTGTGGTTGTACCAGGCGCCGGCGAAGTCGACCTGGCCGGAGATCATCGCGTCCTCCGCGCCGACGCCGCCGTTCTGCTCCGTGGAGAGCTCGACGTTCACGCCGAACTTCTTGTAGAAGCCGAGCTGCTCGGCGAGCTTGTACGGCAGGTAGATCTGCTTGTCGATGCCGCCGACCATGATCTTCACGGTCTCGGGAGAGGAGCCGTTCGCTCCGGCGGTGCTGGACCCGGAGGATCCGGATGCTCCGCCACTGCAGCCTGCGAGGCCGAGCATCAGTGCTCCGGCCGCCGCGACGGCGACGATGCCGCGCTTGTTCATGTGGGTTTCCTTTCGTTGCGCCGATCGGGCCGGCGTTCCTGGTGAGGAGGGATTTCGAGGGGAGGGAGAGTTCAGATCGACGACGCCTCGGAGCGCGTCGGCGGGCGCCAGCGCAGCACCTGCTTCTCGAGCAGCGAGATGAGGAATTCCGCGACGAGGGTGAACACGGCGATGATGACCATGCAGGCGAACACGGTGTTCGGGTCGAAGGACCCCTGCGCCTGGCTGATGATCAGGCCGATGCCGCGCTGCGCGCCGAGCACCTCGGCGACCAGCGCGCCGATGATGGCGAAGCCGAACGCGGTGTGCAGGCTCGCGATGATCCAGGTCATCGCGGACGGGATCGTGACGTGACGGGCGACCTGGAGGGGCGATGCGCCCAGGACCCGCACGTTCGAGATGAGGTTCGGATCCACCTCTCGGACGCCCTGGAAGGCGTTGAAGAAGACCGCGAAGAACACCAGGACCGCGGCGAGGAGCACCTTGGCGGGCATCCCGAGACCGAACGCGACGATGAAGATCGAGCCGAGCACGATGCGCGGGATCGCGTTGATGATCTTGATGTACGGGCCGCACACCTCCGCGAGGAACCGGTTGCTGCCGAGCAGGATGCCGACGACCATGCCCGCGAGCGTGCCGACCGCGAAGCCCAGCAGCGCCTCCTGCACCGTGACCCACAGGTTCTCCCAGATGGATCCGAAGGCCGTGCCCACGGTGAACAGGTGCACGAGGCTGTCCCACACCGCGGTGGGCTGGCCGAAGAAGAACTTGTCCACCCAGCCCATGGCGGTGAACAGCTGCCAGCCGCCGAAGACGACCACGGCGACGCCGATGCGGCCGACCCACACCCAGACGGTGTGGCGGCGGCGGGCGCGGCGCCCGGCTGCCTGAAGCTCGGCCTCGCTCTGCTCCGGCTCGCTCACCGTGCTCGCATAGGGACGTCCGGTGGCGTCCGCAGACGGCATGCGAACGGTCGCGGCGGTCATGCTGCCACCGCCGCGGTCTGCGCGTAGGCCCGGTCGACCTCTTCGCGCAGGGACTCCCAGATCTGGCCCTGCAGCTCGAGGAAGCGCCCCTCGTGCCGGATCTGCTGCACGTCGCCGCGCGGACGCGGAAGGTCGATCTCGAACACGTCCTTCACGGTGCCGGGGCTCGAGGTCATGATGACCACCCGGTCGGCGAGGGCGACCGCCTCGTCGAGATCGTGCGTGATGAAGAGCACGGAGGGCCGCGACTCCTCCCACAGCTGCAGCAGCTCGGTCTGCATGATCGCCTTGGTCTGCACGTCGAGCGCGCCGAACGGCTCGTCCATGAGCAGGATCCGCGGCCGGTTGATGAGCGCCGCCGCCATCGCGACGCGCTTGCGCATGCCACCGGAGAGCTGGTGCGGGTAGCGGTCCTCGAAGCCGGCCAGGCCGACGCGGCGCAGCCAGTCCAGGGCGAGCGCCGTCGCCTCCTTCTTCGGGGTGCCGGTGAGGACCGGGCCGACCATGACGTTGTTCAGCACGGTCTTCCAGGGGAACAGCGAATCGGCTTGGAACATGTAGCTGACGCCCTGCGTGATGCCGTCCACGATGCGTCCCCCGACGCTCACGGATCCGGCGCTCGGGCGCTCCAGCCCTGAGACCTGCGCGAGCGTCGTCGACTTGCCGCAGCCCGTCGGCCCGACGATCGCGCAGAACTGTCCCGGCTCGACGCTCAGCGTCACGTCGCGGATCGCGGTGAAGGTCTGCCCCTTCGGCGTCAGGAAGCGCTTCGTCAGCCCGACGATGTCGATGCGGGCGGCTTCGCCCGTCGTGTCGGCGACGGATCCTGCCGTCGCTCGTGTGTCACCCATGTCGAGACCTCTCTGTCCTGCGGTGGTGTGGGATCGATGTTCGCCGCCAGGGGGACCGGCTGTCTCGCTTGCGCGCATTGCGCGTCGTTGTGGGCGTTCCCGCACCTTTTGGGCGTTCTGCGCAGAGCCGCCGCACGGCCCGCAGTGAGAGAATCCGGTGTGATGCGACGACGGATCCGAAGACTGTCGACCCTGATCCTCCTGGCTCAGGTCGCGATCCTCAGCGCCTCCCTGCTGATCGGCTTCGTGCTGTTCGCGGTCACCGCACGCGCCAACCTCACCAGCGACTACCAGGACCGCGCGGCGGACATCGCGCAGACCTTCGCCGAGATGCCGGCCGTGCAGAACTGCCTCTCCTCCGGGGGCTCGGTCTGCGACGACGACGTGCAGCAGCTCGCGACGGCGACCGAGAAGCGCACGGGCGCCGCCTATGTCGTGGTCATCGACATGGACCGCGTGCGGCATTCGCATCCGAACCCCGCCCTGATCGGGAAGAAGGTCACGGAGGACGTCGTCGCCCGCGACGGGAAGGTGCATCGCGCCACGGACGTCGGATCCACCGGCACGACCGCCAACGCCCGCGTGCCCGTGTTCGATGGCTCGACGGACACGGTCATCGGCGAGGTATCGGTCGGCATCAGGGAGTCGAGCGTCGCCGCCGAGCTCCTCGGCCAGCTGCCGATCTACGCGACCTGGATCGTGCTCGCGTTCGCGATCGGCACGGCGGTGTCATTCGGGCTGGCTGCCCTGCTCAAACGCCGCACGTTCGGCCTCGAGCTCGACGAGATCGCCCGGCTGCTGCAGGAGCGCGAGGCGACTCTGCACGGGATCCGCGAGGGCGTCATCGCGATCGATCCCTCGGGGCGGATCACGGTCGTGAACGACGAGGCCCAGCGTCTGCTGAACCTGCCGGAGGGCGCGCGCGGGCGCCGCCTGGACGACGTGCTCGTCGCGAGTCCGATCCGCGACGCCCTCACGGGCACGACAGAGGTGAAGGACGCGATCGCCGTGACCGACGCGGGCGTGCTCGTGCTCAACCGCATGCCCGTCACCCTCGCCGGGCGACCGCACGGTGCGGTGCTCACCCTGCAGGACCGCACCGAGGTGACCGGGCTCACCCAGGAACTCGACGGCGAGCGCAGCTTCGCCGAATCGATCCGCGCCCAGCAGCACGAGTTCTCCAACCGGATGCACGCGGTCGCGGGGCTGCTCGAGCTGGGCCGCACGGACGAGGCTCTGCAGTATCTCAACGAGATCCGCGGCACCTCGGCCGACCTCGACCGCACCCTGCGCACACACGTGGGGGCGCCCATGATCGTCGGCCTGCTGCTCGGCAAGGCCGCAGAGGCGAACGAGCGCGGGATCGACCTCGTGATCGCCCCCGAGACGGACCTCGGATCCTCGCCCGACCGGCTGCAGGCGCTCGTCACGATCCTCGGCAACCTGATCGACAACGCCTTCGACGCGCTGTCCGACTCCCCGGCTCCGCGCCGCGTGACCGTCGCGATCGTGGAGACCACGGAGTCCCTGACGGTGCGTGTCGCCGACAACGGACCCGGCGTGCCCGACGGCTCCGTGCCGCGCATCTTCGAGAGCGGCTACACGACCAAGCGCGGCTCGCGATACCTGGGCACGCGCAGCGCGACGAAGGGCGCACGGCACAGCGGGCTCGGACTGTCGCTCGTGCACACGACCGCGAGCAGGCTCGGCGGCACGGTCACGCTCGCGAGCGACGCCGGGGCCGCGTTCACCGTGGTGATCCCGCGCTCCGGCGCTCGCTCGACGACCGGGTCCCCGAGGCAGGAGGGCTCACGATGACGGATCCGGACTTCACGGTGCTCGTCGTCGATGACGACTTCCGCGTGGCGAGCGTTCATGTCGGCTTCGTCGAGGCGGTGCCCGGCTTCCGCGTGGTCGGTCAGGCCGGATCCGCCGCCGAAGCACTGCGGCAGGCCAGGGACCTGCGACCGGATCTGGTGCTCATGGACGTGTACCTGCCCGACGGGGACGGGCTCGAGGTGGTGCGGCAGCTGCTCGCGGATCCGGATCCTGCGACGAACTCCGGATCCGCCCCCGCGGTGATCGTGATCTCGGCCGCGAACGACGTGGCCACCGTGCGCCGCGCGGTGCAGCTCGGCGCGCTGCACTACCTGGTGAAGCCGTTCGGCTTCGCAGAGCTCGCCGAGCGCCTCACGGCGTACCGGCACGCGCAGGAGCGGATCGCCGCGCTCGGCGACGCGGCCACGCAGGACGACGTGAACCGCCTGTTCGACCTGCTCCGGCCGACCTCGGCTCCCCCGGCCGAGGAGGGGCGCCGGCTCGCGCCGACCCTGCAGGCCGTGCTCGATGCGGTGGCCGCCCAGCGCGCGGACGTGTCGGCGCAGGAGATCGCCTCCGCCATCGGGATCAGCCGCACCACCGCGCAGCGCGCGCTCACCCAGCTGGAGCAGTCCGGCCTCGTCCGCCTCGAGCTGCGCTACGGCAGCACCGGGCGTCCGGAGCACCGTTACGCGGTGCGGCGAGCACGCTGAGCCGGCTGGGCTCAGCCGCGCGGGATCGGGTCCCCGTCCGTGAGCACGAATCGCAGCGCGTCGCCGGAGGAAAGCACGGACAGATCCTCCACCGGGTCGCCCGCCACCGCGATGAGATCGGCTCGAGCCCCCTCGCGGACCACGCCGACACGACCGCTTTCGCCGATGATCTCCGCCCCGACGACGGTCGCCGAGCGGATGACCGCGAGGGGATCCTGCACCCGGCCGCGGATCGCGAATTCCTCGAGCTGGAACGCGAGCCCCTCGCCGTGCAGATCCGTGCCGTACCCGATCTTCACTCCGGCGCGATCCGCGAGCGCGAGCGACTCGAGTCCGCGCTCGAAGACCTCGACGACCGCGGCGCGCTTGGCCGCGTCGAGGTGCTGACCGGTGTGCCCCTCGACGATCGCCCAGAACGTCGCGAGCGTCGGCACGTAGAACGCGTCCCCCTCCAGGAAGAGCGCAACGCACGCGTCGTCGAGGAAATTGCCATGCTCGATCGTGCGCACGCCGAGGCGCAGCGCGCGCGCCACGAACTCGGCCGAATAGACGTGGGCACCGACGTAGCGGTGCGCCAGGTTCGCCTCGTCGACCGCGGCCAGGATCTCTGCCTCGGAGAATCCGAGTGAGTCGATCCGCATCTTCGAGATCACTCCGCCGGAGAGCGTCAGCTTGATGTGGTCGGCACCGTCGCGGAGTTCCGCGCGCAGCGCCCGCCGCACCTCGACCTCGCCGTCGATCACCCTGGTGAGAGCGTGCCCGCCGGTAGGCGCGAAGATCGGACCGCCGACTCTGAGATGCGGGCCCGTGATGAGGCGCTCCTCGACGGCGCGGCGAACCCCGGTGTCCGCGCCGCCCATGTCGCGCACCGTGGTGAAGCCGCGGAGCAGCATGCGATGCAGCTCCTGCGCGGTGCGCGCGGCGTGATAGCCCGGCGACCAGGAGAGGATCTCGGCGAAATCGCCCGAAGCCTGCGTGACGTGCGCGTGGGCGTCGATCAGCCCGGGCAGCACCGTCGTTCCGGCGAGCGAGAACTCGGCCGCATCCGGGACGCTGCGCGTCGACTTCGAGATCTCGACGATGCCCCCGTCCCGCGCAACGATCGTGCGCGGCGCGGACACCTCGCCGGTCTCGACGTCGAGGATCGCGGCATCGCGCAGCACGACGGTCGAGGGTGCGGGCGCGGATCCCGGATCGATCCTCAGCGGCATGGCGGATCCTCTCAGGCGAAGTCGACGTGGGGGATCGAATCGAGCAGAGTGCGGGTGTAGGGGTGCTCGGGGTGGTCGAAGACCTGCCCGATCGGGCCTTCCTCGACGAACCGACCCGCCTGCATGACCACGACATCGTCGGCCACGTGACGCACGACGGAGAGGTCGTGCGAGACGAAGAGGTACGAGAGGTCGAGGTCCTTCTGCAGGTCGTCGAGCAGATTCAGGATCTGCGCCTGAATCGACACGTCCAGCGCCGACACCGGCTCGTCGAGCACGAGCACCTTCGGGTTGAGCGCCAGCGCACGGGCGATTCCGACTCGCTGCCGCTGCCCGCCGGAGAACTCGCCCGGCCGCCGCGCGGCCATCTCGGCGCTCACTCCGACCCGGTCGAGCAGCTCGTCGATCGCCCTGCGGTCGTACGCGCCTGTGATGCGCAGAGGCTCCGCGACGATCTCGTGCACGGTCATCCGCGGGTCCAGGGCCGAGTACGGGTCCTGGAACACCATCTGCATCCGGCCACCGAACTGGCGCCGCTGACGCGGCGGGATCCGGGTGATGTCCTTTCCGAACGCGCGGATCGTGCCCGACGCGACCGGGCTGAGCCCGAAGAGCGAGCGGATCAGGGTCGACTTGCCGCAGCCTGACTCGCCGACGAGACCGAGCGTGCGTCCCGCAGTGAGTGTGAGGCTCACGCCCTGCACGGCCTGCACCCCGCGCCCGCGGCGGATGGCGCCGCGACGACCGTAGGTGATGTGCAGGTCGGAGACCTCGATCAGCGGTTCGGAACCCGGCCTTGCGGGAGTTTCCGTGGCGTCCGACATCATGCCTCCGATCCGACGGGCTCGACAGGAACGGCGATCCCGACCTCTTCGGCGAAGTGGCACGCCGACCTCGAGCCGTGGGGCCGCAGCTCGAGCGCCGGGCGCACATCGACGCAGATCGACCGACCACGGGACAGTTCGCAGCGCGGTGCGAAAGCGCAACCCGACGGGCGCAGTCGGGGCGAGGGAGGGTTGCCGGGGATGGCGTAGGCGCGGTCATCCCGCGCGGTGAGCTGGCTCTTCAGGAGGCCCTGCGTGTAAGGGTGGGCGGGCGACAGGAAGATGTCGCGGGTGGTGCCCGACTCCACGATCCGGCCGGAGTACATGATGAGCATCCGCGAGGCGTTCTGCGCGGCGAGGCCGAGGTCGTGCGTGATGAGGATGAGCGCGGACGACAGCTCGGCGCGCGCTTTCTCCAGCGTCTTCATGACCTGCGCCTGCACGGTCACGTCGAGCGCCGTGGTCGGCTCGTCCGCGATGAGCAGTGCGGGGTCGTTCGACATCGCCATCGCGATCACGGCGCGCTGGCGCATGCCGCCCGACCACTCGTGCGGGTATGCGTGGGCGCGCTTCGCGGCCTCCTTCACGCCGACCCTGCCCAGCAGATCGTGCACTCGACCCTTGGCCTCGGCGCGCGACATCCTCTGGTGCAGACGGATCGCCTCGGCGAGTTGCGACTCGATCCTGCGCAGCGGATTGAGAGCGGTCATCGGATCCTGGAAGATCATTCCGATCTCCCGGCCCCGGATCTCGCGCATCTCGCGCTCGCGCAGGCCGACGATGTTCTCGCCGCGCCAGCGGATGGTCCCTTCAGCGACTTCGAGGCCGTACGGCAGCAGGCCCATCACGGCGAGCATGGTGAGACTCTTCCCGGAGCCGGACTCCCCGACGATCCCGACGACCTCGCCGTCGTTCACGGTGAACGACACGTCGTCGATGAGTCGGACGACCTTCCCGTCCGAGCCGGTCGTGGTCACGACGAGGCCCTGCACTTCCAGGAGCGGCGGCATCTCGATCATTTCTGCAGGCATGTCACCGCACCTTTCGGAGGGGCTGGGTGCTCTCCGCCGTGAATCGCTGGCTGAAGAACGTCGTCCCGCCGACCACGAGGAAGATCGCGAGGCCGGGCAGGATCACCTGCCACGGCGACAGGCGCATGTACTTCTGGCCCTCCAGCACGAGCCCTCCCCAGGTCGGCTCCGGCGGCTGGATGCCGAGGCCCAGGTAGTCCAGGCCGGCCTGCAGCAGGATCACGGATCCGATGCTGGTCACCGCCACGATGAACATCTGCGGGAGCACGTGCGGCAGGATGTGCGTCCGGATGATGCGCAGAGAGGAGGCGCCGAGCATTCGCGGGGCCATCACGAAGTCGCGCCCCCGCAGCGACAGGGCCGTCGCCCGCGCGAGGCGGGCGAAGCTCATCCAGTGCGTGAGCCCGAGGACGAGGATCATCAGCAGCGCGCTCGGTCCGAAGATCGCCGACAGCGCGATGAGCAGCAGCACGGCGGGCAAGGCCAGGCTGACGTCCGTGACGAGGGCGATCACGTTGTCGGCCCAGCCTCCGAAGAACCCGGCGAGCAGACCCAGCACCGTGCCGACGAAGAAGTTCACGAGCACGATCGCCGCCGTGATGAGCAGCGTCGTCTGCCCGCCCGCCGCAACCCGGCTGAGCAGGTCGCGGCCGACGACATCGGTGCCGAGCGGGTGCGTCGGGTCCACGAACGGGCCGAGGCGGGCGTGTGCGAGATCCTGGCTGAAGGCGTCGAAGCCGGGCCAGAAGTGCACGGCGATGATGGCGACGATCACGAGCACCACGATGGCGCCGCCGATGGTGGAGAGCGAACGTCCCTGTCCCGGGCTGAGCTGCACGCGACGGCGGCGCGAGCCTGCGGCCACCTGTGCCATTGCCACTGTGTCGGTCATGCGAGTTTCACCCTCGGGTCGATGAGCGAGTAGAGAAGGTCGACGACGACGTTGACGACCACGAAGATCAGCACCACCACGAGCAGCCCCGCCTGGACGACGGCGAAGTCGCGCTGGCTGACGGCGCTGATCAGAGCGACCCCCATGCCCGGCCACGAGAACACCTGTTCGACGATGATCGTGCCGCCGAGCAGGCCGGCCAGGTTCAGCCCAGCCACGGTGAGGATCGGCAGGAAGGCGTTGGGGAGCATCTCCGTGGCAACGACTGCCGCGTGGCTCTTCCCTCGCGCGTACGCCGTGCGCACGTATTCCGCCGTGCTCTGTTCGCTGAGCGCCGAGTCCAGCAGCCGCACGTACAACACGAACTGCGCAGTGGCGATCGTCGCCACCGGGAGGACGAAGGAGGGAAGACCGGTGTAGCCGAGGCTCGGCAGCCAGCCGAGTCCGACAGCGAAGATCAGCACGAGCAGCACCCCGAAGAAGAAGTCCGGCACGGACGAACGCAGCGCCCCGCTCCAGACGAACATCGCGCGCAGGGTGTGGCTGCCGGTGATGTGGACGAGCGCTGCGGCGACGACAGCCAGCGCCAGGCCGATCGCGAAGGACGTCAGTGCGAGCGTCGTCGTGGCGGGGAGCCGCTCCAGGATGATCCCGATCGCCGACTGCGAAGGGTTGCGGTAGGAGACGCCGAAGTCACCGTGCAGCAGACCGGCGAGGTAGCGCCCGTACTGCACGAGCAGCGGGTCGTTGAATCCGAGCCTGCCGTTCAGATCGTCGATCTGTTGCGCGGTCGCGCCCTCGGTCAGGATCAGGGCTGCGGGCTTGCCGGAGGCTCGTCCGAGGACGAAGGCGATCGTGACCGCGACGAACAGGGTCACGACGGCCTGCAGCACGCGACGGATGACATAGGACATGGAGGTCTCCTCAGCGAAGATCAGTGCGCGGGCCCGAGGCCCTGGGCCCGCGCGCTGACGTCATTTGGCCGCGCGGCCGATCTCGGCCGCGCGATAGATTCCGTCCACCGCCGGGGTCCAGGAGATCGTGCTCGCTGTCGCGTACGCGTTGGTGTTCTGCCACAGCGGGACGTTCGACACGTTCGTGGCGTTCCACTCCCAGATCTTCTTGAACACGTCGGTGCGCTTGTCCGCGTTCGCCGCCTGCTGGTCGAGGTACGCCTGCGCCATCTCCGGGCTGCGCGCGTAGTCCTCTGGACCGCCGGCGAGCAGCTGGCTGACCACGACGTCTCCGTCCATGCTCGACGGGGACCAGTAGTTCAGGTACAGCCCGGTGATCTGGTGGTTGGCCAGGCTCAGGCTCAGGCTGGACTGCTCGGCACCCACCAGCTTGATCTTCAGACCCGCCTTGCCTAGGTCCGCCGCGATCGCCTGCGCGACCTCGGGGTCGGTCGGGGATCCGCCGGTGCTCGGATACTGCAGCGTGATCTCCGCACCGTCGTAGCCGGATTCCTCGACGAGCTTCTTCGCGGCCGCAGGATCGTACTTCGGTGTGGAGAACCCGTCCACGTAGCCGGTGACACCCTTCGCGACCGGCTCACCGGTCGGCGACGCATAGCCGTTCAGCAGGCTTTCCACGATCGACTTGCGGTCGATCGCGAGAGGGATGGCCTGCCGCACCTTGAGGTTCGACAGGGCCCCGGCGGTCGTGTTCACACCGATGAACGCGACCTGATTGGACGCGGCCTCGATCACCTTGGCGTTCGCCGCGCCGTCGAAGACGGGGACCTGGCTGGCCGGGATGATCGCGGTGTCCAGCGATCCGGATTCGACACCCGTGACACGGGCGTCCGGAGCGCCGACGAAGGAGAACGTGATGTCCTTGATCTTCGCCTTGTCACCCCAGTAGTCGTCGTTGCGGGTGACCTTGTAATCCACGCCATGGTTCCAGGCGACGAAAGAGTACGGGCCCGTGCCGACAGGAGCGTTCGGGAACTTCTCCGGCCCCTCCGCCTCGTACACCTTCTCGGGCACGATCCCGATCGTCGCGACCTGGTTGAGCCACGCGCTGAAGGGATTCTTCAACGTGAACTGCACCGTGTGGTCGTCCGTGGCCTCGACCTTGCTGATCATCGCGATCGCCACGCGGTTGGTGGACTTGTCGCTGGCGAGGATCTTGTCGTAGGTGTAGACGATGTCCGAGACCTTCAGTTCGGACCCGTCCTGGAATTTCACGCCCTTGCGGATCGTGAACGTCCAGACGTCCTGAGTGGAGTTCGACTTCCAATCCGTCGCGAGCCCCGGCTGGATCTTGCCCTTGGCGTCGATGCGGGTGAGCCCGTCGAAGACCGCGTAGTACATGTTCCAGGCCGACAACGAGCGCATCATGATCGGGTCGATGTTGGCCGGCTCGGTCGGCATCGCGAGGGTCGCGGAACCGTTGTCCGTCGTGGCCGCGTCGCTGCCGGCGGAGCTGCTCGTCGAGCCGGCGTTGCCCATGCAGCCCGCCAGCAGCACCGTGCTGACGGCGAGTGCGGCGCCAAGGCCCACGAGACGCCCGCGTCGCTGTGTCTTCATTGACATTTCGGGTTCCTTTCGTCCGGGCGCGAAGCATCTGCGCGCGCACGGAAACAGGTCGGGTAGCGAAAGTAGTGTGTAATACATTACTTTCGCTACCCGAGTTTGGTATACAAAATCGATCATGTCAAGAGCCTGACATCATCGATTCCTGCTACGAGGACGCGATCAGAACACCCATCTGCGGCATACCCGGCACGGCGATCTCGGAGACCGCGAGCGAGTCCAGATCGACGATCGCCAGGCCGTCCCACGGGCCGCGGCTGGTGGATCCGCCGGTGAGGATCGCCTTGCGCCGGCCGTCCGGCGCATCCAGCCACTCGACGACGTTCTCGTGCCCCTTCTGCAGCGGCAGCACCTCCTCGTCGCCGGATTCGAGGTCGCGGATGGTCAGACTCGGCCCCTTGGTCGCCCCGCCGATCGCGCCGACCCCCACCACCAGGAGGCGCCCGTCCGAGGTCAGGCCCACGCCGTGCTGGTGCGAGTCCGCCGTCATCGGCTGCGTCTCATACGTGCGGGTCCCGGGCGAATAGACCACGAGGCCCTGCCCCTGGTACGGGAGATAGAGCGTGCCGTCGTCGGCCACCGCAGCGTAATGCGGCTTGTAGTGGGACATCAGCCCGCCCTCGGTGCCGAACGGCGCGATCTCCGTGCTGGTGACGATGTGCTCCGGAATGCTGATCGTGTTCAGCGTGAACGAGTCGTGATCGATCGTGTAGATCTCGTCCCCCGCGGGCGAGATCTGCACGTCGAACGGGCGCAGTCCCACGTCATGGGTGTCCGTGAATGCGCCGGACGCCGTGTCGAAGCGCTCGACCGCGGAATTCTCTCCGGCGCGGGTGACAGCCACATACACTGCCGATCCGTCAGGAGTGACAACGACGCCCGTGCCCCCCGGACGCTCCTCGCCATAGGCGATGTCCACGGGCTGCGACAGATACGGGACGAGCCCGAGGCGCTCCCGGGAACCGAGGTCGACGATAGCGAGACCTACTGCCGTGCTGACGTATGCGCGGCGAGACGCCTCGTGCACCGCGATCGCCCACGGCGCCTCGCCGACGACCGTCTCCGACTGCACCGGCGCATCGGGCGACGTCAGATCGACGAAGGCGATCTTGTCCCCATGACTCTCCGTGACCACGAAGATCGTGCCGTGTCCGGGGGTGGTGGTGCGGATGACCATGCGTACTCGCTTCCTCCGGGCGCTCCGGATCGACTCGGCACCGACGAGCACGGAGCGGATCCGGAAGACCTTCGAGAGCGGATCGCACGATCCCGCGCGTCGTCGGCGACGGGACTCGGCCCGCCGCTTCGAGTGGTCTCGAAATGGTATTCCATTTAGCCTCTTGTATACAACGACCAGATTTCGACCATCAGCGGCGCGTCCAGGGAGCCGCTCTCCGCAGCTGTACGCCCGCACGACGCGAACCCGCCCGGCCCCCTCGAGGACCGGGCGGGTTCGCGTCGTGGAACCGCTACTGCACCCAGGCGGCTCTGGCGCTTCCCCAGCCTGTCTCGGTGTCCCAGCCCGTGCCGACGGACTGGGTCGTGGTGGCGCCGTCGAACGTGCGCACCGAGTAGGCGTAGCCGCCCGAGGCGTCGAGGCCGTTCGTGAAGTCGACGCGGATCGCGCCCTTGTCGATGCCCGCCCCCGTCACGTCGTGGAAGCCCTGCCCGTGCGTGCCGTAGATCGTCGGGTTCAGCAGGCCGAGGCCACCGCCGGCCGCCTGGATCTTGAGCGCCGTGATGCCCGCGAACAAGGGGGACGCGAGGCTCGTGCCGCCGATGCGGTACGTGTCGTACGCGGCCTTGCCCGTGAACGTCTGGGTCTGGCCCACGAGCATGCCCGTGGTGGGGTCGCCGTCCATCGAGACGTCGGGCACCGCGCGGCCGCCGTTGGGGCTCACGATGCCGGCATCCTTCTGGTACTGCGGCTCGGCGATGTTGGACGAGTAGCCGCCGCCCCCGCCGTAGAGGAACGCGTCGCTCAGCGTCCAGGCGCCGTCCTTCAGCACGTACTTCGACGTCTGCCAGCCGGTCTCACCGGTGAGACCCTGGTCGGTGATCGCCGTCGACGTGCCGCCCACGGCCGTGACGTACGGGTCGGAGGCGGGATAGTCGGTCTGCGCCGTACCGAGGCGGGCTGCCTCGTCGCCGTCGTCGCCGCTCGAGAAGACGTAGCTGATGCCCTGAGCGGCGCCCTGCAGGAACGCCGTCTGGTAGGCGAGCAGCAGCGACGGCTTCACGACGTCGCCCGCCCCGCCCCAGGAGTTCGTGACGATGTTCGCGACGTTCTCGTCGTTGATGCGCGTGAACGTGTCAAGCAGATCCGGATCCATGCAGCTCTTGCCCGCGTAGTAGCGGATGTTCGCACCGGGAGCCATGGCGTGCACGGCCTCCACGTCGAGCGTCTCCTCGCCGTACCAGCCGGCCATGCCGCACTGGTGATTCGACTTGTTGCTGTTGACGTTGGTGTACGCGTTCGGCACGTTCTGCGAGAACTGTCCGGCGGCGAACGGCTTGTCACCCGTGTCGGTCGCGTACTGGTTCGCGTCGGCCTCGACCGTCGGCGAGGCGTAGGCGTCGGTGATCGCGACGGTCACTCCGGTGCCGTCGAGACCGCCGGTGAGACCGGCCTCGTACGCGCCGCGCAGCTGCGGCCCCGTGTATCCGCACGGCGAATACGGAAGCGTCGCGCCGTCGAACGCCGGGAGCGTCGTGCCGTCGGGCGTCGCCAGATTTCCCGGGTTCGCGGATCCGTAGGTCTTGCCGCAGATCGGCGAGTTGCGGAATCCGCCGTCCGGCGGGGCCGGCTTCTGGGTCTTCGGCTCCACGAGCGACGGAGTGGTGTCCAGGCCGTCCACCGCGATGACGGCGCCCGCGAGCGAGCCGGGGGTGCTGGCCGCACCGTCCGGGGACTGCACGGTGAGCCCGTCGTGGGTGTAGTTCGAGATCGTGACGCCGAACGCCTTGTTCGCGTTGCCCACTCCGCCCTTGACGTCCACGTACCGGTGGCTCGGGTCGACCGTGGTCTTGAGCCCCGCGCCCTGCAGCCATGAGGTGACCGCATCGACGGTCGACGACGAGGCGTCGAACGTCGCGTGGTACTGGTCGGCAGAGAGGAAGTGCCGGTACTGCGTGGATCCAGGTGTCGAGACGGCGGTCGCGAGCGCGGCCAGGGCATCCATGCCGCCGGCCGGTGCGAGGTACACGCGGGCGCTCACCGCACCGCTGGCCGGTCCGCCCTTGGTCGCGTTCTTGAGCCAGCCCGGCGTCGAGTTCGGGATCGGGCTCTGGCTCGGGGGCGGCGGCGCCGCGCTCGCGGCGCCCGCTCCGGCGAAGGTGGCAGCGACGGTGGCGACGACCGCGAGGGTGACACCGAGGACTTTTCTACGCATCCGGGATCTCCAGACATCAAGTTCGGTCCTCGGCGGTCGCCGGTGACCGAGGGTGATGCTATTCCCGTGCGAGGGAGCGGCGCGAGAGGCTCCGGCCTCTTGGGCCTCGGCTCACAGCGCACGCATCGGGTTCTCCCAGCCGACGCATTCCCGCCGTTCGAGACTCGGGTCAGGGGGTGGCGATGTCGATCGTGAGATCGCTGCGGATCCCTCCCACGGCGACCCTGATCGTGACCCGCCCCGACCCCTCCGCGTGTAGTCCGAGCGAACTCGCCACCCCGTCGGAATCCGTGGCGGAGGTCTCGAATCCGCCCGGGTACGTCGCCGGCCCCGACAGCACCTCGAAGGTCGCGTCGCGCTCCGCGAGGGGTGCGCCGTCGTCGGTCGCGCGGATCACGAGCCGCACCTCGTCGCCGAGCTTCACCGCACCCTCCGGGGAGACGACGCGGATCGCCGGACCGTGCTGCGCGGCGTCGGCGGATGACGGGGCCGACGGCTTCGCCACTCCTGGTCCGCCCACAGTGCAGCCGCTCAGGACGACGGGGAGGAGCACCGCCAGCAGCGCAACCGCCCCCGCCGCCCGCCTCACGCCTGCACCAGGGTGATCACGAAGGTCCGCGTCACCGTCCCCACGTGCACCAGCACCGAGAACGTGCCCGCGGCGAGCGCCACGATCGGGAGGATCAGGGTCCCGTCCGTGTCGATCGAGGCGGAGGCCAGGGCGCCCTGCAACAGGACGGACTCATCCCACGACGCGATCCCTCCGGCGTTGACCAGCTCCGCCGTGCCGTCGGCGGGGATCGGCCCGGAACCGGCGACCTGGAAGATCAGCGGCGCGGTGTCCCCCGCGGCAGAGAACGGGTAGGTCTGCGCGTCGTCCACGGCGCCGAGGAGATCGACCGTGATCGCGGCCGATGCCGAGGCCTGCGGCAGCGCGACCGCCGCCGCGATGACCGGCACCGACCAGGCCCCGGCGACGATGGCACGTCGTCTGGTCCATCCGCGGTCACTCCGAAGAGCGCCTTCTTCGTCCATCGCCGTGCGGTGGTTCGTCATGGTGCTTCCTCCTGCGTGGGTGTCTCCGCGGCGTCGGGTGCGCGGTGGACGGGATCGGGTGACCGCGCTCATCGCGCGGCCGGGTAGGGCGTCGGGATCGTGGCCATGCCGGATCCGCTCGTGAGGGTGACGGTCGCGGTGCCCGCGGGGATCGCGGCCAGCATGGTGCTGAATCCGTAGGACACCGTCGCCCCCGGCGCGACCGCCGGATACGTCCTGGTGCCGTACTTGGTGGCGATCTTCACGTCGGCGGCGGCGGATCCGGTGTTCGTCACCGCGACCGTGAGCACGACCTTGCCCGAGACCACGGCCGGCGTGACCTTGACGTCGGCGGTCAGGGTCGCGACGGGGTCGACGACGGTGATCGGGGGCAGCGTCGCGGTGCGATCGCGGAACGCCGCGGTGATCGTCACCGTTCCCGCCGTCGCGGCAGTGGCACTCGGCACGACCGCGATGCCGGCCGCGTTGCTGGAGACGGTCGCGGTGGTCGCTCCCCCGGCGAACGCGCCGCCCGAGATCGTGAACACCACGTCGGCGCCGGAGACCCCGTTGCCGGCCGCGTCGACCACCCTCGCGCCGAGACCGGTGATGGCCTCGCCGCGCAGCACGGTCTTCGCGGTGCCGAGACTCTGCACGTCCTGTGCCGCATCGGCGCCGGTCGCTGCGAGCGTGAGGCCTGAGATCGGCCCGCTCACGCCCTGGTCCGTGGCGCGGTACTCGACGAGCGAGGCGGCCGTGCCCGGCACCGCGAACGGCGCGGCATAGGACTGCCAGGCGCCGCCGCCGACGCGGTACTCGATGCCCGCCGATCCCGCCGGGACCGTGTGCAGCGTGACCGTGCGGCCGTCGGCGCTCGCGACCACCGCGGGCAGCGAGGACGGATCCGGAGCACCCTTGCCGAGCGCGAACGAGGCCACCACGGCGCGGTGGTTGCTCGCCCAGGCGTTGCGGAGCACCGCGGTCGGCGAGGGCCAGCCGGCGACGACCGTGTTCGCGCCGAGCACGCGCAGCGCCGAGCCGGCGTAGTGCACGGTGTCGATGCGGTCCTGCGGCTCATCGGCGCCCGACGGCGTCTTCACGACGAGCGGCGACCAGGTGTCGCCGGCGTCGGCGACCGCGTCGGGGTTCGCGGTGCGATACGCGTCCGCGAGGCCGGCCTGCTGCAGGCGGGCGGGCACGGGCCAGTCCACCGCACCGACGCCGCAGTGCGCGTCGGCCGTGGCGACGGTCCAGTCCGCGCCGGACGGCGACTCCAGATCCGAGAGGACGACGACAGGCGTCGCCGCGGAGGTCTCGGTCGCGATGGCCGCCGCGAGCGCGCCGACCTGGGCGTAGCGGGTGCTGCCGTGCTCCGCTGCGACGAGCGCGGCCGGGTCGGTCACGCCGTCCAGGCACGCGGCCTCGGGCCCGTAGCCGGTGCGGTCCAGACCCATGGTCCAGACCCGCACCTTCCGGCCGAGCACGTCCACGGTGGCGCCGAGGCCCGGCTGGTCCCCGACGACGGTGCGCGCGCTGAGCGGGTGGGGCGAGAGCAGTCCCACGCCGCCCGGTCCTTCGAGCGCGTTCCAGCCGAGCGCCTTCGCGAGGGCGGTCGCGGCGGTGCCGCCGTCCTGCTGCACGCCGATCACGTCGAAGCCGTTCTCGGCGATCACGGCGAGGTTCTTCAGGGCGGCGTCGTTGACGTGCCCGCCGGCGTCCCAGAGGTTCCAGGTCACCGCGTCGAACGGCGCAGCAGCATCGGCCGCGACTACGGGGACCTCGACCTCGATGCGGGCCGTGGTCGTGCCGTCCGTGGCCTCGATCGTGAGATAGCCCGGGTCGGCCGGCGCCGTCGTCGGCGCCGTTCCGGTCACGACGCCCTGCGCGTCGACGTTCAGCCAGCCGTCGCCCTCGACCTTCGTGTACGAGGTCACGGATCCGCCGTTCCAGAGACCGGCGACGGTCTGCGAGACCGCACCGCCCGCACGCACCGAGGGCGCGCGCAGCACGCCGGACGCGAAGCCGCGGGCGAGCGTGGATCCGTCCGTAACGACGTCGCCGGAGTGCGTGGCCATGTAATCGTTCTGGATCTGCGCGGCCGAGATCGCCTGGTCGTAGAAGTCGAACGTGTCGATCGCCGCGTTCACGAAGCCGTCGCCGTCGTCGAGCAGCGATCCCTCCGCGCCGACCCGGAACGGATAGCCGCTGACCAGGGAGAAGCCGGAGCCGAGGCTCGTGCTCTGCGCAGTCTGCTCGCCGTCGACGAACGTGGTCATCGTGCTGGCGGAGCGGTCCACCACCAGGGCGACGTGATGCCAGGATCCGATGACGGACGTGCGGCTCGCGTCGGCGAGGTAGTTCTGCGTCGTGGACGTCCCGTTCTGACCGAAGCAGCCGCGCAGGATGCCGGGGCTGCCCGCGGTGTTGTAGAGGGTCGCGCCGCGGTTGTAGCAGTGCCGGAAGTCCTGGTTCGAGACGATCGGCGAGTCGGAGCTCGACGAGGCCTCCTTGAGCCAGAACGTGTAGGAGAAGCTGCCGGAGCCGTCGGTGTGGCCGGGGACCAGCGGCAGGGAGAAGAAGTGCACGCCGCGCGTGCTGCCGTCCGGCGCGTTGACGTAGGCCGCCTTGCCGGTGGTGCCGGCGACGTAGGACGGGGATCCGGACCAGCTCGCGTCGTTGCCGCGTCCCGAGGAGTCGGGGATCGCGGCGCCGTCACCGGTCTCGAAATCGTAGGAGGCGAACGGGGCGACCGTGTCGCCCGCCGCCCGCAGCCGGCTCCAGATCGCGGAGAGCGTCACCGTGGTGTTCGCGCGGACCGTGAGGTCCGCGGCCGACTGCCCGTCGGCGTAGACGACCTGGCCCTTCGCGCTCAGCGCCCAGCCCTGGAACTGGTAGCCGGGGCGGACGAAGCCGTTGGCCGCGAGCGTCGACGCCGTGCCGATCGTGAATGTCTGCGCCGCCATGGCGCCCGAGGTCGCGCCGTTGCCGTCGAAGGCGACCGTGTAGGTGCCGGAGTCGGGCTTGAGCGTCGCGTAGTCGTCGGCGACCTGAGCCGACGGCAGCACCGCGTCGTAGAACCGGAGGTCGTCGATCGCGGCGTTCACGTAGCCGTCGCTGACGTCCTTCTCGCTGCCGCTGAACCCGCCGATGTTGAACGCGAGCCCGCTCTTCAGGTTCGTGGACGCGGTCACCTCGCCGGCGGCCGAGCGCTTGGTCTCGACCCCGTCGGTGTAGACGATGATGACGTTCGCTGTGCGGTCGACCGTGACGGCCACGTGGTGCCAGGATCCGGCGATGTTCGGCGAGGCCCCGTTGATGTAGCGCTTCGTGCCGCCCGCCGTGGTGCCCCAGCACGCCTGCAGCACGCCCTGCGTGGTCTGGTTGTAGAGCGTGAGTCCCGCGTTGTTGCACGAGGCGAAGTCCTGGTTGCTCATGAGCGTGCCGTAGGAGGTGCGGTTCTGCTCCGACATCCAGAACTCGTAGGAGAAGCTCGCGGCGCCGTCGGTCTTCCCGGCGACCAGGGGCAGCTTCACGTAGTTCGTGCCGAGGCCGATCGTCGCCGCGGATCCCGAGACGCCGGGGCGGTAGCCCGGGGATCCGACCCAGCGCGCGTCATTGCCGTTGCCCGAGACGTCCTTCACGGTCGACCCGTTGTCGGCGTCGAAGGTGTACGCCGCGACGGGCGAGATCGCTCCCGGCACGGCAGCGCGCGGAGCCGGCGCCGCGGTCGCGGCGGGTGCGGTCGTCGCGGGTGCGGGTGCGGTCGTCGCGGGTGCGGGTGCGGTCGTCGGCTCTGGCGCAGGATCCGCGGTCGGCGACGACGACGGCTCCAGGGCGGGAGCGGGCGTCGGGGCGGCCGTGGACGACGGTGCGGGGATCGGATCCGCGACCGCCGCGGGCGTCGCCGCGAACGTCGAGACGACGACGGCGGCGCCTGCGAGGGCGGCGAGGGCGAGGCGGCGCAGACGCCGGCGCTGGTGGGGCATGCGGGACTCCATCGGATCGGGTGCGGGCGTGATCGGGTGCTCGGCGGGGTGGATGGCGGTCAGGCCGGCAGCTGCGCGACGCGACCGGCGTAGCGGTGCCGCCAGCCGCTGTTCGTGTCGGCGGTGACGACGACGTCGTAGTAGCCCTCGGATGTGGGCCAGCTCACCGTCTCGGTCGCGCCGGGCTTGACCCAGATGCGCTGCGCGGTGCCGGCGTAGTCGTTCGGCGTGAGCGCGTAGTGCACGCTCTGGCGGCCGTCGTTGTGCAGCGCGATCTTGACGGTCGGCGTCTCCCCCGCGATGAGATCGACGTCGATGCGGGGGACGGCGCCGCCGTTCTGCCCCACGGGCAGGACCGTGCCAGCGTGCGCGCGGATGAATCCGTCGGGGCCGTACACCGAGAACGCGTAGCGGCCGTCCTGCGCCGTCGCGTCCCAGACGTGGGTCGCGGGCTTCGTCCCGGAGACCGTGTACGGGGTGTTCGCGAAGGGCAGGTACTTGTCGGGGAACGCCTGCAGGCTCAGTGCCTTGCCCGCAGCACCTCCGACAACGCTGAGCTGCACGCTGACCTTGCCCGTCTTGCGGTCCTCCACGAAGACGCCGTGCGGGTGGTACGACAGCGGCCGGTGCTTGAGCGGGGTGCTCGACCACTTGTCGGCCGGCGGCACCTGGGTGCCGATCGTGCCGCCCGCGCGGGCGATCTGCACGAGGGCGTCGGTGTCGGGCAGCGAGGGGACGTCGATCACGGGGTGCGCGAAGTCCATCGCGCTCGTGAGGTCGCCGCTGATCCCGCGGCGCCAGGCGCTGATCGTGGTCGACATCGCCGGGGTGCCGATCGCGGTGGTCCACGTCTCGAGGAAGCGGATGAGCGAGGTGTGATCGAAGGTCTCGGTGCCGACCCAGCCGCCGCGCGTCCACGGCGAGACGAGGATCGTCGGGATGCGGGCGCCGTATCCGATCGGGGTGGATCCGTTGTACTCGCCCGGGGTGCCGGGCTCGGCGAACGGCGGCAGCACGTGATCGAAGTAGCCGTCGTTCTCGTCGAACGTCATGATCAGCAGCGTGCTCTTCCAGATGTCCGGGTTGCTCTGCAGCGTCTGGATCACGCGGTTCGAGAAGTGCGCGCCGTGCTCGGGGTTCGCCGAGGGGTGCTCCGACCAGCTGTACGGCGCGACGATCCAGGAGACCTGCGGCAGCGGGTACTGCGCACCGGGCTTGCAGGCCGCGATGAAGTCCTTCAGCACGCCGTTCAGGTTGGCGTCGCTGTCGTTGTTGGTCACCCCGGTCGACGCGTAGGGCGCGGATCCCGCCCGCCACACCAGTCCCGTGCCGGCCGCGTTCTTGGTCGCGTCGGCACGGTTCGCGATGTCCTGTGCGGACGAGCCGGACGTCGTGAAGGCGTTGAAGCCGCGGATCGGGTTGTCGGTGTAGTCCCCGACCCAGCTGGATCCGTTGTTCGTGTTGTCGACGTAGATCCGCCAGGAGACGCCTGCGGCCTGCAGCGCCTCGGGGTAGGTCTGCCAGGTGCGGTTGCCGTTGGACTCGCCGCCGTTGTCGACGACGCCGCCCGAGGTGCCGGTCCAGGCGTAGAGCCGGTTCGGCGTGGTCGGTCCCATGACCGAGCAGTGCCAGTTGTCGCAGATCGTGTAGGCGCTCGCGAGCGAGTACTGCCAGGGGATCTCCTCGCCGGAGACGTAGTGCATGGTGTTGGCGCCCTTGGCGCCGATCCAGTTGTTGTAGCGTCCGCCGGCCCACGCCGACGTGCCGCCGGAGTACGAGTGGTCCAGGCCCGTGGTGGTGCCGGCGACCGTGGTCACCCGGCTGGGTTTGACGAAGGCGGATCCCTGCGGCTGGGAGAAGACGTCGGTGCCGTTCTGGAACCGGAGGGCCTGCTTGTCGTCGAAGCCGCGCACGCCGGGCAGAGCGCCGTAATAGTGGTCGAACGAGCGGTTCTCCTGCATGAGGACCACGACGTGCTTGATGTCGGTGATGTCACCGGAGAAGCCCTCCGGCAGGGCGTAGACCCGGGGCGCACCGGCGGTGGCCGCTCCCGTGCCCGCTCCGCCGGCGGCCGAGGCGGAGGTGGCCGCCGCCCCCGCGCCGAAGCCGGCGCCCACGGCGGCGGCGCCGCCCAGCAGGCCGAGGGCGCGCAGCATTCCGCGACGGCTCATGCCGCTGCGCAGCACCTCGTCGGGGACCGTTCGCGTGCGCTCGTAGGGATCCGGGCTGAACGGTACGGGCTCGCTGGACATGACGCTCCTCGGGACGACGGGGCACCCGGAAGCGGGCGCCGACCTCGAGGAGAGCAAGCCGAGGGGAACGGCGGGTGAACGCGGGAGGACGAGCCGGTGGCATCGGCCCTGTGCACCCCTGATCCGGCCGCCGAGCGTGCACACTGGGCTGTCTCCCGCCTACCAAGCCCCGGCCGTTGAGCGAGCCGAAGGCGAGACGAAACGCAGCCCCGGCTCAGAGCGCGGTGCGGACCGTCTGCCCCGCCTCGATCTCGAATGCGATCGCGCCGGCGCGGTAGCGGTCGACGCCGATCTCCACGAGCCTGCCCTCGCGGGTCGTGGTGGTGCGGCCGACCTGCAGCAACGGGCTCGATCGGCGCACGCCGAGCAGCGCCGCATCCTCGGTGGTCGCGGCGGCCGCCTCGATCCGGTGGTTCGTCGACGCGACGCGGATCCCGGCCTCGGCGAGCGCGACCGTGGTCGAGCGCACGTCATCCGGCACCACGGTGATGACCTCCGCCACCCAGGGCGCCCAGACCGACCGCTCGATCATGACGGGCAGCCCGTCCAGCGTGCGCAGTCGGACGAACCGGAGCAGCGGCTCGCCGAGCCGGATCCGGAACTGCTGCGCCTCACGCGCATCCGCGGGTCCCACGGTGCGGGAGGTGATCGCGCCCCCTGGGACGCGCCCTCCCTCGCTCGCCCACTCCGTGAACGACTGCATCCGCGCGAAGCCCTGGGTCTGGTGCGCGGCCTGGACGATCCATCCGCCCCGCGGCCGGGAGACGACGAGGGACAGACGGGCGAGACGGGCGAGCGCCCCGCGGATCACGCTGCGCGTCGTGCCGTACTCGGCGCTCAGCATCGCCTCGCTCGGCAGCCGGGTGCCGGCGGCGAAGCCGCCCTCGGAGATCCGCCGGCGCAGATCCGCGGAGATCTGCGCCGTGCGCGAGCTGTCGCGGGATCCCTCGGTCACGTCCCGCCCCCACATGCAGGACAGGGGATCGGTGGCCGGAGCATGCCCCCATTCTCGCGCACGCGCGCCGGCGGCCCGCCATGCACAGGCACGACGGGCCGACCGGTCGCAGGTTCAGGCCACGGCTGTCAGGCTCAGGCCTCAGCTGTCAGGTTCAGGCCTCAGCTGTCAGGCTCAGGCCTCGGGGCGGTTCGCGCGGAGCACCTCGAGCCGGGCGCGGTACTCGGTCTCATCCACGTCGCCCTTGGCGAAGCGGTCGGCGAGGATCTGCTCCGCGGTGCGGCTCTGCGCCGCGCCGCCCTGCTGCGCCATGCCGGCCCAGGGCGCCTGCGCGCCGTGGGCTCCCGGAGCGCCGTGCCAGGCCCACGGACCGGGACCGCCCCAGCGACGACGACGCACGAGGAGGGCGATGAGCAGGCCTACGATGACGAGGAACATCAGCGGCCCGATGATGAAGAAGGGCCAGAACGGGGCCATGCCCCAGTGCCCGGGGTGCGCGGCGACGGCCGCGACGGTTGCGATCATGAGTGACCATCCTTGGATCGGTTCGGTCGCATCTCGACCGATGGATCCAGCCTCGCGATCCGCGCCCCCCACCGAATCCGGCCCGGGGAGTGATTCCCCTTGCTCCCCCGGGAGTACACCCGCCCTCGTCCCCCTACTTTCGAGTCGTCCCCATGAGCGGAGCCCATGGCGTGCGCTGATGGGGACGACCCCAAGAGGTGGCCCGCTCCACTTCCAGTCGTCCCCGTCAGCGGGGCCCACAGCATCCGCTCATGGGGACGACTCGGAAGTGGAGGTCCACTCCACCGCTCTTTGGGTCGTCCCCGTCAGCGGAGGCCATAGCGTGCGCTCACAGGGACGACCCAAAGGTGGACCCACGCATTTCCGAGTCGTCCCCGTCAGCGGGGCCCATAGCGTCCCCTGAGGGGGACGACTCGTTACTGCCAGCCGGGGGCGACGAGGCCGGTCTCGTAGGCGATGACCACGAGGTGCACGCGATCGCGGGCGTGCAGCTTGGCCATGATCCGGGACACGTGCGTCTTGGCGGTGAGCGGACTCAGGAACAGCCGTTCCGCGATCTCGTCGTTGGTCAGCCCCAGGCCGACGAGGCGCAGCACCTCGCGCTCGCGCTCCGTGATGCCGTCCAGCACCGTCGCCTCCGGCGCATCTCGCAGCCCCACCGTGAGCCGCTCCAGCAGCCGCTTGGTGACGCCCGGCGAGAGCAGCGCGTCACCGGCCGCCACGACCCGCACCGCGCGCACCAGATCAGCGGGCTCCGTGTCCTTCACGAGGAACCCCGCCGCCCCGGCGCGCACCGCCCGCACCACGTATTCGTCGAGCTCGAACGTCGTCACGATCACGACGTGCACGTCCGCCAGCGCAGTGTCCGCCGCGATCTGCTCCGTGGCCCAGAGTCCGTCGCCGTCGGGCATGCGGATGTCCATGAGCACGACGTCCACGGGCGTCGCGCGGATGCGCTCCAGCAGCTCGCGTCCGCCCGCGGCCTCGGCCACGACCTCGATGCCGTCCTCCGCGTCGAGCAGCGCGCGGAACCCCGCCCGCACGAGCAGCTGGTCATCGGCCAGAGCGACCCGGATCACGACGCCCTCCCCCACGGCAGCCTCGCGACGACGCGCGCACCGCCCGCCTCGTCGTCGCCGATCGCGATCGTGCCGCCGAGCAGCGCCGCCCGCTCCCGCATTCCGAGGACGCCGCCGTGTCCCGAGACCTCCGGATCCGCTCCGCCGAAGCCGCGGCCGTCGTCGGACACCGTCACGACGAGAACCGGATCCAGCCCGTCCTGGCGCTCCAGCACGACGCGCACATGGCGGGCGTGCGCATGCCGCACGGCGTTCGTGAGCGCCTCCTGCACGATGCGGTACGCGGCGAACTGCGCCGCGCGGCTGGGCGCGTGACCGGCGAGCTCGTCGTCGAGCTCGATGTCGAGGCCAGGAGCGGTGAGGCCCGCGATGAGCCGCGGGAGCTCCGCGAGCTCAGCCTGCGGGACGAGCGGCGCCTCCCCATCGCGGAGCACGCCGAGCACGCCGCGCACCTCCTCCAGCGCCAGCTTCGAGGTGTCCTTCACGTTCTGCAGCGCGGTGCGCGCCTGCTCCGGGTCACGGTCGAACAGGTGCAGCCCGACGCTCGCCTGCACGTTCATCTGCGACAGTGCGTGTCCCAGCACGTCATGCAGCTCGCGGGCGATGCGCACGCGCTCGCGCTCCTCGGCGCTGCGGCGGTGACGCTGGGCATCGGCGCGCATCGCGGCGATCCTCGCCCCGCGCGTCCGCACGAAGGCGCCGATCGCGAAGCTCGCGGCCAGGGCGAGCGTGGCCGCGACGATGAGCCCCGGATGCCAGATCCGGCCGATGGCGACGCCGGTGAGGATCGCGGCGACCCACGCGGTCGCGACGGAGGCGGCAGCCCAGACCGCGGCGCCGCGGGCCACGGCGATCGCGATCGCGAACGCCAGGGCGAGGTACGGCGGCCCGTAGACGGGCGTGGTGAGGACGTCGAGCAGTGCGAGCGCGGACACGAGGGCGACCGTCGGGCCGGGGAACCGCCGGGCCGCGAGCAGTGCCAGCGGCCCCGCGACGGCGAGCAGGAGGTGCAGCGCCATCCGCCAGTGCAGGCCGTGGTCGGCGTGCGCGGCGACCCAGATCGAGGCCGGCACCTGCACGAGCAGGCACAGCACGACCGGCGCGATCAGGAGGAGGCGTGGGGGCGGCCCGGCCGGGATCCGTCCGGTATCGGTTCCGAACGCCGCCGCCCTGCCCCATACGGCATGGTCGAGCGGCTGATCCGACATCCTCCGATGCTAATCGCGCCGCGCAGGGGGCGGATCCTCCGAAGGTGTGCCGTCGGCGTACTCCCCGGGGAGTACGCGGAGGGAGCTCAGTTCTCCCAGGAGCGCGAGCGCTTGGTGGCGCCGCCGGGCTCGCGCATCATGTACGCGAGGGCCAGGCAGATCGCAAGGATGCCCGCGACGAAGACGGGACCCTGCCATGCGGGCAGGCCGGGGGCGATGCCCAGCAGCACGAATCCGCCGAGGAACAGAATTCCGAACACGATGTAGTGAAGGATCACCGGGCAACCTCCTGTTGAGCCTCTCGAGTCTATCGCGTCGCACCGCACCGCCTCGACCCGGCCGCCCCACGGCCCGCCCGAGCGGCCCGCATCACCCGCAACGCCGCGATGTCGGAGCCGGTGGCTACGCTCGCGGGCATGAGCATCTCCTACCCGCAGGTCCCGGGGCTCGTGAACAGCCCCGCGTTCAGCCATGTCGCCGTGATCCCGCCCGGATCCACGATGATCCACGTGGGCGGCCAGAACGGCGTCGATGAGACCGGCGCCGTCGTCTCCGATGACGTCGCCGTCCAGTCGGCCCGCGCCGTCGACAACGCCGCAGCCGCCCTGGCCGCCGCCGGGGCCACCCTCGCCGATGTCGTCAGCTGGACCGTGCTGCTCCATCAGGACGCGGATCTGCGCGCGGCCTACGGCGCGGTCGGCCCGAAGCTCGCGCGCGAGGGCGCAGCGCCTCTCGTCACCGCCGCGCTCGTGGCGGGGCTCGGCGTACCAGGCGCGCTCGTCGAGATCGGCGCCGTCGCCGCGCTGGCGCCCTGACCCTGACCTGTGACGGATGTCATAGCGGATCCATGACATCGTTCATCGTGCGCCTCGCGCCGCGCGGAGCAGACTGGATGACATGAACGAGGCGACATCATGAGCGAAACCCAGACGGCGCGGACCGTCATCCAGGCCCCCGCCGCGCCGCATCCCGCGATCACCGCGACCGGACTCACCAAGCACTTCCGCGGCTTCACCGCGGTCGACGGCGTGGACATCTCCGTCAAGCAGGGCGAGGTCGTCGCCTTCCTCGGGCCGAACGGCGCGGGTAAGACCACCACGATCGACATGCTGCTCGGCCTCTCCCAGCCCGACGCCGGCCAGGTGTCGCTGTTCGGGCTGACCCCGCGCCAGGCGATCGGCCGCGGCCTCGTCTCCGCGGTCATGCAGACCGGGGGCCTGCTCAGCGACGTCACCGTGCGCGACACCATGAAACTCACCGCGTCGCTGTTCACGCACACCACGAGCATCGACGCCGCGCTCGAACGGGCCGGCATCGCCGACATCGCCGACCGCAAGGTGCAGAAGTGCTCGGGCGGCCAGCAGCAGCGGCTCCGCTTCGCGATGGCGCTGGTGTCGGATCCTGGGCTCATCGTGCTCGACGAGCCGACCACCGGCATGGACGTGGAGGGACGGCACTCGTTCTGGCAGGCGATTCACGCCGACGCCCAGCGCGGCCGCACCGTGCTCTTCGCGACGCACTACCTCGAAGAGGCGGACCAGTACGCCGACCGGATCGTGCTGATCCGCCGGGGCCGCATCGTCGCGGACGGCACCACCGCCGAGATCAAGGCGATGGCCTCCGGCCGCACGGTCGAGGCGGAATGGGACGACGCGAGCGGTTCCGGCCAGGCCGAGATCGCCGCCCTGGAGGGCGTCGACTCCGTCGAGGTGCGCGGCCCGCGCATCATCATCCGGGCGAACGACTCCGACGCCGTCGCCCGCCATCTGCTCACGCGCACGTCCGCGCACGACGTCACGATCACCAGCCAGAACCTGGAGCAGGCGTTCCTGCAGCTCACAGGCGACGACACGGAAGGGGAATGACATGACCACCGCCACCGAGCGCCTGGACCGGATCGATCCGTCCTCCCGCCGCGTACCGCCGATGGGCGGCTTCAGCCTCACGTTCCTCGGCGTCGAGCTCAAGCGCCTGTTCCGCAACTCGAGCGTGGTCGTGTTCACGCTGATCTTCCCGATCGCGATGCTGGTCATGATCGGGCTGCCGAACAAGAACTCGTCCATCTCGAGCGTCCCGGTCAGCCAAGGGGGAATGTCGGCCGCGGTGCCGATCATGATCTCGATGGCCGTGTACGGCGCCATGGTCGCGAGCACGATGACCGGCGTCTCCGTCGCCGCGGAACGCGCCCAGGGCTGGAGCCGGCAGCTGCGCCTCACGCCGTTGAACCCGATCGTGTACATCCTGGTCAAGGTCATCTGCGGCCTCGTCCTCGGCGGCATCGCCGTGCTCGTCACGCTGATCGTCGGTGCAGCGCTCGGCATCACCGCCCCGCTCGGCAACCTGATCCCGGCCGGCGTCCTCGCCTGGCTGAGCTCGCTCATGCTGACCAGCCTCGGTCTCGCGGTCGGCTACGCCTTCCCCGCGCAGAACGCGATGCGCTACCTCGGACCGATCCTCCCGATCCTGAGCTTCATGGGCGGCCTGTTCGTCCCTCTCGCGATCATGCCGGACGCGGTACAGGTCGGCGCACGATTCACCCCGCTGTGGGGCATCGCCGAACTCGCCCAGTCCGCCGTCATCGGCGTCGCGCCGAACGGCTGGGCCGTGCCGAACCTCATCGCCTGGTTCCTCATCTTCACGGCGCTGGCCGTGCTGATGTTCCGCCGCGACACCAAGCGCGTCTGAGGTGACGGACGACGCCTGCGACGAGCAGGGCGTGCCGGCTGCGGCCGCACGCCCTGCTCGTCGTGCGGGTCGGTTCGGTTTCGTGACGCGCTTGGGCATCCGCGAGGGCGGCTTCCTCGACGCACCGTCCCTGGACGGTGTCACGGGCTGGGCCCGGCTGCGGCTCACGCTCGGCGCCCCCGGCGCGAAACGCTGGTATCCGGGCGCTCTGATCAGCCAGGTGTTCATCATCGGGTTCATCCTGGTGCCGATCCTCACCCAGCTCCCCGCGCCGGGATCCTGGTTCTGGGGACTCGCGGTGGTCGTCTACGGCGCGCTCTTCACGTTCTCGTTCCCCGTGGCGATGGCACTCCCCGACCGCTGGCGGTGGGTCCCTCCGGCGGGGCTCCTGCTGCTGTCGCTGCCCTTCCTCGTCGTGCTCGGGCCCGACCTGTCGGGACTGTGGACGTACGTCGCGGTCTCCGCCGCGCTCTGCTTCGGCGGCGACTTCCGCGCCATGCTCGCCGTGATCGGTCTGTCCGCCGTGTCGTTCGTGATGAACCTCGTCGACGGCGCCTTCCAGCCGACGAGCACCCCGCCCTGGACGATGCCGCTGATCATCCTCTCCATCGGCACCCTGATGGCGGCCTTCACCCGCAACCTGCAGACCCTGGCTCAGCTGCGCCGCACGCAGAAGGAGCTCGCCGTCGTCGCCGTCGAGGAGGAGCGCAACCGCGTCGCCCGCGACATGCACGACATCCTCGGGCACTCCCTCTCCGCCATCTCGCTCAAGGCGGATCTGGCGGCGAAGCTCGCCGATCGGGATCCTGCTGCCGCCGTGGCGGAGATCCACGAGGTGCAGACCCTCGCCAGGGCCACGCTCGGCGACATGCGCGCGGTCGTCTCCGGCTACCGTCAGGTGCGGATCGCGAGCGAACTCGCCTCGCTGCGCACCCTGCTGCCCGCCGCGGGCATCACGGCGCACCTGCCGATGACGACGGACGATGTGCCGGAGCGCAACCGCGAGCTGTTCGGCTGGGCGCTGCGCGAGGCCGTCACGAACGTGATCCGGCACGCCGGGGCGACCAACTGCTGGGTGATGCTGAGTCCGGGGCGCATCGCGATCGAGGACGACGGCGTGGGGCCGGCGCCCCGCCCCGCCGACGAACCGGCCGGCACCGGCCTGCACGGACTCGCCGAGCGCGCGGCCGACGCGGGCGGCGCGCTGAGGATCGGCCGCTCCCGCCATGGCGGATTCCTGCTGGAGGTCACTGCATGACGGCGAACGCGCCGATCCGGATCCTGCTCGCCGACGACCAGGCGCTCGTACGCGGCGCGCTCGCGACGCTGCTCGGTCTGGAAGACGATCTCGTGGTGACCGCTCAGGTCGGACGCGGCGACGAGGTGCTCCCCGCCGCGCAGGAGCACCGCCCCGACATCGCCCTGCTCGACGTCGAGATGCCCGGCATCGACGGACTCACCGCCGCGGCGCAGCTGCGTCAGGCGCTGCCAGGGGTGCGGATCGTGATCGTGACGACGTTCGGCCGCGCCGGATACCTCTCCCGCGCCCTGTCCGCGGGGGTCGCCGGCTACGTGGTCAAGGACACCCCGGCTTCCGAGCTCGCCGACGTCGTGCGGCGCGTGATGCGGGGCGAGACCGTGATCGACGCCGCGCTCGCCACCGACGCGCTCACGGCGGGCCCGTCGCCGCTGACCCCGCGCGAGGCCGAGGTGCTGGCGGCCGCCCGCGACGGCGGCACGATCTCCGATGTGGCCCTCGCGCTGCACCTGTCCGAGGGGACCACGCGGAACCACCTGTCCTCGGCGATGCAGAAGCTGGAGGCCCGCACGAGAGCGGACGCCGCACGGATCGCCCAGGAGCGCGGCTGGCTGCTCTGAGCGGCGCGCTCATGATCGCGTCAGGATCCGGCCCCATCGATCCCCTACACTCAGCACCATGACCGGAGGATCACCTGCTTCGTCGCGCCGTCCGCGCCCCTCACGTGCGGTGATCCGCCGTCGCCGCCTCGTCATCGGGCTGATCGCTGTGCTCGCCGTCGCGCTCGTCGCCGTCGTGGGCACCATCTCGGTGCGGGCCCTTCTCGGCGGAGGCCAGGACAAGGCGGCCGCGGCGGGCGCGACCAGCACGCCGACCCCGAAGCCGACGCCGCTCACGCCCGTGCAGGTGCTGCTGAAGACCGCGGCCGACCCCGCCACCGCGTGCGCCGTGTCCTTCGCCGGTGATGGCATCGAGCACGCGCCGATGCTGCAGAAGACGGGCGTGCTGTTCTCGGGCCTGCCCATTCCCGAGCGGGCCGGATCCGTGTTCGCCGGGTGGTATCCGACCCCGGAGGCCGCGCAGGCGCAGGTGCAGACGGACCGCGTGAACGGGTCGCAGCTGACCACGTGCACGGACAACCAGCGCACGCTCTACGCCGCCTGGACCACGCCGGAGCAGAACACCGCGACCGCGTCGAAGATCCCGATCCTGATGTACCACCAGTTCACGACCAAGCCCGAGGGTGAGGACAGCTGGCTGCGCAACAACTACGTGTACATCGAGGACTTCAAGGCGCAGATGGACTACGTCGCCTCCCAGAAGTTCTACATGCCCACCTGGGACGAGCTGAACGCCTTCATCGACGGCAAGCTGTTCCTGCCGCAGCACTCGCTCATCATCACCGACGACGATGCGGATCCGACCTGGCTCCAGCTCGCGGTGCCCGTGGTGACGGAGCGGAAGCTGCTGACGACGTCGTTCGTGATCACCGGCGAGCGCAAGGACGGATCGCCCTCGCCCTATGTCCTGCAGCGCTCGCACACCAACGACATGCACCGCGCCGGCGACAACGGCAAGGGACGCATGGTGAACCTGTCGGCCGATGAGGTCGCCGCCGACCTCGAGGAGTCGGCGAAGGTGCTCGGCGCGAAAGAGGTCATCGCCTACCCCTATGGTCACTACAACGCGACCGCCGAGGAGGGCGTGACCAAGGCCGGGTTCCTGCTCGCGCGCACGATCGACTTCGGCTACGTGAAGATCGGCACGAACAAACTCCAGCTGCCCGTGGTCCGGATCAACTACGGCGACACGGTCAACGGGCTGAAGAACAACATCGGCTGACGCCGACACGTCCGGCTACGGGGATCCCCGTAGTTCGGTTCGGGGTGCGTCCCTTCGTTCGGCGTCGTCCCGTTCGGGGCGCGTCCCTTCGTTTTGGGGCGCGTCCTGACACGGATTCCGGGTGCGGCGCGCCCCAAATCGTCGGCGCGCGCCCCAAACCACGCGGGGGCGCCCAGATGGAGAACCCTCCACCGGCCGGGATCACTCCGCGGCGGCGGTCTCCGCCTCGAGCCGCGCGCGACGCTCCTCGGCCTTGCGCACCTGGCGCACGGACCGGCGCGGCGCGTACACGACGAGCGAGTGGAACAGGAAGCGCACGAAGAACGCTGCGACCAGCGAGATCGCCGCGGCCAGGATGCTCGAGATGTGCCAGCTCTCGACCATGAGCGCGAGGATCGGGATCCGCACGGCGGCCTCGACGTTGTTGAACGTGAACGACTGCGCGAAGCGCACGGCGATCCCCTGTGCGTCGCCGCGCATGTCGTTGAAGACGTAGCGCTCCTGCAGGATGAAGTTGCCGACGATCGTCACCTCGGCGGCGATGATGGCCGCCCAGACGTACTCCATGCCGAGGTGCGTGAGCGCCCACATGATGACGAGGTTCGCGAGGGCTCCGACGGCCCCGATGATCGCGAACAGCGACATCTTGCCGAAGCGCAGCCGGGCGAGGTGCTTGAGGAATTGCATGCCCTGCACGAACGACGCCTTGGAATGTCCGTGCAGACGCTCGCCGAACTCCATCGGGACCTCGGCGATGCGCACGTCGGAGCGCACCAGGATCTCCAGCAGGATCTTGAAGCCGTTGGGCCGCAGCGCATCCGGATCCACACGGGTCCGGTCGACGAGGAAGTAGCCGGTCATGGGATCCGAGGCTCCGGAGAGCCGGATCGGGAACATCGCCTTGGTGAGGAGCGTCGCGCCCCGCGAGACTCCCACCCGCATGGCGCCCGCCAGGCCGCCGTTGTCGCCGCCGCCGATGTAGCGCGACGCGACGACGACGTCGGCATCGCCGTCCTCGTAGCGATCGATCATGTCGGGGAGCAGCTCCGGCGGGTGCTGCAGGTCGCCGTCCATGACGATGCAGACGTCGTAGGACGCGGACCGGATCCCTTCGACCACGGCACCGCCGAGTCCGCCCTCAGGCTTGTCGCGATGCAGGAGACGCACGGGCATCGGCGCGGAGGCGGCGAGCGTGCGGATCACCTCTGGGGTGTCGTCCGAGCTGTCGTCGACGAAGAGGATCTCGCCGTCGCGATCGCTCAGCGCGGCGGAGACGCGCGAGATGAGAGCGGCGATGTTATCCCGCTCGTTGAAGGTCGGAATGATGACCGTGGCACCGGGGATCCTCTCCCCTGCCGACATGTCTCCCATGCCCCCTCCTCCGTTCGCGTGACTCGACATGGTCCCATGCGAAACCATGCGGAACCTGCGCGTTTCCCGTCAGACACCCTCTCCCACCCAGGCTAACGGGCGGTGAACACCGGGCAAGGCCCTTGCCTTCTCGCCGATCCCACCCCCTCCGATGGGCCGTACCCTGGATTCATGACCACCCCCGCCTCTGACACGATCACCATGTTCGGCGCCGACTGGTGCCGCGACTGCATCCGCACCAAGAGGCAGCTCGACGAGCTCGGCGTCGCCTACACCTACGTCGACCTGGTCGAGGATCCCGCCGCCGCCGACGTGGCCAAGGAGATCTCCGGCCGCATGAACATCCCTGTGGTGGTCTACCCCGACTCCTCGCACCACGTCGAGCCGTCCAACGCCGACGTCGAGGCCAAGCTGCGCGAGCTGTCCCTGATCTGACCCCCCGGGGTGCGCGCCTGTTCGGGGTGCGCGCACGCCGTTTTGGGGCGCGTTCTCCCGTTTCGGGGCGCGTCCTGACACGGATTCCGGGCGTGGCGCGCCCCAAAACGGGGAAGTGCGCCCCAAAGCCGGGTTCCGCAGCCCCCGGGCCGGACGGAACCGGGCTCGCCGATACACTGGCGCGCATGAGCACCGCCGCTCGCGCTGAACGAGCCCCCACGCGCCTTCCCGCCCGCACGGTCGCCCGTTACGCCACGGGATCTCTCGGCACCGGGGGCTTCGCCACGCTGCCCGGCCTGGTGCTCGCGTACTTCCTCACCGACAACCTCGGCGTCGCCGCGATCCTCGCCGGAACGATCGTCACCCTCGCGAAGGTGTGGGACGTCGTGATCGACCCGGTGATCGGCGCCTGGTCGGATCGCAGCCTCATCCGCACCGGCAGCCGGAAGCGCTTCATGCTGATCGGGGCCTTCACGCTGCCCGTGTTCTTCGCCCTCACCTTCGCGGTGCCGCCGGCGTTCGGTCCGGTCGCGGGCGTGATCTGCGTGCTGCTGGCATTCCTCGCCACGGCCACCTCGTTCAGCCTGTTCCAGGTCCCCTACATCGCGCTGCCGGCCGAGCTCACCTCGAGCTACGACGAGCGCACCCGGCTGCTCAGCTGGCGGGTGATCGCGCTCACCGTCACGATCCTGCTGTTCGGCGGCGGAGGCCCGGAGCTGCGCCGCATCACCGGGGACCCGGTCATCGGCTACCTCGTGATGGGCGTGGTCGCCGGCATCGTGATCGGCGTGGGCATGCTCATCGCCGCGCGCACCGCCGACGACGCCGTCGCCGCCCCGGCGACCGTCGAGCACGTCGGGATCCGCGCGCAGTACGCCGCGGGCTTCGCCGCCGTGCGCCGGTCGCAGCCGTTCCGCGCGCTGCTCGGCACGTACCTGCTGCAGGCGCTCGCCACCGGCACGATGCTCGCAGGTGCGCAGTACGTCGCGACCTGGGTCATGCGCTCGGAGAGCGCGGTCACGCTGCTGTTCATCGCCCTGGTCGCCCCGGCCGTGATCGCGACCCCCGGCTGGGAGCGGCTGTCGCGCCGGATCGGCAAGGAACGCGCCTTCCGGATCGCGTCGACGATCTTCCTGGTCGCATCCGCCTCGATCGTGCTGGCGCTGTGGATGCCCGGATCCTGGATCTACGCCTCCGTGGCCGCCGCAGGCGTCGCCTACGCGGGCATGCAGGCGCTGCCGATGGCGATGCTGCCGGACGTGATCTCGCACGACGAGCGCGACAGCGGACCGGGCAACGCCGGCACGTTCACCGGCATGTGGACGGCGTCGGAGACCGTGGGCTTCGCGCTGGGCACCACGATCGTCGCGGTCGTGCTGGCGGTCACCGGCTACATCTCGCGTACCGCGGGCGCTGCGAGCGCGGTCGTGCAGCCGGGGAGCGCCGTGACCGGGATCGTGCTGATCTTCAGCGTCGTCCCGGCCGTGCTCATGCTGCTGAGCCTCGCGACGCTGGCCCGCTACCGACTGCGTCGCAGCGACATCGACGGTGCCGATCGCTGAGACTCGGTTCCACACCGAGCGCGTACGCTGAACAAAGACCGCGCCGAAGGAGATCCCGATGCCAGACACCCTCGCCGACGACGTCCGCGCACCGATCGAGAGCGCGATCGCGGAGCTGCAGAAGGGATCCGCCGCCTGGTCGGCTCTCACCGTCGGCCAGCGCGTGACGCTGCTGCGCGGAGTGCGGCGCACGGTCGCCGCGAACGCGCGGGCATGGGCGCGCTCCGCGGTGCGCTCGAAGCAGCTGAGCGACGACCACCCGCTCCGCGGCGAGGAGTGGCTGAGCGGCCCCTACGCGACGCTCGGCGCGCTGGACGCCTACATCGAAACGCTCGACCGCATCGCGCACGGCCGCAACCCGCTCGACGGCCTCACCGTCGACCGCACCGCGAGCGGGCAGACCCGCGTGCACGCGTTCCCGCTCGAGGGCATCGACAAGCTGCTGCTCTCCGGTTTCACGGGCGAGGTGTGGCTCACCCCCGGCGTCACGCCCGGCGATGCCAGGGCTCGTGCGGGTCTCGCGCAGCGCTCCCCTGCCGACACGGACGGCGGCATCGGCCTCGTGCTCGGCGCCGGCAACATCACCTCGATCCCCGTGCTCGACGTGCTCTACGAACTCCTCGCGCACGACAGGGTGGTGCTGCTCAAGGTCAACCCCACCCAGGACGCGCTCGTGCCGGTGTTCGAGAAGGCCCTCGCGCCGCTCATCGCCCCCGGTTTCCTGCGGATCGTGCGCGGCGCGGGCGACGTCGGCGCCTACCTCACCGCGCACGACGCCTTCGCGCACGTACACATCACCGGATCCGCCCCGACCTTCGACGCGATCGTGTGGGGCCCTTCGACGGGCTCGGGGGCCACCCAGGCCAAGCGCCGCAAGCGCGAGAACCGGCCGCGGCTGAAGAAGCCGATCACGGCCGAGCTCGGCGGCGTCTCGCCGATCATCGTCGTGCCGGGCCATTGGAGCGACGAGGATCTGCGGTTCCAGGCCGAGCACGTCGCGACGATGCGCCTGCAGAACGGCGGACACAACTGCATCGCGGGGCAGGTCGTGCTGCTCTCCCGCGACTGGGCGCAGAAGGACCAGTTCCTGATCGAACTGCGCCGCGCCTACGCGCTCGCCCCGGAGCGCCCCATCTGGTACCCGCGTTCCGATGAGCGGATGGCGCAGGCGGCCGACGCCTATCCCGACGCGCTCGTGCTGGCGGACCGGCTGCTCGTCGAGATCGGCGAGGGCGACGACCCGTCCGCCCTGGAGCAGACCGAGTACTTCGCCCCTGTACTGGGCGTCGAGCAGCTGGCCGGCACCGGCCAGGCGTTCCTGGATGCCGCCGTCGCGCACGCGAACGGGAAGCTGCAGGGCACACTCGGCGCGAATGTGCTGATCGACCCTGCCACGGAGGCATCGCTCGGCGCGGGCTTCGAGCGGGCCATCACCGCGTTGCACTACGGATCCATCGCGATCAACACCTGGACCGCGTTCGGCTTCATCACCCCCACCGTGACCTGGGGCGCGTTCCCGGGCAACACGCTCGCCGACGTGGGCAGCGGACTCGGCGTCGTGCACAACGCGCTGCTGCTGGCCGACGTCGAGCGCTCGGTGGTGCGAGGACCGTTCCGGCCGTTCCCGCGGTCGGCGTCGATCGTGCGCGACGGCGGACGGTTCACGATCCTGCCGAAGCCGCCGTGGTTCGCCTCGTCGCGCACGGCCGCGGAGGTCAGCGAGGGCCTGACCCGGTTCCGCGCCCAGGGCGGCGTGCTCGCCCTGGTGCGCACGCTCGTGCAGGCGATGCGGGCCTGAGCTCGCGAGAGCGCCGCGTTTCGTCTCGCTGCGCTCGCTCAACGACCCCGGGAGAAAGGGCAAAGAGGCCGCGCCCGCTCAACGATCCCTAGGGTGTGGCCACCGAGAACGTGTCGCACTGGCCCAGGCCGTTCTTGTAGCCGTTCGCGAACCAGTAGTCGCGCTGTTTGCTGGATCCGTGCGTCCAGCTCTCCGGGTTCGTGTAGCCCGCGGACTGCTGCTGGATATGGTCGTCGCCGACGGCCGCAGCGGCGTTGAGAGCGTCCTTGATCTGGGCGTCGGTCGGCTTCTTCATGTACGCGACGCCGTTCTTGTCCTTCTCCTGCGTCATGTCAGCGATGAAGGCTCCCGCGTAGCAATCGGCCTGCAGCTCGGTGCGCACGCCGTTGCTCGCGGGGCCCGTGCCGTTGTTCGGGTACTTCGCCATCGTGCCGGTTATGTTCTGGATGTGGTGCCCGTACTCGTGGGCGACGACGTACACCTGCGCCAGGTCGCCCGCCTCGGCGCCGAACTGCTGCTTGAGCAGCTGGAAGAAGGTCGGGTCGATGTAGACGGTCTGGTCCGAAGGGCAGTAGAACGGGCCGACGTCGTTCGACGCGGTGCCGCACGGGGTCGAGGTGGATCCGTCGACGCTGATCTGCCCCGGCTCGACATAGCCCTTCACGTTCTTCGCCCAGTAGTCGTTCAGCACCAGGGAGACGGCGGCGACGCGGCAGTCGACGCTATTGTTCGCGTCCGTGCCGGTGGAGCAGTTCTGCACGGATCCCTCCGTGGATCCGGCGCCCTGCTGCTGGCTCTGCGACGTGCCGGTCCCCCCGCCGAGGAGGCCGGAGAGGTCGACGCCGGTGAAGGCGCTGATCAGCAGCACCACGACCGCACCGAGTCCGACGACGCCGCCGCCGGCGATCGCCGCCGTACGACCGCCGCTGCGTCGCTTGACCTTGTTGTCCGAGACATCGGCATCCGGGTTGAACGTCATGAGCACAGTTTTCCACGGTCTGCGCCCCAACGGGGAGGCATAGGCTCGCACTGTGCGTCGCGCCGCGACCGAAGGGAGCCGAAGTGACCACCACGGTGACACTGACCGGTGCAGGAGGACAGATCGGCTACGCGCTGCTGTTCCGGATCGCCGCAGGCGACATGCTCGGCCCCGACGAGAAGGTGCGGCTGCGGCTGCTCGAGATCCCGGCCGGGATCGCGGCCGCGGAAGGCGCTGCTCTCGAATTGCAGGACGGCGCCTTCGGGCTGCTCGAGCACGTGGAGGTGACCGATGACCCTGCGGTGGGCTTCGACGGCGCCGACCACGCGCTGCTGGTCGGCGCACGCCCGCGCGGCCCCGGCATGGAACGCGGCGACCTGCTCGCTGCGAACGGCTCGATCTTCGGACCGCAGGGAGCCGCGATCGCGGCGCACGCCGCCGCGGGCGTGCGCGTGACCGTGGTCGGCAATCCCGCGAACACGAACGCGCTCATCGCCGCGGCCTCCGCCGACGGCGTCCCCGCTGAGCGGTTCAGCGCGCTCACCCGGCTCGACGAGAACCGCGCCCGCGGTCAGCTCTCGGCGGCGCTCGGCGCTCCGGTGGCCGATATCGCGGGCGTCACGATCTGGGGCAATCACTCCGCGACGCAGTTCCCCGATGTCGCCTACGCGACCGTCGCAGGGCGTCCCGTGCCGGAGGCCCTCGCCGCGCAGACCGGCGACGTTCGCGCATGGCTGGAGAGCACGTTCATCCCGCGGGTCGCCAAGCGCGGCGCCGAGATCATCCAGGTGCGCGGATCCTCCTCCGTGGCGTCGGCGGCGAGCGCGACGATCGACCACGTGCGCGACTGGGCGCTCGGGACCGGCGAGCGCCGCACCAGCGCCGCCGTGGTCTCGCACGGCGAGTACGGCGTGCCGGAGGGCCTGATCAGCTCGTTCCCGGTGCGTGCGGTCGACGGCGAGTGGCGGATCGTCGAGGGCCTGGACCCCGACGCCTGGGCACGTGAGCGCATCGACCGCTCAGTCGCCGAGCTCGTCGAGGAGCGCGACGCCGTCCGCGCGCTCGGGCTGATCTGACCGGGCCAGCGGGTGGCCGCCCGGGTCCCTGGGCGAGGAGCGAAGCGACGAGACGAAGGGCGCTCAGCAACCACGAGACGAACCGCGCAAGGGCGTCCTTCGTCTCGCTGCGCTCGCTCAGGAACCGGAGGCACGCTGCGCTCGCTCAGGAACCGAGGAGCGCCCGGTCCCTGAGCGAGGAGCGAAGCGACGAGACGAAGGGCGCAGGTGGGTACGAGATCAGCGTCCGCGCGAACGCCTGCTCCAGCCTTGCAGGTCGTCGTATCGCCCCTCGATCAGCGCAAGCTTCTTAGCCCGGTTCCAGCGATGGATCCTGCGCTCCCACGCGAACGCCTCGTCGATGCGCTCGAACTCCGCGGTCCAGGCGAGCTCCACGGGAAGCCGGCGACGCGTGTAGTCGCCACCGAAACCCGCCTGATGCTGTTCCAACCTCCAGGCGAGGTCCGTGGTGCTGCCCGTGTAGAAGCTGTCGTCGACGCAACGGAGGATGTAGACGTGCGGCATGGTCGCACGGTACCGAATTGACCGCCGCACTCGCCTCTGTTATCCACAGGCGTCCTTCGTCTCGCTGCGCTCGCTCAGGAACCGGAGGCACGCCGTGCTCACTCAGGAACCGGAAGCACGCGGCGCGCGTCAGATCGTTGCGACGTCGATCACGAAGCGGAACTTCACGTCGCTCGCGAGCACGCGCGCGTAGGCGGCGTTGATGCCCACCGCGTCGATGAGCTCGATCTCGGCGGCGATGCCGTGCTCGGCGCAGAAGTCGAGCATCTCCTGGGTCTCCCTGATCCCGCCGATCGACGACCCGGCGAGCGAGCGGCGCCCGCCCAGCAGCAGGCCTGCACGGAACGACATGGGCTCCGGCGGCGCACCGACGCTGACCATGGTGCCGTTCGTGTCGATCAGGTTCAGGTAGGCGTCGAGCGGCAGCGGGGCGCTGACGGTGTTCAGGATCACGTCGAAGGAGCGCTTGTTCGCGGAGAACGTCTCCGGATCCGACGTGGCGAGGTAGTGGTCGGCGCCGAGCCGGATCCCCTCGTCCTTCTTGCGCAGCGACTGCGAGAGCACGGTGACCTCGGCGCCCAGGGCGTGCGCGATCTGCACGGCCATGTGCCCGAGTCCGCCGAGCCCGACGACGGCGACGCGCGTGCCCGGGCCGACGTTCCAGTGCCGCAGCGGCGAGTAGGTGGTGATGCCGGCGCAGAGCAGCGGAGCGGCACGGTCGAGCGGGATCGCGTCGGGGATCCGCAGCACGAACGCCTCGGTGACGACGACCTGGCGCGAGTAGCCGCCCTGGGTGATCGTGCCGTCACGGTCGGTCGCTCCATAGGTGCCGATCGCCCCGCCCCTGCAGTACTGCTCCTCGCCGCGCAGGCACGCATCGCACTCTCCGCAGGAGTTCACCAGGCAGCCGACGCCCACCCGGTCGCCGACGGCGAACCGCGTGACGTCGGATCCCACGGCGGAGACCGTCCCGGCGATCTCGTGACCGGGGGCGAGCGGGTAGTGCTGCGGACCCCAGTCGCCCTGCACCGTGTGGATGTCGGAGTGGCAGATGCCCGCGTAGGCGATGTCGATCACGACATCGAGCGGGCCGGGCTCGCGGCGCTCGATCGTGGTCGGGACGAGGGGTGCACCCTCGCTCGGTGCGGCATAGGCGGCGACGACGGGCATGGCGCTCCTCAGGGCTCCGGGGGTGGGACAGTGCGAGCGTACTCCGCCCGGTGATGGCACAGCTGCATCCGCATCTCCCCGGACGCCGATGTCCGTGGGAGAAGGCACAATAGAGGCGGAGGCGGATGACATGGAAGCGACCACGCACACGCACGGCGATGCGGACGGCACCACGGGTGCGCCGCTCGACGCCGCCCTCACCAGCCCGCTGCATCTCCCGCACGCGGCCGCGGAATGCCCCAAGTGCTTCACCGAGCTGCAGCAGAACCGGGACTGGTGGTCTGCCAAGCCCGACGGATCCCGTCTGGTCGGCCTCGTCGTCGCCCGTGACGGCATGCCCTCGGTGGTGCAGCAGCGTGAAGACCTCACCCGTTTCGGCGTGCCGATCGAGGGCTTCCGCCACCCCGCGCCCGACATCCTGGAGAGCTGGACCGATCGCATCGGCCGTCTCATCGACACGCTGCGTCCCGGCGACGTGCTCGTCGTCGCCAACATCCACGCCCTCGGGCGCGACATCGACGAAGAGACGCGGACGGTCGCGGCGCTGCGCCGTCTCGGCGTGATGGTGAAGGTGCTCAGCCACGACGCGCGCCACCTCGCCGACGCCGGGCGCTGACGCCGCGCACCGCGCACCAACACCGAGGCCGGCTCAGGCGGAGGCGGCGTCCCCCGCGGGGAGCCATGCCAGCGTGGACACGCACAGGTCGAACAGCGTGCGCATCGCCACCATCGGCGGATCGTCCGCCGGCACGTCGACCGGCCGCATGATCACGAGCACGAGGCGCAGGGCCCTGCGCCGCTGCGAACCAGGGATCGGCGTCAGATACATCACGGTCGTGACCGCGACCCGTTCCCCCTCCAGGGTCTGCACCTCGTCGGTCTCCATGCGCAGGAAGCGCTTGTCCTCGAGCAGCGCGGTCGCGCCGCGCTCCGCGATCGCCTCTCGCACCACCGCGTCGAGGTTCTCTCCGGCCGGGGCGCGCTGGATGCTGGCGGTCAGCGAAGCCGGCAGGTAGAGGGCCTCGGAGGCGTCGGCCGACGGCACGAACATCGCGACCGCCTCGACCCGGCGCATCTGCGTGAACGCATCGCGCAGCAGCCGGTCCATCTGCGCGTACAGGTCTGGGCGGTGCGCCTGCATCAGACGGCTGCGCATCGCACCGAGCATGTCCTTCTCGACGGCCCCGTCGACGCTCCTGCGGATCCACCCCGGAGGCAGCACGAGCGTGAAATCCGGGTCGGGGGCGGCACCAAGCTCCGCCCGGAGGCTGATCCGCTCCGTCGATCCCTCGGGGGCGTTCATAGGGTCTCCTCCCCGGCCCGCGCCGGCATCGGTCATGACGACATCCTCCGCGCGAGGAAGCCGGGCTCGGCCTCCAGTGCGCGCTGCGCGTCTGCGGGCGAGATGATCCCGCGCCGCCGCAGGATCCCGATCGCCCCGGCGAGCTCGGCGCGGATCCGCTCCCGCTCCTCGGCAGGGATCGCGGCGATCGCGGCGCTGCGCCGCGCCACCGCGTCGGAATCGGGCAGCGTCTCGGCCGCGGAGTCGCCGCGGCGCCCATCTCGCTGCGTGCGGCGAAGGCTCCGCCGGGCCAGCATCGCGACGGCCGCGCCGAGCAGTGCCGCCACCACGGCGACCGCCGCCCACACCTGCCAGCCCGGAACCTGGTCGGCCGTTCCCCTGGCTCCGATCATCACGGCGGCGACGACGCCGACGACCGCGGCGATCCAGCCGCCCACCTCGGATTCCGCGATGCTGCGACCGAGCATCCCGCGGATCAGGGTCACGGCCTGCCACCCGGCGGAGGCGACCATGAGCCACCCGGCGACGGAGATCGCGACGGCGGAGTCGGCGAGGACGAGCCCGAAGTCACTGCCGGCGAGCGCCGTGAAGGCGAGCACCGGCAGCAGGACGAGGGCCAGCGCGGGCAGCACGGCGAGGACCAGTGCCAGCAGGAACCACGGGCTGCGCGCCTGTTCGCCTCGCCGTTCGAACGCCCCGGCCCCGCCGAGTTCGGCGAGGACCCTCGGACGCCCGCGGAACGCCCTCGCCTCGACCTCCGCCCACGGCACCCTGGCGCCGGTGGGCAGGTCGTTCGCCCATGCGGTCGTGCTGCGGTCGCGCTTCATCGGCTCTCCCCCGGCCACTCCTCGTCGGCCATCACGAGGCCGCGGTTCAGGTCGCCGCCCCGCCATGGCTCACCGTCCACGAGGATCCGCAGATCGTCCACGAGAGCCGCGACATGCGGGGTCGCGAGCAGGAAGGCATCGGCGAGCACGGGCTCCAGCGTCACCACGGTCATGACGGCGTCATCGGCGAACACCGCCTGCCAGCCTCGCGTCGCGATCTGTTCGGATCCGGGAACCTCGCCGTCGAAGATCCACTGGCATCCGCTGCCGAGATGCTCCGAGGGCGAGACCGCGCGCCAGGATGCGGCGCCCTCGCGGATGCGGCGACGTACCTCCTCCAGCCCCGGGGACTCCTGCACGGAGACCCGGACGACGAAGGGGAAGGCATCCTGCGGCCAGAGCTGCAGCGCCAGCACGTCGTGCGGCGTCACGGCCGTCGCGGCATGCGCGATGAATTCGGCGCGCAGCTCGACCGGCATCGGTGCGATGTCCTCGGCCGCGCCGAGACGTGCGGCTGCCGCAGCCACCCAGTCCGTGTCGCTGCGTCCGGTGAGCACGACGACGCGCTCTTCGTCGATCCCGACCTCGGCAACAGCTCTCATCCGCACCCCTCCGCCACCAGCATGTCATCCCCGCCTGCGCGGGGCGGACGGACGCCCTGCGGCATCACTTGTCGCCGGCGATGGCATGCACGATCGCGGAATTGATCGACCCGCCGGATCCCGGGATGTTCCCGACGATCGTGTTCGCGCGGGAGTACATGTTCCACCCGACGCTGATCAGGATGTCGGGGGCACTGGACATGTTGTTCAGGGCCGTCGCCCCCTTGCCCGTGAAGAACCGCGCGATCGAGTCGACGGCGCGGCCGTCGGCGCCGTGGTTCTGCAGCAGCGTGCCGAAGAAGTTGCGGGCTCCGGCGCCGAACGACCCTGTGAACTTGAAGGCGGCGGTGCCGCTGCCGAAGACCCTGGTGAGTTCCTGGCGGATCGGCGCGCGGCCCGCCCCGGTGAGCAGTCCACCGAGCGCGCTGTCGGCGAAGCCCCGCAGCCCCTTCATCCCGCCGAACAGCTTGCCCATGCTGCCGAACGGTATGACGCCGATCGCGGCGATGATGACATCCGTGAGCCCGGCGTCATCGCGGCTCCACTGGTAGAGCGTGAGCGCCAGGGTCGCGATCGCGACGATCGCGGCGAGGGCGGCGATGATCGGCCCGCCGATGATGATCGCGGCGACGGTGAGGATGAGGCCGACGACCTTCAGCACCTCGAGTGCTCCCGCGACGAAGCCGTCGACGTCGTCCCAGAAGCCGTCCTTGATCTTGCCGCTGGTGGCGTTGCCGATGCCGTCGACGGCGGTGTCGAACGCGGTCTCCCAGGTGTCGTATTCGGAATCGAAGATGCGCGCCTCGGCGACGAACTCCTCGTGCTTCTGCTTCTTCGAGGCGTCGTCCTGCGCGTTCTCGGTCGCCTCATCCGAGCCCTCCTTGGGCGGCACGACCCACGTGGGGCGGTCTCCCGGCAGGTAGCCCGGCAGCCCGGCGAAGGTCGTCCACAGCTCCTCGCAGCTCTTCACGGCCGCGTTGAGCCGGGGCTGGACCTCGGAGAGCGTCGTCGCGTAGGAGACCAGCACCGGACCGGTCGGCCGGTACAGCTCGCCGGCGAGCTTGAGCTGCTCGTGGGTGTCGCCCACGATCTCCTGCAGCTTCTCGATCGCCTCGCCCTTCTGCCCCGAGCTCTTGTCGTGCAGCGACTTCAGGAAAGAGGCGCTCTCGCCCATCGCGTCGCCGAGAGCCGTGATCTCCGCACCGCGCTTCGAGATCGTGTCCGCATTGCCCTTGAGGCGCTCGATCTGGCGCCCCTTGGGCGAACGTTCCATGTACATCAGGGCGTTCCGATCTTCCGCGGCGGGTTCTGTCCGGTGGCGTCGACTTCCATGCTCTTCGCCGTGTCCTCGTCCCACTTCTTGCAGCCGTCGAGCACGCCCTGGACGTGCTCCTGGACCTTCCCGATGTCCCGGGCCAGGTCGTGGCGCTTGTCGTCCCAGCGCGACTCGAAGTCGCCGACCTCGTCCTTGAGCTTCGACTTCCCGAAGGGCGAGTCGATCGCGTCCTGCACCGCGTCGGTGCGAGAGGAGGCCCCCTCCAGCTCCGTCACGATGTCCTTGAGCTTGAGGCTCACCGCGCTCAGCTCCTCGTACTTGATCCAGATGGCCTCGGCCATGCGATCCTCCCCCTCCGACCCGACAACATCAACCTAGGGAACCTCGCCGCGCGCGTCGATGGGGAGGACTCCCCATCGGATCCGCGACATGCGCGCTCACGACAGAGGGACCGGCGGCCGAAGCCACCGGTCCCCCGAGATCGTGCGGTGCGGTGTCAGCCGCCGGCGAGCTGCGTGTCCAGATCCTGGATCGCACGCATCATCCCCAGCAGCGACTCCGACATGTCATTGATGCCATCCACCGCCTGCTTCAGACCCGTGGTCAGCTCC
>NZ_JYIX01000036.1 GCF_000956505.1 Microbacterium azadirachtae | reverse complement strand
ACTCGAAGGTGGGGGAAGCCGGAGGGGGCGGGGAGAGCGGGTCCGGGGTGAGGGAGAGCTGGTCAGGGGTGAGGGAGCGCGGCGCGGCGCTGGCGGCGGCGGGAGACGGCGCCGTAGATCGCACGCAGGACGGCGCGCGCGCCGAAGCGCACCGCGATCCCGGCGGCACCGAACGCGCACGCGATCAGCACGGCGCGGGGATCGTGCAGGTCGACGTCGAAGACCTGGGATCCGAGCGGGGTGAGGATCACGACCAGCATGCCGCCGATCATGGCGCCCACGAGCCCGAGCTTCCATGGCTGGAAAGGCCTGGCCACCGTGATCAGCACGAAGAACGCCACGATCACGAGAGCGAGGAATCCGGTCGACGCGTTCTGCACGCGCTCGCTGTGCTCCGTGCCGAAGACCGCACGTGCGGTCAGGTACGCGCCGTAGGAGGCGAGCGCGGCGCCGATGCCCCCCGGCACGGCCGCGTCGAGCACCCGCCGCACGAAGCCGTCCTGAGCGCGGGCGGTGTTCGGCGCGAGGGCGAGGAAGAACGCGGGGATCCCGATCGTGAACCAGGCGATCAGCGTGACGTGCCGGGGCAGGAACGGGAACGGCACGGCGGTGACCGCGACCAGCAGCGCGAGCAGGATCGAGTACAGCGTCTTCGTGAGGAACAGGGTCGCGACCCGTTCGATGTTGCCGATCACTCGGCGCCCCTCCGCGACCACGTGCGGCAGCGTGGCGAAGGAGTTGTCCAGCAGCACGATGCGCGACACGGCGCGGGCGGCCGGGGAGCCGGATCCCATCGCCACGCCGACGTCGGCGTCCTTGAGCGCGAGCACGTCGTTGACGCCGTCGCCGGTCATCGCGACGACGCGGCCGTCCCCCTGCAGCGCGTGCACCATCGCACGCTTCTGGGTCGGCGTGACCCGGCCGAACGCGGTGCGGTCGCGCACCTCGGTGTCGAAATGCGCCGATTCCGGATCCAGGGTGCGGGCATCGACCGCGTTGCGCCCGTTCGGGACGCCGGCCTCGGCGGCGATCGCGCCGACCGCGGCCGCGTTGTCGCCGGAGATGACCTTGATGTCGACGTCCTGCTCCGCGAAGTACGCGATGGCACCTGGTGCCTCGGCGCGCAGCCGCTGGTCCAGGATCACGAGCGCGGTCGCGACGAGACCGCCCGGAAGCCCGTCGCCGGGTTCCTCCGGATCCGGCAGCGCGCGGTCGCTGCGCGCGAGGGCGAGCACGCGCAGGCCTTCGGACGCGAGTGCATCGGAGCGGCTGCGGGCCGCGTCGCCGACGGCGAGCAGCACATCAGGAGCGCCGAGCACCCAGCTCTCCACGGCGCCCGTAGCGGCATCGGCCGTCTGCATCGCGGCCCATTTGCGCGATGAGGAGAACGCGATAGAGGTCTGCGCCACGAGCGCCGGCGCATCGCCGACGTGCTCCAGGATCGCGGCCATGCTGGCGTTGGGCTTGCCCTCGGCACGGCCGATCGCGGCGAGGGCGGCTTCGATGCGATCGTCGTCCACGCCGAGGCGCTCGACGGCACCCACCCGCATGCCGTCCTCGGTCAGGGTCCCGGTCTTGTCCGTGCACACCACGTCGACGCGGGCCAGCTGCTCGATCGCCGGCAGGTCCTGCACGAGGCAGTTCCGGCGTCCGAGGCGGATCACGCCCACGGCCATCGCGACGCTCGTCATGAGCACGAGGCCTTCCGGCACCATCGGCACCAGCGCGGCGACAAGACCGCGCACCGCATCGCGCCAGTCCTCCGCATGGCCCCAGATCTGGTTGACGATCGTGAGCACGCCGACCGGGATCAGCGCCCAGGTCACGTACTTCAGGATCTGATCGATCCCGGCGCGCAGCTGCGAGGACGGCTTGCGGAACTCGGACGCCTCCTTGGCGAGGCGGGCGGCGTACGCGTGCTCGCCGACGGCGGTGGCACGGAAGCTCGCGGACCCGGCGGCGACGAAGCTGCCGGACTTGAGCTCGTATCCGGCCGCGGCGAGGACCGGTTCCGACTCGCCCGTGAGCAGCGACTCGTCCACCTCGAGACCCGTCGCATCGAGCACCTCGCCGTCCACCGGGATCTGATCGCCGGCCGCGACGAGCACGACATCGTCGAGCACGACCTCTTCCACATCGATCTCCGCGATGCCTTCGGCGCGCTCGACGCGGGCGGGGGCCTTGCTGAGCAGTGCGAGCCGGTCCAGGGTGCGCTTGGCACGCACCTCCTGCACCATTCCGACCACGCTGTTCACGATGATGAGCAGCCCGAACAGCCCGTCGATGAAGTAGCCGGTGCCCAGGATGAGCAGGAACATCACGAGGTAGATCCCGTTCACGCGCGTGAAGGCGTTCGCGCGGAAGATCTCGCCGAAACTGCGACTCGTGCGCGACTCGATGGCGTTGCTCTCGCCGCGAGAGATCCTCTCGGCCACCTGCGCGGCGGTCAACGGGGCACGGGTCGCCTGGGCAGGGCTTCCGGGTGTCATGCGATCACCGTAACAGCGCGAGGCCCGCACAACCCGGGGCCGCCCCGCGCCGTGCCGCTCACGCCGCGTTCAGCGCGGCCCTCCGGCTGCGCTCCTGGCGCAGCGCCGGCAGATAGCAGGCCGCACCGAGGATGCTGAACGCCCCGGCGACGATGGTCGCGGTCGCGGCGGAGGTCGCCCCCGCGAACGCCGTGAGCACGAGCAGTCCGATGCTGTACGCACCTCCGGAGACCATCGAATTGAGCGAGAGCACGGTCGCCCTGGTGGATCGGTCCGCCTCGCGATGCAGCAGTGCGGAGTGCATCGGCCCCGCGGCGCCGTGGGCGAGATAGGTCAGGCCGTAGCCGATGAGCAGGCCGACGACTCCCGAGGACAGCCCCATGACGACCACGAACGCGCCGTTCAGGATCCGGCTCAGGATCGCCGTCCAGGTCACGCCGATCACGCCGCTCAGCCGGCTCGCGAGCAGGGATCCGACCGCGAACAGTCCCCACGCGGCCGCCGACGCCGGGCCGAACACCGCGGCGGCCGCGGCCTCTCCGCCGAGCATTCCCTCGAGCTGCACCGGGGTCAGCGTCTCGAAGCCGATCATCGCGACGGACCAGAACACCTCGACGAGCACGAGACCCGCGAGCACCCGGGAGCTCGCCGCACGGCGCAGGCCATCGACGATCGTCCGCGGGGTCTGCCGCGCGGCGCGCAGCATGGTCGGAACCGCACGGGTCGGCGCCGCCCCCTCCTGGGGACTGTCCCGCACCAGCACGACGACGAGCACGGTGTATCCGATATAGAGGCCGATCGCCACGATCAGCGGCAGCACGAGCGCGGACAGTGCGGAGAGCGGATGCCACGCGACCAGCAGGCCGCCGAGCAGCGCCCCACCCGCGATCGCCACGCCGAGCACCGTACCGGCCTTCGCGAGGGGGTTCGCGACCTCGGCCTGCGGATCGTGCTCGTGCACCGCGTCGACGAACCACGCCTCGAGCGAGCCGGAGTCGAGCACACGGAAGACACCCTGCAGCAGCAGCGACACCGCGAACAGCGCATACGAGTCGGCGAGCAGGAAGAGCACGCTCGCGGCGACCGCGAGCACTCCCGACGCGGCGAGCACCGGGCGGCGTCCGAGCGTATCGGAGAGGGCTCCGGTCGGCAGTTCCAGGGCGAGCGCCACGAACCCCTGGATGGCGAGGATCGAGCCGACCTCAGCGATCGAGAGCCCGCGCTCGAGCGGAAGCAGCACGGTCACTCCCAGGGTCACGCCGACCGGGAGCCAGCGCAGCGCCGTGAGCAGGAGCAGGCGGCGCTGCGCCGCGGAGATCGCGCGCGCGGCCTCCGCATTCATGACTCCCCCGGCGGGTCGAGGTCGATCGGGGTGACCTGCACGGCCACGTGCACCCGTCGCGCGGCCGGATCCCCGTCGCCGAGACGTCGGTACTTCTCGGTCAGCACGTCGATCTCGTCGTGGAAGGCGGCGAGCTGATCCGGCGTCACGGTGAGCAGCGCGTCATCGAGCCCGAGCCTGTCGACCCACGCAGCGGGCCAGGAGGCCTCGACATCGAGCCAGCGCTCGGCCCGCGCGGCGAACTGCCGAACGTAGTCGCGACGCAGCCAGCCGAGTGCGGTGTGCGCATCCTCATCGTCCGCGAAGGCGGAGTTGCTCCAGGAGTGGTAATCGGTGCTCGCACGCCAGATCCGTCGCTTACCAGCGCCCTCGCCCGTGTCGGCGACCAGCCCCACGTCCTCGAGGGCGCGCAGGTGATAGCTCGTCGCCCCCGTGTTCGTGCTCAGCGCGGCGGCCAGTTGCGTCGCCGTCGCGGGGCCGTGCACGCGCAACTCGCTGAGCAGACGCGAGCGCAGCGGATGCGCGAGCACGCGCACCGCCCGCTCGTCGAGGCGCATGCCGACGGGGCGTTCCGGGGTTTCCATGCCCACACTCTTGCATGCATAGATTCTGTGCACAAGAGTTCTGCACAGAATCCATGCATGCCGAGCGGGATCAGGACATCAGCGATGCCCCGTCTTCGCCGCGAGCGCACGGGGCCCGAGCTCGCGCAGCACGCCGTCGTGCAGGTCGAGCACGCGATCGGCGCGCGTGAGCATGGCCGCATCGTGTGTGGCCACGACGGCGGCGGTGCCCCGCTCGTGCACGAGGCCCGCGATGAGATCCATGATCTGCGCGCCCGTCTCGCTGTCCAGCTGCGCGGTCGGCTCGTCGGCGATCAGCACCGCCGGATCCATGACCAGCGCACGGGCGATTCCGACGCGCTGCTGCTGTCCGCCGGAGAGCTCGGCCGGGCGCTGCCGCGCGTGGTCGGCGAGCCCCACCGCCTCCAGCGCGCGGATCACCCGCTGCTCCCGTTCCACCACCGCGGTGCGCCGGATCCGCAGCGGGACCTCCACGTTCTCGGCCGCGGAGAGCACCGGCAGCAGCCCCGCGGTCTGGAAGATGGAGGCGATCCGCTCCCCCAGCAGGTGGCTCGCGTCCCCCGTGCTGATGTCGTGCTCGTCCAGCAGCACCCGCCCGCGCGTGGGCCGGTCGAGGCCTCCGAGCATCGTCAGCAGCGTGGTCTTGCCGGAACCCGAGCGCCCGGTGATCACGACGAGCTCCCCCGCCGAGACCGTCAGGTCGACCTCGCGCACCGCGGTGACATCTCCGCCGGGCGCGGCGAACACGCGGGTCAGCCCCTCCGCGCGCAGGACCTCGGTCATGACTGCCCCTCCCCCGGTGACAGCGCTTCGTCCGCCCCCGGCTCCGGCTCCGCGGAGGAAGCACTCGGCGCGACGCGCACGTGATCGGCCTCGAGCGACAGCCGCACCCTGTCGCGCAGGTCGAGCGCGCTCACGAACTCGCCGGGCAGCTGCATGCGGCCCGCCCGGTCGAGCACCGCGAACTCCTGCGCGATCCGGACCTCCCGCCCCTCGTCATCGGTATGCGTGCTGCGCAGGGTCTCGGTCGAGGTGCGGCCGTCGCGGATCCGCACCGTACGGTCGACGTGCTCGGACACCGCAGCGTCGTGCGTCACGATGAGGGTCGTGACGCCGTGCTCGGTGTTGACGGCCTGCATCGCGGCGAGCACATCCGCGCTCGTGCGCTCGTCCAGCTCGCCGGTCGGCTCGTCGGCGAGCAGCACGCGCGGCTCGTTCGCGAGCGCGACCGCGATCGCCACCCGCTGCTTCTGGCCCCCGCTCAGCTGAGCGGGTCGCTGCTCGGCCACATCGGCGACGTCGAGCAGTTCGAGCAGCGCCTGCGCACGGCCCGCGCGTTCCGCCTTCGGCACCACGCGGGCGACGCCGTGCGCCAGGGCGATGTTCTCGCGTGCCGTGAGGTACGGCAGCAGGTTGCGCCCGGACTGCTGCCAGACGAAGCCGACGCTGCGCCGGCGATAGCGCAGCCGTTCGGCGCCGCGCATCGTCACGAGGTCGTGCCCGGCGACGCGGGCGCTCCCGGCGGTCGGCCCGTCGAGTCCGGCGAGGATCCCGAGCAGCGTCGATTTCCCGGATCCGGAGGCGCCGACGAGCGCGACCATCTCCCCCGCCTGCACGCGCAGGTCCAGCCCCTGCAGCGCCTGCACCTCGACGCCCTTGGCGGTGAAGATCCGCACCAGACCCTCGCACGCGATGTCGACATCGGTCATCGTCCGATCCCTCCTGCTGCGGTCATGACCCCTCGCTCCTCGTCGTCGTGGACATCCTTCTTCTCGACCGTCATCCCTCACCCCTCGTCATCCGCGACCCGGATCGCCTCGGCGCTGCGCAGCCGCATCGCGGTGGCGGTCGCCAGCAGGATCGCCACCGCGGTGACCGCGGCGAAGCCCAGCACCGCCGCAGCGAGCCATCCGGGCGGCAGGCTCAGCGCCGGGGCCGTCTCGCCGCCCGTGAAACCGCGCAGGTCCAGCGCCCCGATCACGAGCCATGACATCGCGAGGCCCGAGGCGACGCCCACGGGCAGCGCGATCACCAACGCCGGCCCCACCTCCCACGCCACGAGCGGGAGTTCCCTGCGCCGCGGATAGCCGACCGCCCGCAGCAGGGCGAGCAGGCGGGCGCGCGCCACGGATCCGAGCATCAGCGTCTGCAGGACCGCGACCGCGAGCAGCACGGCGACGATCGCGGCAGACACCATCAGCGCAACGCGCAGGGCGGACGACGCCGGATCCGAGGCCGACTGCGCGATGAGCTGATCGGCAGTGGTCACCGTCGCGGTCTCGCCGAGCCGCGCGGCCAGTTCCTTCGAGACCGCGGGCGGGTCGTTCCCCTGGGCCACCGCCGCGAACAGCTTCGTGACCACCGGCGAGCTGACGCCGATGCGGTCGATGTTCCCGCGGTCGACGATCACCCACTTCTCCGTGTTGCCGAACGGGGTGCGCTGCGCGGTGTGCGCGACGACCCGCACAGGGTGGCCGTTCACCGTGAGCCCGTCGCCGAACCGTGCGAGCAGCTGGTCCGACGCGACGACCGGGACGCTCCCGCCCGAGGTCGCCGCGAGTGAGGCGGGCATCGGCAGAGCGCCGTCGAATCCCTGCTGCACGCGGGCGAAGGCGTTCCGGTCGACCGCGTAGACGCGCACGCGATCGGTGACCCCCTCGGACGCGCCCTGGCCGATCTCATCCGCGTCCAGAGTCGCGACCGCCGCGACGCCGGGGATCTTCCGGGCTGCGGCGATCTGCGCCTCCTCCACGTACGGCATCGACACCGCGATGTCGGCGCCGGTGGCGTCCCGCGCGGTGCGGCCGATCCCGTCCGAGACGGTCGCGGCGAACGAGACCGCGAAGACCGCCACCGCGAGGCCGATCACGGCGGCGAGGGCGGGCGCCGTGCGCAGCGCGGCGTCGCGCAAGGCACGGGCGGGGCCCAGCAGCGAGATGAGTCCGGTGCGGCGGCGCGCGGCGCGCAGCAGCGCGTCCAGCAGGAGCGGGAGCAGCCTCAGCACCGCCGCCGTGCCCACCGCGCCGATCAGCACCGGCATCGCGAGCAGCACCGGATCCACCCGCAGCGACTCGCCGCGGCTCTGCAGGATCACGGCGACGGCGACCGCGAGCGCCACGACCACGGCCTCGCCCACGAGGCGGGTCAACGGACGCCTCCGCTGCGCGGATCCGTCACGTCGTTCCGTCCGTCGCAGGTCCGCCACGACCGTGAACGGGACTGTGCACACCGGCACGAGCACGAGCACGCCCGCCACGAGCATCGTCAGCGCATCCGGTCCGCCCCGAGCCAGCATGGCGCCCGCCGCGAGCCCGATCGCGGCGCCGAGGATCCCGAGCAGCAGCGCTTCGCCACCGAGCACGACGCACAGCTGCACGAGCGACGCACCCCTGGCGCGGGCGAGCCAGGCGGCCCTCCGGCGGCGCAGAGCCAGCTGCCGCCCGGCCAGCGCCAGCACCACGGCCGCCACCGCGAGCGGGCCCACGGCCGCGACGGAGACGACCGCGACGAGGGCGCTGCCCCGCGTGACGCCGCGATCCAGGGCGTCGGCGACGGGAGAGGAGAACTGCAGGCCGTTGTCGAAGAAGTCGCCGCTGGACCCGACATGCACGGGGTTCGCCATGAACAGCCGCAGCTGGGTGCTCACCGTCGCCGCGTCACCGGCGGAGATCCTGCTCACATCGAGCGGGATCCAGGCGAATGTCGCGGCCTGGGTGAGCAGATCGCCGAGGACGCCCGCCTCGTCCGGAGCCATGAAGCCGACCGTCTGCAGGATGATGTCGCCCATCGGCGTGTACTGGACGGTCGGCGCACGCGAGCCGACCAGCATGTCCCAGTCGAGGTCATCGGTGCCGCTCGGTGCGACCAGGCCGGTGAGTGTGACAGGGAGTCCCTGCCGATCGCGCACCTCTCCGACCTTCCAGTCCAGCTCGGCGGCCGACTTCTCGCTGAGCACGATCTCGATGCCCTCCGCGGGATCGGTGACCCGGGGATACGCGCCCTGCACGAGGCGACTGCGCTGCTCGAGCCCCGGATCCATGATCAACTGCACGGCATTGCGCGGCGTCTTCCGATCGCCCTGCAGTTCGATCGCACGGAAGTCTCCGACGGCCCGGGGCGCGCCCAGCGCGCTGCGCAGCGGCTCGGGCTGGCGATCCCGTTGCGCCTGCAGCGCCGAGAGGGGCTCCGACCACACGTCCGTCTTGCCAGGACCTCCCCGCTGCATGCCCACGATCCAGGACTGCACCGCCGTCAGCGGGCGGCCGATCTCGGGGATGTCGCGGAGCTGATGCTGCACGGTGGCGGTGCGCGCCTGGTCGATGAGCGGCGGCACCAGCGCGCCCGCGAGGGTCATGGCGGCGATCGCGAGCACGAGGAAGGCGGACAGCAGCGGCGTCGTGAGCGCGGTGCGCAGCACGACGGCGGGCGTCCCTGGATGGCGCGTCATGCTCCGCTCCCCCACATCACGGGCAGGACGAGCGCCACCACGGCGAATCCCGCGGCCGCACCGCCGAGGAGGCCGAAGACCGCGATCCCCGTCACCTCACCCAGCCGCGCGGAGCGCTGACGGCCCGCGCCGAGTCCGAGAGCGCGCAGTGCGGTGCGCTCCTCGTTCCTGCGGGAGCGGTCCGCAGCGACGGCGGCGAGGAACCCGAGCAGCCCGAGAAGGGCGGCGGCCGCGGATCCGATGGTCAGCAGGATCGTGGCTGTCCCGGTGACCGGCGCGGTGCTCACCGCGGCGGCGGTCAGAATCCGCATCGGCGTACTCGCCCTCGTGCGGACCTCCGTTGCGGCGGCCGAGGCGTCCGAGGTCGAGAGCCACAGCTCGTTCGACGGCAGTCCCCCGGCCCTCGCGGCGGCGGCCTTGCGGTCGGCGAGGATCCCGGGGCCGGATCCGATGCCCGCGATCGTCGGCACGATCGCGGCGACCTGCGCCGGCAGTCGCGTGCCCTCGGGGCGCAGCGTGATCGAGAAGGTCGTGCCCCTCACGGCGCCGAGTCGCTGCGCGAGCGCCGCGGTGATCGCCACCGGGAGAACGGATCCGGACCCCCCGGCGATGGCTGACTGATCCGAGGCGGGGATCGCCTCGGCGGACGGGTCGGCGGCGAGGAACGCCACCGCGTCCGACCCGATATCGGCGTCTCTGCTCAGAACCTCCGCGGCGCGCGTCACCATCGGCAGCGCCGCGGCCTCCGTCGCGGTGAGCGGAACGGCGCCCTGCCCCGCGACCGACACCCGCACGTCGAGCCCGAGCGCCGCGCGGACCTCGCTGCGGTCCACGGCAGCGGCGAGCGGGGCCGCGCCGAGCGCCATGGTCGCGGATCCGGCCGCCAGCGCCATGCACAGGATCGCCACGGCGACGCTGCCGGCGCGCCGCGCGATCTGGCGCAGAGGCAGCACGGGCATGATCCCCCGGCCGCTGCGCGCCGCGCGTTCGGCCACCGCCGCCACGAGCACGGCGAGCACGGGAACGAGCAGCCCGAGCGCGAGGAGCGCCACCGCACCGGCCGCGGAGGCGACGGGATCCGCCGCGCCGCCCTCCGAGATCACGCCGCCCTGCGCGAAGAGCTGCCAGAGCGCGAACGCGGCCAGGGCTGTGACGATCAGGGTCGGCACCAGCAGCGCCGTCACGATGCCGCGTCCGGCATCCGAGCGGGTCCCGGACGTCGGGGCGGACGCGCGCGCCGCGGTGACGGCGGCCGCCGCCGCCGCGATGAGCACGGTCAGCGCTGCGGCCACGATCGTCGGGAGGCCTGGCGAGGCGAGCGGGAGCATCACGATCAGGGCGAGGACGGCGCCCGCACCCGTCGCCGCCGCGGCCTCTCCCGCGGCTCCGGCCGCGATACCGGTCACCGCGGCGCCCCGAGCGCGGATCAGACGCAGCTCCTCGCGGCGCGCACCCGCCACGGACGTCAGGATCACGGCGATCGCGATCGCCCCCAGAGCGACGATGATCGCGGTGGGCACCGCCATCATGCCCCGGGCGACGCCGACGGCGCGCGTCTGCCGGTCCAGCAGATCGCCGAGCGAGCCGCCGACCGCCGTGCTGGATCGACTGTCGGGGTCGACCTTGGCCGGGAGCTGCGGCAGTCGGGCCAGTCCGGCGCGATACGCGCTCAGGCTGTCGGCCGTCAGCGCGATCGGCGCGATGGTCCAGGTCACGGTCGGCGTGGTCCACAGCCGCGTCATATCGTCGTCGGTGATCAGCACGGGCCCTGCGGCGCCGCCGGAGTCGCCGGACGCCACCGCGGGATCGCCGGCCCAGGCCGGCGCGGCGGGATCCTTCGCCCGCCAGGTGCCGACGACCAAGACTTCGACGGTCCCTCCCGAGGCATCCGCACCGAGCCGGATCCGGTCGCCGATCCGCCAGCCGCGGATCTCCGCCGCGGCCGTCAGCACGGCCGCCTCGCCGGACCGGGCCGGCCAGGCGCCATCGACGAGATCACCGCGATCGGTGACACCTTCTCCGCCGATCGCCTGCACGGCATCGGGGTTGCCCAGGGAGATCTGACTCACCGCGGTCCGGCTGACGGCGACCGGCGCTCCCGCGAAGGCCTTCGCGATCGCCGCGCGGACAGCACGGTCCTGCGCCGCGGGGTCCTCGGTGCTCAGCGCGGTGACGGTCGCGACGCGCGTTCCGGACTCCGCGTGCTCCGCCACCTGACGCACGCCGTGATCCACGAGCCGCCCCGAGAGGGCGTCGAGCCCGCCCACACCGAGAACGACGAGTCCGGCGGCGAGCAGGACGAGCAGGAGTCGCGCGGTCTGCTGCCGCGCCCGCCTCACCGCAAACGTCATCGTCCTCGCCCGTGTCACCGACTGCTCCGCACGCCCACGATGGGATCGTTACCGATCCGTACGAAACGCACGTCCCCCCATCCTGAGGGCACCGCCACCGCCGCGCAATGGTTTCTTTGCGAACTCTGTGAATCGGCTTCGCGAGGCCCGCTCAGGCCGCGCCGGTCTCGGCCACGGCCGGGGCCGCCAGGCCGTTGGCCGCGACCGGCAGCCGCCGTTCCAGGGCGATCGCGAGCACGCAGATCAGCACCGAGCCCGCCACCATGGCGACGATGAACCACATCTGGCGCCCCTCTCCGAGCAGCAGCCCTGCGGCGATCGGCCCCGCGATCGCCCCGCCCTGGAAGGCCGCGGCGTTGATCGCGTTGTACCGCCCGCGGCTGCGGTCAGAGGCGAGGTCGTTGCAGATCGCGGGCACTGTGGGCTGCAGCATGGTCTCCCCAAAGGCGAAGACTCCCATGAAAAGCAGCACGCCGATGGCCGCGGCGAGCGATTCCGGCAGCAGCCCGGTGAGGCCGAGGAGCACCCAGGAGAACCCCCAGATGAGGGTCATCACCTGCATCACCCTGGTGCGGCGGCGCCCCGTGATGAGCTTCAGGACGGCGAACTGCAGCAGCACGATGACGGCGGTGTTCACCGCGAAGGCGAAGCCGATCACCTGCGTCGAGACGCCAGACACCTGCCGCGCGAACGCCGGGAAGCCTCCCTCCATCTGTCCGTAGCCGATGAACACGGCGAGGAAGGTCAGCAGGGTGAGCCACAGCACGGCCGGCCTCCGCAGGATCTGCCGGTATCCCTCCGCCTCGGTCTCGTGCTCCGCGGAGGGATCCGCGTGAGTGCGCACATGCCGCAGCGGCCCGAGCAGCAGCGCCATCGGGATGAGCGAGCTCACCGCGTCGATGAGGAAGATCGCGGTGAACGTCTCCGGCCGGTGCACGTCGATGAAGAAGCCGCCGATGATGCCACCCACGCCGATGCCGAGGTTGACCAGGGCGAAGTTCACGCCGAAGTACTGCTGACGCAGCTCGCCCGAGACGATCGTGGCGATCAGTGCATTGAAGCCCGGCCAGGAGACGCCGAAGTTCACCCCGATCAGCACGAGCGCGATCGCCGCGACCGTGGGCGACGTCGCGAAGGCGAGGAGCGTGCAGCCCGCGATCATCGCCACGAGGCCCGCCAGCAGCACCCTCCGGGCGCCGTAGCGGTCGATCAGCGTTCCGCCGGGCCCCGTCACGACGAGTCCGGTGATGGCGATCACGCTCATCAGCGCGCCGGAGACGCCCAGGTCGAAGCCGCGCACCTCGTGGAGGTAGATGATCGTGAAGGGCAGGGTCAGTCCACGGCCCAGCGTCTGGATGGCGACGGTGGACAGCAGCCAGCGCCCCGGGGTGGGGAGCGCGGCCCAGAAGGTTCTCATTCCGGTCACCGCACAATTCTGCCGGTGGCCACGGACATTCCCTCTCCCCTGGCGCTCTCAGCGCGTCGGGCTCGGGGCGCCGCACTCAGCGCACGGCGACGCCGATCCTGGCGAGGGCCTGCGCGAGGTCGCCGATCAGGTCCTCCGGATCCTCCAGGCCGATCGAGAGCCGCACGATTTCCGCGCCGGGGCGGGCCTCTGCCGCGACGGGCCGGTGGGTGAGCGCCGCGGGGTGCTGCACGAGCGAGTCGACACCGCCGAGCGACACCGCGTGCGTGAACAGCCGCACCGATCCGGTGAGGGCCTCCGCGGCCGCGTAGCCGTCGCGCAGTCGCACGGCGATCATCGCGCCGCCACCGCGCATCTGCCGCGGGATGAGACCGCGCTCATCGTCGATGCCGGGGTAGAACACCTCGGCCACGGCCGGGTGCTCGGCGAGCCACGCGACGACGCGCTCCGCGGAGCGCTGCTGCCGCTCCATGCGCACCGGCAGGGTCGCGAGACCGCGGTGCAGCAGGTAGGCGCCGAGCGGGTGCAGCAGCGCGCCCGTGATCGCGCGCACGCGGCGCAGCGCCTGTGCCGTCTCCTCGGAGCACGCGATGACGCCGGCGATCACGTCGCCGTGCCCGCCGATGTACTTGGTCGCGCTGTGCAGCGACATCCGCGCGCCCAGGTCGAGCGGGTTCTGCAGCAGCGGCGTCGCGAAGGTGTTGTCCACGAGCACGGGCACGTCCCCCGCCTGCGCGACGACCGCGGCGATGTCGACCATGTCCAGGGTGGGGTTGCCGGGAGTCTCGACGACCACGAGGCCGGTGTCGGCGCGCAGGTGCGCGCGTACCTCGCCCTCCGCACAGAAGGTCGCCTCCGCGCCCAGCAGCCCGGAATCGAGCAGGTGGTCCGTGCCGCCGTAGAGCGGGCGCACGGCCAGGATGTGATGCTTGCCCATCGCCGTGGTGTGCGACAGGATCGCGGCCGTCATCGCGGCCATGCCGCTCGAGAAGGCGACGGCGGCCTCGGCGTGCTCGAGCTCGGCGAGTCCCTCCTCGAACCGGGCGACCGTCGGGTTCCACAGCCGGGCGTACACGTTGCCGCCGTCGGGCAGCGGGTGCCCCCCGGTCGCCATCGACTCGTAGGAGTCGCCCCCGTGCACGATGTCGGGCAGCGGGTTGGTCGAGGAGAGGTCGATCGGCGGGGCGTGCACGCCGAGAGCGGCGAGGTCGGCCCGACCGGCATGCACCGCCACGGTCTCGGGTCGCAGGGGCGTGTCATGCAGGGAATCGTCGTCGATCATGATCCCAGGATCCTTCTGCGCGCAGTGATCCGCCAGATCTATTGCTGCAGGAAGGCATCCTGCGTGCGAAACTTGAGTCCTGCGCAACATTCGGACGTCGCGAGGAGCGGATCTTGATCGCGGAACAGCACGGTGTCGACGCCCTCGACCTGCGCATCCTCGCCGCGCTCTCCGCGCAGCCCGACGCTCCGATCAAGCAACTCGCCGCCGCGCTGGGGATCCCCGCCTCCACGTGCGCGTTCCGGCTCCGCTCCCTGCGCTCGCGCGGGGTGATCCAGGGGCTGCGGCTGCTGCTCGATCCTGCCGCGCTCGGCCGCCCGGTGCAGGCCGTGATCCGCGTGCGGCTGGGCACCCACAGCAAGACCGGCGTCGAGGCGCTGTTCGACGCGCTCGAGGCGACGGAGGGCGTGCTGCAGGTGTTCCACATCGCGGGCGCCGATGACTTCCTCGTGCATGTCGCGGTCGCCGACGCTGCGGCCCTCCGCGACATCGTCCTCGAGCGCATCACGGTGCACGACGTGGTCCGGGCCACGGAGACGCAGCTCGTGTTCGAGCGGCGCGACGGCGCGGGCATCGCCGCGCCGCGCTGAGCCGCCTAACGGCTCACTGGTCGCGGCGGTTGTACTTGCCGTGCCGGTCGTGCGTGGAGTGCGGCGAGGGTTCCGTGCCGCCATCGTGCTCGGCATCGGCGTAGGCGCCCTCGTCCTCGGGGTCGGGACCGCCGCGCTCGGTGCGCGTGTACTGCCCGTGCACGGTGCGCTCGGGCTCCGGCTCCCCGTCGACCTCGGTGTAGGTGCCCTCGAGGCCGTCGCGCGGATCGCTCGCCCCCTGCGGGCGTTCTTCCTGGCTCATGCTGGTCCTCCCATCGGGAGATGGCGCATCTCTCCCTTCCAGGGTACGTCCGCAGGCATCGGAAGGCACGGGTTCCTTACCGCTCGCACTCCGGGTCAGGGGATCCGCCTCGCGCGGCGGAAGCCGTCGACCGCGAGCACGACGAGTGCGACCGCGAGGGTTCCGTAGACCAGCGGATCCCAGGCCCTCAGGTGCGCCCCCAGAAGCATCGCCACGACGAACAGAAGCACGGGCTCGGCGTAGCTGAGGAGGCCGAAGAGCGGAAGCCCGAGCAGCCGGGACGCGCCGAGATAGGCCGACATCGCGAGCGTCCCGGCGAGGCCTGCGGCGATCACCGCGGCCTGCCCGAGCGGAGTCGTGGCTCCGGGCATGACGATCACGAAGACCACCGCCACCGGGATCAGCAGCACCGTCTCCGCACCGAACGTCGCCGGCAGATCGAGGCCCGCGTGCCGGCGCACCGTGAAGTACACGGCATACACGACGCAGATCCCGAGGGCCACCCAGGACAGCGTCCCCTCGAAGGCGATCTTGGCGCCGATCGCGACCACGGCGATGCCCACCGCGACCCATTGCCCACGGCTCACCTGCTCGCGGAACAGCAGCCGCCCGACCAGTACCAGCGCGATCGGCAGCAGCAGATATCCGAGCGATGCGTCCAGCCCGTACCCGTGCACGGGCGCCCAGGCGAACATCCACATCTGGAAGCCCACCATCGCGCTCATCGCGACCAGCACCAGGGGCATCCACCAGCGGGAGGACAGCACGCGCCAGAACAGGGCGAAGGCGGCCCGGCCCTGCCTGGTCGAGAGGGCGAGCGCGTAACAGAGCGCCGTGACGATCATCCGCCAGCCGAACTGGGCCTCCGCGGAGGCGTCGACGACGCCGTAGAGGTAGAAGATGCCGCCGAAGAGCACGCTCGCGGCGAGAGAGCTGACGACGCCGCGGGCGCTCCGCGACCCGGGTGTGCGCTGCTCCATCATCGAGAAGGGTATCGGCCCGGCGGAAGGCATGGCGACTGTACAACGCCGCGGACGTTCGGCACTCTGAAGGGGTGGTGCCCCCGCCACCGCACGGATCCGGAACGAACCGCGCGCTCATCGCAGAGAGAGCAACGCATGACCCCCTCTGACAACGCCCCTGCCGGCACCGTCGCGCCTGCGCCGACGCCGCGTCCCGTGCCGCGCTGGATCCGTGCGGTGCTGACGTATCTCAGCAGCAATCCCTTCAGTGCGATGCTCGCCGTGGTCGTGCTGGCAGCCGGGTTCGTCACCGGGACGTTCCTGGGTCGGTTCCCGCAGGAGTTCGCCGCCTCTGTGAGCACGACGATCGAGGACGGCGACTGGTGGACCCCGCTCACCGCACTGCTGTTCGGCGACTCGGTGATCGGCGGAGTGCTCGCGATCGCCCTGATCCTCACGGCCGGCGCCTACGCGGAGCGCAAGCTCGGCAGCGTCCGCGCCGCGTGGACGTTCTTCCTCACCGGGATCCTCGCGATGGTGATCGGCCTGAGCGCACAGGGACTGCTGGTCTCGTGGGGTTCGCAATGGGGCCTGCTCGCGAGCTACGACGCGGTCGCGGATCCCACGATCGGCACGGTGGGCATGCTCATGGCGGCGAGTGCTCTCGCCCCCGCGCTGTGGCAGCGCCGGATCCGTGTCGTCGGCTTCACCCTGCTGGTGATGTTCGCGCTGTACGCCGCAGACAGCGACAGCGTGTTCCGCCTCCTCTCGGGCGTGCTCGGGCTGCTGCTCAGCCTCCTGCTGGCGCGGGGCACGGTGCGGGCGACGTGGCATCGCAGCTCTCATCGCGAGGTGCGCACCCTGGTCGCGGCGATCGTCGCCGCGACCGGACTCGGGCCGTTCATCGTGCTCATCTCCGGGGCCTGGTACGCACCGCTCGGTCTCGTCGTCTCGGGCTTCTCGCCGATCGAGGCGGAGCAGATGCCCAAGTCCTGCGTGGAGGACTTCACCGCCGACTGCGTGCGCCAGGCCGACGCGATCCTGAACTCGGGCCCAGGACCGTTCCTGGTGAGCCTCGTGCCGCTGCTGCTCACGCTCGTCGCCGCCTGGGGGCTTCGCACCGGCCGCCGGGCCGCGTGGATCATGGCGCTGATGGTCAACGCCGTGATCGCCCTGCTGACCGGCACATCGGTCGGCATCAACGACCTGCTGGACGACAAGATCCGCGGCGCCCTGCTCATCGAGGACGGCATCGCGATGATCCTGGCCGTGCTCGTGCCGATCGGCGTGATCGCCCTGCTGCTGTTCACCCGACGGCACTTCCGTGTGCTCGCGCCTCGTGCCGCCGTGCGCCGCTTCGCGATCACCGTCGTCGGCGCCTTCGTGGTGTTCGCCGGCGCCTACCTCGTGATCGGGCTGATCGACGGGGACAACTATCTGGACGGACAGCCCTCGCTCGGCGAGCTCCTGGCGGACCTGATCCGTCCGTTCGTCTCGAGCGGCCTGCTGCCCGCGATCGCGGACGCGGGGATCCCCGTCGACGGCGCGGCCCTGTTCGTCTACCAGTGGGTCGGCGTGCCGTTCTGGATCGTGTTCATCCTCGCGGCCGTGCGGCTGTTCCGCGCCACCCAGGTCGACCGGCACGTGATCGAGGAGGCGCGCTTCCGGGCTCTCCTGCGCGAAGGAGGCGGCGGCACCCTCGGCTTCATGGGCACGTGGGCCGGCAACAGCTACTGGTTCACCCCCGACGGCCAGGGAGCCGTCGCGTACCGCGTCATCCGCAAGGTCGCCCTGACGATGTCGGATCCGGTCTGCGCCGAAGGCAGGGAGCAGGAGACCGTCGAGGCGTTCATCGCCTACTGCGAGTCGCAGGGCTGGTCGGCGTGCTTCTACAGCTTCCACGAGCGCTTCCTGCCGGTCTTCCAGTCCTTCGGATGGCAGCACATGTCCGTGGGCGAGGAGACCGTGATCGACCTGGCGGGATTCGAGCTCACGGGCAAGGCGTGGCAGAAGGTGCGTCAGCCCCTCAACCGCGGCGAACGCGAGGGCATCACGACGCTCTGGTCGACGTGGCACGACCTGCCGACCCGCTATTCCAGGGAGATCACCGCGGTCAGCGAGGAATGGGTCGCGCACAAGAAGCTCCCCGAGATGGGCTTCACCCTCGGCGGGATGGAGGAGCTCAAGGACTCCGACGTCGGCATCTTCCTCGCGATCAACAAGGACGGCGGGATCGAGGCCACGACCAGCTGGCTGCCCACCTGGACCGATGGCAGGGTCACCGGCTGGACCATCGATTTCATGCGTCGCAGCGACGGATCCATGCCCGGAATCATGGAGTTCATCATCGCCTCCGCCGCCCTGCACATGAAGGAGCAGGGCGTCCAGGTCCTCAGCCTCTCCGGCGCCCCGCTCGCGACCAAGCCGGGCGAGGTGCCCGCCGAGCCCGGCGTCATGGACCGCCTGCTCGGCTGGCTCGGAGAGATGCTCGAGCCTGCCTACGGCTTCACGTCGTTGTTCCGCTTCAAGAGCAAGTTCAACCCGCGCTACGAGACCATCTACATGGCCTATGCGGATCCTGCTCAGCTCGCGACGATCGGCATGGCCATCGGCAGCGCCTACCTCCCCGAGGCGACGCCGAAGGAGTACCTGGCGCTCGTGCAGACCATCACCAACCGCGGGGGCGACCACCGCTGAGGACCTCGGATCGCGCCACGCCGAGACCGCGTTTCGCGGCCAATGTATAGAACTCTCAGAAACCGTCCGTATTATTACGGAGTTGTAACACCACTCCGTTCCCCCGATGGCGGAGAAGTCACACCCTCTCCGCTGCCCGAGGAGCACATCATCAGTTCGCGAGCCCCCGAAACCGCGCACACCTCTGCCCGCATGCCAGAATCCCCGTCCGCGACCGTCGGCACCGCCGCACCCCGTTCGCGACGCGAGATGAGGGAACAGGCCGCCGCACAGTCGTCCGCCCCCGCGCAGACCTCGGGTCCCGCCGCCTTCTCGCGCACCCCTGCAGAGCCGGCCACCCCGCCGCTGTTCTCCCCCACGACCGCTCAGGCGCACATCCCCGCGCCGCCGCAGGCCCCCCGGCCGGCGACGCGCTCCGCAGCTCCAGAGCAGCAGTCCGCACACGTCGTCCCGGCCGGAAGGCGCCCCCGGCGGGGCGCCAAGAACCTCGGCCGCAGCACCGGAGCGGCCCTCGCGATCTCCGCGCTCGTGGTCGGGACGGCGCTTCCCGCTCTCGGGATGGTGCGCGCGAGCGACGCCAAGCCCGCGACCAGCGCGGCGGCGGACATCCGCGCCCAGTCCTTCACGGCTGCCAACGGCGTGCTCCCCGACGTCCAGGTGCACGGCACGTTCACCGCGACCACGCCGTCCGAGCTCAGCGCGATGCAGGCCGCCACCGCTGCGGCCCAGCGCTCCGGCGTCGCCTCGATCGCCAAGCCGGGTCAGGTCATCTACCCGATGGCGGCGGGCTCGTACACGCTGACAGACGGGTTCGGCGCCGCGCGCACCGGCCGCAGTCACATGGGCCAGGACTTCGCCGCGGGCATCGGCACCCCCATATACGCGGCTGCGGACGGCTGCGTCACGCTCTCCTCGGAGAGCTACCAGGGCTACGGAGTCACCGTCGAGATCGCCCACCCGGCGCTCAGCGGCAGCAACGCCGTGTCGACGCTGTACGGGCACATGACCTACGGCAGCCGCGCGGTCCAGGCCGGCGAGTGCGTCACGGCCGGTCAATTCATCGGCCGGGTCGGCGACACCGGCTGGACGGTCGGATCCTGCCTGCACTTCGAAGTGCACATCAACGACAGCGCCATCGACCCGCTCGCCTGGCTCGAGTCCAACGTCTTCTGATCCGAATCGGATCACGACGAGGCCCCCGCTCCGGCGGGGGCCTCGTCGTCGTCTCCGACCGAACCGCCGCTCAATGGTGCGCGTGCGGATCCACGAGCGGCAGGTCGACGCCCCCGCCGTGATCGTGCCCGCCCCCGTTCGCCCCGGCGTCGGTCTGCGCCAGCGCCGGCGTCACGAGTGAGGCGACGAGCACGGCCCCCAGCACCGCGCCTGTGGCCCTCGTGCGAGACGCCCGGGTCGAGCCCTCCCCGGCATCGACCCGGACGACCCCCGCTCCCCGCGACCGCGCCGCCATCGCTCCCGCTGCGATGACGAGCACGGACGAGGCCGCGACCGCGATGACCGGTGCTCCCCCCAGGAGAGCGACCGCCCCGAGGATCACCGCGATAATCGCCCCGACGGCTGCGCCTCTCCCCCGCCTCATGCGCCCCGCACGGAGGACGGCGACGCCCCAGCCGAGCTCGACGACGCCGATCAACAGCATCGGCGCCAGCAGCACGACGGCGCGCCCGTCGGCGCCGGAGACAGAGGCGCCGATGGCCAGGTGGATCAGGCCCGCGCCCCAGGCGAGGAGCGCGGGCCAGCTGCGCAGCACGACGGCCTCAGGCCATCGCCCCGCGCGGCGCGGTCCGCTCGACCCCGATCCCGACCGCGAGCAGCAGCAGCGCGCTCGCGAGGTGCAGGAAGTGATCGAACGTGTTCAGCGCGAGGATGTTCGCCGCCGTCCCGACCAGGAAGAACCCGACGATGCCGAGCAGCAGATAGGCCGCCCCCACGACGGTGTTGGTTCCCTTCGCCGCCCGGGTGGAGACGAGGCCGGCCACGAGCAGCGCGGCTCCGATGAGCAGGTGCGCGACGTTGTGCAGCGGATTGACCATGAAGATGCCGAGCAGCATGCCGCCCTGCGTCGCCAGGAAGGACACTCCTCCGGTGACCGCGAAGCCGAGCGCGCCGACGACGATGTACACGGCGCCGAAGATGACGCCGATCAGACGGTTGGGTGACGAACGCATTTTCTCCTCCTCGAGTGCGGCACGATGCCGCTCACCCTCTGTTCGGAGTCCTCCGCCGATCGGATGGGATCCTCCGCGATCCGGCCGTAGAAGACCGGATCCGACCACCGATCCCGCCGGATGTCGCCATGTGTCAGGGATCCTGTCATACGCGGCCTCACGCCCCTATCATCGAGCGATGAGCACTCGCCCCTTCCGCGCGGACATCGTCGGCAGCTTCCTCCGTCCTGCGGCATTGAAGGCCGCCCGGCAGAGCCACGCGGACGGCCGACTCGACGCAGCCGGCCTGAAGGCCGCCGAAGACGCCGCAGTCGCGGACCTCGTGACGAAGCAGGCGGATGCCGGTCTGCGTCCCGCGACGGACGGCGAGTTCCGCCGCTCCTGGTGGCACTTCGACTTCTTCGACTTCCTGGACGGGGTCGACATCGTCGAGCTGGACCACGGGATCCAGTTCCGCGGGGTGCAGACCAAGCCGCGCGGCGTCGAGATCGCAGGCCCGATCCGCTTCGATCCCTCGCATCCCTTCCTCGCGCACTACTCCGCGCTGCAGGAGACGGTCGCGGGCTCGACGGGCGCCGTCCCGAAGTTCACGATCCCGGCACCGACCGTGCTCGACTTCCGTCTCGAGCCGGACCACATCACCGCGAAGGCCTACGACGGCAGGGACGCGATCGTCGACGATCTCGTGCAGGCCTATCGCGACGCGCTGGCCGCGTTCTACGAGGCCGGTGCCCGCTATCTCCAGCTCGACGACACCGCCTGGGCCTACCTGTGCTCCGAGACCGAGCTGGCCAAGGCCCGCGAGCGCGGCATCGTGACCGACGGCATCGCCGAGCGGTACGCCGAAATCCTCAACCGCGTGCTCGCGGGCAAGCCGGACGACCTCGTCGTCACCACCCACGTGTGCCGCGGCAATTTCCGCTCGACCTGGATCTCCTCGGGCGGCTACGAGCCCGTCGCCGAGCAGCTCCTGGACGTGGTGGAGTACGACGGGTACTTCCTGGAGTACGACAGCGACCGCGCGGGAGGGTTCGAGCCACTGCGGTACCTGCCGAAGGGCGACAAGACCGTGGTGCTGGGACTGGTGACCTCGAAGAGCGGCGAGCCGGAGGACCCCTCGGTCGTCAAGCACCGCATCGACGAGGCGGCCGCGTTCGCTCCGCTCGAGCAGCTCGCGCTCAGCCCGCAGTGCGGCTTCGCCTCGACCGAGGAGGGCAACGTGCTCACTGAGGACGAGCAGTGGGCGAAGATCCGCTCCGTCGTGGACATCGCCGCCGACGTGTGGCGCTGAGCGGATCCTCGCCCTGCCGCGTCAGGTCGAGGTGATCCTCGACATCCGGCTCGCACGCCGGCCGACCGTGCTGGTCGCCCAGCCCGCACGGACCACCCGCATCGCGTCGCGCGCGAGCTCGACGCCGTCGTCGTAGACGTCGCGCCAGATGGAGAGCCCGTCCGCGCCCTCGGGGGCGAGGACCGACCGGGAGAACGCCTCGACGCCCCAGCGGCCCTGGTAGCCCGCGTCGAGCGCATCCCGGACGATCCCCGGGATGTCGATCGCGCCGCCGGACAGGGCGCCCCGGCCGGATTGTCCGAGCTCCAGATAGCGCAGCCGCGGCAGCGCCAGTCGGACCGCGTCCGCGATGTCCGACTCCTCGATCGCCATGTGGAACGTGTCGAGGTGGATACCGAGGTGAGCCGATCCGCTCGCGTCGACGTAGTCCATCGCGCGCCGCGCGGTGTTGACCGCCGATGTCTCGTACCGGTTCAGCACCTCGAACACCATTGCGACGCCCTGCTCCTGGGCCTCATCCGCGATCCGCCCCACCGCAGCCGCCGACCGCGCGAACGCGGCGGTGCCTGTGATCCCGCGGGGCGGGCCGAAGAGCCCGTACGGGACTCCGTTCAGCTGGTCCGCGCCGAGGGCGACCGCGAGGGCGAGACTCTGCCGCAGCAGCGCGGCGCCCGCGGCCCGCGTGGCCGGATCCTCCGCCGCGACATCCGCGTCGGGGAGCTGGATCGCCATCGCGATCGGCGCCAGACCCCGATCCGCGAGCAGTGCCCGCAGACGGGGCATGTCCACGGCGCCGGCATCGAACGGCGGCAGCACCACGCGGCGGTAGCCGCTCGCGGCGAGCGCGTCGAGACTCTCGGGCAGCCGCGGCGACTGCGGATCCGAGACGAGGACGCTGAGCTGGCACGCGACGTCCAGGTCCGGCGTCATGTCAGAACACCGGCAGATCGAGCCGCTGCTTGAACACCGAGTACCCGTCGTCCACGCTGACCACCGTGCCGTTGATCGCGTTCGCCTCGTCGGAGGCGAGGAACGCGACGACGTCGGCGATCTCCTCCGGCGCGGTGAGCCGGTTTCGCAGCTGCTCCGCGGCGAAGGTCGACTTCAGCTCCTCGCTGAACTGGTTGATGATGGGCGTGCCGACGCGCCCCGGCGTGATCGCGACGGCCCGCACCCCGTACTCCGCGAGCTCGTAAGCCGCGGAGCGGGTGAACGAGATGACCGCCGCCTTGGCGGCGCTGTAGCTGAACGAGAGCTCCGCGGCCTGCTCGCCGTAGATCGAGGAGGTGCTCACGATCACGCCGCCGGTGCCCTGCCGGCGGAACTGCCTCCCCGCCGCGAGGATGCCGTAGTAGACGCCGTTCTGGTCGATGCGGATGATCGGCTCGTAGTCCTTCTCGGGCTCGTGCTCGAGAAGCGGCCTTCCGCCGGCGATCCCCGCATTGTTGAAGATCACGTCGAGCCGACCGAAGACCTCGACCGCGCGCGCGACGGCCGCCTCGACCTGCGCGTACACCGATACGTCGACCGCGACCGCGGCGACCGCGCCATCGAAGCCCTCACCGGCGATCGCGGCGACGGCCGCCTCCGCCTGCCGCAGATCGATGTCCGCGATCATGACCTTCGCCCCCTCGCGGACGAACTTGCGCACGGTGGCCAGGCCGATCCCGCTCGCACCGCCCGTGATCAGGGCTGTCTTGCCTTCCAGACGCATCGCGTCCCGCCTTCCTTGCTCGGCGCGCAGCGCGCGCTCGGTTTCGACGCCGTCCCCGCGGACGGCGGGCGGGGGCGGCATCGTGCCGCCCCCGCCCAGGGCATCAGCCCAGCTTGTCCGACGGGGTCACCGTCGACGCGTTCTCCTTCGTCACCAGCGTCACGCCGACCGCCTCGAAGTTCTTCGAGGGCAGCGTGCGGTCTTTCTGGTACGCCTGCACCTGCGTGACGAGCGAATCGAGGATGGTCGGCCACGGCTGCTCGATCGTGGCCTGCATGTTGCCGCCGGCCTCGATCACCGACAGCGTCTCGCTGAGAGCGTCCACGCCGGAGACCTTCGCGGTCGAGCCGGCCTCCTTCAGCGCCTGCGCGGCGCCGAGCGCGGCGTCGTCCCAGCCGGCCCAGACCGCGTCCAGACCGTTCGGGTGCGCGGACAGGTAGTCGGCCACGAGGCTGAGCGCCTCCGTGCGCCCGGTGGCGGGGTTGGTCACCTTCTGGATCGCGCCGCCCGCGATCGTCGCGCCCGCGGCCGTCAGCGCCTTCTCGGCCAAGCCGGAGCGCAGTCGGATGCCGGGGTGCGGGTCGTGCCCGATGACCATGACGGTCTTGCCCTTGAGGCCGGACACCGCGGTGTCGAGCGAGCCGACGGTCTTGTCGACGATCTGCTGCTGGTCGGTCGTGATGTTCAGCGCGAACGCATCGTTCGCCGCGGTCGCGGAGTCCATCGCGAAGATCGGGATCTCCGCGTCCTTGGCCGCCGTCACGATGGATCCGATCGACTCGACGTCGGTGTAGCCGTCGAGGATGACATCGGCTCCCTGGCCGATCGCGCTCTCGACCGCGGGGTTCATCTTCTGGAAGTCGAAGTCGCCCTGGATCATCGTGAGGTCCCAGCCGAGCTCCTTCGCTCGCGCCGTGACGGCCTTGACCCACCAGGCGCCGACCGGGGTCTGGTTGCCGGAGGTGAAGGCGATGACCTTGAACGGCTTCCCGTCGGCCCCGCCGGTGCTGCCGGCGCTGCTCTGGCCGCTGCATCCGGTCAGCACGAGCATCGCCGCCGCCGCGAGGGCCGCCGCCGCTGTGATTTTCCTACGCACGTGACTACTCCTTTGTGTGTGGTGCATGGGTGGAGGCTGCGGCGATGGGCACCGCCGCAGTGAGGGAGGGGTATCGCTACCTCTCCCGCGTCTTGAGGGATGACAGCGTCACGGCCGCGATGATGATGAGGCCGGTGACGACCTGCTGCACATAGGCGTTGACGCCGAGGATGTTGAGGCCGTTGCTCATCACGCCGATGATCGCGACGCCGATCATCGTGCCGCCGAGATTCGCCGCACCGGAGCGGAGCACGGTCATCCCCAGGAAGACGGCCGCGACCGAGAACATCATGTTGTTCCCGCCCTGCTCGGCGCTCGCGCTGCCCAGCCGCGCGGCGAGCAGGATGCCGCCGATCGCCGAGACGAGCCCTGCCATGGTGAAGGCGAGGAGCCGCGCGAACCGCACGTTCACGCCGGAGAGGCGCGCGACCTCGACGTTGCCGCCGATCGCATGCCAGCGGCGGCCGACCGTCGTGAAGCGCAGCGCGCACCAGATCACCAGCGCGATGACGATCGCGGAGTACACCGGCAGCGGGATGTTCAGGAATCGCCCCTGGCCGAGCGCGTTGAAGGCGGCCGGCATCCCGAACAGCGTCGTCCCGGCGGTGACCAGATACGCGAGTCCGATCACCGAGGTCATGGTGGCCAGGGTGGCCACGAATGCCGACAGGTTCAGATAGGCGATGAGGACGCCGTTCACGAGTCCGACCAGGAGGCCCACCGCGAGCCCCGCGACGATCGCCACCGGGATCGGGCTGTTCCCGAGCATCAGGGTCGCGGAAACGGATCCGGCGAGGCTCGACGTCGCCCCCACGGAGAGGTCGAAGTCGCCGACGACCATCACGATGGTCTGCGCCGCCGCGATGATCGCGAGGATCGAGACCTGGTACAGGATGTTGCGCACGTTCACGAACGAGAGGAAGGTGTCCGGTCGCATCGCGAAGAAGAACGCGAGCAGCAGGACGAGGGCCACGACGGTGCCGCCCTGCAGCAGCACGCGGCCCACGGTGCGGGAGTGGGTGACGACGACGGCGGCCGTCATCGTGTCTCGGGAGGAGGTCATGTCAGTCGGCCCTTCCGTAGGCATAGGACAGGAGCAGTTCGTCGTCGGCCCCCTCGGCGGGGACGTCCCCCGCGAGCGAGCCCTCGTGCATGATGAGGATCCGGTCGCTCATCCCGATGAGCTCCGGAAGCTCGGAGCTCACCGCGATGACCGCGGTCCCCGTGGCCGCCAGCTCGCGGATCAGCCGGTAGATCTCGGCCTTCGTGCCGACGTCGATCCCCCGTGTCGGCTCGTCCATGAGCAGCACCCTCGGCCGGCGCGCGAGCATCTTGGCGAGCACGACCTTCTGCTGGTTGCCGCCCGACAGCTCCCCCACGGTCTGACGGGGTCCGCGGGCCTTGATCCTCAGGTCCGCGATGCCGCGGTTCGCGATCTCGGCGATGCGACCGCCCTGCACGATCCCCGCGACGCTCACGGCGCGGATGTTCGCGAGAGCGATGTTGTCCTGGATCGAGGCGGCGAGGATCACGCCCTGGCTGCGGCGCTCCTCCGGTACGAGCGCGACGCCCGCCTCCAGCATGCGGCCGACGCGCGGCGTGGTCGCGGAGCCGGCCTCGCCGATCGTGATGCGGCCCCCGCGGTGCGGCTGGGCCCCGGCGAGCAGCCGCAGCAGCTCGCTGCGCCCCGACCCCGCGAGCCCGCCGATGCCGAGCACCTCTCCCTCGTGCACTGCGAACGAGACGTCCTGCACGCGCCGGCCGTGCAGCCCCTCGACCCGCAGCGCGACGGTCGCGGTCGCGGTGCCGCGCGGCGGGAAGAGCGCTCCGGCCTCCCGCCCGACCATGGTCGAGATCACCTCGTCGATCGACGAGTCGGCGACCTCCTTCGTCATGACGGTCTTCCCATTGCGCATGACCGTGAGCCGGTCGCACAGCTCGAAGACCTCCTCGAGCCGGTGCGACACGTAGACGATCGCGACGCCCTCCTCGCGGAGCGAGCGGAGCACCCGGAACAGGTCCCGGATCTCGGTGTCGGTCAAGGACGCCGTCGGCTCGTCGAGGATCAGCACCCGCGCCTCCGCGGCCAGTGCCCTGGCCACCGAGACCATCGTCTGCTGGACCGGGGTGAGGTCGGCCCCGAGCCTCCCGACCGGGATCGGCTGGTTCAGCCGGTCGAGCAGCTCCTTGGCGCGGCGGCGCATGGTCGCCCAGCGCACGAGACCTCCGCGGCTCGGCGTGTGCTCCCCGAGCAGGATGTTCTCGGCGACGTCGATCGTCGGGATCGTCGACAGCTCCTGGTACAGCGCGACGACTCCGGCGCGGCCGGCCGCGCGGACGCTGGCGAACTCGACGGCCTCTCCCTCGCGGCGGATCTCCCCCGCGTCGGGGGCGTGGATGCCGGTCAGCACCTTGATGAGCGTCGACTTGCCGGCGCCGTTCTCACCCAGGAGCGCGTGGATCTCGCCGGACCGCACCGAGAGCCGCGCCCCTTCCAGGGCGTGCACTCCATCGAAGCGCTTCACGATGTCCACGGCCTCGAGCGCGGCGACGGGCAGATCCGTCATGACGACACATCCTCGAGGTCGTTGCAGCGGATGAGGACCTTGGGATGCACACCGGCGACGTGCGCGGCGAACGCCTCGTCGACCTCGTCGAGCGGGAACACCGCCGCGGTGAGCTCATCGACGTCGAGGTGCGGCAGGATCTGCAGCGCCCGCGGGAACGCATAGGGCGAGACGAAGACGCCGGTGAGCGTGAGCTCCTTGAGGTAGAGGTACGAGGACAGCCCCAGGGGCATCTCGAAGGTCTCGGGGTACATGGCCCCGTAGACGACGACGCCGCCCTTCGCCGCGAGATCGAGCAGTCCCTGCGCCGCGCGCGGCGCCCCCGACGCGTCGATCACGACGTCGTACCCGCGCCCGCCTGTGATCAGGGCGGCACGCGCGTCCTGATCCTCCGCGACAGGATCGATCACGTGCTCAGCCCCATGGCGGAGGGCCATCTCCCGGCGGGCCGCGATCGGCTCGACCATGGTGAGCGAGGTCGCCCCGTTCCTCTTCATGACCTGGAGCACCAGCTGCCCGATCGGGCCTCCGCCGCAGATCAGCACGCGATCGCCGACCCTGATCCTGGTCTTGTCCGCGATGCGCACGGCGACCGACGTCGGCTCCAGGAGGCTCCCCTTCCGGAGCGTGACGTCCTCGGGGAGGCGGTACACCTGGGACGCGTGCCAGGTGATCGTCTCCGCCATCCCCGGCCGGTTGTAGTCCTGGATGTTCTCGCAGAACTGCTGCCGGCCGTCCTGACACGGGCGGCACGTGCCGCAGAACCGGAGGAAGTTCCCGGCGACCCTGTCGCCGACCTTCAGTCCGCTGCGGTGCGCCCGCTCCCCCAGCGCCTCGACGACCCCGGAGATCTCGTGCCCCAGCCCGATCGGCACGTCGGTGCCGAAGAACCCCTCGGCGAGATGCGGATCCGAGCCGCAGATCGCCGCGTACGCGACGCGGATCCGCACGTCCTCCGGTCCCAGCGGCTGCTCCGGGAAGTCCACCACCCCGACCCGTCCGCGGGTCGTCTCATCGGGATCCCGCAGGCTCCCGATCCTCGTCACGGCCACCGTCTTCATTCGTCTCTCCGTCGGTCTCGGGTGCCGTGGCTCAGGAAGCGCCGAGGACGCGGCGCAGGGCGTCGACCGTTGCTGTGAGCCCGTAACCGTGCTTGTCGCGCAGCTGCTCGTCCTCGCCGAACCCGGCGTAGACCTGCGGGATGCCGAGCCGCTCGAACGCGGCGAGGCCGAGGCCGCGATCGGCGACGACGTCGGCGATGCGGCTCGCGAGCCCGCCATAGGCGAGGTGGTCCTCGAGCACGACGAAGCGACCGCCGGTCTCCTCCGCGCAGCGGACGATGAGCTCCTCGTCGATCGGCTTGAGCGTGAACATGTCCACGACCCGGACCGAGCGGCCCTCCTCCGCGAGCGCGTCCGCCGCCTGCAGCGCCTGCGCCACCGTGGTGCCGTGCGTGAAGATCGTCGCATCAGCGCCGTCGCTGGCGACGATGCCCTTCCCGATCCGCACCTCGTGCTCGCCGGGCTCGTAGAGGACCATGTCCTTCTTGCCCACCGCGAGACGGATGTAGATCGGGCCGTCCATCGTCATCGACTGCCGGAGGATCTCGCCGACCATCAGCGGGTCACCGATCGAGGTGACGGTCATGTTGGTGAGGGCGCACATCAGCGCGAGGTCCTCCACCGCGTAGTGCGTGGATCCGCCGTTGCCGACCAGGCCGCCGTGCGTGCCGATGATCTTGACGGGCAGGTTCGGATAGCAGACGTCGGTGCGCACCTGCTCGAGCGCCCGCATGCTCAGGAACGGCAGCATGCCGGACACGACGGGGATGTTCCCGTCGTACGCGAGTCCCGCCGCGATGCCGACGCTCACCTGCTCGGCGAGGCCCACATCGAGGAACCGATCGGGGAACCGATCGCGGAACTCCACCAGGGTGGCCCCGATGTCGGGGGTGATGACCCAGAGGTTCGCATGCTCCTCGCCGAGCTCGGCGAGGGTCGTTCCGATGACCGAGCGCGCGGAGAGCATCTCCCCGAACGTGAACGTGACGGGCATCAGGCCACCGCCGCCGTGCGAGAGGCCGAGAGCGCGGCCATCGCCCGCTCCAGGTCGACGGCGCCGAGCGAGCCGGCGTGCCAGGCGAGATTGTGCTCCATGAAGTCGACGCCCTTCCCTTTCACCGTCTCGCAGATCACGACCGTCGGCCGATCGCTGCCGGCGTCCGGCAACGCGTCGATCGCGCGCACCAGCTCGCCCATGTCGTGGCCGTCGATCTCGAGAACGTTCCATCCGAAGGCCCGCCACTTGTCCGGATACGGCTCGAACAGCACTCGCTCCTCGGCGAAGCTCGTCATCAGCTGGCGGTTGCGGTCCACGAACGCGACGAGGTTGCCGAGCCGATTGCTCCTGGCCGCCATCGCGGCCTCCCACACCGAGCCCTCGCCGGTCTCCCCGTCGCCGAGCAGGCAGACGATGCGGTGGTCCTCGTCGCGGTGCCTGGCGCCCAGCGCCATTCCGACCGCGAGGGGCAGGCCGTGACCGAGCGATCCCGTCGAGCACTCCACACCGGGCAGCTGCACCTTGCACGGGTGCATCCCGTAGGCGCTGTCGAGCTGGCCGTAGGTCTCGACGATGCCCTCGTACGAGAAGAACCCGCGGATCGCCATCGCGATGTACATGCAGACCGCCGCGTGACCCTTGCTCAGCACGAACCGATCCCGGCCGGGGTGGGCGATGTCCGCAGGGTCGACCCGCAGGCCGTAGCCGAACAGCGCCGTGAAGATGTCGGCCGCGGAGAGATCGCCGCCGATGTGCACGGCCCCCTCGTAGGTGCCGCAGAGCTGCAGGAGCTTCGACCGCAGTTCGAAAGCCAGATCCTCCAGCTCCTCGACGCTGTGCTCGCCGCGTCGGGGCAGCGCACGATCGCTCATCACATGTCCTCCTCATCGATGACATCCGGCGCCCGTCGACGGTGACGAGCCGGGCCGTGGCGATGAACGTAGCATCATTTCGTTTACATGTAAACCAGAATGGTTCTAAACTCGGAAACGGCCCGGGTGGAGACCCGCCGGCACCCTGCTGCGGGATGCCCGGACCGACGTCTCGAAACGACGGACACAGAGAGGTGGGCAGTCGCCATGACGGATACGAGAACGATCGACGCTGCAGGAGTGGGCGTGCGGACAGGCTTGTTCATCGGCGGTGAGGAGCGCTTCACGGAGGAGGTGCTCCGGGTCGCGGATCCGGGGAAGCCGGACGCGATCGTGGGCGAGGCGGCGTCGGCATCGGCCGCCGACGTCGCGGACGCGGTCGCGGCGGCGAACGCCGCCTTCCCGGATTGGGCCAGGCTGTCGGCGCCGGAGCGGGCGGCGCGGATGGCCGTGGCGATCAGCGGCATCGCGGACGATCGCGACGAAGACGCCGCGATCCTGTCGCAGGAGAACGGGAAGATCCGGTTCGAAGCCTGGGTGGACGCCCTCGTGTTCGAGATCCGTTGGAACCTCGCGCTCATGCTCGCGGACGAGGTGGACGCCTCGCACACCCTGCCGGTCGTTCCCGGCGCGATCCCGGTGTCCACCGACGTCGCCTACCAGCCGCTCGGGGTGGTGACCGTGATCGTCCCGTTCAACTGGCCGATCGCGATCCTGGGCGCCTCCCTGCCGCACGCGCTGCTCGCCGGCAACACGGCGATCGTGAAGGTCCCGCCGACCACGCCGCTGGCGATCGCACGGCTGGTGCAGCGCGTCGCGGAGAAGCTTCCGCCAGGGGTGCTCAACGTGATCAGCGGCCGGGACGAGAACATGGCGGGCCTGATCCAGAACCCTGACGTCGCGAAGGTCTGCTTCACGGGCAGCGTGAACGGAGGGAAGCGGATCATGCAGATGGCCTCGCAGAGCCTCACCCGGGTCACGCTCGAACTCGGCGGCAACGACGCGGCGGTCTTCCTCGAGGACGCGATCCTCGACGACGCGCATCTCGACCGGCTCTACGCGGCGATCTTCGACACCACGGGACAGATCTGCATGAACGCCAAGCGCGTCTTCGTGCACCGCTCCCGCCTGGACGAACTCGTCGATGGACTGGCCGCTCGCCTGGACCGCGCCGTGATCGGCTACGGGCTCGACGAGGGCACCACGATGGGTCCGCTGCACTCCCCCGCTCAGCGCTCGTTCGTCGCGGAGCTCATTCAGGAGGCCAAGGACGCCGGCGCCGACGTCCGCGAGTACGGGCAACTCCCCGGCGGAGAGCTCGAGGGCGGGAACTTCCTGCGCCCCGCGCTGGTCGTCGACCCCGATCCCGCACTGCGCGTGGTCACCCAGGAGCAGTTCGGCCCCGTGATCCCGATCATCCCGTTCGACGACGAGGACGAGGCCGTGCGCGGGGCCAACGACACCTGGGGCGGGCTCTGCGGTTCGGTCTGGACCGCATCGCCCTCTTCCGGTGCGCGGGTCGGATCCCAGCTGGTCTGCGGTTACGTCTGGATCAACGACCACGGCGCGACCCGGCTCGATCTGCGCGCGCCCTTCGGCGGCATGAAGCAGTCCGGCATCGGGCGCGAACAGGGCATCGAGGGCGTCAGATCCTTCCAGGACACCCGCGCGATCGCCACGATCGACGCGGAAGCGCTCGCCGCCATGGCGCACTAGGGATTGCCGGGTCCCTGGCGTGCGCTCACGCCGGGGACCCGGTCGTCTGGAACACTCATCAACGAGGGGGCTCTGCGAGCTCCCGCACGCAGGAGGAACAGCATGCCCGCACAGGATGACACCCGCCCCGGGGTCGCACCGTCGCCGGAGGTCGTGCGCGACCCGTTGTACGACGTGGTCGACCCGGAGTCGTTCACCCCGCGTCTGCTCGCCCTGCTCTCCAACGCCCTCGTGTGGCGCGAGTCGCAGGAGTTGCGCCGCGAGTTCGGTCTCGGCACGAACGAGTGGCGCGTGCTGTCCGCACTCGCGACACGGCCCGGATCCTCGGCGAGCGAGGTGTCGGAGTTCCTCGGCGTCAACAAGGCCATCGTCTCGAAGAGCGTCAACACCCTCGCGGATCGTCGGCTCATCGCGCTCTTCGACGGCCCGCGGGGCTCGCGCCCGATGCACCTGACCCCGTCCGGAGCCCAGCTGCACCATGAGATGCGCCCCATCTCGATGCGCGGTCAGGAGGTCATCCTGGCCGGGATGACCGAGGCCGAGATCGCCCAGTTCAACACCGCGCTCCTGCGCATGCTGGCCCTGATCCGCACCGCCGACTGACCCCAGACTCTCCCCCGCCACCACCCCTTCGCCCCCCGGCGCCCCTTGGCGCCCCCCGGCGCCCCCACTTCCGAGTCGTCCCCCTCAGCGGAGCCCATAGGGTGCGCTGACAGGGACGACTCGAAGTGGGCTTTGCGTCGTCCCCGCCAGCGGAGCCCCCAGGGTGCGCTGAGGGGGACGACTCGAAGCAGTGGTTCGCCACGCCTTGAATTTACCTCTTGTCATTACCTATTGACATAGGTATTCTGACGGCAGGCCCGTTCAACGCCGAACAGGGCCTGACCGATCCGCTCGCACTGCCGCGCGCGGACCCGCCGAAAGGATGCCGATCCGTGTCACGCACCACACCCGTCGCGAACCCGATCGCGGCGCGCGCACTCGTCGACGACTTCTCCCTCGAGATGACCGGGAAAGACGTCCCCGGTCTCCAGGAGGCGCGCGACACGATCCCCGCGGGGACCAAGATCAACGTCACGTTCCTCGGCAACGAGGATCTCGACATGCGCGTGGCCGCCGCCAAAGCGGTCCGGGATCTGGGCTTCGTGCCGGTCCCGCACATCTCGGCCCGTCGACTGCGGTCGCGCGCGCAGCTCGAGGAGCTCCTCGGCCGGCTGCAGGAGGTCGGCGCCACGGACCACGTCTTCGTCGTCGGCGGGGACCCCGCCACGCCGGACGGGCCGTACGCCTCGGCCTTCGACGTCATCTACACGGGTCTGCTGCTCGACTACGGCGTCCGCGAGGTGTCGATCGCCGGTTATCCCGAAGGGCACCCCGACATCGCCGACGACGAGCTGTGGCGCCATCTCGAGAACAAGTCGGCGGTCCTCGCGGAGCAGGGGCTGGACGCCGTGATCCTCAGCCAGTTCGCCTTCGACACGGATCCGGTCCTGGCCTGGATCGACCAGGTCCGCGCACGCGGGATCGCCTCCGAGATCCGGGTGGGCACGCCGGGGCCCGCGGGCGTCAAGCGGCTTCTCGGGTTCGCCCGTCGGTTCGGCATCGGCGCGAACGCGATGATCGTGAAGAAGTACGGCTTCTCCCTCACGAACCTGATGGGGACGGCGGGGCCGGATGCCTTCGTCTCCGACCTGTCCGCGCTGCTCGCGGCCGACACCGAGACCGGCGCCGTCAAGCTGCACTTCTACACGTTCGGCGGCCTCCTCGCCACGTCGGCATGGGCGCGCGACTTCGTCGCCGCCCGCCGCTGAGGGGGCCAGGATGACCATCCACGTCGAGCGACTGCGCGATGACGCCTGCCTGATCGTGCACGGCCCGGATCAGCCAGGGATCGTCTCGGCCGTCAGCGCCCTCATCACCCGCAACCGGGGCAACATCGTCTCGCTCGATCAGTACACCGACGACCCGCAGGGCGGGGGCTTCTTCCAGCGCGTGGTCTTCCACCGCGCCGACCTCTCCGCGGCGATCCCCGAGCTCGAGGCCGACGTCGCCGCCACGCTCGGACCGCTCGGCCTGTCGTGGCGGCTCACCGACCGGTCCGTCCCGAAGCGGATGGCCGTGCTCGCCTCGACGAGCGACCATTGCCTGCTCGAGCTCCTCTGGCGCCACCGGCGCGGCGAGCTGCCCGTCACGATCCCGATGGTGATCAGCAATCACACGAACGTCGCAGAGGACGTCCGCGCCTTCGGCATCCCGTTCTTCCACGTGCCCTCGCAGGGGCCGGACAAGTCCGACGCAGAGGCCAGGATCCTGGAGCTCGTGAAGGGGAATGTCGACTTCCTCGTGCTGGCGCGGTACATGCAGATCATCTCCGAGGACTTCCTGGACGAGGTCGACGTGCCGGTCATCAACATCCATCACTCCTTCTTGCCGGCCTTCATCGGCGCGGCCCCTTATCGCAAGGCCAAGGAGCGCGGCGTGAAGCTCATCGGCGCGACCAGCCACTACGTCACCAAGGTCCTGGACGAGGGCCCGATCATCGAGCAGGACGTCGCCCGCGTCGACCACTCGATGAGCGCGGCCGGCCTGCAGGCCCGTGGCGCGTACGTCGAGCGCGCCGTGCTCTCCCGCGCGGTGCAGTGGCACGCCGAGGACCGGGTGATCCGGAACGGCAATCAGACCGTCGTCTTCACCGACCGCCCCTGACCCCCGACCACCACGAAAGAACAAGAGAGGGCTTCCATGGCCGACAATCTTCAGCAGCTGATCGACGAGACCAACCCCGTCGAACTCCTGCGCAACTCTCAGATCGGGTCGTACATCTACCCGGTCGTGCCCGCCGACTTCAGCAGCTGGATCAAGGAGCAGCGGGCGTGGCGCGACAGCGCGGTGCTGTACGACCAGTCCCACCACATGGACAACGTGTTCCTGAAGGGCTCGGACGCGATCCGCCTGATCAGCGACACCGCGATCAACTCGGTCGCGAACTTCCCCGTCGACCGTGCGAAGCAGTACGTGCCGACCACGGCGGCGGGCCACGTCATCGGCGATGGCATCCTGTTCCGCGAGGCCGAGGACGAGTACGTCTACGTCGGCCGGGCGCCGGCTTCGAACTGGCTGATGTACCACGGCGAGACCGGCGGATACGGGAACCTCGAGGTGACCGTCGACCGGCGATCGCCGTCCCGCCCGTACGGGCACCCCGTTTCCCGCCGCTATTACCGTTTCCAGATCCAGGGCCCCAAGGCCTGGCAGGTCATCGAGAAGCTCAACGGCGGCCCGCTCGAGGAGCTGCGGTTCTTCAGCATGTCCACGATGGCGATCGAGGGCGCGCAGGTGCGCACCCTGCGCCACGGCATGGCCGGCGCACCCGGCCTCGAGGTCTGGGGCCCGTACGAGGATCACGACCGCGTCCGCGACGCGATCGTCACCGCCGGCGCCGAGTTCGGGCTGCTGCCGGTCGGATCCCGCGCGTATCCGTCCAACACGCTGGAGTCGGGCTGGATCCCCTCGCCCCTCCCCGCCATCTACACCGGCGAGGCCGAGCGCGGCTACCGCGAGTGGCTCGGCGCAGACAGCTACGAGGCCACCGGCACCCTCGCCGGCTCGTTCGTGTCGGGAGACATCGCGGACTACTACCTCACGCCGTGGGAGCTCGGCTACGGATCCTTCGTGAAGTTCGACCACGACTTCATCGGCCGCGACGCGCTCGAGAAGATCGATCCCGCGACGCAGCGCCGCAAGGTCACCCTGGCCTGGGACGCCGAGGACATGACGAAGATCTTCGGCTCGCTGTTCGACGTGGACGGCCCCAGCTACAAGTTCTTCGATCTGCCGCTCGCGAACTACGGCTCGGCGAACTACGACGCGGTCGTCGATGCCGACGGCAACATCGTCGGGTTCTCGATGTTCACCGGCTACAGCGCGAACGAGCGCCGTGCGCTCTCGCTCGCGACCGTGGCGCCCGACGTTCCGGAGGGCGCAGAACTCCGCGTGCTGTGGGGCGAGGGTCCGAACACCGCGAAGGCGACGGTCGAGCCGCACGAGCAGCTCGCGGTCCGCGCGGTCGTCAGCCCGACGCCGTACTCCTCGGTCGCCCGGCAGACCTACCAGGGCGGGTGGCGCACCGGCTACGCGAGCTGAATCCCGTCATCCCGGCAGTAGGCTCGACGCGGGAGGAACCGCATGAGTCTGCGCTACGCAATCCTGGCGATCCTGCGCGTCGGGCCGCTGTCGGGATACGACCTGCAGAAGCAGTTCTCGCAGTCGGTGGGGCACGTCTGGCACGCCCCCGACTCGCAGATCTACCCGGAGCTGCGCAAGATGGAGGCTGCGGGGCTCATCGAGGGCGAGGAGCAGGCCCGCGGCCAGCGCGGCACACGGCGCATGTACACCGTGACGCCGGCCGGCGACGCCGACTACCTCGCCTGGATGCAGACACCTCTGGACTACCAGCGCGTCCGCGACCCCGCGCACCTGCGCGCCGCCTACCTGGAGAACACCACGCCGGAGGCGGCGCGCGACTTCCTGCGCCGCCACATCGCGCAGTGGGAGGGCGAGCTCGAACAGTGGGAGGGCGAGCTCACCCACATCGAGAACCTCAGCAATCCGATGCTGACGCGCCGGCTGAACGTCACTCCGGACAGCGAGCGCGAACGCACGATCGCGTACAAGAGGTTCGCGTACGAGGGACTGGTCGAGCGGGCGCGGCTCGAGATCGCCTGGGCCCGCCGCGGCCTCGACCTCGTCGACAGCCTCGGCGACTAGCGCGGGCGACGGGCCTCAGCGGGATCCGGCCAGCGCCTCGCGGTCGATCTCCTCCTGGTTCTCCACGTACGGCGTGCCGTGCGTGTGGAAGGTGGCGACGGTCTTCATGCCCCAGGCCTGCCCCTTCGCGCGCTCGGCCTGGCTCCACTCGACGACAGGCCAGTCCGGGTCCAGGAGGAGCCGGGCCTGCGCGTTCGCGAACTCGATGCGGTTGCCGCCCGGCTCCCAGACGTAGAGGAAGAACGTCTGGTTGATCGCGTGCTTGTAGGGTCCGTACTCGATGTGGATCCCGTTCTCGAGGCAGATGTCGGCGGCCTTCAGGATGTCCTCCCTGGAGTCCGGCGCGAACGCGAAGTGATGGAAGCGGCCGCGGCTGCCCGTCCAGTCCGCGGAGTAGACGACGTCGTAGGACTTCTGATGGAACCGGAACCACCGTGCCGCGAAACGTCCATCGTCCTGGCGCACCCGCTCGGACTCCCTCGCGCGCATGACGTCGGCCCAGAACTCCCCCGCGGCGGTCACGTCGCTCGCGAGGTAGTTGATGTGGTCCATGCGACGGGCGTTGATGCCTCGCCCCGGATAGGCGGAGGCCTGGTTCTTCAGCGCGGGTCGGTCCTCGTCGTCCGGCACGTAGAGCTCGGTCTCATAGTGCAGCGCCATGAGGTGCCCGTCCGGATCCTCGAACTCGTAGGACGGTCCGACGCCGACCTCGGCTTCGCGCCAGCCGTGGCCGAGGCCGGTCGCCTCGATCGCGGCGACCCTGCGCTCGAGCGCCTCCTGGCTCGTCGTGCGGAAGAGCGTGCGCCCGACCCCGTTGGTGTCGGAAGCGGTGAGCTTGAGCGTGTACCGCTGGTACTCGTCCCAGCAGCGCAGGTACGCGGAGTCGCCGACGCGGGCGACCTCGCGCATCGCGCAGATGTCCCGGAAGAAGTGCAGACTCTCCTCGAACTTCGGGGTGTGCAGCTCGACCGCGCCGAGATGGGCGAGGTCGAAGTTGTCGGTGGTTGCCATGGGATCCGTCCTTGCTCTGGTCGTGTGGGGTCCGGCGTCAGCGCCGCGGACGCGGGAAGACGATGCCGTCGAAGATCTTGCGCGCGGTGCGCGTCGAACGGGACGACGCCCGCCAGGCGCCGTCCTCGCCGCGCGTGACGTCGACACGGGTGCGGAGCACACCGGCGGGGTGCTCGATGTCGTGCTCAGGTCCCGCCGGCAGGAGGGCCAGATCGTGTCCGACCGCGCCGGGGATCCGGATACCCGCAGCGACAGAGGCCGCCATCAGGACGCCGATCGACTCGTGCACGCGGAACGGGATGAACGCCCTCGTGGAGATCGTCCCGCCCTGCCGCGGCGGCGAGAGCAGCACGACCTTGGGTACGGTCTGCTCCGTCACATCGCCCAGGCCGAACAGCGGACCGGCGGCCCGGCGGACCTCCTCGACGACGGCGCACAATCGCGCATCGGCCTCGAGCCTGCCCGGATCCTCGTCCCCCGACGCCCCGAGCGACGCGGCGTCCATGAGCACGACGGGCATGCCGTTGTCGACCAGCGTCACGCGGTGTCCGGCGACCGTCTGCGTCACCAGACCGGTCGGGAGCACGGAGGCTTCGCCGCCGCCGAGCCGGAGCTCGATCGGTCCCGCAGAGCCCGGCACGCCGTCGATCTCCGTGCCGCCGTCGTAGTCCGGCATCCCGGCCGGCGTCGCGAACGAGGCCGTCGCGATCCCGCCGGTGTTGCGCAGCCGGATGCGCGCCGTGGTCGCTTCTCCGCCGGCCGGCAGGATTCCGCGCTCGACCGCGAAGGGCCCCACAGCGGCGAGGAGGTTGCCGCAGGTCTGCGCATCGCCCACCGTGGGGCGCTCGACGCCGACCTGCAGGAAGAGGTAGTCGAGATCCGCGCCCGGATCCTCGGAGACGGACACGATCGCCGCTTTGGAGGTCAGCACGTGCCCGCCCCCGAGCCCGTCGATCTGCCGCGGATCCGGGCTGCCCAGAAGCCGGAGCATCAGCTCGTTGCGCTCCACGGGATCGGCCGGCACGTCCGCGGCGAGGAAGAACGCCCCCTTCGATGTCCCGCCGCGCATGAGCATGCAGCGGATGCCGCCGGGAGATGTGCCGCCGGCGGCGGCGTCAGCGCGCATCGCCGCTCCGCTGGGCGACGTGCTCGACGCCGAGCCGGTCGAGCACTGCCCTCAGGCCCCCGACGTCCATCGAGATCTCACCGGCCCGGTAGCGCTCGCGCGCCGCGGCCTCGCGCTCCGCCCGCCGCCGTGCCGCGTCCAGCGCCTCGGCCGCCCGCGCGCGGGGCACGATCGTCACGCCGTCGTCGTCGGCGACCACGATGTCGCCAGGCTCGACCACGACGCCGTCGAGCGAGATCGGCACGTTCACCGATCCCGCCGTCTCCTTCACGGTGCCCTGCGCGGTGATGTGCGCGGTCCACACCGGGAACCGCATGGCCCGCAGCTCCGCGACGTCGCGCACCCCGGCGGACGTCACGTAGCCGCCTACCCCTCGAGCCTGCATCTGGGTCGCCATGAGCTCCCCGATGAAGCCGTGCAGTGACTCCGACACCGGCGCCACGACGATGATGTCGCCCTCCTGCGCCTGCTCGATCGCGACGTGCACCATGAGGTTGTCCCCCGCGGCAGGGAGCACCGTGATCGCACTGCCGGAGACCACGACGCCCTCCTGGATCGGCCGGATCCGCGCGCCCGCGCAGCCGATCCGGCCGAGCGCCTCGTGCACCGTGGCCGACCCGAACGCGGCGAGCGCGTCGACGAGTGCGCGCTCAGCGCGGGCGATGTCCGTGACGACGACGGGGCTCATGCCAGCACGTCCGTGACCTGGGGGTAGTAGCGCATGTACGCCTCGGCCATCGTGTCGTGGGCGAGGCCGAGATTGGGTCCCGCGTTGCGCTTCAGCTGAACACCGCGTCGGACGGCGAGATCGGTGTAGTAGGACCACATGTGCTGCTGAGCGGGGAGGCACTCCATCGCTGCACGCTTGCGCGGGAACGCGGTGGTGATGTCCAGCAGCACGCCGGGCGTGAAGCCGGACTGCTCGCTCTGGTGCGGCTCGAAGAAGAAGACCGGCGGGGCGCCGATGACGTCGTCCGGTCCCGGATAGCCGCCATCCGCGTTCGCGACCCCGATCGCCTGCGCGAGAACTCTCGCCTCCAGCGCCATCCGCGCCGCTGCCGGATGGTCGCCGTTGTACGGGTCTGCGAGAGAGTGGGTCAGCAGCACCGTCGGCTGCAGGCGCCGGAACGCGCCGACCAGCGCCGCCACCGCCTCCGGCGACTCCCGCAGCGGGTAGTCGCCGAGGTCGAGGAACTCGATCTCGGCGCCGAGCGCGTTCGCCGCCTCCGTCGCCTCCGCCCGCCGGATCGCCTTGATCTCGTCGAGCCCCTTGCCGGCGAGCCACTGACTCGCGGATTCCCCGCGCTCCCCGTAGGACAGGCAGATCACGACCGCGCGCTCTCCGCGGAGCGCCGCTGCCGCGATCGCGCCTCCGGCCCGCCACACGAAGTCGCCCGCGTGCGCACTGACCACCACCAGACAGGGCGTGCGCTGCGACATGGGACTCCTCGGGTTCGCGCCGGATCCGGCCGGCCGGCGCCGCTCGTCGCCGCGCCGGGCCCCACACAAGCACAGCGTCTCCCTCGTGGTCAAGGATTGTCGACAATCTTGTCGCCAATTATTTCCCTCTTCGCTTTACCTATGGACAGAGGGATTGATTGTCCGTACCATCGGGCCTCAGATCGAGCCGACGACGGCGACGATCAGCCGGATCGATGTCGAGGGAGACACCATGGCCAGCACCCTGCAGGAACTGCTCGACGAGAAGGGCGATGCGGTCCGGATGCTGCGCGACTCGCCCCTCGGCACGTACATCTATCCGGTCGTGCCGGCCGAGTTCACGAACTGGCGCCGCGAGCAGAAGGCGTGGCGGGAGACCGCTGTCCTGTACGACCAGACGCACCACATGGTGAACTTCTTCGTCTCCGGCCCCGACGCTCTGCGCCTGCTCTCGGAGACCGGCATCAACTCGTTCGCGAACTTCCCGGTCGACACGGCGAAGCAGTTCGTCCCCACCGCGTCCCACGGAGGCGTGATCGGCGACGGCATCCTGTTCCACGAGGCCGAGCAGGACTACGTGTACGTCGGCCGCGCCCCGGGCGCCAACTGGCTCCAGTTCCATGCGGAGACCGGCGGCTACGACGTCGAGTTCCGCTACGACGACCGATCGCCGTCGCGCCCCTACGGTCAGGCTGTGCACCGCGAGTACTACCGCTTCCAGATCCAGGGCCCGAACGCGTGGGCGATCATCGAGAAACTCGCGGGCGGGCCTGTCGAGCCGGTGCGGTTCTTCCGGATGGGGCACATGACGATCGCCGGCGAGCAGGTGCGCACGCTCCGGCACGGCATGGCGGGAGCGCCCGGCCTGGAGCTCTGGGGCCCGTATGCGCAGCACGGGAAGATCCGCGACGCGATCCTCGAGGCCGGCCGCGAGTTCGGCATCGAGCCCTGCGGATCGCGTGCGTATTCGTCGAACACCCTGGAGTCGGGATGGATCCCGTCTCCGCTGCCGGCCATCTACACGGGCGATGCGGAGCGCGCCTACCGGGAGTGGCTGCCCGCAACCAGCTACGAGGCCATCAACGCCGTGGCGGGGTCGTTCGTGTCCGGGGACATCGAGGACTACTACCTCAACCCGTGGGAGCTCGGATACGGCTCGTTCGTGAAGTTCGATCACGACTTCATCGGGCGCGACGCGCTCGAGAAGATCGATCCTGCACATCAGCGCAAGAAGGTGACGCTCGCCTGGAACGACGAGGACCTCGGCAAGATCCTCGCGAGTGCGATCGACCGGAACGGTCCCGGCTACCAGTTCTTCGACCTCCCGAACGCGAACTACGGATCCTCGAACTACGACACGGTGATCGACGCCGACGGCGAGACCGTCGGGCTCTCCCTGTTCACGGGCGTCACCGCGAACGAGCGGCGCGGCCTCTCCCTCGCGACCGTCGACCACGATGTGCCGATCGGCGCCGAGGTGCGGGTCGTCTGGGGCGAGCCGGACGGCGGCTCGCACAAGACCACGGTCGAGCCGCACGAACAGTTCGCGGTGCGCGCCGTGGTCAGCCCCGTGCCCTATGCCGCAACAGCCCGCACCGAGTACCAGGGCGGCTGGCGCACGACCGGCGCCTGAGAGTCGGCGACGGGGACGGCATCACGGGGCCGCGGGGATCGCGGCCCCGTGGAGTCACGCCCTGCGGAGTCACGCCCCGCTCAGGGCACGAGGTCCGTGGCACCCTTCCGGAACTCGGCCAGCGTGTGCGATTCGAGGGTGCGGCGCGCGCGCCGGAGGTAGTCCGCCAAGGCCGCGGTCTCCTCCTCCGCGAAGCCCCTCGTCAGGAGCCGCTCCAGCTCGGCCAGGCGCGGGGCGGTGCGGGCCACGGCCGCCACGCCCTCATCGGTGAGGAAGAGCAGCAGCCGTCGGGCGTGCTCCGGGTCGCGCTCCCGTCGCACCAGGCCGGCGTCCAGGAGCGGATCCATGGTCTGGGCCATCGTCTGCGCACGCACGAAGGAGCGCCGCGCGAGTTCGGAGCTCGTGATGCCGGGGCGCCGTTCCAGCACCGTGAGCGCCGTGAACTGCGCGATCGTCATGCCGGCCTGAGCGCAGACCTCCTCGAAATAAGGACGGAGCGCGAGCTCGAGCTGCTTGATGACATAGGTGAAGTTCGTGCCTTCCATCAAGACCTTTCGTCGCGACCCCGGATACAGGCTAGCTTTCGCGCGACCGCCGCGCACATGCCGCACCGGGCCATCGGTGGCCGATCATGGCGGACGCTCGGTGCGGCCATCCGCCGGGGCGGCGCGTTCGGTCCAGACGCGCAACCCCTCCTCCCCCTGCGACACCAGGATCATGCCGCGCCGATCCGTGCGCAGGACGGGCGCACGCAGTGCCTGCAGCATCTCCAGCGTTGAGGCGCGCGGGTGCCCGTAGTCGTTCCCCTCGCCGACGGAGATCAGGGCCAGCGCGGGACCCAGGTCCTCGTAGAGCTGCGGATCCTGATCGGCGCTGCCGTGGTGGGCGACCTTGACGACGCTCTCATCGTGCGGGCGTGCGAGCCGTCGCAGCGCGCCCTGCGCCGTGGCCGAGAGATCGGCCAGGAACAGGCTCCGCGGAACGCCTCCGCCCTCGATCTGCAGGATCACGCCCGTCTCGTTCCCGGGAGGGAACACCTTCTCGCCGCGGCGAGGCCACAGCACGCGCCAGTCCGCATCTCCCAGGCGCCCCGCCACGCCCGCCGCCGACTGGACGACGTCCGCTCCCCCGGCTTCGAGCCGCTCGAGTGACCGCTGATGGGCTGGAGTGTCCACCGGCCCGTGCAGCACGGTGCCGACGCGCCCGACCACCACGTCGGCGGCCCCGGCGTGATCCCGGTCGAAATGGGTCAGCACCAGCAGGTCGAGCCGCGCGATCCCCAGCGCATCGAGGCAGCGCCGCAGCGGTTCCGGCTCTGGTCCGGTGTCGATGAGCATCGTGCGTCCGGCCGAGCGCACCAGCACGGCGTCCCCCTGCCCGACGTCGCACAGGGCGATCGCCCAGTCCGCCGGGCGCTGCAGCAGCGCGACCGGACCGGCGACGATGCTCCAGCCCGTGCCCGCTCCGATCACGACCGCGAGGGCGCCACCCACGACGGCGCGCCAGGGGGCGCGGAGCGGGCGATGCGGCGCGACGACCCAGAAGACCCCTGCGCTGAGCACCGCCACCACGAGCGCCGTGCCCACGCCGGCCGGCGCCTCGATCGTGGCCATCGGCAGCGCTGCGGTCGTCACCGCCGTCTGCGCGATCCACGCGGAGGGCAGCCAGGCCACGGCTGCGAACAGATCGGCCAGCGGCGGGATCGGCATCGCGAGGCAGGCGAGCAGCCCGAGCACCGTCGCGATCGGCGACGCCGGCGCGGCCAGCAGGTTGGCCAGCACGGAGACCAGGGACTGCTGCGCCGCGAACAACGCGATGATCGGACCGCAGGCGAGCTGCGCAGACAGCGGGACCGCGATCGCCAGGGCGACCGCTCGCGGCAGCCGACGCGCGAGCCCCCGCGCCAGTGGCGGGGCGAGCACGATGAGACCGGCGGTGGCCGCGGCCGACAGCGCGAACCCGGGAGCGGCCGCGAGATGCGGATCGACGAGCAGCACCACTGTCACCGCGAGCAGCAGGACCGAGAGGCCCGCCCGCGGGCGCCCGAGCAGCAGCGCGGTCAGGGCTACTCCGGCCATGGCCGCGGCCCTGATGACACTCGGCTGCGGCGTGACCAGCACCACGAACCCGGCGAGGGCTAGCACGGCGATCGCGACGCGGAACACCCTGCCCCCGCCGCACAGCGCCACGATCCCGAACGCCGCCGCGGCCACGAGCGCGAGGTTGCTGCCGGACACGGCGGTCAGATGCGAGAGCCCGCTGGCCTTCATCGCGGCATCGAGTTCGTCGCTCACGGCTCGCACATCGCCGACCGCGAGTCCCGGAAGCAGCTCTGACCCGGGTTCGGGCAGACGTCCGGCGCGCTCGATGAACGCCGCACGCACGTCGCCGGCGAGCCGCTCGACCGGGCCGCCACGCGACAGCTGCACCGCCGCCCCGTTCGAGAACAGCACGAGGGCCGCCCGCTCGCCCGGATCCGTGCGTTTCGTCTGCGCCGTGAATCGCAGCACCGTCCCCGGTCCCAGGGTGGCGGATCCGGCATCGGGCGGGATCCCGATCCGCACCGGCACCCGCAGCGGAGCGGGTCGGTCCCCCGGACCGAGCCGGAACGCGTCTGCGTCGGCCCAGAGCCGGCCATCCGCGCCGATCGAAGGGAGCGATCGCACGCTCACCTCGGCGGTCACCGCGTGCCCTGCCAGTGAGGCGGCCTGCTCTCGGGCCGGCGTCGCGGCTGCCGCGGCGCCGGCGATCGCCGCAGCGACGGTCAGGCAGACGATCGAAAGAGGCCCGGTGCGGGCGACCGCGGTGCGGGTCCGGAAGCGGCACACGATGAGCAGGATCCCGATCCCCGTTGCCGAGAGAGCGATCACCGGGCCGGCCGTCCAGGGCAGGAACGACACCAGGAGCGCGATCACCCACGCGGTGACGGCGACCGGCACCATGCGCACGTCGCGCAGCCGGCGTTGCGGAGCCCGCGGAGCCCGCCGATCCGGCACGGTCATACTCGCACCAGGTCGCGGATCCCCGCCAGCATCTTCTCGCCGATGCCGCTGACGCCGAGGAGATCATCCACGCTCGTGAAGCGCCCGTTGGCGGTGCGCCAGTCGATGATGCGCTGCGCGAGCGCAGGGCCGATCCGGGGCAATTGGTCGAGGGCGGCGACATCGGCGGTGTTGAGGTCGACGAGTCCGCCCGCTGCTCCCCCGCCCGCCGCACCGGATCCTCCCGCCGCCGCGCCCGGTGCAGCACCTGCCGCACCGATCGCCGGCACCAGGATCTGCTCGCCGTCGGCGACCGTGCGGGCGAGGTTCACCGCGGCCAGGTCGGCCGTCGGCAACGTGCCTCCGGCCGCCGCCAGCGCCTCGGCGACCCTCGCACCGTCGTCGAGCACGTACAGGCCAGGTTTCGAGACCTCGCCTAGCACGTGCGCGTAGACCGCGCCCGCCGCGACTGCCGATCTGTTGTTGCGCGGTGACGGCGACACGACGACCTCCTCCGGCACCGTCGACCGGCCGAGCAGGCCGATGCCCACCGTGACCGACACCGCCACGAGCCCGACCACCACGGCCGCACCGAGCCCCAGGCGGAGCCGCCGGGGCGCGCGCGCGACGACCGTCGACCCCGCCTCCTCCGTCTCCGACTGCTCGCTCACACGCCGACGCTAGACGCGGGCAGCCGGGTCGAGAAACCGCTCCACGCAACCGGTGCGGTGCCCGGTCGGAGCAGGCGCTGTGGAGGACGAGTACGACGCTCCGCCCTTGTTTCGAAGGACGCAAGACGGGCGGCGTACGAGGAATTCGGATCCTCAACGGAGATCATCGACCGAGCACGCCCATGCCTCTTCGTGCAGCAGGGCTGACCTACCCAGCGAAGGCCGCCTGCAGCGCGCCGAGATCGGTTGCGGAGAACGCAGCCGCGGGAAGGACCGCGACGAACGAGCCGCCTCTGCGCTTCAAAACAACAGTGCCGCCCACGATGAGCACTCCGGCCAGTAACGCGAAGGAAGTCTCGCCGCGGCTCAGCGCCGTCCATGTGCGCAGCACGTCGCCGTCGACCTCGGCCACAACGCGCGAGCCCCCCGGATACTGCGCCCGCACGACGCGAGAAGCGGACCTCCGCGTGATCACGACGAAAACGACGATCAACAGGATCGATCCGACCAGAGCCAGGATCAGCGGCTGCCAGGTGGCCGACGAGAACATCAGCCCGGTCCACAGCCACAGGAGCGGTCCGAGAACGAGAACCATCAGCGCGACCGGGCGGCTGAGCACGAATCGCGTGATGTCGTCCACATGTCATTTGATCTCTGCGTCGTCCATGACGACGCCGCCAACGCTCGGTCCAGTGATCATTGATCCCCCCAAGGCTCGCGAGCAAGGTTGCTCGCCTTCTTTTCAAAGCCGCTAACTCTGCGGTCACGGCCACCCCCTGGGCTCAGGGCGAGCTCGAGTGCCGCCTGCCCCTGATCGCCCATTGCGTCAGCACCCTGTGCAATCGCACCCGCGCTCATCAGGCCCACAGTGATGGACAAGATGCCGAATGCAAGGTAGCCGCTCGCGATGGCCAGCAGCATCCACATCCGCGGCATCCGTTCGAGGGACTCGTCCCCCGACAAGCCATCCTCGCGATGGACGCGCGCGTATCGTCCCCGCACGAAACGCAGCACGCGAACTCGGAACAGCAGCGCCAACATGCCTGCGAGCATCGCGACCGCGCCTGCCACGACACACACCACAGAGAAGACTCCCAATCGACTACTCTCGCCCGAAAATCCCGACGAGAATCGCGCCGACGCCGATGATCATCAACCACACGCCACAGAACCCTACCCACCACGGGCTCGACCGCCGCGCCAGAAGCCTCCCGGATGACCCGTACATGGCCCTGTTGGCATCCACAATGACGTGGAAGATCCGAACACGATGACGAATGATGAAAGGTCCACACGCGACCGCCGTCACCCCGATCACCGTCGCCAAGTAGTTCTCAAGCGTCACGTCACACACCCTCATGCAGCAATAGCCCATCAAAAAATCCTCGAAGCGCCCGAACGGCCTGCCACATGCCTTCTCGCTCGTCGACTCGAAGTGTTGAACTCTTCTGGTCAAGTGCAAGCGCGTAAATGATCTCGTTCTGACCCCATTCACGACGCGCTGCTCGCAAATCGTCCGTCTGATGACCAATGTCAAGAGCGTTCAGCGCGGCTTTTGTTCGAGCCTGCATTTCGGCCAGATGAGTCAGATCTCCGTCAAAGCGATCGAGGCTGTCAATAGCCGCCGCGATGAGGGCGATCTGAATCGGTTCCATACGATCAGGATGATACGTCATGGTCGAAGGTCGCCGTAACTCACTATTGCCACCTTGCGGTCAAGAAACCGGCCAGTTCACACAGCATCACGAGCAGCCGTGTGCGGATCGGTGGCTTCTGCTGGCCACTCGTCCCGCATGATGTGCGCACGAATCGACCCCTCGGGCGCCTTGTCGCCAGCTCGCCGCGCAAGAGCGTTGGCGAGCCGACAAGAGTTGTTCTGCTTGATCCAGGCCTCTCGGCCTCCGATCACGCAGAGGCTTCGTTGCGCTCGGCCGGCGGCCACATTGACGAGGTTGGCGCTCGACGCGGCCCAGGCTTTCGCGCCCGGGGATGCTGGGGCTAAGGGAGCTTGACTCAAGTCTCGATATTCATGAATCTGCTCCTTGAAGAAAACCGGTCAGGCAGCCACCGAATTTGACACCCTCCAAGACAGATCAGTCCGCAAGCCGCGACACCTACATGATTCCATCAGAGGCGGTCAGCCGGAACACCGGAAACGAGATACACATACGGAAGAAGCAAACAAACAAAGGTGAAGATCGCCAGTTTGACCATAGTGTCGGTTGGAACTCGACCGTTCGCTTTGGCCGCAATGGCGGCGAGCAAAAACATGATCGTAATCTGAATCAGGATGATAAGCCACCACTGCGACGGCGAATCGAAGCGAGCGATTACACTACCGCTGGCAACAGCAATCCAAAACCCGCCGCTAATGGCAAGCCAGTACGCAGTAACGTACCACCAAAATGCCTCACTCACACCTAAATACCCGAGCGCGAGAACGAAGAGTGATGTCACGGCAGCAAAGGCGATAAATCCCGGAATATACATGGATGACGAACCGAACATCTTCACGATGATCGAAACCAGAATGAAGATTCCGATACGCAATGCAAAGTGCTTCTTTGGGCGCAGGGACAACAAGACAATAGGAGCCAGATATATCACGCCGATACCAAAGGGGAAAACCGAGGCCACGATCTCGGAACTCCAATGAAAGTTCGCTGGCTCCCTGCCTACAATGACGCTCCAAACTTGAAGTAGAAACGTCCAGGCGAAAGAGAAGAGGGCAAACGCCAGTGTCCCGATCCAAGTTCTAAACCTTCTCATTGCGCCGCACTTTCAAGCCCGTAGTCAAGTCGACTCCAAAAATACCATGGCAAATAGCTTTGGAACCAGTTGCGACTGTTTGGCCCGGTGGCTGCGATCCGCAACCCCCTTCCATTGTCATAGAATGAGAACGTGATCACGTTGTCGGCACCTTCAGGGTGCCCCGGCAAGGACGTGAACGTTAGACTGTTTGACCCCACCTCCGTAACGCGAATAGGCGCGTCGCCGAAGCAACCGAAAACCGTCTTCACGCAGAGGTTGAACTCTTGACCTTCTTTTGGATTGTTCTTCGCATCAAATGGGAACAACTGTTCGAGATGGCTTGAGAAGTAGCGGAACGCTTCTTCATTGCTTCCCCATTTGTAGCTGTCACCATTGGCCAGGTAGAACTCGCACTGGTAGTCGTAGGCGGATGTAGTCCAGTCTTTGGGACACATGCCGCCCGCACTAGAGTAGCCACTTTGCTGACTATTGGTTGATGGTCCCTCCTGCGTGGTTCCTCCCGTGGGCTCGTTCGAGACCCATGGGTCGGGCGCGGGACCGCCGGGGTCAGCCCAGTTGAAGCTGGGCGGGGTATTGCCCTCTAGGGTGGTGACGCCGGGCTTCGGCTGTAGGTTCCAAGACCCGTGTCCATCCGAGCGGACGTCGTACGCCGGGTCCCACGGGCGGTTGCCCATCCAGTCAGTGAGCGTGGTCGGGTTGTTGAGCACGTACGCGTACTTGTTCAATGTCCCGGGCTTCCCCGAGTTCCCCGACCACGTGTCGTCCTGGATCCAGGACGCGGTTCCAGGCTGGTAGTCGCGGGCGTAGTAGTGCTGCAACCCGGCGACAGGGTTCGCCTGCTCGCTTGTGTACCCGACCGGAGTGCGAGTCGTCGCCACCGGAAGGTGCACCGCAGAGAGCTTGTCCTCCTGCCCCGGCGCGGCTTCGGTTCCTGCGCCGGCGTAGAGAGTGCCGGCCGCGGGCTCGAGAACGCCAAAGTCCGTGTACGCCGACGCCGAGGTGGTCGCCCCGTCCGCACTGGCCGTCGCCCGGACCGTGCGCTGCCGGTCCAGGTATAGCCACGAACTCGACGCCCCAGTGCTGGTGGTGGTGAGCTGGTGGTCTGCACCCTGCGGCCCGTACACCAGTCCCGTGGTCAGGCTTCCGGTCGCCCACGCGATGGGGGTGAGCCCATCGTTGAACACTCGTGCGGTTTGCCCGCCGAACATCGTGAGGTCACCTACGCCGGGGCAGCCCGGGGTCGTTCCCCCGATCCCACACCCGGTCAGGTGCGGACCTGCGCCGTTGCCGTTCTTGTTCTTCTTGTCGTCGGCAAGCCCGGTCGGCAGGGCCTGCGTGGCAGTCCGGCCCAGACCGTCGTACGTGAATGCCGTGTTCTGACCGTCGTCCCGAGCCTGCGTCAGGAGCCGGCCGGTGTAGTCGAACGTGTTCTTCGCGGTCACCGTGGTCGTCTCGGTGTGTCCGGAGTTGCCGTTCACCTGCCGTGTCGAATCCGTCGCCTGGACCGTCAGGTTCCCCGCCTCGTCGAACGTGTTCTTCACGACCGTCGATGCGGGACCATCCAACGAGAGCCCCGCGGACGGGTCCGTCTTGCGCTCGGTGAGCTGGTTCGCCGAGTTGAACGTCGCGGAGAACTTCACGAGCTGGCCGGTGAGGCGATCCGTGTCCGTCCCGCCGGTCTGGTTGCCGTTCGCGTCGTACGAGTACGTCGCCTTGGCTCCATCGGTGCGCGTCGAACCGGTGAGTCGTCCGAGCGGGTCATACGCGTAGTCGGTGGTGAGGTCCTTCGTCGCCGACTCCTGCACCTGCTGGGTCGTGCTCCCCGCGGCGTTGTACGTGTACGCGAGGTGCAGCGGCAGGCCATCCGCCGCAGTGAGCGCGGCCACCGGGCAACCCGGCGTCACTCCCCCGTTACCGCAGCCTGGTCCGTCCGTCGCGCCAGAGGGCGTCGACGGGGTCGGGCTGGGGGTGGGGCTGACCGTCGGAGTCGGCGTGGGCGTGGCTCCTGGGCAGCCCGGCTTGGTCCCGCCGTTGCCGCACCCGTTGCCGGCGCCATTCCCCTTGCCGTTCCCCGTGCTCTTGGCGCTCGACGCGGAGGTCGGAGACGGGCTCGGTGTAGGCACCGACGGGTTTGGGGTCGACGGGGCGAGCGTCGGTGCGACCGGAGTCGGTGCGACATCCGCCCCCGGGGTCACCGTGGTGTTCGGTGACGGATCGGCCGGAACCGGTGCGCTGACCGCGGTCGCGCTCTTGGCGTCCGGGTTGGTGGCTGTGGAGCCGGTGTGCAGGATGTCGGTGATGCGGCCGACCGCATCGTACGCGTAGGTGCTGGTCGTGCCGTTGGATCGGTCTGCCTGTGTGAGCAGACCCGACGCGTTGTACGCGTACGTGGTCGTTCCCGTCGCATCCGTCAGGCCGGTCACGTGTGCCGCACCGTCCAGCGCGTAGGCGACTGTACTGCCGTCGGGATAGGTCAATCCCGTGCGTGCGCCGCCGGCGTCATACGCGTAGGCCACCGCCTTCGCATCCGCGGACCCGTCCTTCGTCGTCTCCGACGCGGTCAGCCCGTCGGGCGTGTACGCCCACGTGGTCTTGCCGGTCGAGTCGACCATCTGGGTGAGCTGCCCGGCCTTGTCGTATGTGAACGTCGCCGAGTCGGCCCCCTGCGGAGCGACCTTCGTGATGCGACCGTCCGCATCACGGCTGTAGGTCGTCTTCTTCCCGTTGCCGTCGGTGACGGTGCTGGTGCGCGACGCCGCGTCGTACGTGTACCTCGTCGTGTCGCCGACCTGGTTGGTGCTCTTCGTCAGCGCCCCGAGCGGGTCGTACTCGTATGCGCTCTTCCCGCCCTTCGGATCCGTGACCTGCGTGAGCCGATTCACCGGGTCGTAGGCGTAGTTCGTGGTGACGTTCGTGTCGACCGTCGCGTCCGCCCCCGCTTTGGCGTTCTCGACGACCTGGGTCAGGTTCGCGTTCATGTCATGCCCGTAGGTCGTGACGACACCGAGCGGGTTCGTCTCCTGCGCGAGCACTCCTGCCGCGGTGTATGCGTACTGGGTCGTGTCCCCGTTCTGGTCCGTCTGCACCTTCACCTGGTTGGTGGGCGTGTACCCGAGGGTGATCGTTCCGCCCCGCGGATCGGTGATACCGGTGATGTTCCCCACCGGGTCGTACGCGTAGTTCGTGACCGCTCCCGTACCGTCGGTCATCGAGGTCAGCTGCCCGGCCGGGTCGTATCCGTAGTCGGTGGATCGTCCAGCGCCATCAGTGCTCTTCGTCACCCGGCCCGCTGCGTCGTACTCATACCCGGTGACCGCACCACTGGGCTGGGTCACCGACACGGCACGGTTCAACGTGTCGTAGGCCGTCGTGGTCGTCCGGCCGTTGGGATCGGTGGAGCCGGTGACGTTGCCCGCCTCGTCATACGCGTAGCTGGTCACCGCCCCTGTCGCGTCCGTGACTTTCGTCACGCGTCCCGCGGCGTCGTAGGAATACTCAGTCGACTCGCCGCTCGCGTTCGTCACCTTCATGACGCGACCAGCCTGGTCATACCCGTAGGTCGTCTTGCCACCCTTCGCGTCCGTGACGGCGGTGGGGCGGTTCATCGCGTCGTAGGCATACGTCGTGACAGCACCGGTCGGGTCCGTGACCTTCGTGAGGTTCTGGTTGGCGTCGTACTCCTTCGCTGTGACGCCATCGTTCGGGTCCGTGACCTTCGTCACAAGGCCTTCGCCGTTGTACTCGTACTTCGTCACCCCGCCATCGGCGTTCGTGACCGAGATGCGCCGGTACTCGCTGTCGTATCCATACGTCGTCACGCCGCCGGCCGGGTCGATGACAGAACTCACCTGCAGGCCGTTGTTGTACGCGTAGGTCGTCACGCCGCCGTTCGCGTCTGTGACGCTCGCCACCTTGTTCGTCGCGTTGTACGCATACGTCGTCGCGGCGCCATCGGCGTTCGTCCGCGAAGTGAGGTTCCCGACCGTGTCGTACGCGAACGTCGAGACCGCCCCGGTCGGGTCAGTCGCGGAGACGAGCCTGCTGGCTGCGTCATACGCAAGCAGCGTCACTCCCCCCGCAGCGTCCGTGATGCCGGTCAGGTTCCCGTGCCCGTCGTAGGTGTACGCGGTGACGTTGCCATTCGGGTCTGTCCGAGAGGTGAGGTTTCCCGCGTCATCGAACGTGGACGCCCACACCGCGTCGTCTGGCCCGGTGACTCCTGTGACGCGTCCCTTCGCGTCGACCGTGTACGTCGTCACCGCGCCGTCGGCCGCCGTCGTCTTCGCCACGTCACCTGCCGCCGTGTAGGCGACCTTCGTGCTCGTGCCGTCCGCGTTCGACACCTGCACCGGACGACCCTGCGCATCGTAGGAGTACGAGGTCGTCTTGCCGTTGCCGTCGATCTTCGATGACGTATCCCAGTTCGAATATCCCGTGCTGATCGTGTTGTTCAACGGGGTGACGACCTTCACCACACGGCCCTGGTCGTCCCGGGTGAACGTCGTCTTCGCACCCGTCGTGTCGGTATACACCGTGTCGTTGCCGTTGTACGCCAGCGTCGAGATCGACCCATCGCCGTTGACCTGCTTCACCACGCGACCCTGGTCGTCGTACGTGTTCGTGACGAACGTGACGCCATCCGCCGCGGTCACCGTGCTCATTCGCTTGTTGTCGTCATACCCATAGGTCGCGGCGCGGCCGAGCGGGTCGGTGATGGATGTCAGCTGCTCGCCCGAGTACGCGAACGACCACACCGCACCGTCCGGTCGCGTCACCTTCTCGATGCGCCCGTCCGCGTTCATGGCGAACCCGATCGCCTGGCCGCCCGGTTCCGTCACCGACGCGAGCGAGCCATTGACCGTCAGCGTCACCGGCGCGATGACCGGGCCGCCAGACGTGCCATCGGGAGCGACCGGCCACTGCGTCTTCGGCACCGGCGACGTCCACGTCATCTGCTGGTACGTGTAGGTCCAGACGTGACTCTGCCGGTCGGTCCGCGACTCCAGGTCGCCCTTGCCGGTCACCGGGTTCACGGCGAACACCATCGTCGATGTGTCCGGCTCCGTCACCGTGATGTGCTTCGCCGCCTGGCCCGACACGAGCGCGGTATCGGTCGGTGCCGGCAGGTCCGACGTCAACTTGGTGTAGATGCCTGCGTTGGCGGGCTTGTAGGAACCCTCGCCGTTCCGAGTGAACGCGAGCGTATGCCCGTCCGGATACGTCACGAGGACGGAGCCATCCGAGTAGGTCTGCGCTGAGCCGGTCACCTGGGACGACCATCCACGCCCGAAGGCGCCAGTACGTCTATCCATCGAGTTGTAGGTGAGACTCACGGGTGTCTTCGTGCCGCCCGGGCCGGAGACCGTGAACACATCCGCCTTCTGCAGGAAGTTGCCCGTCGCGAAGTTCACCGGGTCGGATCCGTATCGCTGCCAGTTCGCGAACCCGAGGCGGAACAGCTCGTCGAGCTCCGCCTGGGACGGCACCGTCGGGAACGCCGACTGCCCCGCGCTTGCGTCACCGCATGTGATTCCCTGATCCAGCAGCTGCCGGCCGATCGCCGTGACGATCGCGTCGATCTCGAACCCGTACTTCGTGCCCTGATATGTGCCGTCGATGGCGGGCCAATCGAAGTTGTGGTCCATGAACCCGAAGAACGTCTGCGCGTACGTGCCCGGCAGATTCCGGAACTCCGCGTACGGGCGCTCCTGGCCGTTCGTGGATCCCAGGTTCACGCCCGCCGACGGACGCCCCGTGAACCGGGTCCACTCGTCCGAGGTCTTCTGCGCGAACGCGACATTGTTCGAGAACATCGTCGCGTACGCCATCGCGCCGCCGTCCGATGCCGTGCCCCACGGGGTGCCGGTCAGGTTGTTCAGCGAGATCGTCAGCGAGACATCCGCGTCCCGCATCATCGCCGCACGGTCAGCCTCCGCCACGTTCGGCGTAGATGCGTCCCGGGTGATGAGCACGCTCGTGTCGCACAGCCCCTCGAGCTGCGTCTTCACATCCTTCGCGATCTGCGCCGTGATCGGCAGCTCGCTGTACGACACCCCATCCCAGATCGCGTGCGAGAAGTCGTTGTCCGGATCAAGGACCACCTTCGCGGTCGGCGTCTTCGCCGCTGCGAAGGCCGGAGCCGCCGACAAGGTCGACGCCGCCACCGCGGCGATCGCGACCGCGGCCAGCCAGCGCCGGCTCACTTCGACACCGCCCAGCCCAGGATGTAGCCGTTCACGTTGCCGGTGTCACCCTTGGATGGCACCAACGACCAGCCCACCTCCCGCTCGCCCTCGGCCACCAGCGGAGAGACCTTGCCTTTCGTCGCGGTCAACGCCGCCGTCGCCTGCGACAGACCGGATTCGTCGAACCCCAGCACATACCCGAAGGTCGCGTCGCCCCCGCAGTCCGATTTCGGAACAGCAGGGCTCGCACCCGTACCGCCCGCCTTCACGGCGGCCTCCGCGTACGTTCTTGCGACATCATCGAGACAACTACTGCGGGTCAGCGCCTTCGCTTCCACCCCGGAGCGCGCGTCGGACCAGACACCATCCACCGTCGTCGCCTTCGAGGAATCGTCGATCAGCGACGCATCCGTCGGGACCGGTCGCGGCGCCCCCGTCGGCAACGACTGAAGAGCCTCGCCCCGCCCGGTCGTCGGATGCAGCCCACTCGACAGAGTCACCCCGGCGACCGCAACGGCCACGGCTGCGGCCCCACCGCCGATCGCCCACCACAAGACGCGGCGACCAGTCGCCCCCTCACTGCTGTACTTTTCGCGCACGTCACTGCCCACGGCATCCCCCGATGTCTCCGGTCGAACCACCGAAGCTGTAAGGTGCCTGGCAGTTTCACCGCCGAGCATAGGGGGCGTGACAGAAGGCGACCAAGCTAAAGTGGCAAATTTCCGTCTTGGTGCAGAAAATCTCCGAGGTCGATCAAGAGTCGATAACACCGCGTAATGGATCAGCCGTTTTCGACTCTGTTTTGCCGACCAATCCGGCTCATCATTCCGCTTGCGCCGGCCGCACGGGCCTGCTGCGCGGAGCCGCCGCCGGACCGAGCGTTACGCTGGCCTCATCCCACGATCGACCCGGAGCCGCCATGCGCCTGCACGACTTCCTCCCTCCTGACACCGCTGCCGCCCGCGGGGCGCACGAGCTCGTCACCCGGTTCCAGTCCCCCGCGCTGGTCAATCACGTGCTGCGCAGCTGGCTGTGGGCGGAGGCCTTCGCGATCGTAGAGGGTCACCGCGGGATCGACCACGAGCTGCTTTACACCGGAGCCGTGCTGCACGACATCGGGCTCGCGCCGGCGTATGACAACCACGTGCTCGGTTACGAGGAGGCTGGCGGCTTCGTGGGCGAAGCGCTGACGGCCGGAGCCGGATGGTCCGTCGAGCGGCAGCGCCGCGTCAACGAGATCATCGTGCGGCACAACTGGCCCTCCGTGGATCCCGCCCAGGACGTCGAGGGGCACCTGCTCGAGACGTCGACCGGGCTCGACATCGCCGGACGCCGGGACGACGAGATCCCCCTCGAGTTCCGCCGCGAGGTGCTGGCGACGTACCCCCGGCTCAGCCTCGCCGCCGAGTTCGGCGACTGCGTGCAGCAGCAGGCGGAGCGCAAGCCGTACAGCCAGGCACGACGTCTCGTCGAGGGAGGACTCGTCGGGAAACTCGCGGACAACCCCCTCGAGCGGATCTGACCCGACCTGGCGACCGCTGAGCCGCGCGCCCTGCGGAGAAACCGGATCAGCGTCCGAGCACCGCGCGCAGCGCGTCCGCGTAGTGCGGAGCGATCTTGTCGTGCCCCGCGGGCGCCAGGTGCACGTTGTCGACCTGTGGAGCCGTGTAGTCGCTGACCCATCCGGCGACGGATATCGCGTGGACGCCGAGCCGCTGCGCCTCTTCGGTCACAGCCGCGTCCATCGCGCGCCGCGCCGCGTGAGCGGCATCGTTGCGGCTCATCACGCCGTCCACGACGATGGCGGCGTTCGGGTAGGCCTGCCGCAGCATCCCGATCAGCTGCCCCTCGGCGGCCGTCACATCGGAGACAGCGCGCTTCTGCGCCGCGTCATTGCCTCCGAGGGTGATGATCACGACGCCAGGATCCCCGTCCGGAAGCAGCAGGCTGTTGCGCGACACGCTCTCGGTGAAGCCGGTGCCCAACCCGCTGATCGGCGCGAGATATCCTGACCCGCCGTATCCGAACTCCACGATGTTGGAGAACCCGGCCCGCCGCGCTCCCTGTTTGATCCAGGAGTTGCCGCTGCACTGCGAATCGCACAGGAGCACGGCCGTCGAGGCATCCACCGGTGTCGATGGCACCGTGAGCAGGCGCCCCTCGCGCAGCACCGTCTGCGTCTTCTCCCAGTCCTGATGCTCCCCGCGCTCGTCGGTGCGCGAGTCCTTCGTCGGCCATCCGAACCGGGCAGGATCCGCCACCCAGAATGCGAAGTTCGCGGCGTCGAGGCGGAACACCCCTGCCCCTTCGTGCCACAGCAGCGCGCCTCCGGCGAACGCCTGATAGCGGCCCCCGGCGACGTCGATCTTCTCGCCCATCGGCAAGCCCAGCTCGCCTCCTGGCCCGCCCAGCTCCTCGTACCGCTGCTGGATGACGCCGGCGGTCGTGGCACGGATCGACCCGTCCTCGTCCGAGCGATACAGAACTCCGCCCTGGAAGGGCTGCATCGAGCCGCCCTCGAGTCGCGATGCCTCCGCGGTGGGCAGGCCGAGCGCCCCGTCCGCGCCGCCGCGTTCGTGGAAGGCGGCGAGGAACGGAGCTTGCACCGAAGCGGCACCCGTGTCGCCGGACCACCACACCTCGCCCCCGTCGAACTGCTGCACGAGACGATCGCCGACCGCGCGCTGCGTGCCCTTCGGGTATCCGAGCGGTCCGTACGCCCCTCCGGCGCGACGGTGGGCGGCCGCGATGTCCGAGATCGTGGGCACGGGCGCGCCATCGCGCACATAGATCACACCGTTGATGAAGTTCTGGACCGGAATGCCGTGCCTGTCCTTGTGCTCCGCGTCCTTCGGGAACCCGAGGCCGCCGCGCTCTTCGGCGAAGCGCAGCCATGACTGCCAGAAGACGCCGCGCACGAGGGTCGGGACATCGTCCTCGCTCGCGAAGATCCCCGCGCGCTGGAACGCCTGCCACGGCCGGTCGGCGGGTCCGCTCTGCTCCGCGATCGGCAGACCCAGCCTCGCCACGCCTCCGAGTTCGTCGAACGCCTCGCCGACCGCACCACCGTGAACGATGTGCGCGTCGCCCTTCACTGCGGCGTAGATGGTGCCCCCGCGGTAGTTCTGCCGACACACCCCTTCCGCGCATGTCTCGCGGTTCCACGCGGCGCCCAGCTCATCGCTGTGCTTGTGCCAGAGCACGCCGATCGCGCTGGTGTCGCTGATGGGGCGCGGCAGCTGCCAGACCAGCAGCAGCCCCCCGCCCGCGACCAGCGCGACGATCACCGCCGTGCCGAGCACGCGCCTCATCACCCGGAGGGCGCGCGCTCCTTTCCCCCCGGAGCGCAACGGAACTCAGCCCTTGACGGCGAAGTTCACGATCTTCGGAGCCCGCACGATGACGCGCACGATCTCCTTGCCGTCGAGTGCCCGCTGCACCTTCTCGTCCGCACGGGCCAGCGCCTCGAGCTCCGCGTCGCCGATCTTGGCCGGCACCTCGAGCGTCGTGCGCACCTTGCCGTTGACCTGCACGGCGCAGGTCGCCGTGTCCTCGACGAGCAGCAGCGGGTCGGCCTGACGCCAGGTGACGAGTCCCACGGACGGCTCGTGACCGAGGATCTCCCACATCTCCTCCGCCGTGTGCGGAGCGACGAGGTCCAGCATGACGGCGACGGTCTCCGCAGCCTCGCGCACAGCGGGGTCGGCGGGGCCGGATCCGGCGTCGATCGTCTTGCGGATCGCGTTCACCAGCTCCATCAGGCGGGCGACCAGCACGTTGAACTTGGTCTGCTCGACGAGCGCGGGGGCGTCGGCCAGCAGATGGTGGGTGATCCGGCGCAGCCCCGCATCGCCTCCATCGAAGACGACGTCGACGGCGCTCGAGACGTCCTGCGCCGCGCGCAGCGCACGAGCCAGGAACTTCTGCGCGCCGGTCGTCGAGACATCCTTCCAGTCCTTGTCATCCTCCACGGGACCGGCGAAGGCCAGGGCGACGCGCAGCGCGTCGGCGCCGTAGGCATCGAGCTCCTCCTGGAAGAGCACCAGGTTGCCCTTGCTCTTCGACATCTTCGCGCCGTCGAGGATCACCATGCCCTGGTTGATCAGGCTGGAGAACGGCTCGGTGAAATCGATCAGCCCCATGTCGAACAGGACCTTGGTGATGAACCGCGCGTACAGCAGGTGCAGGATCGCGTGCTCGACGCCGCCGATGTACGAGTCGATGGGCGCCCAGCGGCGGGCCTCGTCCACGTCGAAGGCCACGGTGTCGCTGTTCGGCGAGAGGAAGCGCAGGTAGTACCAGGAGCTGTCCACGAAGGTGTCCATGGTGTCCGGGTCGCGCAGCGCGGGCTCACCGGTTCCGGGCACGGTCGTCTGCACCCAGCTGGTCGCCGCGCCCAGCGGCGAGGATCCCTTCGGCGACAGGTCAAGGCCCTCGATGCTCGGCAGGCGCACGGGCAGCTGCTCCTCGGGCACGGGCACGATCTCGCCGTCCTGCGTGTGCAGCATCGGGATGGGCGTACCCCAGAACCGCTGGCGAGAGATCAGCCAGTCGCGCAGACGGTAGTTCTTCGCGGCACGGCCGGTGCCGGCCGCCTCCAGCTGCTCGATCGCGCGGGCGATCGCGTTGCGCTTGGAGAGGCCGTTCAGCTCGCCGGAGTTGATCATGCGGCCGTCGCCGGTCAGGGCGATGCCGGTCTTCACCGGGTGCTGGTCGTCGAGCGACTCCAGGGGCTCGATCGGGACCCCGTCCTCGTCGACCTCGATCACGGGCAGCGCGCCGGTGATCGGCGCGGTCGTGTCGACCACGACCTTCACGGGCAGGTCGAACGCGCGGGCGAAGTCGAGGTCGCGCTGGTCGTGGGCGGGCACGGCCATCACCGCGCCGTGGCCGTAGTCGGCCAGCACGTAGTCGGCGGCCCAGATCGGCAGCCGCTCGCCGTTCACGGGGTTGATCGCGAATCGGTCCAGGAACACACCGGTCTTCGGGCGGTCGGCGGACTGGCGGTCGATCTCGCTGGTCTTCTGCACCTGGGTCAGGTAGTCCTGGAAGCGCATCCGCACGTCCTCGGACGATCCGGCGGCCAGCTCGGACGCCAGGTCGGAGTCGGGCGCGACGACCATGAAGGTCGCGCCGTGCAGGGTGTCGGGGCGCGTGGAGAACACGGTCACGACGCCCTCACGGCCCTCGATCGCGAAGTCGACGTCGGCGCCGATCGAGCGGCCGATCCAGTTGCGCTGCATCTGCAGAACCTTGTGCGGCCAGAAGCCCTCGAGCTGGTTCAGGTCGTCCAGCAGGCGGTCGGCGTAGTCGGTGATCCGGAAGTACCACTGGGTCAGGTTCTTCTTCACGACCTCGGCGCCGCAGCGCTCGCAGCGCCCGTCGACGACCTGCTCGTTCGCGAGCACCGTCTGGTCGTTCGGGCACCAGTTCACCGGGCTCTTCTTGCGGTAGGCCAGGCCCCGCTCGTACAGCTTCAGGAACAGCCACTGGTTCCAGCGGTAGTACTCCTCGTCAGAGGTGTGCAGCACGCGACTCCAGTCGAAGGAGACGCCGTAGGACTGGAAGCCCGCCTTCTGCTGGGCGATGTTCTGGTACGTCCACTCGCGCGGATCCGCTCCGCGACGAATGGCCGCGTTCTCGGCGGGCAGCCCGAAGGAGTCCCAGCCGATCGGATTCAGCACGTTGTGTCCGCGGTGACGCCAGAAGCGCGCCACGATGTCGGAGTAGAGGTAGTTCTCGGCGTGCCCCATGTGCAGGTCCCCCGACGGGTACGGGAACATCGCCAGCACGTACTTGCGGGGACGCACGTCCTCGGCGCCGCCGGCCCGGAAGGTCTCGTTCTCGGCCCAGTACCTCTGCCACTTCTCCTGAAGCCGCTGGGCCTGGCGCGCCTGAAGCTCGTGCACCGGCAGCGACTCGTCGATCGACGGGGATGCGGTGTGGGACGGGTTCTCAGACAACGCGACGACCATTCTCTGCAGCAGGGGAAAAGAATGCCCCGAACAGGGCAACCTCCAGATTATCCCAGCCCGCGCGGACCGGCGTTCCGCCCCGGAGCCTGCGTCAGGGCGCGGACGTGAAAGACTAGAGGCGCTATGCCCTCGTCCTCAGCCCGACCGGAGCGGATCCACTGGTTCGCCCGCCTGGAGCACCGCTTCCACGCGTGGCGTGAACGGCGTGCCCGCAAACGCGGCCGCACCGCGAGCGTGGTGCCCTTCCCGGGCTACGGCGGCGCGGGCTGGGTCCGCGTCGTCGGCCGCGTCCTGATCCTGCCGAAGACCCGTCGCGGCGGCAAGGACGCGAGCGTCCGGGGCTGGCGCAGCTTCGTCGGCATCCCGGTGAGCTTCGCGACCGTCACGATCACGGTCGCCGGTCGCGCGCACGAGGTCGCGGCCGATCGCGGCGGTGTCGTCGACTGCCGCATCGAGGCCGACCTCGCCCCGGGCTGGCAGCAGGTGACGATGTCCGTCGAGGGACAGGATCCGACCCCCGCGCGGGTGTTCGTCGTCGCCGACGACGTCCGCTTCGGCGTGATCTCCGATGTCGACGACACCGTCATGGTGACGGCCCTGCCGCGGCCCCTGATCGCCGCGTGGAACTCCTTCGTCGTCGACGAGCACGCGCGCACCCCGGTCCCCGGGATGGCGGTGCTGCTCGAGCGGCTCATGCGCGACAACCCCGGCTCGCCGATGATCTACCTCTCCACCGGCGCCTGGAACGTGGCTCCCACGCTCAACCGCTTCCTCTCCCGTCACCTCTTCCCCGCCGGATCCATGCTGCTCACCGACTGGGGTCCCACGCATGAGCGCTGGTTCCGCAGCGGGCGCGAGCACAAGCTGCGGAACCTCTCCCGCCTCGCCGAGGAGTTCCCGCACATGCAGTGGCTGCTGATCGGCGACGACGGCCAGCACGACGAGGCCATCTACGGGCAGTTCCTCATCGACCACCCCGAGAACGTCGCGGCCGTCGCGATCCGTCGCCTGCTCCCCGCGGAGGGCGTCCTCGCCGGCCGTCGCGCTTCGGCCCGTGCCGACGGCGACGGCGCAGACGCCGAGGCGCGCGACGAGGACCTCGCGCCGTGGGTGAGCGCGGAGGACGGCGCCGGCATCCTCGACGAGCTCATCGACGCCGGCGTCGTGCGCTCGGAGCCATGACCGGCCCAGCCCCGACGGCGGCCCCGCCGGTGCGCCTGGATCGCGCGACGTGGTCGGCCCGCGCGGAGGCCCACGCGGAGCGCGCCGACGCGCTGACCGCGGAGCACCGCGCCCGCCAGGCGCGTCGCGAGAAGCACCCCGTCCACGACTTCCTCTTCACGTACTACGGCTACAAGCCGGGTCAGCTGCGCCGCTGGCACCCCGGGGCGGGAGCGGTGCTCGAGGACGCCCCGGAACGGGCGGACTGGCGCTGGTACTCCCCCGCGCCGCATCAGGACGCCGCGTCATCCGGATCCGGATCCGATGCCGTCATGCCGGACGCGGACGCCTTCGCCGCCGACAAACCGGAGCTCGCGCGCCTCGTGCACGCGATGCTCGCGCGCACCGCCGCGCGTCCCGGGCAGTTCGGCTGCTTCGGCCTGCACGAGTGGGCGATGGTGTACCGCACGCCCGAGCACCGGCACGAGGTGCCGCTGCGACTGGGGCAGGCGGGAACCGACGCGGTCGTGGAGCAGGGCGAGCTGCGCTGCACGCACATCGACGCGTACCGCTTCTTCACACCGGACGCGGTGCCCCGCAACCGGCTCGCGCCGACCCGCGAGACGCAGCCCCTCCTCGAGCAGCCCGGCTGCCTGCATGCGGGCATGGACGTCTACAAGTGGGCGATGAAGCTCGGCCCCCTCGTGCCGGGCGAGATCCTGCTGGACGCGTTCGAGCTGGCTCGCGACATCCGCATCCTGGATATGGAGGCCGCCCCCTACGATCTCTCCGACTGGGGCGTCGTCCCGGTGCGGATCGAGACCGCGGAGGGCAAGGCCGAGTATGTGCGTCGTCAGCGCGAGTTCGCCGAGCGCGGCAACATCCTGCGCGCCAGGATCCTCGAGGGCTGGCGGGGCGCACCGGGCTGACGCACGGGGCCTGTGACGGGCTCAGTGCCGACGGTCCGCGATGTCCAGGCGGAGCGCGATCACCCGGGTCGCGGCCTCACGGAGGCGATCGGCGGGAAGGGCGCCGCTGCGGACCGCCGCGACGAGCCCGTCGGCGATCTTCTGTGCGGTGTCGGGTCCCGCGCCGTCGAGGGCGAGCACGAGGTCGCTCCCTGCGACGACCGCCTGCACGGCGTCGGACACCTCGTCCGCGTACGCGGGATCGCCGGAGTCGACCAGCATGTCGAGGTCGTCGGTGACGATGACGCCGCGGAAGCCGAGGTCGTCGCGCAGGATCTGATGCCAGCGAGGCGACAGGGACGCCGGCTGAGCGTCCACCGCCGTGTACGCGAGATGTCCCATCATCACGATCGGCGCACCCGCCCTGATCCCGGCCAGGAACGGCGGAGCCACCTGTGAGTGCCAGGTCTCCAGATCCATCCCCGTGCTCGGGATCATGTGGTGCGAGTCGCCCTCGGCCGCGCCGTGTCCCGGGAAGTGCTTGAGGGTCGTGGATACCCAGGACGCCTCCCCACGCACGGCCGCGTCGACGCGCTCGGCCGCGGCGGCCGGATCCGTGCCGAACGAGCGGTCGTAGATGAACGAATCCGGCGACGACGCCACATCCGCGACGACGCCGAAATTGACCGTCACCCCCGATTGCGCGAGCAGCATCCCGCGCCGGGCGAACGCGGCCCTGGTAGCGCCGGCGGGCTGCGTCTTGAGCACGTCAGCACCCGGTTGATCGTCCCAGGGCAGGCGCACCACGTCGCCGCCCTCCTCGTCGGTCGCGATCAGGGGCGGCAGCGCGGGGTCGATCGTGAGCGCCGCGGTCATCGCGTGCAGGTCGCCCGGGGTGGCGGGCACGTTGGATCCCATCAGGATGAACCCGCCGTACCCGCGGCTCATCATCGCGCGCATCGCCACCGGATCCGCACCCGGCGTGTTGCCCATCACCACGGCGGACGCCTGCTGCGCGAGATCCATCCTCGCGACGATCTCCTGCACGCGGGAGTGCGGGGACGCTATCGGCGCGGGCTCGGCGCTCGGTGTGTGCGCGGAGGGCGCGGATGCGCCGGATCCACCCGCCGACGAGGAGTCCGGTGCGCAGGCGGATGCGGCGAGAAGCGTCGAGAGCAGCAGGACCACGGCGCCCGCACGCCTGCCCACCGCGCGCGACGCGTGGGCTCGCCTCGTGAACACCCGCATGCCTCCAGCCTAGGTCGTGTCTGACAAAGGGCTTGTGTGGCAGCGTCCGGGAGTCTGGAGTGGTGTCGCGGTTCCACCGGAGCGACGAAGAGCGCTTGCGATTGTGTCCGGTGTGGTCCGGCTCGCTTGTCTTGTGAGCATCAGTGGCCCAACCCTGACATCCCCGCACGGACGGACCACACCGGGGGAAGCTGGGGGACGGGGAGGGGCCCAGCTTCCATCTGTTAAGGAGTGCATGTCCGCTTGAAAATGACGGTTGCGCCCGGCAATGAACAAGAGCTGTGTGCGTGCAACCCGCCAGGATCGCACGCGCACAGCTCTTGAAGGCGCTTGCGGCGCCGGGGGGGTGCACGTCGCGATGGGGCAACACCGGGTCTTCGGTGGCGAGAGGTCGGTTCCTCGCCACCGAAGACCCGAACACTTTCTGGGACGTCCTAGGGCTGGTAGTAGCCCGGGTGGGAGAGCCCGTATTCGGAAACGATCGCATACGTACCCGGCCCGTTTGTCGAGCTAGACGGTAGCCATTCCGACGCGATCACGGAGCTCCCAAGAACGGGAGGGCAAGCCGTGCTGTCCTTCTTCGGCGCGATCGTCGCATAAGCCCCGAAGTTGGCTGCGTCAATCTCTTGGGCTGGGATGGTGTTCTTCAACGTGGCTGTCGAGGTCCAGGTGATGACGGTGCCTGCGGGGATATCGGCGGTGGTTGTGTAAAGATACACCGGTCCCCAGGTGGCTTCAGGAAGAGGAGTACCCACTCCCACCGCGGGGATGTTGGCGATGGGAGCAGGGAAGCTCTGGATCCAGTAGTTGTCGAGTGTGTCGACTCCGCCGAGTCCCACCCTGAAGGTGGTTCCGGCTGGGATGATCCCCGTGGGGTCGGACGTCGCCGTCCAGTTCCAGGTGAACGGGAGAACGCTGCCTGCCGCGTAGAACCATCGGCTTCCGTTCGGGGCGTTGTTGGGAATCGAGCCGACGTATCCGGCCCCTCCCCCCTTGGGGCCGTTGATGTTCCAGGCCCCGACGCCGCGCAAGATGCCGGGCTGGTTGCAGACCGACGCTGCGGCGTGCGGCGCAGCGGCCGCTGCGGCGATGACGGGGACCGACCACGCCGCGCCCTTCACGATCGTTCGCCGGGATACGCGTCGTGCTTCCTTGGTGGTGTCAGTGCTTTGTTCCGTCGACATAGTTCAAATCTCCCCTTCTGTTGGCGCGTGCCTTTCCGTCGACGTCGTTGGGCGACGCCGACGGAACTAGCACACCTGTCAATGGGGAAGGAGTCAGAGCCATCGGAAAGGTGACGCGTCGATCCAGAAATCCGAAAGACGACGGGGAGGTCGCTTTCGACGAGCGCGATCGGCTGGACATGCGGCCCGGTCCGCGCGATCGGCGTGGGGCTGACGGTTGGCTTAGGGGGTGACGAACTCGTAGGTCATGTCTTCGGGGTTGGGCCCCATCGGGTCGTACGGTGCAACGGGGTCGTAGACGTCGAGGTTGTGTTCCCAACCTGGTCCCATATAGCCGTCGCTGTCCAAATAGCGCATATTGAACCAGTACCAGCCGTACGAGTGCACGAGCAGCCGGCGCTTCGCGTACCCGTCCGCGTCGAGGGCGACGAGCGCGGTGATGCCCTCCATCGTCTGGACATAGACGACACCGTTCACCGGGCCCTGGAACTCTACGATGAGGCCAGTTGTCGCGGCCTGCGTTGTGGTGAGGTCCTCGAACCCGGTGATGTTCTCGAAGCCCCGGATCTCAAGCGGGAGCACGGTGAACGCACCATCGACAGCGGCGGAAGACACGAAATCCGTATATGCCCGGGCCTGGTAGGTGTAGCTGCCAGCGGTCAGTTCCAGCCCGCGGGTGTCCAGGCTCCAGGAACCGTCAGAGGCGACCTCGGGAGTGAAGCGCCGCGTGTCGATCTGAACGGCGACTTTGGTGCCCGGCGAAGTCTTTCCCGCGATGATCGGCGAGATGTACGCGGAGCTGCTGGTCGGGCTGGTGACACCGGGCGTGAACCCCGTGGGGCTGCTGCCCGGTCCCGTTGTCGGGCTCGGCTCCGGGGTCGGGCCGATGCCCGGGTCGGGGACGTTCGAGGCGGGATCCGGGCGGGATTGATACCCAGGGAAGTAGTGTGCGGGGTCATCGGTCAAGCCCAGGGCCTGATCCGCGGGATCCGGCTGACCCGATACCCGCTCCGGTGCCCCGACCGCCGGCGAAGCGGCCGACGCGGTGGGCTCTGCACTGGACGCTGGCGGGGTGGCTGCGGAAGGTACAGTCTGCACGCGTTCAGGTTGAGGTTCGGCGACCGCTGGCCCCACGGTGAAGAACGACGAGATGACCAGGCTGCCAGCGGTGACGGCCGCGATGCCTCCGCCCACCAGCCACGACATGGCTCCTGCGCCGGCGACTGCAGCGATGGCCGTCGTGGCCGACGACAACGCAGCCGTGGCAGCACCGACACCGCCGGTGCCCAGCAGCACAGCAAGCGTGCTGCCGCCCATGCGTGCGGCCGAACTCCGCGTATCCCGCAGCAAGGCCCGGCACGGCGTGCACTCAGCGATGTGCAGGTTCACCTCGGCGGAAACTGCCGCATTGGCCGGCTCGGTCAGATACTGCGGGAAAAGCCGCGCCGCATGGGTCTGATCGTCTCGAACGGCGGGCGGAACCTGGAGAATGAGCCACTGATACTTCAGACCGGCGCGCGCCCTGCGTTGAAGGGCTGAGACAGCGTTGGCCTTGACCCCCAGCTCCCGCGCGATCGCAGGACGACCAACCTCTGCAACCTCCGCGAGCCACAGCACTCGCTGCCACCGCTCCGGCAGGGCTTGCAGCGCCGCCAGGACATCTCCGGCTTCGCTGTCGACCTCAGCCATGCTGAGCGCGTCCCGCTCATCGACGGAATCAACCATCTCCGCGAGGACCATCTGGCGCGCTTCGTTAGACCACCGCATGGCCGTGTTGCGCAGAACCGTCTTCAAGTACGACCGGAACGCGAACCGCGGCCCGGCATCCGTCGTGGTCACCTGCTGGTAGATCGCGAGGAAAGACTCCGAGACCAGGTCATCCGCTCTGGCAGCGAAGAGCCGATGCGCATAGCGTCGAGCAGCAGGGAAGTGTCGCTCCCACAGCACCGCATACGCGCGCTCATCTCCCTCGAGGACAGCGCTCAGCAAGTCAGCGTCGGTGCGTGCGTCCACCACGAAGTCTCTCCAGAAACGAGGCCCACCTGGCGCGTTTCCCTCCACGCCAGTAACGTCTGCGCGGGGTCAGCACAGAACTCAGACAGGCTATCGGTACCGACACGCCGCAAGTTATCGTCACTTCTCCTCAAGCAAATCCTTCCCCGATGCGTGGAGGCTGAGGTCTCCTCGTCGTCGGCGTCCTCCAGTGCGGTCCGGGCTTTGTCAGACAGGCCCTAGGTCGCCGCGGCTGGGCGTCTCCGCGGGGGCCGGTCGCCGCTGACCGTTGCGAACCGCGCGGGGGCCGCCGCACGTTCTACGATTTCAGGTGATGTCCCCTTCCGATCCGGTCTCCCCTGACGTCGCTCTCGGCGACCTCGGCGCGCTGCTGCTCGATTCCGGCGTGTCCGTGACCGATGTGCGCGGCACGCTCGAGCGCGCCCGCGACGCGACTGCGCCCGGCGCTGACCTCTCTTTCGCCGTGCTCCCCGAGCACGTGTTCGTGAGCCGTCCCGGCATCCCCGGAGCGACCACGATCTCCGCCGGCGGAGGGCCGGGGCTGACCTTCCGCCAGACCGCCCACGCCTCCCGCCTCGCACGACGGCTCGAGGCGGGACGCGTCACGCTGGACCAGGTTCCGTCGCACATCTCGCACATCCGCGGTCTGCAGCGCCGTCATCCGGTCCTGCAGACCGCGCTCGGCGGCGCGCTCCTCGCGGCGGGACTCGCGATACTGTTCCGCTGCCCGTGGTGGGCGATCGTGCTCGCGCTGCTGGTCGGCGGACTCGTCGCCGCGATCGTGCTGGCCACGGAGCGGATCCGCGCGGCCGCGGCCGTGGTCCCGTTCGTCGCATCGCTCATCTCGACCCTCGTCGTCGGGGTGGTCGCCGATCGCCTGGATCTGGGCGCCGTGCCGCTCTTCGCGGTGTGCGCCCCTGTCGCGCTGCTCGTGCCGGGCGCCCTCATCACGAACGCACTCCTCGAACTGACCGCGGCCGACATCGTCACCGGGGCATCGCGGCTCGTGTACGGCCTGATCATGCTCACGTTCATGGCAGCGGGGATCTTCACCGGCGCGGCGGCGACCGGGCTGCGCGTGGATCCGCGTTCCGCGGCCCTCGTCGGCGAGACCTCGCTCGTCACGGGGCACGGTGGGTGGGAGGCCGTGCCGCCGCTGGCCTGGAGCTGGGTCGGTGTCGTGGTGCTCGCGATCGGGATCGGGCTGAGCTTCGGATCCGGATTCCGCCTCACGATCGCGACGGTGATCGTGATGATCTGCACCTACGCGGCACTGATGCTGCTGAGCCCGTACACCGGCAGCACCGTCGCGACGGGGATCACCGCCGGGCTGCTGTTCCTCGCGGCGCGGGTGCTGGAGAGGATGACGCTCGCGGTCCCCGCGACGGTCTCGTTCCAGCCGGCCTTCCTGCTCCTGGTCCCCGGCACGGTCGGGCTCGTGGCGCTCGCGTCGTTCGACGCCGCGGCGCTCGCAGCCGCCCCGATGATCTTCATCAGCCTGTGCATCGGGACGAAGGTCGGCGCGCTGATCGCCGACGCGCTGCGGATCACGCGGCCCGTCTCCCCGTCCACCGCGACCGGCTCGATCCGCATCATCCGCTGACCCCCGCGCACTCTTCCTTCTCCTGGCGCACCTGTGCTCCGTTTGGGGCGCACCCCACCGCTTCGGGGCGCACCACGCCCGGTTTCGACGACGTGGTGCGCCCCAAAACCGGAGAACGCGCCCCGAATCCACGGCCAACTCCGGATCCGAACTTGACAGCCCGGATCCGGGCCGGGACCCGGCCGACCCTTGATCTCACACGGGCCCGGTCCCGACGCTCTCCCGCTCGCAGTCGCTCGGTTTGGGGCGCACCACCTCATTTTGGGGCGCACCGTACCCCGGTTCCACGTCGTAGCGCGCCCCAAAACCGGAGAACGCGCCCCGAAACACCACGTCGACCGGATCCGGTCCCGACGCCCTCCTGACTCGACACCCTCCCGCGCGCAGTCGCTCGGTTTGGGGCGCACCACCTCGTTTTGGGGCGCGCCCCACCCCGGTTGCACGTCGTAGCGCGCCCCAAAACCGGAGAACGCGCCCCGAAAGCGGGCGCCCGGACCCCGCGCGGGCCCGAGCGGCTCAGCCCGCGTCGACCGCGGCAAGCGCCCGCGCGAGGTAGCGCTGCACGCCGCGCGCGGCGGTGCGGCCGGCCCGGTTCGCGCCGATCGTGCTCGCCGAGGGGCCGTAGCCCACGAGCTGGATCCGCGGATCCTTCACGGCCGTCGTGCCCCTCCCGTCGCGGTCGAGCTGGATCCCGCCGCGCTCGCTGCGCAGATGCAGCGGGGCGAGGTGCCCGATCGCGGGCCGGAACCCCGTGGCCCACAGGATCGCGTCGACAGGCTCGAAAGAGCCGTCCGCCCATCGGACGCCGTCCGGCTCGATGCGCTCGAACATGGGCCGGCGCGCGTCGTAGACGCCGAGCTCGGCCGCCGCCTGCTCCTGCGGCCGCAGCATCAGCCCGGTCACGCTGACCACACTCTGCGGGGCGAGACCCTGCGCGACGCGCTGTTCGACGAGCGCCACGGCGGCGGCGCCCGCCTCGGGGGTGAAGTCGTCGTTGCGCCAGACGGGCGGACGTCGGGTGGCCCACACGACGTCCGCGATCGGTGCGAGTGCACCCAGGAACTGCACGGCCGACGCCCCGCCGCCGACCACGAGCACACGCTTGCCGCGGAGGTGCTCCGGTCCCGGGTAGTCGACCGTGTGGAACTGCTCCCCGAGGAAGGTCTCCATACCCGGGTAATGCGGCAGGAACGGCTGCGTCCACGTGCCCGTGGCGTTGATGAGGGTGCGCGTGCGCCAGCTCCGATCCCCCGCGTGCACGACGAGGATCCCTTCGTCGTCGGTCACCCGGTCGACGTACACAGGCCGGATCACCGGCAGCTCATGGGCGCGCTCGTAGCCGGCGAAATAGGCCGGCACCGCACGGTTCGCCTGCTCCGTCGTGCGCGGAGGCGGGACGGATCCCGGTAACTCGGCGACGCCGTGCACATCCTGCATCGTGAGCGCGTCCCATCGGTGCTGCCACGCACCGCCCGGCGCATCGTCCGCGTCCAGGACCACATGCGCGATGCCGAGCCGGCGCAGATGGTGCGAGCTCGACAGGCCGGCCTGGCCCGCGCCGATCACGATGCTGTCGAGGATGTCCACGGCCGGTGCAACATCTCGAGCGCTTCCCGTGTTCCCCGCAACGATCTGCGGATGCCCCTCGGGTTTCTTCACCGGAGCGCGTCACTATCGGCCGATTGCCGACTCTCTACATCGACGACCCCTCACCGGGTCGGACGATCGGCTCGCGGTGGGCCGATGCACGAGTGAGGATGACATGCGCAACTCCGAGACGCCAGCCGAAGGATCCGCCCTCGATCCGGAGGAGCCGGGCGAACGCGCGATCGACCGCAGACGAGTCCGGCCCAGCGCTGCGTGGAACCTGAGCGTCATCACCGCGGTCGCCGCCGCCGACGATGCCGCAGCGGCTGCCGCAGCCGCGGCAGTCCCCGCCGCACCGACGGAATCAGAGGATGGGATGCCGCGCTGCGCTCCCCACGACGTCCGCCCGCATGACCACCAGCGACGGAATCTGCGCAAAGGATCCGCCCCGGCCCGCGGCTAGACGTCAGGGAAGCACGACGCGCAGTTCCAGCGAGAGTCCCAGGACGCCGATCTGGGACGTCGCGACGCGCTGCATACTCGTCGGCGGCGGGTCGACGACGGGCAGTGACGCGTCCGGGAGGGTCATCGACCACAGTTCCGCAACACCATCCGGAGGCACCTGCACGACGGGATCCGGAATCGCCCCCGCAACGACATCCGGAGGCAGCTGCACGGCAGGATCCGGAATCACGGCCGCAACGGGATCCGGAATCACCGCAGAGAGATCCGGAGCCACCGGAGCGGGATCCGGCGCCGCCTCCCCCGGAGGACCCGGCGCGGGCGCAACCGGCTCGGGCACCTCGATCCGAGCTGCCTCCGCGGCCGCGGACGGGCCCGGCGACGGCGACGGCGGCGCTGTCGCCGTCGGGGCGCGGAGGGCCTCCGCCGGCGGTGCGACCGCAGGCGTGACGGTGAGCAGCGTCGTCGCCACGAGACCGCCGACCGTAGCGGCGGTGACGCCGCCTGCGAACAGCCAGGCCAGCACACCTGCGCCCGCCGTGGTCGTGGCCGCGGCGGCTGTCCCGGCGCTCAGCGACGCGGTGACCGGCACCCCCGCTCCGACTGTCCCGAGCAGCACCGCCGACAGCGCCCCGCCCTGTGCCCGGGCGACGGAGGCATGCATGCCCCGCAGCAGGTCCGTGCAGAGCATGCAGGTCACGAGGTGCGCGGCGACCTCGGCGGCGAGAGCCGCATTCCGGGGGTGCGCCACGTGCTGCGGCAGCAGTCGGGCGACGTGCGCGGCATCGCCGCGCAGCCCCGTCGGAACCTGCCGGACCAGCCATTGATACTTCATACCCGCGCGGGCACGACGTTGCAGCGCCGACACCGCATTCGGTCTGATGCCCAGCTCGCGCGCGATCGCGGGACGCCCCGCCTGGTCCACCTCGGAGAGCCAGAGCACCCGCTGCCAGCGGTCGGGAAGCGCTCCGAACGCGGCGAGGACATCCTCCGAACCGGACTCCCGTTCGACATGGCGGAGGCCATCGCGAGGATCCACCTGATCGATGTCCTCGGTGTCGAGCATCCGGCCGGCGTCCGCATGCCATCGGGCGGAGGTGTTGCGGATCACCGTCTTCAGGTAGGCGCGGAAGGACGAATCCGGACCGTTGTCCCGCGTTCGCAGCTGCTGGTAGATCGCGAGGAACGACTCCGAGACGAGATCCTCCGCCCGCGACCAGTAGAGGCGCCGGGCGTACCGGAGAGCGGAGTCGTAGTGCCGGTGCCACAGGAGCTCCCAGGCGCCGCCGTCGCCGTCCCGCACAGCGCGGAGCAGCTGCGCATCGCTGCGATTGTCGTGCATGCTCGCTCCCTCCGCAAGACGTCGGACCAATATATTCAGTCTGTCATCCCGCCATCGGATCCCGGTGAGCGGATGCCTGCCCCATCCGATCCGCAACCCTGACCGCGCTCAGGCGACACCGGGCGCAGTCATAGCCGAGCCTCAGCCCACCGACCTACGCTCGCCCGATGGCGACGCGGAACGACGGCAGACGACATCGCAGGCGGACGGCCGCAGAGCGCGGATATCGGACGCCGTGGATCCTCCGAGATGTCTACGGAGCGCCGGTGTGGAGCATGCTTGCGGTCGCGCTGGTGATCATCGGCGTGCTCGTCCTCTATCTGTCGACGCGGTAGCCCTGCGCTCCAAGCAGACCGGCCAGGCGCTACCCGAGGGACAGCAGCTCTCGCTCCGCCGTCTGCTCCGCGAGGTCGCAGGCGTACGTGCGACGGTATGCGCTCGGCGCGATCCCGACCTCCCGCGTGAAGTGGTGCCGGAACAGCGTCGCACTGCCGAATCCGCAGGTGGCCGCGATCTCCTCGATCGATGCATCGGTCGTCTCGAGGGCGAGCCGCGCATGCAGCACGCGCTGAGCGGTGAGCCACTGCATCGGCGTCACCCCGGTCTCTGCGACGAACCTCCGCGCGAACGTGCGGGTGGACATGTGCGCACGCTGCGCGAGCGACGCGACGGAATGCGCGGCGCCGAGACGATCGCCCAGATAGGCCAGGACATCGCCCATGGCATCCGAATCGGCCTGCGGCACCGGGCGCTCGATGTACTGACGCTGCCCGCCGTCGCGCTGCGGCGGCACCACCATGTTCCGGGCGATGACATTGGCGATCGCGCTGCCGAGCTCGCGTCGCACGAGGTGCAGACTCGCATCGATGCCCGCCGCGGTACCGGCGCTCGTGATCAGATCACCGTCGTCCACGAACAGCACGTCCGGATCGATGCGGGCCGTCGGGTAGCGCCGCTGCAGTTCCTCGGCATAGCGCCAGTGCGTCGTGCACGGCCTCCCGTCGAGAAGCCCGGCGGCTCCCAAGATGAAGGCCCCGGAACAGGCGCTCAGCAGGATCGCCCCGCGATCCGCGGCGCGGCGCAGCGCATCCAGCAGCTCGACCGGGTACTCCTCGGCGGGACGGACGCGTGCCGCGGGCACCGCGATCACGTCGGCGTGGTCCATCGCCTCGAGCCCGTAGGCGGGGATGACCTGCGCCCCGACCTCCGTGCTCACGGGTCGCCCGGCCTCGAGGCCGCACACGCGGAAGTCGAAGGCGGGGACGTCCGAATAGACGCTCCGGTCCAGTCCGAAAACCTCGCTGAGCAGGCCGAATTCGAAGACGGCGAGCCCGTCGATCACGGGAAGGGTGACGCTCTGCAGCATGCTGCGATCATACTGGCTGAATCTTTATGGCGAAAGTCTTTCCGCCATCTGGTGGCAGGATCCTGGTGCTCGTAGCTTTGAAGCCATGACCGAGACCGCCACGACCCCCGCCCCTTTCCGGATCCCTCTTGCGCGCACGGATGCCTCCCCGCGTACCGCTGCGGACGCCGCGCCGTCGCCGCAGCGACGCCCGCGTCTCGCGATGCCGACGTGGCTGCCGCGCCGGATCCTGCAGCGCGGCGGCGTGCCGACCCGCGAGGACGCGCGCGCGATGCGCGACCTGCAGGCCGCGCTCGATCGCAGCGACTGGTGACAGGCCGCCTCTGTGCGAGGATCCGCGCGGCTCAGCGAGCCTCGGGCAACGCGACCTTGAGTTTCGCCCAGGATCGCCCCTGGGTGTCCTTCAGGATGTCGTACTCCACGTCGACGTGCGGTTCGATCGCACTGTACTTGTCGTTGGGGGCGCCGATCACGAGCTGGAACCCGAGACCGCGCCAGGCGCCGATCGCCCGCTTGGTGAAGTGCGCATCGGCCTTGATGAGGGCCTCGTCCATGAACACCGGGGCGTAGCGCGGGCGCTCGGCCCCGGCGTCGCCCAGCTGGTAGCGGAGCGCGGCGCCGACGATGAACGCGATGAGCTCCTGCGACTCGCCGCCGGACTTCTCGCCGATGTGGTCGTAGAGCGCGACGTGCTGCTTGGTGTCGGCGGTGACGCGCTCAGCACTCACCCGCACGTGGTTGCGCACGTCGATGAGATCGGCGAAGTCCGGCGCGGTGCGCCGCAGGTGCCCGATGAGACGCGACATCCGGCGGTAGGCCTGCTCGCGTTCCTGATCGCTGGACGCGGTCTCGATGAGCCCTCGCACCTCGCGCAGGTCACGACGGAAGCGCTTGCGCGCCTCGGACTGGCTCTCGCGGGTCGTGATCTGCAGGCGGTGGTGGTCGTCGTAGAACGGCAGGTCCTGCATGATCCGGTTGATCGGCTCGATCCGTTCCCGGATGTCCCGCAGCGCCCGGCCGAGCGTGGAGTCGAGGTTCGTGAGATCGTTCCCGGAGAGGTGGACGAGGCTGTCCCGCCACTCGCTCTCGAGCTGATGCAGACCGCTCGTCTCGAGCGCCGCGAGGATGCTCTCGAAGTCGTCGACGTACAGATCCGGATCGGCGACTAGGTTCGGGTTCTCCCAGCGCTCCAGGAATCCGGCCATCAGACGGCGCATGCTCTCGCGCTGTTCGTGGTGAGCCTCGAACGCCGTCGCCCGGTCCTCGTTCAGCCGGTTGCCCGCGGTCTGCAGCGCACCGTCGAAGCGCTCCAGCAGCACCGAGGGTGCGGCCTTGGCCGATGCGGGCGAGGCGAAGCGGTCGTCGAGGTACTGCGCCTGCTCCGTGCCCACGGCACGATCGGATCCGGTCGCCTCGTCGATCAGCGCCTGACCGGCGTCGACGTCGTCGGTGATCTCGCCCCAACGTCGCTCGACCTGCTGGCGCTCGGCCGTGGCCGCGCCGATCTCCTCGCGGAGTCGTCCTGCCAGGCCCTTGGCCTTCTCGATCTGCGCCGCGATCCCGGCGATGTCCGGGTTCTTCTCCGCGACCTCGGTCTCGACGCCGCGCCAGCGCTCCTGCACGGCGACGAGGGCATCGACGTCGACCTGGTCCCACACGACGTCCACGATCCGCGCGAAGGCCGCGCGCTCGGCATCGAAACGGTCCAGCGCCGTCTCGGCCGCCGTCACGGCTTCCTCCGCACGCTCGAGAGCGGGCCGAAGCTCCTCGACCGCGGCCTCGAGCTCGCGCAGCCGGGCGCGGTTGGAGAAGCCGAGCACGTTGGCCCGGCCGTGGCCGCCATGCGCGCCCTGGTCTCCGCGGGAGACCTGACCCGTGATCGTGAGCGCCTGCTCGTGCGCGGCGAGCTCCGCGGCAGTGTTGACGCAGACGAAGCCGAACCGCTCGGCCAGCCGCACCTGCAGCCACCCGGCGAACGGAGTGTCGGCGTACTCGAGACGTCCCGGCAGCCGGTTCTCCGCTCCCCCACCGCTCACGGAGAGTCCGGTGTGCACGCCCTGGTACGTGAGGCGGCGCGGAGTGCGCATGCCGTCGATCGCGGTGCGGAACCGGTCCAGGTCGGCGATGTCGAGCAGCACGGTCGTGGCGAAGCCGCCGAGGGCGAGGTTGAACGCCTCGCGCCACGGCTCGTACTCGGTGCGGACCTCGATGAGCTCGCCCACGAAGGGCAGCTGGTGCGGTTCGAGCCCCGCCGCCTCGGCGAGCATCTCGCGGGAACGGTACAGGTCGCCGGGGATGTTTCCCGCGAACGCCGTGGCCTCCTCGGCCGCACGCTCGCGCTGCGCGAGTTCGGTCTTGAGGCCGTCCCTGGTGCGACGCGCGTCGGCCCAGGCCTCGCGCGCGCTGCCCTTGGCATCCGCGTCGCCGAGCACCGCGCGGGCGCGCCCGACGAGCTTGTCGAACTCCGCCCTGCTGTGCACCTCCGCGCCGAGCGCGCGCAGGTCGTCGTCGAACCTCGCACGAAGGACTCGAGCGTCCTCGAGACGCCGCTCGACGCCGCGCAGCTCCCGCTGCGCCGTCTCCAGCCTGTCGCCGCCGCGCTCGCGCAGCAGATCCCGCAGGCCCTCGTGCTCGACCTCCGCGGCCTCGGCCTGCACGCGCTTCTCCCGGACGAGGACGTCGAGCACGCGGGTACGGTCGCGGAGCTCATCCTCGACCGTGCGGAGCAGATCCATGCGCCGCTCGGCACGCCAGAGGGAGGCGACGGACGTCGGATCCTCGAACACGCCCACCGCGTCGATGAGCGTCATCCGGCCGGCCGCGGTGTCGATGCGCTGGCGCAGGTCCCGGATCGGCTCGAGGGCGGCGACCTGCTGGCGTGCAACGAGCATGCGCTGCTTCGTGCTCTCGAGCTCGTCGAAGTGCACGACCACGGCGTCCGCGGTGCGCATCGTCTCTGGCTCTTCGAGCACCAGGCGCTTGTACAGGTCGTCGACCGTCGTGATCTGCTGTCCCGCCTGGATGCGGGCGAGCAGGCTCATCGCGTTCGCGCCGGATCCCGCGGCTCCGATGCCCAGCACGGAGTGCAGCCGTGCCGAGAACTCGCGGTCCGTGCCCACGGGTTCCAGCCCGGCGGCGCGCACGGAGGCGTCGGTGAGGCGCTGCGCGGCCGCACGCTCGAGTGTCGCGAGGTCGAACGCGGTGTTCGCGGTGGCGCGCACGCGCACCGTGTCCTCGAGCACGCGCGCGCCGGCCGGGATGTACCAGGCGCGCACGGCTGTGAAGCGCGAGTCGTCGTGGTCCCGCCACGTCACCGCGATCGCTGTCCAGGTGTCCTCGCCGTCGCCGCGGAGCACCTGCACCTTCGTGCCCTCCTCGGTGCGCGTCTCGTCGAGCTTGCCGCGCCCGTAGGAGAGCACGTTGCGCTGCTCGTCGCCACGGGGGCGCCCGGTGACACCGCCGTTCGACGCGCCGTTGAATGGCGTGGTGTGCGGCATCATGAGCGCGATATACGCGTCCATGAGCGTCGACTTGCCGGATCCGGATCCGCCGCACAGCAGGGTCGCGGCAGGAGAGAACCGCACGCGGTGCGGTCCTCCGTCGTAGCCGCCCCAGTTCACCAGCTGCAGATCCTCCGCGACCCACTGCTGGCCGCGGGATGCTTCGGGGATCAGTCCGAAGAGAGTGTCGACCATGGTCATGACAGGGCGTCCTCCAGGGCTTCCTCGGCGGCGTCGTCGAGCGCGACGCCGCCTGCGGCGGCACGTCGTTCGGCGGCGGTGTCGCGCAGCCAGTCGCGCAGCTCGGTGAGCTTCTCCGCACTCAGCACGACCTCGACGAGAGGACCGATCCGATAGCGGCCGGTCGTCTCCTCGCTGATGATCCCGTCGTTCGAGAGCTTGCGCATCGCATCGCGCACGGCCTTCTGGCGGCGCGAGATGTCGCCATCGGCGTCGGTGAAGTAGCTGAGCACGGTCTGCTCGACGTCCTCGATGTCGATGCGCGGCGCGGCCTCGCCCGCCACGTTCTCGCGCTCGTAGACGGTGCGCAGGTGCACCAGCACGAGCGTCTCGGAGCGGGTGTACGGCGTATCGCGCAGGAGGATCGGGATGTCGAGTTCGTCGATGCGGATCTGCTGCTTGTACGCCAGACCGTGCGCGTGATCGACGATCAGCCGGATGTACAGATCGTTGAGGCGCGACTCGATCACCGTCTGGTGGTCGAGGAGGGCACGCCACTCGGTGCGGTTGCGGTCGGCGAGCAGGAAGCGCCGGTGCAGGATCAGCGCGAGCGTGCGCCGCACCTCGGGATCGAGCACCCCGCGGTCACCCGGGAACAGCTCGGCGAGGTCGTCCTCCATCGCGACGGGCTCGATGAACCCCGAGGTCTCGGTGGCATCGGAGGTCTCTGCAACATCGGAGGTCATCGTTCCTCTTCCTTCCTCGCATGGGCGGTCACGGATCCGAACGCGAATCGGCGCGCGGTGCCGTCGGGGCGCACGGTCTCCACGATCGAGACCCCGTCCGCCTCTGCCAGCCCGTTGCGGTGGGCGATCTCGAGCAGTCCGAGCAGATCGACCGGGCGGCGGGTGCTTTCCGCGGTGATCGCCTGAAACGCCTCGCCGAGGTCGAACTCGTCGGCGAGTCCTGAGACGTGCGCCTCGAGTTCGGCGTAGTGCGGGCCACCCCAGGCCCGCGTGTCGGCGTCGACGAACTCGGCGTCCTGACCCTGCGTGACCAGCGCCGCCGGCGATCCGGGCGGGCGGATGTCGCCGAGCGATTGGCGCAGGTGGCCGATGCTCGCCACCGGCAGGCGGCGGAGCGGTTCCACCGGGGTCTCGGGGGTCCGCGTCTGCGTCCAGGCCTGCATCCCCGCGATGACGTCGCGCAGCAGCTCGTCGACCTGGCGATCGCGCGCGGGGTCGTGCGTGCGCACCTGACCCGCGATGACGTGCGACGCGCGGCGCTGTGCGGTCAAGACCTCCTGTACGCCCAGCTCCATCCGACGCCCGATCATGTCGAGCTCCGTGCGCTGAGTGCCGTCCAGCAGCTGCGCGAACGGGCGCGCGAGGAGCCCGTGCAGCTGCTCCGTGAGCTCGTCGATCCGCTCCGGGTCGCCGATGAGGCGCAGCGCGCCCGCGAATGCCTGCCCCTCGCGCGTCGACTGCATGACCTGCTGGCCGCGCAGCAGATATTCGCGCAGCACCTCCCCGGTCGGGCGCTCGTCGCGACGGAGGTCTCGGATCACATCGCGCTGCATCGCCTTGATCGACTCCGCGACGCGCGTGAAGTCCGCCGGCAGCCCTCGCGAGAGGTGCAGCACGTTCTCAGCCTCTTCGAGCAGTTCGTCCTCCGGCACAGGATCGGCCGCCCCGCTCTCGAGCGCCGTGATCTGGGCGTCGAGCGCCGCCCGCTCCGCGCGCAGGCGCCTCAGGCGCCGGGCCGGGTCGTCGTCCGCGTTCCCCGCGAGGCGCTCCACGGCCTCGAGCAGGGTGCGCACCCGGGAGTTGGAGACGCGCGCGCCGCCCCCGGTGAGGTCGGCTATCTCGAGCGCACGCACGGCGTGCGCGGTGAGGCGGTAGACCTCGCTCTCGCCCTCGATCTGCTGGCCGAGCCAGCCGACCTTGATCCAGTACCGGCACACCTCACGACCGGTCGTGGCGGGCAGCCGGCGGTCGTCGCGCCCATAGCCCGCCGCGCGGAGCTGATCCAGCATCTCGCCGACCTCGACGTGCGCATCGGCGACGGCCACTGTCGGCCGGTCGGCGGAGAACATCTGGCTGAGCACGGCGACGACGAAGGGCGCGAACCGGCCGTGCAGCAGGTCGAGCGTCGGCGTCTTGAACGCCGCGAGAGCGCGCAGATAGGCGCCCTCTGCCCTGCTTCCGGTCACGATCGCTCCCTACAGCTGTGGAACGCGCCGTTCCCAAAGGCCTCAGCCTATCAATGCCGCTCGCTGCGAGACGTCGTACCCGGGCGCCTCAGCTCATCGCCGTGGTCACGGCGGCAGCCACCAGCCCCAGGACGATGACGAGGGCTCCGATGGCGAAGCCGCGGCCCGACCGGGGCACCGCGAAGAGAGCGTCGCGCTCGACGCTGCGGCTCCTCCATCCCGATGCCGTCTCAGCGGGCACTGGCGCGTCCGGCCGCGAGAAGAGCGAGACGAGACGATCGATGTCGCCGACCCAGCGCCAGAACACGGGGTCGGTGAACGGGAGTGTCTTGCGGGCGATGATGTGGATCCGGCCGCCGTCCACCTCGATGTCGCACTTCCCGGCGACCTCGAGCAGAGCGTCACGCACCTGCGGTGTCAGCTGCCTCCGCACGGCTTCGTCGTCCTGGGGCTCACAGTAAACCCGGACCCGCTCGTCGAAGTCCTCGTTGATGCTGACCTGATGCTGCGTGCTTCCGCGGGTCGACGTCTGGCTCCAGACGTCTCCGAACTTCGTGGCAACGGTCATCGACGGCGCTGCGGCCCGAAGATCCAGCGCGACATAGCTCGAACTGTGCGCGACCGTCGAGCGCCCCATGCTCCGCGCGTAGTGATAGGTGCCCGCTTCGAGCCCGGACCTCTCGGGCGCGCGCAGCAGATCCCTGATCGCGAGCGGCCCGCCGGTGCGGAATCGGGCGACGAGATGCTGTGCCGCAGGCTCGGCGCCGACGTGACTCATCCGGTTGTCCGCCGCGAAGCGGGTGAGCCGGTAGGTGCTCTCGTCGAGCGCCCGGCGGCGGGATCCGAACGCTCTGATCTGCGCGATCGCGAACGGCGCGACCATGAACGCCGCGATGATCCAGGTGAGGACGTTCATCCCGTCCCCGCCGAAGATCAGCTGCACGAACACCACCACGATCGCGGCCAGCACCCCGAACCCGAGAGCCTGGATGACGACGCTGATCACCAGCCGTCGCACCGACAGCTCTTCCTCAGCGCTTCCGTGGATCGCGCTCTCCGGCAGGCGGACATGCGCTGATCGGTCGACCGGTCCCCGCAGGGCGGCGGTGTCGAACTCGAAGGAGCTCACGCCATCCATTTGTCCTCCCTCACGAAGATCGCACAACGGAGCAGTCTGCCACCTCGCATGCGGGGTGCCCGGAGTCTTCGAGCGGATGGCATGCGCGGGAGCGAGGTCAGAGTCTCACCGAGGTCCGGTCCACGCGCCGTAGCGTTCGGTCATGCCCGTGAGCCCGACGCCCCCTGTCCCCGCATTTGTCACGCCCAGTGGAGCGAGGCCGTTCGCCGCCGCCCTCAGATCGACCACCTCGTGACCGTCGGTCGTGTCCGCTCCGGCCGTGATCTCAATCGCGTTCGGCTCCCACGGCACCGCACCCCAGATCGCTTCGACGACCGCATCGAGTTCTTCTGCGGAGAACGGTTCACCGCTGTCTGTCACGAGTGACAGGTCAAGCCGGTAGGCGAACCCGTTGAGCGACTTTCCGAGGTCCTCCACTGCCAGCACTCTGGGGGACGCGGCCACGACAGCCTCAGCGATGCTCCCGTAGCCGGTCGTTTCACCGGCGCGGTGGTCGATCTCCGAGGCGATGACGGAGCAGCCTGTCGCCGCTCCGCACAGCAGCACGCTCGCGAGCGCGACCGCGATCGCCCTCTGACCCATGTTCATCGATCGCATCCGTCCACGATCCCACAGCTCACGGGATCGCGACCCGATGGCCCGCAGCGCTGAGACCCATGAGCGCTGCGCGTTCAGTAGCGTGCGTCGCATCTCGGGAACAGGGAGTTTCCCACCCCATCCGAATACACGAAAACCCCTGGGTGACCAGGGGTTTTTCGTGGACCTGAGGGGACTCGAACCCCTGACCCCCTGCATGCCATGCAGGTGCGCTACCAGCTGCGCCACAGGCCCAGACGCTGTTCGCGGCTTCCCGCGACAACTCGTTCAGCCTACAACATGGCCGTCTCACTGCGCCAATCGTGACGCCTGATACGCGCCGCCGGGCGTGTCATCCCCTCCCCGGGTCACGCGGAGGGCAGCGCGCTGAAGGCGTCGCGGATCGCGAGCACCAGCTGGCGGACCGCGGTGGACGGCCCGCGCGTCGACCCCTCCGCCGAGGTGGCCACGAGGATCGAGCGCACGAAGGACGGATCCGCGATCGGTCGCAGGACGATCCCCGGATGAGATCCGCCGACCGCGAGGCTCGGCAACAGCCCCACCGCGAGACGGGCGGCGATCATCCCGAGCATCACTTGGAAGTCGTCGGTGCGGATCGCGACGTCCAGAGCATGCCCTCTGGCGGCGAAGGCGTCGATCACGATCGTGTCCATCGGATCGTTCCCCGCCGCGGCGAAGAGCCAGCGCTCCTGCCACAGCGTGAGCAGCGTCGGCACGTCGATGGGCCTCGGCGTCGCGAGCGGATGCCCGACGGGCAGGGCCAGCAGGAGCGGATCGCGGTGCACCTCCCTCGTGGCGACGTGCGCGCGGAACGGCAGCTCGTACCCCGGCACGGTGTAGACCAATGCGGCGTCCAGGCCTCCGCGATTGATCCGGTCCACGAGCGTCGGCACCTCCTCGAGCATCGCGTCGACCTCGATCCCGAGATCGTCCACGCGCGTCACGACCGACGGCAGGATCTTCGCCGCCGCCGTGGGGAAGGTCCCGAAGCGCAGTCGCACCTGCCCCATCGACGTCAGCTCCCTGGCGTCGCGGATCGCGCGTTCGCCCAGGGTCAGGATCTCCTGCGCCCGCTCCAGCAGCAGCGATCCGACCGGGGTGAGCCGGCTCCCCCGCGACGAGCGGATCAGCACGGGAGAGCCGACGAGGCGCTCCAGGTTCTTGAGGTGGTAGTCGACGGTCGGCTGCCCCCAGCCGAGCCGTCGCGCGGCCGCGGTCACCGACCCCTCGGCGTGCACCGCGCGGAGCGCTTCCAGCTGGCGCAGATCGAGCATGGAAACCAACCTCCTATGTCGGCAAGCACCGTTTGGCAGCATTCTGTCACATACAGGATATGTGGGCCAGGAGAAATTCCGGGGATTCCTCCTTCGTCCGAATGGCCGCACCATGGACCAATGCCGTTCCCCGAGTCCCTCACCCTCGACCCGTCCCCCGCCGCATCGTCCGGCTCGCCGATCGTGGATCCCCGCCACCGCGAGACCCCATACGCCGACGCTCTGGAGCGGCACGCGGAGCGGGCGCCGATCCAGCTGATGGTCCCGGGACACGGTGGCACCGGCCGCGGGCTGAGCGCCCGGCTCGCGGAGTTCCTCGGCGAGCGCGTGCTGCAGCTCGACGTCCCCATGCTGCTGGAGCGCATCGATCTCGGCGAGGACTCGCCGCTCTCCCAGGCGCTCAACCTCGCCGCAGATGCCTGGGGTGCACGCCGCACCTGGTTCCTCACCGGAGGCGCGTCTCAGGCCAACCGCGTCGCCGCTCTCGCGGTGCGCGGGCTCGGCCCGGGGATCCTCTCGCAGCGCAGCGCCCACTCCAGCTTCAGCGACGGCGTCCTCACCGCGGGACTCACCCCGTCGTTCGTGCTGCCCTCGGTCGACGCCCGGCACGGCATCGCGCACGGCGTCTCCCCCGCGGCCCTCGACGAGGCCATGACCTCCGCCGCGCGCGACGGGCACGCCGCGAGCGCCGTGTACATCGTCTCGCCCAGCTACTTCGGCGCCGTCGCCGACATCGCCGGCCTCGCCGAGGTCTCCCATGCGCACGGCGCTCCGCTCATCGTGGACGGCGCCTGGGGCCCCCACTTCGGGTTCCACCCCGATCTGCCGGAGTCGCCCACGCGGCTCGGCGCCGACCTCGTCGTCTCGAGCACGCACAAGCTCGCCGGATCCCTGACCCAGTCGGCGATGCTGCACCTCGGGGACGGCCCGTTCGCCGATCGTCTGGAGCCGCTGGTCGAGCGCGCGGTCACGCTCACCGCCTCGACCTCGTCCTCCGCGCTGCTGCAGGCCTCGCTGGACATCGCCCGCCACTCCCTGATGACCGGCGAGCACCACATCGGTCAGTCGATCGCCGCAGCGGAGTCGTTCCGCGACGCGCTGCGCGAGGACCCGCGCTTCGCCGTCCTCAGCGACGGCTTCGATGCCTTCGAGGACATCGTCGCCGTCGACCCGCTGCGGGTTCCCATCGACGTCTCCGCCACCGGCGTGAGCGGTCACTGGCTGCGTCAGCGACTGATCGAGCGCGACGGCATCTACTTCGAGATGTCCACCGCCACCTCCCTCGTCGCCCTCATCGGCGCGGGAACGACGCCGGATCTCGCGACCGCGCACCGCGCGCTCGTCGCCGCCGTCGACTCGGCGGACGCTCACGCCGAGCGCACCGCGGGCGACGCGGCCGGCTTCCCGGCGCTCCCGCCGTCCGGACCACTGCGGATCCTGCCGCGCGACGCATTCTTCTCCGCCACCGAGCTCGTGCCTGCCGCGGAAGCGGTCGGCCGTATCTCTGCGGACACCCTCGCCGCCTATCCGCCGGGGATCCCGAACGTGATCCCCGGCGAGCAGATCACGGCGGAGACCGTCGCGTTCCTGCAGGCGGTCGCGGTGTCCCCCAGCGGGTACGTCCGCGGTGCCGTGGACGCGCAGGTGTCGCGCTTCCGGGTGACGAGAGAAGTCTGAACAAAGGTTCCCGCGGCGCACCGCGTCGCGGGTCGGCCCCACCATTCGAAGGAGATTGGTCCATGCCCACCATCGCCCAGCAGTTGCTGCGCCGGAAACCCACCGCGCCGGTCGCGACCGGGGAGGTGCACCTGAAGAGGAGCATCGGCCTGTTCTCGCTGACCATGATCGGCGTCGGCGGGACGCTCGGCACCGGCATCTTCTTCATCCTGTCGCAGGCCGTGCCGATCGCCGGTCCCGCCGTGATCTGGTCCTTCGTGATCGGCGGCGTCGTCGCCGGGCTCACCGCGCTCTGCTACGCGGAGATGGCCGGTGCGGTGCCCGTGTCGGGATCCACCTACTCCTATGCCTATGCGACTCTCGGCGAGGGCACGGCGATGGCGGTCGGCGCCTGCCTGCTGCTGGAGTACGGCGTCTCGACCGCGGCGGTCGCCGTCGGGTGGTCCCAGTACGTCAATCAGCTGCTGCAAAACCTGTTCGGCTGGCAGATCCCGGTCCAGTTGTCGCAGGCGCCCGAGCAGGGCGGCATCGTGAACATCCCCGCCGTGATCGTGATCGTGCTCTGCGCGCTGCTGCTCATGCGCGGCGCCCGCGAGTCCACGCTCGTGAACAGCATCATGGTGGTCATCAAGATCTCGGTCGTGCTGTTCTTCTGCGCGGTCGCGTTCACCGGCTGGAACACCGACCACTTCCACAACTTCGCCCCCGCCGGCCTCGCGGGCGTCGTCGGCGGAGCCGGAATCATCTTCTTCTCGTTCGTCGGACTCGACGCGGTCTCCACCGCCGGTGACGAGGCGAAGAACCCGAAGCGCAACCTGCCGATCGCGATCATGTTCGCGCTCGGGATCATCATCACGCTGTACGTGCTCACGTGCCTCGCCGCGCTCGGCGCCCAGGCGCCCGAGAAGTTCAAGAACCAGGACGCCGGCCTCGCCGCGATCCTGCAGAACATCATCGGATCCACCTGGCCGGGCACCGTCGTGGCGATCGGGGCGATCATCTCGATCTTCTCAGTGACGCTGGTCTGCCTGTACGGGCAGACGCGCATCCTGTTCGCGATGTCCCGCGACGGGATGATCCCGCGGGTCTTCGCGAAGGTCAACCCGCGCACGATGACGCCGATCCCCAACACGGTCATCGTCATGATCGCCACCGGCGTCCTCGCGGCGGTCGTCCCGATCGACTTCCTCGCGGAGATGACCAGCATCGGCACGCTCGTGGCGTTCCTGGTGGTGTCCCTCGGCGTGATCATCCTGCGTGTCCGCGAGCCCGAGCTGGAGCGCGGCTTCCGCCTCCCGCTGGGCTGGACGATCCCGATCCTGTCGATCCTCGGCTGCATCGCGATCATCACCCAGCTGCGCCTGTTCACGATCCTGGTGTTCCTGGCCTGGACCGCCGTCTTCCTCGTCTTCTACTGGTTCTACGGCCGTCGCCACTCCGCGCTCCAGGTCGGACACCCCGTGATCGAGGCCGAGGCGCCGTACACGACCAATGTCGCACAGCCCAGCACCGGAGCCGTGCGAGAGGCGGCCGAGGCCCGCCGCAAGGCGGACCGGACATGAGCCTCGTCGTCGGGCTGGATCCGGCGCACCGCTCCACGGCGGTGCTGCATCTCGCAGCGATGCTGGCCCGCTCCGCCGACACCGACCTCGTGGTCGCCACGGTGCTTCCGCAGACGTGGCCGATGGCCGCGGGCAGCGCAGACGCGGAATGGCGCGGGTACACGCGCGACACCGCGAATCTCGTGCTCGATCATGCCGCCGCCGTGCTGGGCGGCAGCGTCCGCGCGGAGTACCTCGTGCACGAGGCGTCCTCCGCACGGCGCGGGCTCGCCGAGCTCGCGGTCGACCGCGGCGCCGCCCTCATCGTGATCGGCTCGTCCTCCGCCGCTCCCGTCGGCCGGATCGCTCTGGGGTCGGAGAGCGACGCTCTGCTGCATGCCTCGCCCGTACCGGTCGCGATCGCACCCCGCGGTTTCCGCGCCGCCGAGGACGCCCGCGTGGGCCGCGTGACTGCGGCATTCCGCGGGACCGACTCCTCGGGCGACCTCGTGCTCGGCGCGGCCGGCGTGGCCGCCGCGGTGGGCGCCGATCTGCGTATCGCCTCGTTCGCCGTCGTCCCCCCGGAGTCCGGGACCTCGGGAGCGGGTCTCGATGCCGAGAAGCGCATCGCCCGGCAGTGGACCGAGGACATCGAGCGTCAGGCGGGCGGCTTGCTCGCTCAGGTGTCGCGACTCGAGGAGGCGCCTCGGATCGCAGGCACCGAGATCGGCGTGGGCGACAGCTGGGATGCGGCGATGGCACAGGTCGAATGGCGCGCCGATGAGGTGCTCGTGGTCGGCTCGAGCACGCTCGGGCCGATCGCCCGGGTCTTCCTGGGCTCGCATGCGGCGAAGGTCGTGCGCCACGCCCCTGTTCCGGTGGTCGTGGTGCCCCGCGGCGCCGCCGTCCCCGACCTCGACTGACCCACGGGTGCGGCGGATCCCCGATCCTCCGCACGGCAGGGGCCGCCGCTCTCGAGCCGCGGCCCCTGCGTAGACTCCGAACCGAACGAAGGGCGAAACCCATGCCGCACCCCCTGCTCGAGCTCCTCCCCGTCGGCACGGAGGTCGATGCCGACGGCACCCTGAGGATCGGAGGATGCCGCGTCGACGATCTCGCCCGGGAGTTCGGCACACCGGCGATCATCGTGGACGAGGCCGCACTGCGCGCCCGCGCGCAGGAGTACCGCACTGCGCTGACCTCGCGCCGCCCGAACGCCCGCGTGGTGTTCGCGTCGAAGGCGTTCCCGGCCACGGCCGTGCAGCGGGTCATGGTCGAGGAGGGCATCGGGCTGGACGTCGCGGGTGGCGGCGAGATCCTCAGCGCGCTGCGCGCCGGCATCGACCCCGCGCTGCTGGTCATGCACGGCAACGCGAAGACGACCGAGGAGCTGAGGATCGCGGTGGACGCCGGACTCGGCCTGGTCGTCGTCGACAACGCCGACGACGTGGACCGCCTCGAGCAGCTGGTGCCGGAGGGACGCGCCCAGGACGTGCTCGTGCGCGTGATCCCCGAGGTGGAGTCCTCCACGCATCCGCACGTGCAGACCGGACAGGTGGGATCCAAGTTCGGCCTCACCGCCGCCGCCGCGAAGGCCCTCATCGCCAGGATCGAGGCGAGTCCGCGACTGCGGATGCGCGGTGTGCACGCCCACGTCGGCTCGCAGATCATGGATCCGGCCGAACTCGCCGCCGCGGTCGCACCCCTCGCCGCGCTCGGAACCTTCCCCGTCTACGACCTCGGCGGCGGGCTGGGAGCGCGCTACACCTACGACGAGCACCCGGCCACAGTCGACGCCTACATCGAGGCGCTGCTCGCCGCGGCGGCGGAGCACCTCCCCGCGGAGGCCGAGATCATCATCGAGCCCGGACGCAGCATGGTGAACGCCTCGGCGCTGACCCTGTACACCGTGACCACGGTGAAGCGCGACGCCCGCACGTTCGTGGCGGTCGACGGCGGGATGGGCGACAACCTCGAGGTGGCGCTCTTCCAGCAGCGCTACGAGGCCGCGCTCGCTCAGCGCCTGCACGAGGACGCCGTGGAGGACGTCGTCGTGGTCGGTCGGCACTGCGAGTCCGGCGACGTCCTCATCGATCCCCTGCGCCTCCCCGAGGTCCGCGTCGGCGACCTGCTCGCGGTGCCTGCGACGGGCGCCTACACGCACACCATGGCGAACAACTACAACGGCTACCGCCGTCCTCCCGTGGTGTTCGTGCGCGATGGCGCGGCCAGAGCCGTGATCCGCCGCGAGACCTGGGAAGACCTCTTCGCCCGCGACCTCTGAGCGCGAGGGCGACGGGCCCGCTCATCCCACGGCAGAATGGCGGGATGCGCCATCACGACCTGCTCCGCGACCTGACCGCGCTGCCGTTCTCCCCCGTGCGGGACGCCTATCTCGAGTTCGTGCGCGCCGGCGGCGATGACGCACTGCGCCGCGACGGCGGAGCGGAGCACGTCACGGGATCCTGCTTCGTGTTCTCCCCCGACTTCGCCCAGGTGCTGCTGTGCTTCCACGGCAAGGGGCGGTTCTGGGTGCAGTTCGGCGGGCACGTCGAACCGCAGGACCCGTCGGTCTCCGCGACCGCGCAGCGGGAGGCGCGGGAGGAGTCCGGGATCGGCGATCTGCGCCTGCTCTCGGCCGCGATCCTCGATCTCGACCGGCATGCGCTGCAGCAGGGCTTCGCCTGCGCCGCGCACTGGGACATCGGCTTCGCGGCCCTCGCGGATCCCGCCGCGCCCATCGCCGTCAGCGACGAGAGCGAGGATGTGCGCTGGTTCCCGGTCGACGCCCTGCCCGCGGAGGTGCCGGACGGGTTCGGAGAGCGCCTCCGCGCGGTCCGCGAGGCGGCGCTGCAGCTCGCGGACGCCTGAGGACGAACCCGGCGGCGCTCAGGCCGCGCGGGCCGCGGACCGGGTGACGGTGACCTGGATGCTCTTCATGAGCGGCTGGTCGCTCTGCGCACTGAAGTCGGCGTGCCCGATCAGCACGTTCAACTCCGGCATGTAGCCGGCCGCGCAGCCCTGCGGAAGGTCGTAGGGCACCGCGCGGAAGGAGCGCACGACACGGGTGGATCCGTCCTTCGAGGTCGACCGGATGTCGACGAGATCCCCCTCCGCGATCCCCCTCGAACGCATGTCTTCCTCGTGCAGGAAGATCAGCTCGCGCAGGTTCTTCACGCCGCGGTAGCGGTCGTTGCTCGAGTAGATCGTCGTGTTCCACTGGTCGTGCGAGCGCATGGTCTGCAGCACCAGCGTCTCGGCGGACGCGGGGATCACATCGGGCAGCGGCGCGTGCGAGAACTCGGCCTGCCCGGACTCCGTCTCGAACACGCGCTCGCGGGCCGGCTGCGGGATGCGGAAGCCGTGACGGTTGCGGATCAGGTCGTTGAAGCCCTCGAAGCCGGGGAGGACCTGCGCCATGACGTCCCTGATCCGGTCGTAGTCGGCGATGTAGTCGTCCCAGGGCGTCTGCGAAGCCGGCAGGGTGGCCTTCGCGATCCCGGCGATGATCGCGGGCTCAGAGCGCAGGTAGGCCGAGGCCGGCCGCTTGCGTCCCACCGAGAGGTGCACCATGCTCATCGCGTCCTCGACCGTGACGCCCTGCGGACCGGCCTGCTGCTGATCCCGCTCGGTGCGTCCGAGGCAGGGCAGGATCAGCGCCTTCTCGCCGTGGACGAGGTGACTGCGGTTGAGCTTCGTGCTCACCTGCACCGTCAGCCGGCAGCGGCTCAGCGCCTCGGCGGTGTACGCCGTGTCGGGGGCGGCGAGCACGAAGTTGCCGCCCATGCCGACGAAGACCTTGACCGTGCCGTCGTGCATGCCGCGGATCGTCTTGACCGTGTCCAGACCGGGATGGCGCGGCGGGTCGATGCGGCAGACCTCCGCCAGCCGATCCGTCCACGCAGGCGGGCGGTGGTCGATGCCGCAGGTGCGGTTGCCCTGCACGTTGCTGTGCCCGCGCACGGGCGACGGCCCGGTCCCCGGGCGCCCGATGTTGCCGCGCAGCAGCAGCAGGTTCACGATCTCGCGCACGGTGTCCACCCCGTGCTCATGCTGACTCACGCCGAGGCACCAGCTGATCACGGTCCGCTCCGAGCCGAGGTAGACCGCCGCGGATTCGCGGATCCGCTCCTCGCTGAGGCCGGACTGCCGCACCAGCTCCGCCCAGGGCGTGGCCTCGACCAGCGCCCGGTAGTCCTCGAGACCGTTCGTGTAGGCGCGGAGGAATGCGGTGTCGAGGACGGTGGGATCCGCCTCTGCCGCCTCGAAGACGACTTTCGCCATCCCGCGGATGAGCGCGAGATCGCCGCCGAGGCGCACCTGCAGGTTCATCGTGCTGGTGGCGGTGCTCTTGAACAGGGCCATGTCGACGAAGTCGTGCGGCACGATCGTCCGCGTCGCCCCGACCTCGACGAGCGGGTTGACGTGCACCACCTGCGCGCCGCGACGGACGGCGTCGGACAGCGCCGTCAGCATGCGCGGGGCGTTCGACGCGGCGTTCACGCCCAGGACGAAGAGCGCGTCGCACTCGTCCCAGTCACGCAGATCCGCGGTTCCCTTGCCCGTGGCGAGCGAGGCCTTCAGCGCACGCCCCGAGGCCTCGTGGCACATGTTCGAGCAGTCCGGGAGGTTGTTGGTGCCATACTCGCGCACCATGAGCTGATACAGGAACGTCGCCTCGTTGCTCAGGCGTCCCGAGGTGTAGAAGCTGGCCTCGTCAGGACTGGCGAGACCCTGCAGTTCTTCGCCTATGAGCGCGAACGCGTCGTCCCAGGAGATCGGCACGTACCGGTCGCTCGCGGCGTCGTAGCTCATCGGCTCGGTGAGGCGCCCCTGATCCTCGAGGTCGAAGTCCGTCCACGAGGACAGCTCGGCGACCGTGTGCGACGCGAAGAACTGCCGGTCGACGCGCTTGTGCGTCATCTCCCACGTGACGTGCTTGATCCCGTTCTCGCAGATGTCCAGGCGCAGATTGCCCGGATCGTCCGGCCAGGCACAGCCGGGGCAGTCGTATCCCGAGACGCCGTGGTTCATGATGAGCATCGCGCCGGAACCCGCGATCGGCTCGCGCTCGCGCAGCAGCACCTGACCGACCGACTTCGCCGCGCCCCAGCCCGCGGCAGGGTGACGGTAGGGCTTCCGCGACCAGGCCGCCGTCGTGCGCGGCCCGTAGCCGCCCTGTCGGGGCTCGTCCGGCATGAGCCCGAAGGCCGTTCCTCCGCGCGCGTCCACGTCGTCGCTCATCGCTCTGCCTGTCCTTCCCGCACGGGCTCCTCGCCCTGCGTCGCCGCATCGATCAGCACGCGCTGCGCATGCGCGTACACGTTCATGGATCGTCCTCGCACGAAGCCGAGCAGCGTCAGACCGGTCTGCTCGGCGAGCTCCGCCGCCAGCGAGGACGGTGCCGAGACCGCCGAGAGGATCGGGATCCCCGCCATGACGGCCTTCTGCACGAGCTCGAAACTCGCCCGTCCCGACACCTGCAGCACGGTCGAACGTAGCGGGAGCCGCCCCTCCTGAAGCGCCCAGCCGACCACCTTGTCCACGGCGTTGTGCCGGCCCACGTCCTCCCGGATCACGAGCAGCTCGCCGCTGACGGCGTCGAAGAGGGCGGCGGCGTGCAGTCCCCCGGTCTTGTCGAAAGCGGCCTGTTCGGCGCGGAGCCGGTCCGGCAGCTCCGCGATCCATCCCGCCTCGACCTCGACGTCGTCCTGTACGACGTCGTAGTGCGACACCGTCCGCACCGCGTCGATGCTGGCTTTGCCGCACACGCCGCACGAACTGGTCGTGTAGAAGCGGCGCGCCTCGTCGGCGCCGGGCAGCCGCACCCCGGGGGCGAGCGACGTGTCGAGCACGTTGTAGGTGTTCTCGGCGCCGCCGGTGCCGGGACCGCCGCAGTGGATCGCGGCGCGGAAGTCGGCCCTCTCCGAGATCACGCCCTCCGAGACGAGGAATCCGATCGCGAGTTCGACGTCATGGCCGGGGGTCCGCATCGTGACCGCGAGCGGCACACCGCCGATCCGGATCTCGAGCGGTTCCTCGACCGCGAGCGTGTCGGCGCGACGATGCACGCCCTCCCCCAGGGCGATCCGGGTGACCGGCCGCAGCGTCGTGATCCGTCCCACGGCTCGACCCTACTCGCGGATCGCGGATCCTCGCCGGATCAGTCCCGCTCGGCGGGCACGCCGAGCGGCGCGGGCTCGGCGATCGGCACGACGGGGCAGTCCTTCCAGAGGCGCTCCAGACCGTAATACGTGCGCTCCTCCTCGTGGAAGACGTGCACGATGAGGTCGCCGAAGTCGAGCAGCACCCAGCGTGCCTCACTGCGGCCCTCGCGACGGACGCGCTTGTGGCCCGCCTCGATCATCTTGTCCTCGACCTCGTCGGCGATCGCGGCGACGTTGCGCTCGCTGTTGCCGGTGACGAGGAGGAAGATGTCGACGAGCGGCAGCGGCTCCGACACGTTCAGCGCGAGCAGATCCTCTCCGCCCTTGGAACGGGCCGCGTCGGCGGCGATCTGCAGCATGTCTGCGGCGGACGGCGACTGCATCATGAAGAGAACGCTCCTGTGGTGATGGCGACGATGAGCGCGCCGACCAGGGCGACGGCGAGAGCGCCGGCGGTGATGGTCAGAGCGAGCATGAGCTTGTTGCCCTTTTCGGGCTCGGGCGGGCGGATGACCTCGCCGGCGGGCTTGATCGTGCCGATCGCCGCGCTGGCGGCGATCGGGGTGGGCGAGGACGCGGGAGCGAGCTCGCCGTCGACGAGCACGGCGTCGACCTCCTTGCCGTCGGCGACGCCGTCGGCGTGGCCGCGCGAGCCGAGGCCCGAAGGAAGGTCGTAGCTGCCGGTGACGAGGATCTCTCCGGTGGAGGCGACGGGACCCGACAGCGACAGACCCGCAGGCGCCTGCTGGAAGATCAGCGCGTTCGGTGCGGCGTGGTGCGAGCCCGTGGAGTCGCCGATCAGCGCGTCGAAGGAGTCGGCCTGCGGAGTGCGCGCCTGCTCGGCGAGCACGCGCTGGCCGAAACCAGCGCTGACCGTGGACGCGGAACCCGCGACAGGTGCGGTCTGCGGTACGGGGCGCGGCGCGGCCGCGGCGGGTGCGGCCGGAGTCGGAGCGGCGGGGATCTGCGGAGCCTCAGCGGCGGAGTCCGCCGCTGCCGACCAGAGCGCCGTCTGCTCGGACGAGAAGGGCAGGCTCACCGGGTCGGCGTCCGGCGCGGGCGTCGGGCCTGCGGCGGGGACCGCGGGCAGCACCGAGGCGGGAGCCGTATCGGCCGGACGGGAGGACCGCGTGCCCTCGACGGGCTGAGGCGCGGCGGCGACGGGATCCGCGTGCCACGTGCGTCCTGTCTCCTCCTCGGCGCGCACGACCGAGGAGACCGAGACCGGGGCGACGCCCTGTTCGGCGTCGTCGACGCCGTCCTGCTCGTCGGGCTCCGGGGCAGACACGGGCGCGGTGGATTCGAACGACCGGCGACGGCTCGGGTAGCTGGGCCGCGGAACGTCGGTGATCATCTCGGACGCCGCGGGCGTCGCGGGCACGGCCGGCGCGGGCTCGGATGCGACAGGCGCCGCGGCCGGGACCACCGGCGGGGCGAACGAGGGGGCCGCCGTGGCAGGAGCCGCAACGGGCTCGGCAGCGGGGGCAGGCGCGCTCGGAGCGCCCTGGGCGGACGGATCGGACACCGGCAGAGCGCCGGTGCGGAGCCGCTCCTGCTCGCGCTTCTGGCGACGCGTGAGCGGCTCATCGCCCTCGGCGGAGTCCTGGGAGTCGACGTCGGCCGGCGCGGCCGGCGCGGGAGCCAGTGCAGCGGGCTCAGCAACAGCGGGCTCAGCGACAGGGGCCTCGACGACAGGGGCCTCGACGACAGGGGCCTCGACGACGGGCTCCGCAACGGGGGCCTCGAGGACGGGCTCCGCCACCGGCGCAGCCGCGGCAGCCGCCGCAACGCTCTGCAAGCGCGACGCCTCCGCCTCCTCCGGAGTGACGATCGGGGTCGATCCGGTGAGGCGCACCTCCCGCAGCTGCTTGCGGGTGAGTTGGGTGCTGCCGGCTGACTGATCAGCAATGTTCGCGTGCTGATCCGATGTGCTCATGACGTGCTCCGATAAAGGTGATGCTTCGCGATGTACTGGACCACACCGTCCGGCACGAGGTACCAGACGGGATCCCCCTCGCGGACGCGGGATCGGCAATCGGTCGACGAGATCGCGAGGGCGGGGACTTCGAGTTGGCTGACGTCGTCGCTGGGCAGACCGTCCGTGCTCAGCACGTGACCTGGTCGGGAAACCGCGACGAAGTGGGCCAGATCCCACAGTTCATCATGATCCCTCCAGCTGAGAATCTGCGCCACGGCGTCTGCGCCGGTGATGAAGAAGAACTCCGCATCGGGGCGCTGGGTCTTCAGATCCCGCAGCGTGTCGATCGTGTAGGTCGGGCCCTCACGATCGATGTCCACGCGGCTGACGGTGAACGACGGGTTCGAGGCCGTCGCGATGACCGTCATCAGATAGCGGTGCTCGCTGTCCGACACATCGCTCTTCTGCCACGGCTGACCCGTGGGCACGAAGACGACCTCGTCCAGTCCGAACGAGTGCGCCACTTCGCTGGCGGCGACGAGGTGACCGTGATGGATGGGGTCGAAAGTTCCGCCCATCACGCCGATCCGCGGCGCAGGAGTGGTCGTCATCGGATCAGCTCAGTGACCGTGACCGGCCCCGTGTCCTTCGTGACCGTGCTCCGCCGCCCACGCCTGCGCCTTGCGGTCGTGGCGGTTGGCGACGTTGCGGTAGGAGAGCGCGACCAGGCCGAGCAGCGCGAACACGCCGGCGGCGATCAGACCGAACGGAAGGGTCTCCAGCGCCACGTTGCCGTGGTGCTCGGTGGTCTCTGCGGCGGTCTGCACGAGCTGTGCGACGAGGTTCATCGATTCTCCAGAGTGATCAGGGTGGATCTCAGCTCCTCAGTCTAGCCCTCAGCCGCGCGTCTGCCCCGCTCCGCGCGCGAGCCACTTGGTGCTGGTCAGCTCGGCGAGTCCCATCGGGCCTCTGGCGTGCAGCTTCTGCGTGGAGATGCCCACCTCGGCGCCGAAGCCGAACTCGCCCCCGTCCGTGAACCGCGTCGACGCGTTCGCCATCACCACGGCCGAGTCGACCTCGGCCAGGAAGCGCTCGATCGCGAGGGCGTCCGTGCTGATGATCGACTCGGTGTGCCCCGTGCTGTACCGCCGGATGTGCGCGAGGGCGCCGTCGAGATCGTCCACCACGCGCATCGACAGGTCGAGGCTCATGTGCTCGGTGGCCCAGTCCTCGTCGGTCGTCGGGACCGCCGCGGGCACGAGCCGGCGGACGTCCTCGTCACCGTGGATCGTGACGCCCTGCGCGATCAGCGCCTCCGCGACCTCGGGCACGAGCCGGTCGGCGGCGGCGCGGAGCACCAGGACGGTCTCCACCGCGTTGCACACGCTGGGGCGCTGCACCTTGGCGTTCACGACGATGTCGCGCGCCCAGTCCAGCGGCGCGGTCTCGTCCAGCACGATGTGCACCACGCCGGCCCCGGTCTCGATCACGGGGACCGTGGATTCGGTCACGACGGTCTCGATGAGCCCTGCACTTCCGCGCGGCACGAGCACGTCGATGAGACCGCGGGCGTGCATCATCGCCGTGGCGCCGGCGCGGCCGAAGTCGTCCACGGTCTGGATCGCCTCTGCGGTCACCCCTGCTGCAGCGAGGGCGTCGCGCATGACGCGCACGAGCACGGTGTTGCTCTCCTTGGCGGCGCTGCCCCCGCGCAGCACGGCCGCGTTGCCCGAGCGCAGCGCGAGAGCGGCGATGTCGACAGTGACGTTGGGGCGGGCCTCGTAGATCGCGCCGACCACGCCGAAGGGCACCCGCACCTGTTCGAGGGCGACGCCGTTGGGCATGCGATGCCCGCCGACGACGCGGCCGACGGGGTCCGGCAGGGCCGCGACCTCGCGGACGGCCGCCGCGAGCGCCTCGATCCGCTTCTCGTCCAGACGGAGCCGGTCGAGGAGCCCGTCGCCGATGCCGTCCTCCGCGCCGCGCGCGAGGTCGCGGGCGTTGGCGGCGATGATGTCGGCCGAGGAAGCCGTGAGCGCGTCGGCGATCGCGTGCAGGGCGGCCGCCTTGCCGGCGCTCGTGAGTCGCGCGACCTCACGGGACGCCTCCTTGGCGGCGCGCATCCGCGTCTCGGGCGATTCCGTCCCGTCCTGCGCGGAGGCGTCTGCGGGCACGGCGAAGTCGGCGATCACGGTGGACATGCGGTCAGTGTACCCACGCGCCGCGCCGCGGAGGCCCGGATGACGGAATCAGACCGCGGGCTCGAACCAGGTGCCGATCTCGGCGCCGGAGAGCGCCTCCGCGACCAGATCCGCGCTGGTCACCAGCACGCCGATGCCGCTCGCGGCGGCCAGGCGGGCGGCGGAGACCTTGGTCGCCGCCCCGCCGGTGCCGACGCTGTTCACGACGGTCGCGCCGAACTCGAGTCCGGACAGGTCCGCGCCCGCCGCGACGATGTCGAGCGGTTCGGCGGTCGGGTCGGACGGCGGCCGGGTGTAGAGCGACTCCACATCGCTGAGGAGGACGAGCGCATCGGCCCCGGTCAGCTGCGCCACGAGTGCGCCGAGCCGGTCGTTGTCCCCGAAACGGATCTCCTGCGTGGCCACGGTGTCGTTCTCGTTCACGATCGGCAGCACGCGCAGGCCGAGCAGGCGTTCCATGGCACGGCGCGCGTTGCTGCGCGATGTCGGATGCTCCAGGTCGCCCGTGGTCAGCAGCACCTGCCCCGCCACGATGCCGTGCGGGTGCAGGGCCTCCTGGTAGCGGTAGATCAGCACGTTCTGCCCGACGGCGGCCGCAGCCTGCTGCGTGGCCAGGTCGGTGGGCCTGGCGTCGAGCTGCAGGAACGGGATCCCTGTCGCGATCGCGCCGGAGGACACCAGGACGATCTCGGTGCCGCGCGCGTGCGCCTCTGCGAGCGCCTCTACGAGCAGCGGGATCCGCCAGGCCGCCTCACCGCTGATCGAGGAGGATCCGACCTTGACGACGATCCGCGCCGCCGTCGGCAGATCGGCCCTGGTCAGCGCCGTCACTCGATGTCCTCGATGCCGGCGTCCTCCCCCGCTGCGGCGCCCCTGGCGAGGCGCTGCTCCTCGAGCTCGGCCCGGGCGGCCGCCTTCGCGTCCATGCGCTCGTGGTACCGCTCGCGGCGCTCGTTCGTGGTGCGGCGGGTGTTCGGGTCGAAGCGCGAGTCCAGACCGCGCGGCGAGGTGATGAGCTCTGCGGCCGACGACATCTGCGGCTCCCAGTCGAACACGATGCTCTCGCCGGGGCCGATCACGACGGTGGATCCGCGCTCGGCGCCCAGGCGGAACAGTTCGTCCTCGACGCCGAGCTTCTCGAGCCTGTCGGCGAGGAAGCCCACGGCCTCCTCGTTCTGGAAGTCCGTCTGCTGCACCCAGCGCACCGGCTTGTCGCCGAGGATTCGGTACACGTTGCCGTAGCTGCCGCCCTCGACGCGGATCTCGAACTCGCGCTTCGAGCCGCGCGGTCGGATGACGACGCGCTCCTTGGGCGCGGCGGCGGCCGCAGCCAGCTCGGCGCGGTGCTCGTCGACGATCTCGCCGAGGGCGAAGGTCAGCGGCCGCAGCCCCTCGTGCGACACGGTGGAGATCTCGAACACGCGGAAGCCGCGCTCCTCGAGCTCGGGACGCACGAAGTCGGCGAGCTCGCGGGCCTCCGGGACGTCGATCTTGTTGAGCGCGATCACCTGGGGGCGCTCGAGCAGCGGGACCTGTCCCTCGGGCACCTCGTAGGCGGCGAGCTCGGCGAGGATCACGTCGAGGTCGCTGAGCGGATCACGGCCGGGCTCGAGCGTGGCGCAGTCGAGCACGTGCAGGAGGGCGGAGCACCGCTCCACGTGCCGCAGGAACTGCAGCCCGAGGCCGCGGCCCTCGCTCGCGCCCTCGACGAGACCGGGGACGTCGGCGACGGTGTAGCGCGACTCTCCGGCCTGCACGACGCCGAGGTTCGGATGCAGCGTGGTGAACGGGTAGTCCGCGATCTTCGGCCGTGCGGCGGAGATCGCCGCGATCAGGCTCGACTTGCCGGCGGACGGGTAGCCGACCAGCGCCACATCGGCGACGGTCTTGAGCTCGAGTACGACGTCGCCCTCGAAGCCGGGCGTTCCCAGCAGCGCGAAACCGGGCGCCTTGCGCTTCGGCGTCGCGAGCGAGGCGTTGCCGAGGCCGCCGTGTCCGCCCGCGGCGACCACATAGCGCTCCCCCGGGATGACCATGTCGGTCAGGATCTCGCCGTCCGGTGTCTTGACGACCGTGCCCACCGGCACGAGCAGCTCGAGGTCCTCGCCGTCGTAGCCGGAGCGGTGGTCGCCCATGCCGAATCCGCCGTTCTGCGACGTGCGGTGCGGCGAGTGGTGATACGACAGCAGCGTGCCGGTCTGCGGGTCGGCGACGAGCACGATGTCGCCGCCGTCACCGCCCTTGCCGCCGTCCGGACCGCCGAGGGGCTTGAACTTCTCACGGTGCACGGACACGCAGCCGTTGCCGCCCTTGCCCGCGCGCAGGTGCAGCGTCACCCTGTCGACGAACGTGACCATGCGGATCCTCCTGGATTGGGGGCGGGAAGGGACGTGCCCGGAAATATGGAAACGGGGCGAGCCGAAGCCCGCCCCGTTTCCGAACAGTGCCCAGCCGAGGCTGGGCCTGTGGAAGCCTTACTCGGCAGCCGCGACGATGTTGACGACCTTGCGGCCGCCCTTCGCGCCGAACTCGACCGCACCGGCGGCGAGGGCGAAAAGCGTGTCGTCGCCACCACGGCCGACGTTGACGCCGGGGTGGAAGTGCGTGCCGCGCTGACGGACGAGGATCTCGCCGGCGTTGACGGCCTGGCCGCCGAAGCGCTTCACGCCGAGTCGCTGTGCATTGGAGTCACGACCGTTGCGGGTCGAGCTCGCACCCTTTTTGTGTGCCATTTCTCAGCTCCTCTTCGTGCTTACTTGATGCCGGTGATCTTGAGGCGCGTGAGGTCCTGACGGTGACCCTGGCGCTTCTTGTAACCGGTCTTGTTCTTGAACTTCTGGATGACGATCTTCGGGCCGCGGAGGTGGCTGACGACCTCGGCGGTGACCTTGACCTTCGCGAGCTTGTCGGCGTCGGTGGTGATCTTGTCACCGTCGACGAGGAGCACCGCGGCGAGCTCGACCTTGTCGCCCTGGGCCGCCTTCAGGCGGTCGAGCTGAACGATCGTGCCGACCTCGACCTTCTCCTGGCGTCCACCGGCGCGCACTACTGCGTAAACCACTTCATACCTGTTTCGTTGGGGAGCGGAACCGCTCCGTAATCTCACGGGAAGACTGTGCTTGCATCGCGCCACAGCAGAGGGATCCGCAGTGGCGGGCGCGAGTTGCATGATCCCGCGGCGGCCGAGTGGGACGTCCGGCGCGGTGCACCAAGGAGCTACTTTACCGGATGCGGCGTCCCCTCGCAAAGCGAGCGCCGCCGTGTCGGGATCCCGGATCCGATCGCGGGGCGGATCGGCCTCCACGCCTCTCCCCGCGTCTAGGATCGCGGAATGGCGATCCTCGTGGACGACGCGATCTGGCCCGCGCACGGCCGCCTCTGGGCGCACCTCGTGAGCGACGCCAGCGTCGCCGAGCTGCATGCCTTCGCCGCACGCCACGACATCCCCCGCCGGGCGTTCGACCTGGACCACTACGACGTCCCCGCCGACGCGCTGGACCGGCTCGTCGCGGGCGGCGCCGAGCACGTGGGCGGCAAGGAGCTCACCCGCCGGCTGATCGCATCAGGCCTCCGCGTCCCGGCCCGTGACCGCACCGAAGGGCACGACCACGACACGAGGCTCCCGCGATGACCTCGAGCAGGCTGGAGGCGTTCAGCGACGGCGTCCTCGCGATCATCATCACGGTGATGGTGCTCGGACTCGCCGTGCCGAAGGGGTCGACCTGGACCGACCTCGTGCACACCTCGGGACTGGGGCTGCTCACCTATCTGCTCAGCTTCGTGTACGTCGGGATCTACTGGAGCAACCACCACCACCTGTTCCAGCTGCGCCCCGCCGTGAACGGCACGGTGCTCTGGGCCAACCTGCACCTGCTGCTCTGGCTCTCGCTCTACCCGTTCACCACCGCGTGGCTGACCGAGACCCGCGTCGCCCAGGTGCCGACGATCGTCTACGGACTGAATCTGCTGGGTGCCGCCCTCGCCTACACGATCCTGCAGCGGACCATCGCGCGGCAGCCCGGCGGCGAGAGGTTCCGCGAGGCGTTCGGGCGCGACGTGAAGGGGATCGCGTCCGTCGTGCTGTACCTCTCGGGCCTTGCGCTGTCGTTCGTGGTGCCGTGGCTGGGCCTGGTGCCGTTCGTGATCGTGGCCGTGATCTGGCTCGCACCGGACCGGCGCGTCGAGCGCTACCTGCGCGCGCACCACGGCGCGGTCCCGGCGGGGAACGGCGAGGAGGACCCGGCGCCGTAGCGCCGAGCCCTCCTGACGTGGTCCTGCGGGGCTGTCAGCCCTGGTCCGCCTGCGGCGCGGCCTCGGTCGTGTGCACGATCGCGGTGCCCGCGGACAGCGCGGCGGTGGTCACCCGGCGACGGTTGCGGCCCTGTCCGGGCGCCTTCGGCTCGGGAAGCGCGTCCAGCACGGAGTCGAGCAGCTGCTCCGCCTCCGTCTTGGGCGCCTTGCCGCGGTCGGAGCCGCGCTTCTTGCGCGGCTTCTTGGCACGCTCCTGCCCCGCACGCTCGGACGGAGCCTCCGCGGCGGGCTCGACCGGAGTCTCACCGGCTGCCGCCGGCGTCTCCCCCGCGGCACGGCTGGACGCGGCGATCTGGGCGAGGGCGGACTTGGCGCCCTCCGGAATGACGTGCGTACCGCCGTTCGCCGGCGCCGCAGCCGGTGCCGGAGCAGGGGCGCCGGCGTTCGCGGAGCCGTTCCCACCGCGCTGACGACGGTTGGAGCTCTGCTGAGGCGCGGCGGCACGGTGCTTCACGACGGGGTCGTGGTGCACGATCACACCGCGGCCCGCGCACACCTCGCAGGGCTCGCTGAAGGTCTCCAGCAGGCCCAGACCGAGCTTCTTGCGGGTCATCTGCACGAGGCCGAGCGAGGTGACCTCGGCGACCTGGTGCTTGGTGCGGTCACGGCTCAGGCACTCGACGAGACGGCGCAGCACGAGATCGCGGTTGGACTCGAGCACCATGTCGATGAAGTCGACGACGATGATGCCGCCGATGTCGCGCAGACGCAGCTGGCGGACGATCTCCTCCGCGGCCTCGAGGTTGTTCTTGGTGACGGTCTCCTCGAGGTTTCCCCCCGAGCCGACGAACTTGCCGGTGTTGACGTCGACCACGGTCATCGCCTCGGTGCGGTCGATCACGAGCGATCCGCCCGAGGGCAGCCAGACCTTGCGGTCCAGCGCCTTCTCGATCTGCTCGGTCACGCGGAACACGTCGAACGGATCGCGGACGTCCTCGTACGCCTCGACCCGGTCCAGCAGGTCGGGGGCGACACCCTCGAGGTAGGTGCGGATCGTGTGACCGGCGTCGGCGCCCTGGATCCGCATCCGGGTGAAGTCCTCGTTGAAGACGTCGCGCACGATCTTGACGAGCAGGTCGGGCTCGGCGTGCAGCAGCGCGGGCGCCTGCTGACTCTCGACCTGCTTCTGGATGTAGCTCCACTGCGCGGTGAGGCGCTGCACGTCGTTGGTCAGCTGCTCCTCGGTCGCACCCTCGGCCGCGGTGCGCACGATCACGCCGCTGGACTCGGGGAGCACCTCCTTGAGGATGCGCTTGAGGCGCGCGCGCTCGGTGTCGGGCAGCTTGCGGGAGATGCCGTTCATGGATCCGTTGGGCACGTACACGAGGTAGCGGCCGGGCAGCGAGATCTGGCTGGTGAGGCGGGCGCCCTTGTGGCCCACCGGATCCTTCGTGACCTGCACGAGCACCCGGTCGCCCGCCTTGAGGGCGAGCTCGATGCGACGCGGCTGGTTGCCGGTCTCGACGCCGTCCCAGTCCACCTCGCCGGAGTACAGCACGGCGTTGCGGCCGCGGCCGATGTCGACGAACGCCGCCTCCATGCTGGGCAGGACGTTCTGCACGCGTCCCAGGTACACGTTGCCGATCAGCGAGGCGTCCTGGTTGCGGGCGACGTAGTGCTCGACGAGCACGTTGTCCTCGAGAACGGCGATCTGGGTGCGGCCGTTCTTGGATCGCACGATCATCTCGCGGTCGACCGCCTCGCGGCGGGCGAGGAACTCGGCCTCGGTGACCACGGGGCGACGTCGGCCGGCGTCACGGCCGTCGCGGCGGCGCTGCTTCTTGGCCTCGAGCCGGGTGGATCCCTTGATCGCCTTCGGCTCGGTGATGTACTCGACGACGCGCTGGCGCTGACGCGGCTGCTCGCTGTCGCCGCCACGCCCGCGGGTGCGACGGTTGTCCTCGCCGTCCTGACCGCTGTCGCGCGTGCGGACCGGGAACGGCACGAACGCGGGAGCGTGGAAGTGCAGCTGCGTCGAGACGCGCGAGACGAAGATCTCCGGCAGCAGACCGAGGCTCACGGCGGTCGCGGCCTCCGGCTCCGCCTGGGGGGCGGGCTCGGGCTCGGCCGCCGGGGCGACCTCGGGCTCTGCGGCAGCAGGCTCGGCCTCAGCGGTCGTCTCGATCGCGGCCTCGGGGGCGACGGCCGTCGCAGCCTCGGGCTCCGCGTCAGCGGCCGACTCCGCCTCGGCGGCAGGCTGGGCCTCCGCCTCAGGAGCAGGCTCGACCTCGAGCGCGGGCTCGGTCTCAGCCTCGGGCTCCGCGACGCTCTCGGCGTCGGCGGGTGCATCGGCGTCCACGACCTCGGCGGGAGCGGAGTCCTCGTCCGTCGGCGCGGGCGCCGGCTCTGCGGGCTCGGAAGCTACCGGCGCCTGCAGCGCGTCGAGATCGAGGGTGGGGGCGTTGTCATTGTTCTCGTCGGCCATCTCTGGCGTACTCCCTGCACGACGGCCCGGCCGTCGTGAATTCTCTCGTGCGGCGCACTCGGCGCCGCGAACTCAATCGGTCTGCGATCGGCATGTGCTCTGATCGCTGGGGGCCGGGGCCCCCGAAGTCTGTATCCGTCGACCGCCATCATGGTGGTTCGACCCGTCCATTATCGCACCATCAGGGCAAGATGCCCGACTCGACGCGAACCGGACCGCCCGCATGCACGTCGCACAGAAGCGCGACTGCCATAATCGCGGCATGTCCGCACAGCGCACCCGTCCCGTCGGCTACGCCATCTGGCTCATCATCGCGAGCGTCGTGGGGTGGTGGGCCGCCTTCCAGCTCACCCTCGACAAGTTCGCCACCGCAGCCAATCCCAAGGCCGCCCTGGGGTGCGATATCAGTGCCTTCGTGCAGTGCGGCGCGAACCTCGATTCGTGGCAGGGCTCCGTGTTCGGCTTCCCGAACCCCCTCATCGGCCTCACCGGATGGATGGCCCCGCTCGTGGTCGGGGTCGCGATCCTCGCGGGCGCCCGCTTCCCGCGCTGGTTCTGGGGGCTCTTCAGCCTCGGCATCACCGGCGCGTTCGTGTTCATCTGCTGGCTGATCGGACAGAGCTTCTTCGCCCTGCACACCCTGTGCCCGTGGTGCGGGCTGACCTACATCGTGGTGATCCCGACGTTCCTGGCGACGGTGCTCCAGCTGTTCGCGAATGGGACCTTCCCGATCAGCCGCAGCGCGCAGGAGCGCGCGAAGCGGCTCGGCATCTGGGTCCCGCTCGCCTCGATCGTCGCGTTCGTGATCGTCATCCTGCTGGCGCAGTCCGCCGGCGTGGACCTGGTCGGCGAGGTCGTCCGCCTGTTCCGCTGAACCCCGTCGACGCAGAACGCCCCCATCGCGGCCGAGGCCGGATGGGGGCGTTCTGCGTGTCGGCGGCTCAGCCGAACCAGATGCCGAGCTCGCGCGCGGCGGACTCGGGCGAGTCGGAGCCGTGCACCAGGTTCTGCTGCACCTTCAGGCCCCAGTCGCGGCCGAAGTCGCCCCGGATCGTGCCGGGGGCAGCGGTGGTCGGGTCCGTCGTGCCGGCCAGCGAGCGGAAGCCCTCGATGACGCGATTGCCTGCCAGGCGGATCGCCACGGACGGGCCAGAGAGCATGAACTCGAGCAGCGGCTCGTAGAACGGCTTGCCCTCGTGCTCGGCGTAGTGCGCGGCGAGGAGGTCGCGGTCGGGGTCGACGAGGCGGATGTCGACGAGGGCGTATCCCTTGGCCTCGATGCGGGCCAGGATCGCGCCGGTCAGGCCGCGCGCGACGCCGTCGGGCTTGACCAGGACGAGGGTCTCTTCGGTGGGCATGTCAGTCACTCTCTGTGGTCGTTTCCAGGGGTGTCGGTGGAGGAGTCGGGGGCGGCGGGGGCCGCGGACGGCAGCGAAGCGCCGGCCGAGCGGGCGGCGCGGTCTGCGCGTCCGCCCACGATCATCGCGTAGGCCCACATGCCGCCGAAGACGATCGCGACCAGCAGGATCGCGGGCACCAGGATGGCGGACAGCAGGACGATGACCTGCAGGATCCATCCCATCACGATTCCGGCTCTGCTGCCCATCAGCCCTGCCGCGACGAGCATCGCGACGCCGACGACGGCGCCGCCCACGATGCCCCACCACGGCTCGATGCCCGGGCCGAGTGCCTTCAAACCGAAGACGGTCAGCCCCGCGAGGCCCACGACGATCGCCTCGAACGCGAGGATGATCGATCCGAGCTTCTGGGCGAGGCCGCGCGGCGGGCGGGCCCGGCGCGGCTTCGCGGTGGCGGATCCGGATGCGGTCTCGTCGGTCACGCGCGCCATCCGCTCTTCCAGTCCTCGGCGGCGGAGAGCGAGATCGCCTCGCCCGCCAGCACGACGGATCCGGCGATGATCACCGCGCGGCGGTCGGCCGAGGCCGCCCATTCGCGCGCGGCGTCCGCCGCCTCCGTCAGGGTCGGGTGCACGGTGGCCCGACCGCGGGCGCGCTCCACCAGGTCGGCGAGGGCATCGGGGTCGCTCGCGCGGTCGGAATCGGGAGCGGTCGCGAACACGTGCTCCACGGAGGGCAGCAGCGTCTCGACGATGCCCGTCGCGTCCTTGTCGCCGAGCACGCCGAGCACGAGGCCCCACTCGTCGAAGTCGAAGCTGTCCTTCAGCGCAGCCGCGAGGGCTCGCGCGCCATGCGGGTTGTGCGCGGCGTCGACGATCACGGTCGGCGCGATGCCGAGCAGCTGCAGGCGGCCCGGCGAGGTCGCGCCCGTCAGGCCCTCCGCGAGCACGTCACCCACGATCGCGTGCTGCGCTCCCCCGATGAGCGATTCGACGGCGGCGATCGCGAGAGCGGCGTTGAAGCCCTGGTGCTCGCCGTACATCGGCAGGTACTCCTCGGCGTACTGCCCCGCGAGCCCCCGCACGGTGAGCTGCTGACCGCCGACGGCGAGGCGCTGCTCGACGAGGGCGAAGTCCTGACCTTCGAACGCGATGCTCGCACCGCGCTCCGTCGCGACGCGGCGCAGCACGGCCTCGGCCTCCGGCGTCTGCCGCGAGGAGACCACGGCGGCGCCGTCCTTGATGATCCCGGCCTTCACCTCGGCGATCTTCGCGATCGTGTCGCCGAGGCGGTCGGCGTGATCGAGGTCGATCGGCGTGAACACCGCGACGTCCCCGTCGGCCGTGTTCGTGGAGTCCCAGGATCCGCCCATCCCGACCTCGAGCACGAGCACGTCGATCGGAGCGTCCGCGCAGGCCACGAAGGCGAGCACGGTGAGCAGCTCGAAGAAGGTCAGCGGCGCATCGCCCGCGGCTTCGAGCTCGGCGTCCACGATGCCCACGAAGGGCTCGATCTCCTCCCACGCGTCGGCCACGGCGGCGTCGGCGATGGGCTCGCCGTCGATCATGATCCGCTCCGTGAACCGCTCGAGGTGCGGGCTCGTGAACAGGCCGGTGCGCAGTCCGTGCGCGCGCAGCAGGCTCTCGATCATGCGCGCGGTCGACGTCTTGCCGTTCGTGCCGGTGAGGTGCACGACGCGGTAGGTCTTCTGCGGGTCGTCCATGAGCTCGAGCAGGCGCGCCGTGCGCTCCTTGCGGGGCTGCACCCAGCGTTCCCCGGCGCGCTCCATGAGCGCGGAGTAGACCGCGTCCGCGCGCTCCCGGTCATCTGTCACTTCGTCTCGCTCCGCTCGCTCAGCGCATCGCACGATGCGTCTCCGATCCGGCTCACGGCGACGGCGAAGCCGCCGCGGTTGGCGTAGGTGCCGTTGTCGATGTCCGCCACGAACTCGGCGGCGGCGAGCTCGACACCCGCCTCCACGACGTCCGCCTCGACGGCGAGCGTCTCCTCGGCGACGCCGGCGACGGCGAACGCCGCACGGACCGCCGCGGCGTCCTCGGCGTCCTCGAAGCGCAGCTGCAGGCGGATGCGGTCGCTCACGTCGAACCCGGCGTTCTTGCGGGTGTCCTGCACGGCGCGGATCACGTCGCGTGCCAGGCCCTCCGCCTCGAGCTCGGGCGTGGTGGCGGTGTCGAGCAGCACGAAGCCGCCGGTCGGGACGACGGCGAGCGCCTCGCCCTCCGGCCGGCCCGTGGTCTCCAGGGCGAGCTCGTACTCGTGCGGCTCCAGGGCGATGCCGTCTGCCGTCACCACCCCGTCCTCCTCGGTCCAGAAGCCGTCCTTCGCGGCGCGGATGACGCGCTGCACCTCCTTGCCGAGGCGCGGGCCCGCGGCACGGGCGTTGACGCTCAGGCGGTGGCTGATGCCGTATTCGGCCGCGGTGGCCTCGCCCTGCGCGACGAGCTCGACCGCCTTGACGTTGAGCTCATCGCGGAGGATGTCCTCGAACGGCGCCAGGGCGTCCGCCTGAGGGGTGACCACGGTGAAACGCGCCAGGGGCAGCCGCACGCGCAGCTTCTCCTTCTTGCGCAGCGCATTGCCGACGCTGGACAGCTCGCGCACGGCGTCCATCGCGTCGCGCACGTCATCCGCGTGCGGGAACAGCTCGGCGTCGGGCCAGTCGGTCAGGTGCACGCTGCGCCCGCCGGTGAGTCCCTGCCACACGCGCTCGCCGATGAGCGGCACGAGGGGAGCCGCCACGCGGGTCAGCGTCTCGAGCACGGTGTACAGCGTGTCGAAGGCCTCGGTGCCCGAATCGGTCCCTGAGCCGGTCGAAGGGTCGATGCCGACCCAGAACCGGTCACGCGACCGGCGGATGTACCAGTTCGTGAGCACCTCGGCGAAGTCGCGAAGGCGCGAGGCGGCCGTGGTCGAGTCGAGGCCCTCGAGGTCCTCCTGCACGCCGCGGACGAGGTCTCCCGTGCGGGCCAGGATGTACCGGTCCAGCACGTCGGTCGAGTCCGTGCGCCAGCGCGCCTGGTAGCCGGCGCCGTCGGGGCCGCCCGCGGCGTTCGCATAGGTCGCGAAGAAGTACCACGAGTTCCACAGCGGCAGGATGAACTCGCGCACGCCCGCGCGGATCCCTTCCTCGGTGACCGAGAGGTTGCCGCCGCGCAGCACCGAGCTCGACATCAGGAACCAGCGCATCGCGTCGGATCCGTCGCGATCGAACACCTCGGAGACGTCCGGGTAGTTGCGCAGCGACTTCGACATCTTGTAGCCGTCGGATCCGAGCACGATGCCGTGGCAGCTCACTCCGGTGAACGCGGGACGGTCGAAGAGCGCGGTCGACAGCACGTGCATGAGGTAGAACCAGCCGCGGGTCTGCCCGATGTACTCGACGATGAAGTCGGCCGGCGAGTGCGAGTCGAACCACTCCTGGTTCTCGAACGGGTAGTGCACCTGCGCGAACGGCATGGATCCGGAGTCGAACCACACGTCGAAGACGTCCTCGATGCGGCGCATCGTGCTCTTGCCGGTGGGGTCGTCCGGGTTCGGCCGGGTGAGCTCGTCGATGAACGGGCGGTGCAGATCCACCTCGCCCTCGGTGTTGCGCGGCAGCCGGCCGAAGTCCCGCTCCATGTCGGCGAGGGATCCGTAGGCGTCCACGCGCGGGTATTCGGGGTCGTCGCTCTTCCAGATCGGGATCGGGGATCCCCAGTACCGGTTGCGGCTGATCGACCAGTCGCGCGCACCCTCGAGCCACTTGCCGAACTGGCCGTGCTTGACGTTCTCCGGCACCCAGGTGATCTGCTCGTTGTTCGCGAGCATGTCGTCCTTGAAGTCCGTGACCCGCACGAACCAGCTGGAAACCGCCTTGTAGATGAGGGGGTTGCGGCAGCGCCAGCAGTGCGGGTACGAGTGCAGGTAGCTCTGCAGGCGCAGCAGGCGGCCGTTCGCGCGCAGCAGGCGCACGAGCGGCGTGTTCGCGTCCATCCAGAGCTCGCCGGCGACGTCGGTGACGTTCGGCAGGAAGCGGCCGCCTTCGTCGAGCGACAGGATCGTGGGGATCCCCGCCGCGCCGGCGACGCGCTGGTCGTCCTCACCGTAGGCGGGCGCCTGGTGCACGATGCCCGTGCCGTCGCTCGTGGTCACGTAGTCGTCGACGAGGATCTGCCAGGCGTTCTGCGTGCCCCAGGTCTCGGTGTCGGCGTAGTACTCGAAGAGACGCTCGTAGGTCACCCCGCCGAGCTCGGCGCCGGTCACCGTCGCGGAGACCGCGGCGAGCGCGTCCTCAGCGCTCTCGTAGCCCAGGTCCTTCGCGTAGCCGCCGAGGAGATCCCGCGCGAGCAGGAAGCGGTCGCCCTGCGCGCCCTCGGACGCGCCGTTCGGCCCCACCGGCAGCACGGCGTAGACGATCTCCGGCCCCACGGCGAGCGCGAGGTTGGTCGGCAGGGTCCACGGGGTCGTGGTCCACGCCAGTGCGCGCACGCCCTCCAGTCCCAGGGCGGCGGCCTTCTCCCCCGCGAGCGGGAAGCTCACGGTGACGGACGGATCCTGGCGCTCCTTGTAGACGTCGTCGTCCATGCGCAGCTCGTGCGCCGAGAGCGGCGTCTCGTCGCGCCAGCAGTACGGGAGCACGCGGTAGCCCTCGTAGGCGAGGCCCTTGTCGTGCAGGGTCTTGAAGGCCCAGAGCACGCTCTCCATGTAGCCGAGGTCGAGGGTCTTGTAGCCGCGCTCGAAGTCGACCCAGCGGGCCTGCCGGGTGACGTAGTCCTGCCACTCGTGCGTATAGGCGAGCACGGACTCGCGCGCCTTCGCGTTGAAGACGTCGATCCCCATCTGCTCGATCTCGTCCTTCTCGGTGATCCCGAGCTGCTTCATCGCCTCGAGCTCGGCGGGAAGGCCGTGCGTGTCCCACCCGAACACGCGGTCCACCCTCTTGCCGAGCATGGTCTGGAAGCGCGGGAACAGGTCCTTCGCGTACCCGGTGAGGAGATGGCCGTAGTGCGGCAGGCCGTTGGCGAACGGAGGGCCGTCGTAGAAGACCCACTCCTCTGCGCCTTCGCGCTGCGCGATCGAGGCACGGAAGGTGTCGTCGGCCTCCCAGAACGCGAGCACGTCGCGTTCGATCTCGGGGAAGCGCGGGCTCGGGGAGATCGGTCCCTGTGCCTGTCGAAGGGCGTCGGCGGCGGGGCCGAAGGATCCGGCGGAGGACGTGCGCGGGTAGGTCATCGTATCTCGCAGTGTCGGTGGCGGGCGGATGCTGCTGCGAGGACGATCCCTGTGCCGTTCCGGCAATGGGGACCGCGGTACCACCTCGCGTGCGGTTCGGTCCCTGAGCCTGTCCAGAGGCCGAACTGCCACTCTCACTGCGGCTGTGACGGGCCTGCCCCGCTCGGTTCTACTTGCTCCGGTCGCTCAGCCGGTCGTGCATGCGCTGAGCTGGTCGAAGCTTTCTTCCGAGAGCTCCTCGGTGATGGCCGGATCGATGCTCGTGCCGTCCAGTCTAACGCCGCCGGATCCGCGTCCGCTCCGGCGGGCGTGTAGGGCATCGAACGATGAAGCGCTGTCGGCGACCGGCCCTAAGGTCATGGCATGGCCCGCAGCACCGAACGCCCCCAGCCGCCCCGCGTCTCGCCGCCGGATCTGCCGGACGAGCTCGACGACGGAGCGGGACGCCGTCACGGCGACCACATCGGCCTGCGGATCCCGCTGACCGAGGATCTCGCGCATGCGCAGTTCGAGCAGTGCTCGCTGTCCGGCGCCGCAGACCGCGTCGACCTCGCCGGCGCCACCCTGCTGGACGTGGAGATCGTGGATGCGCGCACGCCCGTGCTGTCGCTCAAGGACGCGACGATCCGCCGGCTCCGCATCGCCGGTGGCAGGATCGGCACGCTCGACCTGTCCGGAGCGCACGTCGCCGAGCTGATCATCGAGCATGCCCGCATCGACTACCTCTCCCTCGCTGCCGCGAAGATCCAGGATTCGCTCATCGCGGACTGCACGCTCGTGACCGTGGACGTCCCCGCGGCCACGGTCACCCGGGTGCGGTTCGAGCGCAGCAGCGCGGACGAGGTCGATACCCGCGGCCTTCGGGCGGACGCCCTCGACCTGCGGGGTCTCGACGCCCTGGCGTTCCTCGACGTGACCTCGCTGCGCGGCACCACCCTGTCCTCCCGGCAGGTCGAGCTGCTGGCCCCGGTCTTCGCCCGCACCGCCGGCATCGACGTCCAGGACTGACCCTCCTACTTCCGAGTCGTCCCCATCAGCGCACGCTGTGGGCTCCGCTCACGGGGACGACTCGGAGGATAGGAGAGGGCACGCTCAGACGGAGGGATCGGAGGCGGCGAGCAGTTCGCGTGTGAAGGGGTGCTGGGGAGCGTCGAGGACCTGCGCGGCCGGACCCTGCTCGACGATCGCCCCGTCCTGCATCACGAGCAGGTCGTCCGCGACCGAAGCGATCACGCCGAGGTCGTGCGAGACGAGGAGCATGGTCAGTCCGCGGTCGCGCTGCAGGCGATCCAGCAGCGCGAGGATCCGCGCGCGCACGGTCGCGTCCAGCGCCGACACCGGCTCGTCGAGCACCAGCACCTCGGGATCCGCGGCGAGCGCGCGCGCGATCGCGGCCCTCTGGCGCTGCCCGCCCGACAGCGCCGCGGGACGCCGGCCCGCGAGCGCCGGATCCAGTCCGACCTCGCCCAGCAGAGCGTCGGCGCGCGACGCCCGTAGCCCGCGGGGGACGCCGCCGGCCGCGAGCGCCTCCCGCAGCGATCGTCCGATCGTCCAGCGCGGATCGAACGCGCCCAGCGGGTTCTGATGCACGAGTTGGATCCGCGGTCGCACGCCGCCGGCCCATGCGACCGTGCCGGTGTCGGCACGCTCGACGCCGAGCAGGATCCGCGCCAGCGTGGTCTTCCCTGATCCGGACTCCCCCACGACGCCGAGAGTCCGTCCACTGCGCAGCACGAAGGACGCATCGCGCAGCACCGGACGATCGAAGCTCTTCCCGACTCCGGTCACCGTGGCGAGCACGGGCGCATCCCCCGCGGGCGGGGTGCGCGGAGTCCGCGAGGACGCGAGCACCAGCTCCCGCGTGTAGGCGTCCTGCGGTACGGCGAGCAGCTCGGAAGCCGGTCCCTGCTCGACCACGCGTCCGTCCCGCAGCACCACGACGCGGTCCGCGATCCTGCGCACCGCCGCCATGTCGTGGCTGACGAACACCACCGCGGTGCCGTCGTCGGCGATCCCGCGCAGCAGCGCCAGCACCCTGGCCTGCACGGTCGCGTCGAGCGCCGTGGTCGGCTCGTCCGCGATCAGCACCGCGGGATCCGCGGCGAGCGCGCTCGCGATGAGCGCCCGCTGCCGCAGCCCTCCGCTCAGCTCGTGCGAGCGCTGCCTGGCTCGTCGCTCGGGATCCGGCATGGCCACGTCGGCGAGGAGCTCGCGCACGCGATCCGCGCGCTCTGCGCGGGTGAGGGATCCGTGGATCTCGAGCGGTTCCGCGACCTCGGCGCCGATGCGTCGCAGCGGATCCAGGGACACGAGGGCGTCCTGCGAGACGAGGGCGATGCGCGCTCCCCGCAGCGCGCGCCACTCGCGTTCGGGCAGCCTCCTCGCATCGACGCCGTCCACCTCGAGGGTCTCCGCCGAGACATCGGCATGCTCCGGAAGCAGGCCGAGCAGGGCGCGAACGGTGAGGGACTTCCCCGCCCCCGACTCCCCGACCAGCGCGACGCACTCCCCCGGCGCGACCGCGAACGAGACGTCGTCGACCAGGACCCGCCGGTCGATGCCGATCCGCAGCCCCTCCACGAGAAGCGCAGGCCGAAGAGCGAGTGGGGAGGAAGGGCCGGGACCCGGCGGGCCAACGCCCCCGGACTCCGCGGCGCTCATGCGCTCCTCCCCTCGGCACGGGCGCGAAGCGTGCGACCGAGGAATGTCGCCGCGAGCACGGTCAGGGTGATCGCGAGTCCGGGGAACACGGCGATCCACCACGCCTGGCCCAGCACGTTCCTCCCGCCCGCGAGCATGAGCCCCCACTCCGGAGACGGCTCGGTGGGCCCGAGACCCAGGAAGCTGAGACCGGCGGCGGCGAGGATGCTGGATCCGAGCCCGATCGTCGCGAGCACACTGAGCGCTCCGAGCACGCCCGGTGCGACGTGCCGGCGGAAGGCCGTGAACGGTCCGACGCCGAGGATCCGCGCCGCCTCCACGTGCTCGGCGCGGCGCAGCACCTGCGTCTGGGCACGGGCGAGCCGCACGTACACGGGGATCGCGGCGAGCGTCACTCCGATCGCGACATTGGCTATGCCTGGACCGAGGATCGCGACGACCACGAGCGCCAGCAGGAACTCCGGGAACGCCATCAGCACGTCGTTCGTCCGCATGAGCACCGCGTCCACCGGCCGCGGCGAGACCCCGGCGAGCGAGCCGATCACCAGGCCGACCACGAGGGCCAGTCCCGTCGCCAGGACGCCGATGCCGAGCGAGCGCCCTGCACCGTGCACCACGCGGGCGTACACGTCGCGCCCGCTCTGGTCGGTGCCGAACGGATGCCCTGGACCGGGCGGCAGCAACGCGTCGCGCACGTGGGTCTGCAGCGGATCGGCGGGGGCGAGCAGCCCCGGCGCGAGCGCGGCGATCACGACCGCCGCCAGCACCAGCACGGCGAGCGCGAGCACTATGCGACGCAGCAGCCTCATCGACCGGCCTCCGGACGCGCGGGTGCGGCGTCTGCGACGGGCGTGGCCGAAGTGCGCAGCCGCGGATCCAGGAACGGCGCGGCGAGCTCCACGAGCGTGTTCACGATCACGAAGACGAGGGCGCTGAACAGGATGATCCCGGTGACGACCGGCAGATCGCGGCCCGTGATCGCCGCGAGCGTCACCCGGCCGAGGCCGGGCCGGGCGAACACCGTCTCCACGAGCACCGCGCCGCCGAGCAGCGATCCGACGAGGTACGCGCTCAGCGTCATCGCCCCGAGCGAGCCATGCCTCAGGGTGTGCCGCAGCGTCAGCCTGGTGTGGTCCGCGCCGCGGGCGCGAACGCTCAGCGCCCAGGGCTGGCGCTCCGCCGCCTCCACGCCGTCGCGCAGCACCTGGCCGAGCAGGGCCGCGACGGGCAGCGCGAGGGTGACCGCCGGCAGCACGAGGCCGGCTCCGGTCCGTGAGCCCGCCACGGGGAACCAGCCCAGCCCGAAGGCGAACACGGTGAGCAGCAGCAGCCCGATCCAGAACACCGGCGAGGACAGCACGATCAGCTCGGCCGCCGCGAGGAGCCCGCGGGCGAGCGGTCGGCGCGCGATCAGCACTCCGGCGAGCGCGAGCAGCACGGCGATCGCGAGGGCGACGGCCGTGAGCTGCAGCGTCGCGCCGAGCTGACGCCCGATCACCTCGCTCACCGGCATCCGCAGCTGGTAGGACGTGCCGAGATCCCCGCGGAGCAGGTCCCCCAGCATCGAGAGATACTGCTGCCACATCGGTCGGTCCAGTCCCAGGTCCGCCCTGATCCCGGCCTTGACGGCCTCGCTCACCTGGGCCTGCGGACCGAGCATGACGCTCACCGGGTCGCCTGGCAGCACGCGGAACGCGAGGAACGAAAGCGTCGCCGCGCCCCACAGCACGAGCACGAGCGAGAGCGCCGCACCGCCGATCCGGCGCAGGAGTGCGCCGGATCGCGGCGAGACGCTCGTCGGCGACTGCCCCGGACGATCCCTCACGAGCGGACGATACCGCGAACCGCGCTCACTTCACGCTGGCGCCGAAGAACAGCGGCCGCCCGTAGATGTCGAAGCCGAGGCCCGCGACCTTGTCGCCGACCGCGGTGATCGCCGAGGTGACGTAGAGCGGCACGATCGCGTCGTCCTTCGCGTTCCACTTCTGGATCTGCGCGTAGACGTCGGCGCGCTTCGCCGCGTCGGTGGTGGCGATGCCCTCCTTCAGGAGCTGGTCGAGCTTCGGATCGCTCACGGAGGACGCGTTCTGGAAGCCGTCCGTCGCGAGGTGGCTGCGCAGCAGGTCGGGGTCGACCCCGGAGAAGTCCCAGTCCGTGATGTCGAACGTCTTGGGACCGTACTTCGCGTTGTACGCGCCGGGCTCGAGCGTTTCGCGCGTGACCTCGAAGCCGACGGCCTTGAGGTCGGACTGCACGGCGTTCGCGAGTGCGGCGTGGTCGTCGGAGACCGGGGTCCACGCGATCCAGTTCGCGGTGAGCCGCTGTCCGTCCTTGGTGCGGATGCCGTCGGCTCCGCGCTGCGTCCACCCCGCCTCGTCGAGGAGCTTGTTCGCGGCTTCCTTGTCGAAGGGCCAGCTCTTCTCGAGGCTCTTGTCGTAGCCGGGAGTGGTCGGGCCGAGGATGCTCCACGCGCGCGGGAACTGGCCGAAGAAGATCTTGTCCACCGCGGTGTCGACGTCGATCGCACGGGTGAACGCCTCGCGCACCTTCTGGTCGGCGAACACCCCGTTCTTCTCGTTCAGGAACAGCGAGTACGGGAGCCCTGGCACCTGCACGGACTTCACGGTCGCGGATCCCTTGACCTGCGACACGAGGTTCGGCGGCAGCTGCGAGGCGAGATCGATCTCACCCGACGACACGGAGCCGCTGCGCACGGACGCCTCCGGCAGGATCTGGACGCGCAGGGTCTTGAAGGCCGGCGCCTTCTCCCCCTCGGGGGCCCACGCGTACTTCGCGTTGCGGGTGTACACGATCTCCTGATCCGGCGTGTACGACGAGATCCGGAACGGACCGGTGCCGACCGTGACGTCCTTGCCGCCCGCGGCCAGGTCGGCGGAGTGCTCCTTGAGCACCTTCGGCGCGTAGAAGCCGAGCTGCGCCGTGCTCGCCGCCTGCAGGAAGGGCGCATAGGGCTGCGAGAAGGAGACCTTGACCGTGGTCGGGTCGATCACCTCCGTGCCCTTGTACAGCTCGCCGCCGAGCATGCTCGCGGCCTGCGCCGACTTGGTCGCAGGATCCGCGATCCGGTCGAAGTTGGCCTTCACGGCGGCGGCATCGAAGGTCTCGCCGTCCGTGAACGTCACGTCGTCGCGCAGGTGGAACGTGTAGGCGGTGCCGTCCGCGGAGACCTCCCACTTCTTCGCGAGCCACGGCACGAAGGATCCGTCCGCCTTCTGGAAGACGAGCGAGTCGAGCACGGCGCGCTGAACCATCGCCGTCACGTCGAGCTGGCTGGTCTGCGGATCCATCTTCCCGGACGACAGCAGGCTGCCGTCGACGCCCCAGACGATCTCGCCGTTCGCATCTCCGGATCCGGATCCGGATCCGGTCGAGGCGGAGCAGGCGCTGAGCGCGAGCGCGGCGGCCGCGGCGAGCGCGGTGAGGGGCAGGAGTCGACGCCGAAGCGGAGAAGGCATGAGGATCCTCGGGGTGCGGTGAGGGGTGCTGAGTGCGGGACACTCCAGGCTACCGGTTTGTGGACAGGGTGGATCTATCGGTGGCCGGGCGCAAGGGCCTGCCCGGTAGACTGTCGCCACACCCCACACTCAGGCACGCTCACACGGTGCCGCACACATCGCACGAGGAGAGACCCATGTCACAGGCGAACCCGATTCCCGACAAGCCGGCGCTGGAAGGCCTCGAAGCGAAGTGGGGTGAGCGCTGGTCGACGGATGGCACGTTCCTCTTCGACCGCCTCCGGGCCGCCCAGAGCGGCCGTGACGGCGTCTTCTCGATCGACACCCCGCCGCCGACAGCGAGCGGCAGCCTGCACATCGGCCACGTGTTCTCCTACACGCACACCGACATCAAGGCGCGCTTCGAGCGCATGCGCGGCAAGAACGTGTTCTACCCGATGGGCTGGGACGACAACGGCCTGCCGACCGAGCGCCGCGTGCAGAACTACTACGGCGTGCGCTGCGACCCTTCCCTGGGCTACGACCCCGACTTCACTCCCCCGTTCGAAGGAGGAGACAACAAGTCCTCCCGCGCGGCCGACCAGCTCCCCATCAGCCGTCGCAACTTCATCGAGCTCTGCGAGAAGCTCACCGAGGAGGACGAGAAGCACTTCGAGGCGCTGTTCCGCCAGCTCGGCCTGAGCGTCGACTGGACCCAGACCTACCGCACGATCTCGAACGAGTCGATCCGCCAGAGCCAGCTGGCGTTCCTGCGCAACATCGAGCGCGGCGAGGCCTACCAGTCCCTCGCGCCGACCCTCTGGGATGTGGACTTCCGCTCCGCGATCGCGCAGGCCGAGCTCGAGGACCGCGACCAGCAGGCCTCGTACCACACCATCGACTTCCCTTTCGCGGACGCCTCGGGCCACATCACGATCGAGACGACCCGTCCCGAGCTGCTGCCCGCATGCGTCGCGATCGTGACCCACCCCGAGGGTCCGTACAAGCACCTCATCGGCACGAAGGTGCGTACGCCCTTCTTCGACGCCGACATCGAGATCCACGGCCACCACCTCGCCCAGCCCGACAAGGGCACGGGAGCGGCGATGGTCTGCACGTTCGGCGACGTGACCGACATCGTGTGGTGGCGCGAGCTGCGCACGACCGACGGGCGCGACCTGCCGAACATGACCACGATCGGCCTCGACGGCCGCTTCCTCCCCGACGCCCCCGCTTCGGTGGGCGACGCGGACGCGGCCGCGTGGTACGTGGAGAACATGGCCGGCAAGACCGTCTTCTCGGCCCGCAAGGCGCTCGTGGAGAAGCTCCAGGAGACCGGCGCGATGACCGCCGTCGGCAAGCCCTTCAACCACGCGGTGAAGTTCTTCGAGAAGGGCGACCGCCCGCTCGAGATCGTGTCGACCCGGCAGTGGTACATCCGCAACGGCGCCCGCGATGCGGACCTCCGCGACCAGCTGATCGCCCACGGCGCCGAGCTGAACTGGCACCCCGAGTTCATGCGCGTCCGCTACGAGAACTGGGTGGGCGGCCTGACCGGCGACTGGCTGGTCTCCCGGCAGCGCTTCTTCGGCGTGCCGATCCCGCTCTGGTACGCCCTGGACGAGAACGGCGAGCGCGACTACGACCGTGTGCTGACGCCCGATCACGCGAGCCTGCCGATCGATCCGACCAGCGAGGTGCCGGCCGGCTACACCGCCGAGCAGCGCGGTGTGCCGGGGGGCTTCGACGCCGAGGCGGACATCCTCGACACCTGGGCGACCTCGTCGCTCACCCCGCAGCTCGCGGGCGGCTGGGAGCGCGATGCCGAGCTGTGGGACGTGGTGTCGCCGATGGACCTGCGCCCGCAGGGCCAGGACATCATCCGCACCTGGCTGTTCTCCACCATGCTGCGCTCGACCCTCGAGGACGGCCGCACCCCGTGGCGCAACGCCGCGATCAGCGGATTCATCGTCGACCCCGACCGCAAGAAGATGTCCAAGTCCAAGGGCAACGTGGTCACGCCGGCCGACATCCTCGACACGCACGGATCCGACGCGGTGCGGTACTGGTCCGCCTCCAGCCGCCTGGGCGCCGACGCCGCCTTCGACCCGCAGAACCCGACGCAGGTGAAGATCGGCCGTCGCCTCGCGATCAAGATCCTCAACGCGGCGAAGTTCGTGCTCTCATTCCCCGTTCCCGAGGGCGCAGAGATCACGCACGCGCTGGACGCGTCCATGCTCGCGACCGTGGACGGCGTGGTGCGCGACGCGACGGCTGCGTTCGAGAACTACGACCAGGCCCGCGCGCTCGAGATCACCGAGGCGTTCTTCTGGACGTTCTGCGACGACTACCTCGAACTCGTCAAGGAGCGCGCCTACGACCGCACGAACGTGGGTCAGGCCTCCGCGGCGCTCGCCCTGCGCCTCGCGCTGTCGAGCCTGCTGCGCCTGCTCGCGCCGGTCGTCTCGTTCGCGACCGAGGAGGCGTGGAGCTGGTTCGAGGACGGCTCGGTGCACAACGCGGCATGGCCGGAGCCTCGCGGCGGCGAAGGCGACCCCGCGATCCTCGCGACGTCGAGCAAGGCGCTGATCGGCATCCGCCGGGCGAAGACCGAGGCGAAGGCCTCCCAGAAGACCCCCGTGTCGTCCGCGACGATCGCCGCCCCCGCAGCCGACATCGCGGCGCTCCAGGCCGCGGCCGACGATCTCCGCGCCGTGGGCCGGATCACCGAGCTCGGCTTCGTCGAGGCGGAGGAGCTCGTCGTCACCGCGATCGAGCTCGCGCCGGCCGTGGAGGCATGATGCAGCTCGGGACGCGCTGGGCCGCCGGATCCGAGCCGCCCGCATCGGTTCCCGCGGCCCTGCGCCCCGGAATCGCGGACGCCGAGGCCCGGAGCGTGGCCGGCGGCACGCTGAGCCTGCAGACCGGAGTCCTGAACCTGCTCCGCGGCACGTGGACCCTCACCTGGCTGGAGGGCCGGCCGATCGCCGAGCTCGACACCGGCTGGGAGGTCTCGCGCACCGCCTCGGGCGAGGTCGTGGTCCGTCCGTTCGAGGACTGACCCACCCGGTCGTTCGCGCGGGGCGCGCCCCGCGCGGCCTCAGCGCGACCGGGATCCGATCATCTGCAGCGCATGCTCCAGGAGGAAAGGATCCGCCGTCTTGCGCGCCTGCTGCTCGCGCAGCAGGTCGATGGCGAGCGCGCGCCGCTCCGCACGACGCTCCATGCGCCGGCGGACGTGCCCGGTGATCGCATCGGCGACGCGGAGTCCCGTGCGCTCGGCGAACGTGGGCGCGGCGATGTGCAGCGTTGCGGCGGTCATGACAGCTCCTCGGTCTCGGTCGTGCGGTGTTCGGCGGCGCCCTGCGGGCGGCCATCGGGAAGGTCGAACAGATCGGCGCGGATCGTGACGCGGCGCACCCCTGGACCGGTCTGGTCCCGGTAGCGCAGCACGGCCGCCTCGACGAGCTCGTCGATCTGCTGCGCGAGCTCCTGCAGCTGGGGCGCCGTCATGTCGAGCATCGTCGTCATGTGGTGCGCCGCATCGCGCCATTCCTGAGGCACCTCGGCCTGGGGCCGGTGCAGGTGGTCCATGAGGCGCTGGTGCCTGTTGCGGAAGAACTCGTCCTCCACGATCTGCGCGGCGGCCCGGCCCGACGGCGTCATCGCGTCGTTCGGCCCGGAGAACGACATGCGTCCACGGGGGCGCTCCCACCACCGCTCGCGTGCCGTGCCGCGCCCCGCGACCTCGTGGATGAGGTCACGCGAGGCAAGCGCTCGCAGGTGATAACTGGTGACGCCGGAGCTCTCCCCGATCATCGTCGCGAGCGAGCTCGCCGTCTGCGGCCCGCGCTCTGCGAGCAGATCCAGGATCCGCACCCGCAGCGGGTGCGCGAGCGCCTTCAGGGCGCCCGCGTCGAGCGTGCGCTCCTCGGGCTGCGCATCCCCTCGGGGTGTTTCGTTCTCGGTCATGATTGCAAAGATACCTTTGCAAGAGAGTCTTTGCAAGCACTTCTTTGCAACATTCGAGTCGACGCCCCCTCTGCGCACCGACGCCCCCTCGCAGGAGCGCCGCTCAGAGGGGGCGCCGGTGCTGCGAGGGGGCGTCGCAAGACCTCAGCCTGCTGTCACGCGCTCCATCCAGGTCAGGATGGTCTCCACCGCCGCAGGATCCAACTGCGTCCCCTCCTCGTTGTAGTTGGTGCCTGGCACGATCTCGGCGCGCGGGCGGGGCTCGTGCTTGAGCACGTGGTTCGCGTCCGACGGGAACGCGAACGTCACGAGCGGATTGTCCGCGGCCGCCGCTTGCAGCGGCTCCCCGTCGGCCGTGGCATCGATCTGCAGGTCCTTCTCCCCGATCAGCACGAGCGTGGGGATCCCGACGCCCCCGATGCCGTCCGAGGCGCTCTCGTTCCACAGCTCGCGCGCGAACGGGAGGTTGACCGGGCTGTCGAAGCTCCGCAGCACATTGGCGACGGGGTCGGGGATGGATCCGTCCGGATCCATCGCCCCGCCCGCCGAGAAGCGCGCCGTCGCTTCCCGCACGAGAGCGAGGATCCCGTCTCCCCCTGGCGCGGCGGCGAGCTGCGCGCTCAGCTGCATGTCGAGCACCGTGCCGACGCTGCGTCCAGGAGGCGCGGCCAGCACCAGCCCGCGGAGCGGAACCGCCATGCCCCCTGCCGCCTGCGCGAGTCCGTAGTGCAGCACGTGCACGCAGCCCTCGCTGTTGCCGAGGCCGATCACCCGGCCCCGATCGACGCAGGGGTCCGCGACGAGCACCTCCAGCGCGGCGGTGAGTTCGGCGAGGTGCGACGCCATGCTGAACGTCCCCGCGAGGCGCGGCAGGTTCTCGACGACGTGCGGACCCGATGCCCGCTTGTCGTAGCGCAGCGAGGCGAAGCCGTGCTCGGCCAGGGATTCGGCGAGAAGTCGGCCGGATCCGTTCGTCCCTGGCAGCATCGGGGAGTTCCAGTCCCGGTCGGTCGGCCCGCTGCCGGCGACCAGGACGACCGCGGGGAACGGCCCGTCCCCGGCCGGCGCCGTGATCGTGCCGAACATGTCGATGCCGTCGAGCGTCCAGCTCACCTCTGCAGAGTGCGTCATGAGCGAAGTCTGGCGCGCAATCCTCTCGGTTGCCCAGGAACGCGCGGAGTACTTTTCGTCGACGCCCCCTCTACGCACCGACGCCCCCTCGCAGGAGCGGCGCTCAGAGGGGGCGCCGGGGCTACAAGGGGGCGTCGACGAAGAAAACTCAGGCGGCTGCGCGCGCGGCGACGAACGCGGCGACGCAGCGCTCGACCTGCTCCGGGGTATGCGCGGCCGAGAGCTGCACCCGGATGCGCGCGAGACCGCGCGGCACCACCGGGAAGCTGAACGCGGTCACGTACACGCCCTGCTTCTGCATCTCCGCAGCGACCCGCGCGGTCAGCGCGGCGTCGCCGAACATCACGGGCACGATCGCGTGCTCGCCCGGGAGCAGGTCGAAGCCCTCCTCGGTCATGCGGCGGCGGAACAGCGCGGCGTTCTCCTGCAGCTGCGCGCGCAGGGATCCGGATCCCTCGACGAGGTCGAGCGCGCGCAGGGTGCCCGCGACGATCGACGGGGCGAGCGTGTTCGAGAACAGGTACGGACGGGCGCGCTGGCGCAGCAGCGCCACGATGTCGCGATGCGCGGCGACGTAGCCGCCGCTCGCGCCGCCGAGCGCCTTGCCGAACGTGCCGGTGTAGATGTCGACACGGCCCTCGACGCCGCACAGCTCCGGCGTACCTCGGCCGTGGTCCCCGATGAAACCGACCGCGTGCGAGTCGTCCACGAAGACCAGGGCGTCGTAGCGCTCCGCGAGGTCGCAGATGTCGGCGAGCGGGGCGATGTAGCCGTCCATCGAGAACACGCCATCGGTCACGATCACCCGGAAGCGGGCGTCGGCGGCGGCCTTCAGCTGCTCCTCGAGGTCCGCCATGTCGCGGTTGCGGTAACGCAGCCGGCGCGCCTTGGACAACCTGATCCCGTCGATGATCGATGCGTGGTTGAGCTCGTCCGAGATGATCGCGTCCTCGGCGGTGAACAGCGTCTCGAAGACGCCGCCGTTCGCGTCGAAGCAGGACGAGAACAGGATCGCGTCGTCCGTGCCGAGGAACGACGACAGCCGTCGCTCGAGCTCGAGGTGCTGCTCCTGCGTACCGCAGATGAATCGCACGCTCGCCAGGCCGTAGCCCCATTCGTCGAGAGCGCCCTTGGCCGCCTCCACGAGGCGCTCGTCATCGGCGAGGCCCAGGTAGTTGTTGGCGCAGAAGTTCAGGACCTCGGCGCCGTCCGCGACGATCTCCGCGCGCTGCGGACCGCGGATCCCGCGCTCGTGCTTGGTCAGGCCCGCCTCGTCGATCCCGGTGAGCTCGTCGGCGAGGTGCTGCTGGAATGATCCGTACATCGTCGTCTCCTACAGTTCGGTCCAGTCGAGGATGATCTTGCCCGTGCCCGCCGACGCGGCGGCCGCGAAGCCCTTCTCCCAATCGCGCGCCGGGAGCACCTCGGCGATGATGCGGGTGATGGAGTCGCGCAGCACCGGGCTGGTCTGCAGCATCGCCCCCATCGCGTTCCAGGTCTCGAACATCTCGCGGCCGTAGATGCCCTTCACGGTGAGCATGTGCGTGACGATCTTGCCCCAGTCCACGCTGAACGGCCCCGTCGGCAGGCCGAGCATCGCGATCCGTCCGCCGTGGTTCATGTTGTCGATCATCGCGGGCAGCGCGCTCGGCGCGCCGCTCATCTCGAAGCCGATGTCGAACCCTTCGCGCATGCCCAGGGCGCGCTGCGCGTCCGCGATGTCCTCGCGGGAGACGTCGACGACCGCGTCGGCGCCCATCTCGCGGGCGAGCTCCAATCGCGGGGTGCTCACGTCGGTCGCGGTGATGAAGCGGGCGCCCACGTGGCGGGCGATCGCGATGGCCATGAGCCCGATCGGGCCGCAGCCCGTGACGAGCACGTCCTCTCCGACGAGGGGGAAGGCGAGCGCGGTGTGCACGGCGTTGCCGAGCGGGTCGAAGATCGCGCCGAGTTCGGGCGTCACATCGGCGTGATGCACCCAGACGTTCGTCGCGGGCAGGGTGAGGTACTCCGCATATGCGCCGTCGCGCTGCATGCCGAGGCCGATCGTGCGGATGCACATCTGGCGGCGGCCGGCACGACAGTTGCGGCACATGCCGCACACGATGTGCCCCTCGCCGGAGACCCGGTCTCCGACTGAGATGTCGTGCACCAGAGGGCCGACTTCGACGACCTCTCCGTAGAACTCGTGCCCGGGGATCAACGGCGCCTTCACCGCGGAGGCGGCCCAGTCGTCCCAGCGCTGAATGTGCAGGTCGGTGCCGCAGATGCCGGTGCGCAGCACGCGGATGACCACCTCGTCGGGTCCGGCCACGGGGTCCGGCCGGTCGACGAGCTCGAGGCCCGCGTGGGGGCCGTCCTTGTAGAGAGCCTTCATGCTTCGATCCCACCGCGAACAACCCTGTAGATCAATCCCCACTGTCTGGACAGAGCTTTAAGCATCGCTACATGCTTGACTGGACATATGCAATTGCCGCAGCTTCAGATCCTCCGCGAGCTCGGCGCACTCGGCAGTGTGACGGCCGTCGCGGAGGCCCTGCGCGTCACGCCGTCCGCCGTGTCCCAGCAGCTCGCGGCGCTGCAGCGCGGCGTGCGTGCGCCGCTGACGCGCAAGCAGGGCCGCACCCTCGTGCTGACGCCGGCCGGAGAAGCACTCGCCGAGGCCGGGGCGGCCGCGCTCGACGCCATGGCCGCCGCGCGTTCCGCCGTGGACGAGTTCGAGGCCGCGGAGGGCGGAATCGTCACGATCAGCGGGTTCCTCAGCGCGGCGCAGGCGCTGTTCGGCCCTCTCATCCGCGCGCTCGGATCCGGCCCCGACGTCCCGGCGATCCGCTTCACCGACGAGGACGTCGCGCAGAGCGACTTCCCGGCCCTCACCGCCCGCTACGACCTCGTGCTCGCGCACCGCATGGAGCACAGCCCGCCGTGGCCGAAGACCGGGATCCGCGTGCTCACCCTCGCCGCCGAGCCGCTCGACGTGGCGCTCTCCCCCGAGCATCCGCTCGCCCAGCGCGCATCCCTGCGCCCCGCCGACGTGGTGGGCGAGCGCTGGGTGACGAGCCGGGCGGGCTACTCCCCCGACGATGTGCTGCGCACGATCTCCGCCATCACCAACCGGCCGGCCGACATCGTGCACCGGATCAACGACTACGGCGTCGCCGCCTCGGTGATCGCGACGGGAGACGTCATCGGTGTGCTCCCCCGCTACACCTCGCCGGGCACCGACGCCGTCGTGCGCCGCCCGCTGCAGTACGTCAGCACCAACCGGATGATCGATGTGCTCGCCCGGCCGGAGAACCTGCGCCGACGGTCCGTGCGCCTCGTCTCGGACGCGCTGCGCACGGTCATGGCGGATCTGACCGGCTGAGCCTGCGCCCCGCAGCCTCCCTCCCTCGGAGCGGAGCGATCTTCTAGGCTCGGAGGATGACGGTCGAGACCAACCCGCTGCTCACGCCCTCCGCCCTCCCCTATGCGCTGCCCGACTACGGCCGCATCCGTGCGGATCACTACCTCCCCGCGTTCCGGCAGGGGTTCGAGGAGCAGCTGGCGGAGATCCGCCGGATCACGATGGTGCGGTCGATGCCGACGTTCGAGAACACGATGGTCGCCCTGGAGCGCAGCGGAGAGCTGCTGGACCGGGCCTCGCACGCGTTCTACACGGTGGCCTCTGCGGACGCCACGGCTGAGATCCAGGCGATCGATGAGGAGCTCGCGCCGCTGATGGCGGCGCACCAGGATGCGATCCTGCTCGACGCGGCGCTCTACTGGCGGGTCTCGCAGCTCCACGACCAGATCGACGCCCTGCCGCTGGAGCCGGAGCAGCGACGCCTCGTCGAACGCTGGCATCGCGAGATGACCCTCGCCGGCGCAGCGCTCGACGAGTCGGCCAAGACCCGGCTCACCGAGCTGAACCAGCGGATCTCCTCGCTCAGCACCACCTTCGAGAAGAACCTGCTTGCCGACACGAACGAGCTGGCGGTCGTGTTCGACGACGCGGCCGACCTCGACGGCCTGAGCGCCGGGGAGCTGTCCTCCGCGGCCCGCGCGGCCTCCGAGCGCGGTCTCGAGGGCAAGCACCTGCTCGCGCTCCCCCTGTTCACCGGCCACCCGGCGCTCGCGGCGCTCACGAATAGGGAGAGCCGTCGCCGGGTCATGGAGGCGTCGCGCTCGCGCGGTGCACGCGGCGGCGAGCACGACAATCGCGGCGTCCTCGCCGAGATCGCGAGCCTCCGCGCCGAACGTGCGGCGCTGCTCGGCTACGCGTCCCACGCGGCTGCGGTGACGGCCGATGAGACGGCGGGCACGCCCGAAGCCGTGGAGCGCATGCTGCGCGACCTCGCCGCCCCGGCGGCGCGCAACGCGGCCGCCGAGCGCGCGGCCCTGCAGCGACTCATCGACGAGACCGAGCCGGAGCCCTTCCCCCTGGAAGCGCACGACTGGGCGTTCTACACGGAGAAGCTGCGCACGGCGCAGTACGACATCGACACCGCAGCGCTGCGGCCGTGGTTCGAGGCCGAGCGCGTCCTGCACGACGGCGTGTTCGCGGCGGCCGGCCGGTTGTATGGGCTCTCCTTCACCGAGCGCCCCGACCTGCCGGTCTACCACCCTGGCGCGCGGACATTCGAGGTGTTCCAGGAGGACGGATCCGCGCTCGGCCTGTACGTGCTGGATCTGTACACGCGCGACAGCAAGCGGGGCGGGGCGTGGATGAACCCGATCGTGAGCCAGTCCGCGCTGCGCGGCACGCTCCCGGTCGTCGCGAACAACCTGAACGTGTCGAAGCCCGCCGACGGCGAGCCCGCGCTGCTCACGCTCGACGAGGTGAACACGCTCTTCCACGAGTTCGGGCACGCCCTGCACGGTCTGTTCTCCGAGGTGACCTATCCGCATTTCTCCGGCACGAACGTGTTCCGCGACTTCGTCGAGTTCCCGAGCCAGGTCAACGAGATGTGGATGCTCTGGCCCGAGATCGTCGATGCTTATGCGCGGCATCATGAATCCGACGAGCCGCTTCCCGCGGGCCTCGTCGAACGTCTGCGGGCGACCGAGACCTTCAACCAGGGCTTCGAGACCAGCGAGTACCTCGCGGCGGCCTGGCTCGACCAGGCCCTGCACGCGCTGCCCTCAGGCGACGCGATCGACGACGTCGCGGCGTTCGAGGCCGCGGCGCTCGCCGACATCGGACTGGACGATCCCGCCGTGCCCACGCGGTACTCCTCCGCGTACTTCGCCCATGTGTTCTCGGGCGGCTACAGCGCGGGCTACTACTCGTACATCTGGAGCGAGGTCCTCGACGCCGACACCGTCGAGTGGTTCCGTGAGAACGGCGGCGCCCAGCGGTCCAACGGCGAGCGGTTCCGGCGGCGTCTGCTGGGTGTGGGCGGATCCAAGGATCCGCTCGAGGCCTACCGCGATTTCCGAGGACGCGATGCGGAGATCGCCCCGCTGCTCCAGCGACGAGGTCTCGATCACTGACCGGCTGCAGGCGATCGGCTGAGCCCCTGTCGGGGAGGAGTCTCCCGACCTAGGCTGGTGACGGATGCGGCGATGGATGCCGCCGGCAGCGAGGGGAACCGATGTCCGTATTCTCGGAAGAGCCCTACGACGCCACGACCCCGCTCGATCTGCCGCCTGCCTCGCTCGCCGCGGTCCACCGGACCGGCCTGCGCATCGACGGTCTCGGATCCACGTTCGATCTCGCTTTCGGCGCGCTCGGAAAGGCGATCGCTGCGGGAGCCTTCACGCCCTCAGGTCCGGCGGTCGCGATCTATCGCGGCGATCCCATGGATGTCTTCGACCTCGACGTCGGATTCCCGGTCGAAGAGGCGCTGCCGGCACCGCTCACGATCGACGATGTCGAGATCGAGGCCGCGGAACTGCCGAGCGGACCCGCGCTGGCGACGACCGTGATCGGGCCGTACGACGGGCTCGGCGAGGCGTGGGGGCGCCTCGCCGGCGAGAACACTGCGCTCGGGCACAGCCCTGCCGGCGTCTGGATCGAGGTCTACGTGTCCGACCCGAGCGTCACGCCTGCCGCCGAACTGCGGACAGACCTGATCCTGCCGGTTCAGCACTGAGTACGGACGCCGCTCAGGCGCTCTTGCGCTTGCGCGCGAGGACCAGCGTGGGGGGCGCGCCCTCGTCGACGGCAGCGCGCGTCACGATGACCTTCTGCACGTCCTCGGTCGAGGGGATCTCGAACATGATCGGTCCGAGCACGTCCTCGAGGATCGCGCGGAGTCCGCGTGCCCCCGTCTTGCGGAGCACGGCGAGGTCGGCGATCGACTGCAGCGCGTCTTCCTCGAACTCGAGCTCCACGCCGTCGAGCTGGAACATGCGCTGGTACTGCTTGACCAGGGCGTTGCGCGGCCCGGTGAGGATGTCGATGAGGGCGGCCTGGTCGAGCGGCGAGACCGAGGCTACGACGGGAAGCCGGCCGATGAACTCCGGGATGAGGCCGAACTTGTGCAGATCCTCCGGGAGCACCTCGCTGAACAGATCCAGGTCCTTGCCCTTGTCGTGCAGCGGTGCGCCGAAACCGACGCCGTGCTTGCCGACGCGGGAGGAGACGATGTCCTCGAGGCCTGCGAACGCACCGGCCACGATGAACAGCACGTTCGTGGTGTCGATCTGCAGGAACTCCTGGTGCGGGTGCTTGCGACCGCCCTGCGGGGGCACCGAGGCGACCGTTCCCTCGAGGATCTTCAGCAGCGCCTGCTGAACGCCCTCACCGGAGACGTCACGCGTGATCGACGGGTTCTCCGCCTTGCGCGCGATCTTGTCGATCTCGTCGATGTAGATGATGCCCTGCTCGGCGCGCTTGACGTCGTAGTCGGCGGCCTGGATGAGCTTGAGGAGGATGTTCTCCACGTCCTCGCCGACGTAGCCCGCCTCCGTGAGCGCGGTGGCATCGGCCACGGCGAACGGCACGTTCAGGCGCTTCGCCAGGGTCTGCGCGAGGTAGGTCTTGCCGCAGCCCGTGGGGCCGATCATGAGGATGTTGCTCTTCGCGATCTCGATCTCGTCGGCCTTCTGCTCGGCCGGCTGCAGCGTTCCACGGGCGCGCACGCGCTTGTAGTGGTTGTAGACCGCGACCGAGAGGGCGCGCTTGGCCTGCTCCTGCCCGACGACGTACTCCTCGAGGAAGGAGAAGATCTCGCGGGGCTTGGGCAGATCGAATTCGGCGACCTCGCCGTTCGCGGACTCCGCCATGCGCTCTTCGATGATCTCGTTGCAGAGCTCGACGCACTCGTCGCAGATGTAGACGCCGGGCCCGGCGATGAGCTGCTGGACCTGCTTCTGGCTCTTGCCGCAGAACGAGCACTTGAACAGGTCGGCGCTCTCACCGATGCGTGCCATGTGCGTCCTCCTTCGAGACGGGGTCCGCGGTCGCCTGCGTGGCGTCACGACGGGCGATCACGGTGTGGGAACACCGTGCGGCGTTGCCGCTGTTCGAGCCTAACCGCTGCATCCGACATCCGGCCGCATCGCCACGGATCCCCCGCGACGCGCCGCTCCGCGCACGGCGAACACGCGCCGGATCCGGGCTTTCATGGCGAACGGCCCGCTCCGCGCGATGCGGGGCGGGCCGTTCGGTCCTTCGATGCGCTCAGGGGCCGCGCTCAGACCATGCTCTTCGGGTGCCACACCGTCTTCACCTCGGTGAACGCGGCGATCCGCTGCGGCGAGGCGACGACCTCGCCCGGGGCGAGCACGCGCTTGAGCGTGTCGGCGGCCGCGATCTGCAGATCGACCCAGTCGATCCCACCCGCCCCTGCCAGGTCCAGCGCGTTGACGTCGGCGTGCGCCGCGAGCCACGGCGCGAGCTCGGCCGGGGAACCGGTCAGCACGTTCACCACGCCACCCGGCACATCGCTCGTGGCGAGCACCTCGGCGAGGCTGATCGCCGAGAGCGGATACTGCTCGCTCGCCACGACGACCACCGCGTTGCCGGCGACGAGCGCCGGAGCGACGACGGAGACGAGACCCAGCAGCGCGGACTCCTGCGGCGCGACGATCGCGACGACTCCGGTCGGCTCGGGAGCCGAGATGTTGAAGTAAGCCCCCGAGACCGGGTTCAGGTTGCCGGCGATCTGGGCGTACTTGTCGCACCAGCCCGCGTACCAGACCCACAGATCGATCGCCTCGTCGACCTGCGCGCCCGCGACGGCCGCCGAGACGCCCTGCTGGGCGACGATCTCTTCGACGAACTGGGCGCGACGTCCCTCCAGGACCTCGGCCACGCGGTACAGCACCTGGCCGCGGTTGTAGGCGGTCGCCTTGGCCCAGCCGGCCTGCGCGGTGCGCGCGGCCTTGACCGCATCGCGGGCGTCCTTGCGCGAGGCCTGGGCGGCGTTCGCGAGGAACACGCCCTTCGGACTCGCGACCTCGTAGGTGCGTCCCGATTCGCTGCGCGGGAAGGCGCCGCCGATCGCGAGCTTGTATGTCTTGGGAACGGTCAGACGCGCGCTCATGCCGCGGATCCCTTCTTCAGCGCCTTGGCTTCGGTCTTGGTCTCGTTCTGGCCCAGCGCCCTCGGGGCGACCGCCGCGGGACGCAGATAGGCCGCCAGACCCTGCTTGCCGCCCTCACGCCCGTAGCCGGACTCCTTGTAGCCGCCGAACGGGCTGGACGGATCGAACCGGTTGAATGTGTTGGCCCACACGACACCCGCACGCAGGCGGTCGGCGACGGCGAGGATCCGAGAGCCCTTGTCGCTCCAGACCCCGGCGGACAGGCCGTACGGCGTGTTGTTCGCCTTCGCGATCGCTTCGGCCGGGGTACGGAAGGTCAGTACGGACAGCACGGGGCCGAACACCTCCTCGCGGGCGATGCGGTGCGACGCCTCGACGCCGGTGAAGATCGTCGGGGCGAACCAGAACCCCTTCTCCGGGATCACGCAGTCGGCGGTCCAGCGCTGCGCGCCCTCGTCCTCGCCGACCTGGCTGAGCTCGCGGATCCGCGCCAGCTGCTCGGCCGAGTTGATCGCGCCGATATCGGTGTTCTTGTCGAGCGGGTCGCCGAGCCGCAGGGTCGACAGGCGGGACTTCAGCCGGTCGATGACCTCGTCGTGGATCGATTCCTGCACGAGCAGGCGGCTGCCGGCGCAGCAGACGTGGCCCTGGTTGAAGAAGATGCCGTTGACGATGCCCTCGACGGCCTGGTCGATCGGGGCGTCGTCGAACACGATGTTCGCGGCCTTGCCGCCGAGCTCGAGGGTGAGCGCCTTGCCCGTGCCGGCGACGGTGCGGGCGATCTCGCGGCCTACCGCGGTCGACCCCGTGAACGCGACCTTGTCGACGTCGGGGTGGCGCACCAGCGCCGCGCCGGTGGCCCCGGCGCCCGTGATGATGTTCACCACGCCGGCCGGAAGATCGGCCTGCTGCAGGATCTCGGCGAAGATCAGCGCCGTGAGCGACGTGGTCTCGGCGGGCTTCAGCACCACCGTGTTGCCGGCGGCGAGGGCCGGCGCGACCTTCCACGCGAGCATGAGCAGCGGGAAGTTCCACGGGATGACCTGCGCCGCCACGCCATGCGCCGACGGGTTCGGTCCGGCACCGGCGTAGTCGAGCTTGTCCGCCCAGCCGGCGTAGTAGAAGAACCACGAGGCGACGAGAGGCACGTCCACGTCGCGGGACTCCTTGATCGGCTTGCCGTTGTCGAGGCTCTCCGCCACGGCGAGCTCGCGGGCGCGCTCCTGCACGAGGCGCGCGATCCGGAACAGGTACTTGCCGCGGTCGCGGCCGCTCATCTTCGACCACACTTTGGTGTGGGCGCGGCGCGCGGCGGCGACGGCGAGGTCGACATCCTCATCCGAGGCGTGCGCGATCGTGGCGATGCGCGACTCGTCCGCGGGCGAGATCGTGGCGAACGAGGCGCCGCGGCCCTCGACGAACTCGCCGTCGATGAACAGCCCGTACTCGTCCTTCAGGTTGAGGATGCTCCGCGACTCGGGCGCGGGTGCGTAATCCAGGAATCCCATGCGTGGTCCTCCGTCAGTCGATCGTGACGTAGTCGGGGCCGGAGTAGTGGCCGGTGGTCAGCTTCTGCCGCTGCAGCAGCACGTCGTTGAGCAGGCTGGAGGCGCCGAAGCGGAACAGGTGCGGCTGCAGCCACTCCTCCCCGACCGTCTCGGCGACGTGAACCAGGTACTTGACCGCGTCCTTCGAGGAGCGGATCCCACCGGCCGGCTTCACGCCGATCTTCTCGCCGGTGAGCCGGTGCCAGTCGCGCACGGCCTCGAGCATGAGCAGCGTGACCGGCAGCGTGGCGGCGGGCGCGACCTTGCCGGTGGACGTCTTGATGAAGTCGCCTCCCGCCAGCATGCCGAGCCACGAGGCGCGCTTGATGTTGTCGTAGGTGTTCAGCTCGCCCGTCTCGAGGATGATCTTGAGCGAGGCGGACGTGCCGTCCCCCCGGCGGCAGGCGTCCTTGACCGCGACGATCTGCTCGAACACCTGTCCGTAGCGCCCGGAGAGGAACGCACCGCGGTCGATGACCATGTCGATCTCATCGGCGCCGGCCTCCACCGCGTCGCGGGTGTCGGCGAGCTTCACTGCCAACGACGCCCGCCCGCTCGGGAACGCGGTCGCGACGGCGGCGACGGAGATGCCGCCGTCGTCGGGGTCGCCGTGTCGGGCGCCGAGCGCCTCGACCGCGTACGGCACCATGTCGCCGTACACGCAGACCGCGGCGACCGAGGGGCAGGACGGATCGGAGGCGTCTGGCAGCTTGGCCTTGGACACCAGCGAGCGCACCTTGCCCGGGGTGTCGGCGCCCTCGAGGGTCGTCAGGTCGATGAGGCGCACGATCGTGTCGAGGGCCCAGGCCTTCGACGTCGTCTTGATCGAGCGCGTGCCGAGCGCGGCGGAACGCTGCTCCAGGCCCACCGCGTCCACGCCGGGGAGCCCGTGCAGGAATCGGCGCAGCGTGAGGTCGTCGGGTTCGCCGCCGAGCACCTCCAGCGCGGTGCGCCGTGCGAGTTCGGTCGTCGTCACTGGTCCTCCAAGAGGGTCCGGGCGGTCGCCTCGTCGGTGACCACCATCGTGCAGAGGTTCGCGGTCACGACCGTGCGGGCGATGTCGTGCTTCGCCTCTCCGGCCGTGACGAAGACGGCGGTGCGCGCCTCGCGCAGCCGCTCGAGGCTCAGCCCGACCGTGCGGGCGTCGAGCTCGGGATCGACGACGTTGCCGTCCGCGTCGATGTAGCGGCCCAGCACATCGCCGACCGCGCCGCGGCGGGCCAGCTCGTCGATGTCCCGGACGCTCAGATAGCCGTTCTCGACGTGCGCGGATCCGGCATCGCAGACGCCCGCCGTGAAGAGGTACGCGTCCGCCTGCGCGGCCTGATCGAGCACGCCCGCGACGGTGCGGTCCCGCTCGATCGCCTGCTTGGTCTCGAGTCGTTCCAGGATCGCGGGGCTGGGCAGCAGCGCGACATGCCCCGCAGCGCGCTGCGCGATCGTCGCCGCCAGCGAGGCGGCGCCTCCTGGACGGCGGTTCACGCTCACTCCGCCGTTCATCTGCACCACGGTGACGCCGCGAGCCCACCCCTCGGCCATTCGGTCGGCGATCGCCGTGAGCGTGCGCCCCCAGCTCACGGCAAGGGTCTTCGGCACCGGGCGGAGGGCCGCGAGATGATCCGCGGCGCCCTGCGCGACTCGGCCGAGGGTCTCGGTGTCGCTCGGCCCGTTCGGCACCACGACCGCGTCGGCGAGCCCGAAGCGCTCGCGCAGCTCTCGCTCGATGCCGAGCTTGCGAGCGCGCGGGTGCACGATCTCGATCCGCACGATCCCGTCGATGCGGGCCTGCTGCAGAAGTCGACCGACCTTCCAGCGCGAGATCCCGAGCAGGCCGCCGATCTCGTCCTGAGTCTTGTCCTCGTCGTAGTACAGCTCCGCCACGCGGACGGCGAGCAGCTCGTCATCGTCGATGGCGGATCGGGGCATGCTCCGAGAGTACCCTTCACCACACGCACGCGCACGAATGTGCTCATATGAGCAAACGCCATCGCTCACCCGCGCAACCGGAGCGGGGACGCGAGAGGGCGGCCCGGAATCGGATCCGGGCCGCCCTCTCGAGGATGCAGCAGGTCAGCTCAGCGACTGGCGCTTGCGGCTCGTCAGCACCTGATCGACGATGCCGTACTCCTTCGCCTGCTCGGCGGAGAGGATGTTGTCGCGATCGATGTCGCGGTGGACCTTCGCGACCGGCTGCCCGGTGTGCTTGGCCATCGTCTCCTCGAGCCAGGTGCGCATGCGCAGGATCTCCGCGGCCTGGATCTCGATGTCCGAAGCCTGACCCTGGCCGGCCTCGCCCATCGCGGGCTGGTGCATCAGCACGCGTGCGTTCGGCAGGGCGAGACGCTTGCCGGGCGCGCCTGCGGCGAGCAGGACCGAGGCCGCCGAAGCGGCCTGACCCAGCACGACCGTCTGGATCTGCGGCGCGACGTACTGCATCGTGTCGTAGATCGCGGTCATCGCCGTGAAGGATCCGCCGGGCGAGTTGATGTACATCGTGATGTCGCGCTCGGAGTCCTGGCTCTCCAGGACCAGCAGCTGCGCCATCACATCATCGGCGGATGCGTCGTCGACCTGGACGCCGAGGAAGATCACGCGATCTTCGAACAGCTTGTTGTAGGGGTCCTGGCGCTTGAAGCCATAAGCGGTGCGCTCCTCGAACTGAGGAAGGACGTAGCGGCTCGAGGGCAGGTCGCCGGCGGACCGGAACGTGGGTGTGTACATGGGTGTCCTCTCCAGCCCTTACTTGTCCGCGCCCGTGCCGCCGCCGCCGTGCACGTCACTGGCGTGCTCGCGCATGTGGTCGACGAAGCCGTAGTCGAGTGCCTCGGCGGCGGTGAACCAGCGGTCCCGGTCGCCGTCCTCGTTGATCTGCTCCACCGTCTTGCCGGTCTGCGAGGCGGTGATCTCGGCGAGACGCTGCTTCATCGACAGGATGAGCTGCGCCTGCGTCTGGATGTCGCTGGACGTGCCGCCGAAGCCGCCGTGCGGCTGGTGCAGCAGCACGCGCGCGTTCGGCGTGATGTAGCGCTTGCCCTTGGTGCCGCTGGTCAGCAGCAGCTGTCCCATCGAGGCCGCCATGCCGATGCCGACCGTGACGATGTCGTTCGGCACGAACTGCATCGTGTCGTAGATCGCCATGCCCGCGGTGATGGACCCGCCGGGCGAGTTGATGTAGAGGTAGATGTCCTTCTCTGGGTCCTCGGCGGCGAGAAGAAGGATCTTGGCGCAGATCTCGTTGGCGTTCTCGTCCCGCACCTCGGATCCCAGCCAGATGATGCGATCCCTGAGCAGCCTGTCGAAGACGCTCGTCGCGACCAGGGGTTCAGCCATTTCCGCTCCTGCTTCCGTGTTCGGTGTTTCGAATCTACCGGCGACAACGCGCGCGCCCGGCCGTGTTCGCCGTCGGCATATCAGGCGTCGTCGCCCGCGATCTCATGGGCGTACGCGGTCATGGACCGGTGGTAACGGGGCATGTGCGGCACGAGGGCCAGGATCGCGACGCCCAGCCCGCGCTCCGGATGACCGGCGCTGGCCAGCGCGAGCGCATGCATCGCCGCGATCGCGTCGCGGTAGACCGAGTCGGGGTGGGCGTCGCGCTCCGCCTCGATGAGCTCGAGCGCGCCCTGCACGTCGCCGAGGTTGCGCAGCGAGCTCGCCAGCTGGATCGTCGCCTGGGCGCGGCGGTCGTCGTCGAGCCCGAGCCCGAGCGAGCGGCGATAGAGCGGCACCGCCTCGTCCGGCCGCCCCGCGGAGTCGCGGGCGCCGGCGCGTTCGAAGGCGGCCTCGGCGTCATCCGGGCCTCGCTCGGCCGCGATCGCATCGATCCGCGTGATCACCTCGTCGTCGACGAGACCGCCCGCGGCGGCTTCCCAGACGGCGTCGATCCGCTCCTGCCAGTCATTCATGTCTGTCCTCTGTCTCGTGCGCGATGGATGCGAAGAGGGCGGGTGCATGATGCACCCGCCCTCTTCCGGATCGTGGATCCGATGCTTACTCGGCGTCAGCAGCCTTGTCGGCGGCCTTCTTGGCCGGGGCCTTGCGCGCGGCCGGCTTCTTGGCGGCGGGCTTCTCCTCGGCGGGGGCCTCGGCGACGGCAGCCTCGTCGGCCTCCGCGGCCTTCTTGGCCGGAGCCTTCTTGGCCGGAGCCTTCTTGGCGGGCTTCTCCTCGGCCGGGGCCTCGGCCGCATCCTCGGCCTCGTCGTCGGTGGCGATGAAACCGGTCAGGTCCACGGCCTTGCCGTTGGAGTCGACGACGGTGACCTTGCCCAGGGCGACCGCGAGAGCCTTGTTGCGGGCGACCTCGCCGACCAGGACGGGCAGCTGGTTCTGGGACTGCAGCGCCTCGACGAAGTCCTGCGGAGCCATGCCGTACTGCGCGGCGGACTGGATCAGGTACTGGCTGAGCTCGTCCTGCGAGACCTGGACGTTCGCGTCCTCGGCGATCGAGTCGAGCAGCACCTGGGTGCGGAACTGCTTGGTGCTCGCCTCGGTGACCTCGGCGCGGTGCTCGTCGTCCTCCAGGCGGCCCTCGCCCTCGAGGTGGTTGTGCACCTCGTCCTCGATGAGCTGCGGCGGAACCGGGATCTCGACCTTCTCGAGCAGGGTCTCGACGAGCTTGTCGCGTGCCGAGGAGGCCTGGGTGAACACGCCCTGCTGCTCGACCGACTCGCGCAGGCTGTCGCGCAGCTCCGCGATCGTGTCGAACTCGCTCGCGATCTGCGCGAAGTCGTCGTCCGCCTCGGGCAGCTCGCGCTCCTTGACGGCCTTGACCGTGACGGAGACCTCGGCGTCCTCGCCCGCGTGGTCGCCACCGACCAGCTTCGAGCGGAAGGTGGTGTCCTCACCGGCGGTGAGCGAGTCGATCGCGTCGTCGATGCCCTCGAGCAGCTCGCCGGAGCCGACCTCGTAGGAGACGCCCTCCGCGCGGTCGATCTCTGCGCCGTCGATCGCGGCGACGAGGTCGAGCTCGACGAAGTCGCCCGCCTTCGCGGGACGGTCGACGGGGACCAGGGTGCCGAAGCGGGCGCGCAGGCGGTCGAGCTCTGCGTCCAGGGCTGCCTCATCGGCCTCGATGGCGTCGACGGTCACGGTGATGCCGTCGAGCGACGGGACCTCGATCTCGGGACGGACATCGACCTCGACCTCGACCTTGAGGTCGCCGGAGAAGTCCTTCTCGTTCGGCCACTCGATGACCTCGGCCGAGGGACGGCCGACGATGCGGAGGTTGTGCTCGAGCGACGCCTCGCGGAAGAAGGTGTCCAGACCCTCGTTGACGGCGTGCTCGATGACGGCGCCGCGGCCGACGCGCTGGTCGATGATCGGCGCGGGCACCTTGCCCTTGCGGAAGCCGGGGATCTGCACGTCCTGCGCGATGTGCTCGTAAGCGTGCGCGATGCTGGGCTTGAGGTCCTCGGGGGTGACCGTGATGTGCAGCTTGACCCGGGTCGGGGCAAGCTTCTCGACGGTGCTGTTCGCCATGCTGGTGTGCTCTCCTTGTGAATGTCCCGCGTGTGTCGCGACGCGGTTGTGAGGTCTGAGGGCAGTGAAGCGAGCGATCCGTCGGATCGCTCTCGTCACTGCTGTCGGGGCGACAGGATTTGAACCTGCGACCTCCCGCTCCCAAAGCGGGCGCTCTACCAAGCTGAGCTACGCCCCGGGTAGGAACCCGCGCGCGCGGGAACGGCCTTCACGAGTCTAACGGAACAGAGCACCCCCGTCAGTCAGGTATGCTCGTGGAAGTCCCGCAGCGTTCCATCGCGGGCCGGTCCCTCGCTCCGCGAGCGGTCCGGGGCTGTAGCTTAGTGGTAAAGCCTCTGTCTTCCAAACAGATGATGCGAGTTCGATTCTCGTCAGCCCCTCCACGTTTTTCTTCCTTCTCCGGCACCATTGCGCACCCCCGTCCACGGCGTAGAGTCGCAGCGTCGAAGGGAACGGGCATGGAGATCACTCCGTCGCGCATCGCGTCGCTCGAACCGGACCAGGTCTTCGTTTTCGGGTCGAACGCCGAGGGGCTCCACGGCGGCGGTGCGGCGCTCATCGCATACGAGAGCTTCGGCGCCGTCTGGGGCGAGGGCCACGGTCATCACGGCCAGACGTACGCGATCGACACCATGAGCGGCCTCGATGTCCTCGCCGCCGAGGCGGCGACGTTCGTGGCGTACGCGTCCGCGCATCCCGCACTGCGGTTCCTGCTCACTCCGGTGGGGTGCGGGATCGCAGGCTACACGCCGGCCCAGGTCGCACCGCTCTTCATCGGACTCCCCGCGAACGTGACCCGGCCCGAGGCCTTCGTCGCGTACCTCTGAGGCCGGCGTTCGCATCTCGCGGATACGACGAGAGCCCCCGCCGAAGCAGGGGCTCTCGTCGTGCAGACGCGGGAGTCGTCAGGACTGGCCGCGACGCTCGCGCAGCTGTGCGAGCGCGTCGCCGAGCAGCTGCTCGGCCTCCTCGTCGGTGCGGCGCTCCTTCACGTACGCGAGGTGCGTCTTGTAGGGCTCCGCCTTCGCGATCTCCGGCGGGTTCTCCTTGTCGCGTCCGGCCGGCAGGCCGGAGTGCGGGTGGTCGATGATGTCCGGGATCTCCTCCTCGGGCAGGCCCGCCGCGAAGTACCGCACGGTCTCGTTGCCGAGTCCGTCCCAGTACGAGATCGCGATGCGGTCGGCGTGGTAGCCGTGGTCCTGCTCGCCCATCGGGCCGGAGCCGACCCTCGTCCCTCGGATCGCGTTGCCGCCGGTCGCCATCAGATCGCCTCGAACTTCGTGATCAGGCCGAGTCCCACGACCGCGACGAACCAGGTCAGCGCGAGCACGACCGTGAACCGGTTGAGGTTCCGCTCGGCAAGACCGCTGGACCCGACGGCGGAGGACATGCCGCCGCCGAACATGTCGGAGAGGCCTCCGCCGCGCCCCTTGTGGAGCAGGATCAGAAGGGTCAGCAGGACGCTGGTGATGCCCAGCAGCACCTGCAGGATGAACTGGAGAATATCCACGGATCGGCCTTTCGCTCGGGCCCGCACGGGCGTGCGGGATCCCGGGTAACGGTCAATTATACGTCGAGACGTCCCCGCCCCTTCGGCCGGGGACGCGTGTCACACTCCGACGTGCTTCTGATAACGCACGATCGCGGCGAACTCGTCGACGACCAGGCTCGCCCCGCCGACCAGCGCACCGTCCACATCGGGCTCGCGCATGAACCCGGCGATGTTCGTCGACTTCACCGATCCGCCGTAGAGGATCCGGGTGCGTGCTGCCGCCTCGTCGCCGAGAACCTTGGCGATCACACCGCGCAGGACCGCGCAGACGTCCTGCGCCTGCTGCGGGGTCGCGGCCTGACCCGAGCCGATGGCCCAGACAGGCTCGTACGCGACGACGATGTCCGCCTTCGCGTCGAGACCCTGCAGCGCCGTCTCGAGCTGACCGGCGGGAACCGCGCTCGCGCCGAACTTCTCCAGGTCCTCCGCCGTCTCGCCGACGCAGACGACCGGCACCAGGCCGTGCTTGAGCGCGGCCTTGGTCTTGGCCGCCACGATCTCGTCGCTCTCGGCGTGGTACTCGCGCCGCTCCGAGTGGCCGATGATGACGTAGCTCGCGTCGAGCTTGGCCAGGAACGCGCCGGAGATCTCACCGGTGTACGCGCCGGAGTCGTGCTGCGACAGGTCCTGCGCGCCGAACGCGAACGGGATCTTGTCCGCGTCGATCAGCGTCTGCACGCTGCGCAGATCGGTGAACGGCGGGAACACCGCCACCTCGACCGTTCCGTCCTCGTGCTTCGCGTCCTTGAGCGTCCAGTGCAGCTTCTGCACGAACGCGACCGCCTGCAGGTGGTCGAGGTTCATCTTCCAATTGCCCGCGATCAGCGGGGTTCTGCTGTTCATGCCCATCCGAGGACCTCCAGTCCGGGAAGCTTCTTGCCCTCGAGGAACTCGAGGCTCGCGCCCCCGCCCGTCGAGATGTGACCGAACTGGTCATCCGCGAAACCGAGCTGACGCACGGCTGCAGCGGAGTCTCCGCCACCGACGACGCTCAGGCCGTCGGTCTCGGTCAGCGCCTCCGCGACGGCCTTGGTGCCGGCGGCGAACGCGGGGAACTCGAACACGCCCATGGGCCCGTTCCAGAACACGGTCTTGGATCCGCGGATCGCATCCGCGAAGCGTGCCGCACTGTCGGGTCCGATGTCGAGCCCGATGCCCGAGGCGCCGAAGGACGTCGCCTCGATCGCGTCGGCGGCGGCGACCTCGTGGGCCGCATCCGCGGAGAACGACGCCGCGACAACCACGTCAGTGGGGAGCACGAGCTCCACGCCGCGCTCGGCCGCTTCTGCGATGTACCCGCGCACGGTGTCGAGCTGATCCTTCTCCAGCAGGCTGGCGGCGACCGCGTGGCCCTGGGCCGCGAGGAACGTGAACAGCATGCCGCCGCCGACGAGGAGGCGGTCGACCCGAGGCAGCAGGTGCGAGATCACGCCGAGCTTGTCGGAGACCTTCGATCCACCGAGCACCACCGTGTAGGGGCGCTCGGGGTTCTCGGTGAGGCGGTCGAGGACCTTCAGCTCGGCTTCGATGAGCAGACCGGCCGCGGACGGCAGGATCTGCGCGAGGTCGTAGACGCTGGCCTGCTTGCGGTGCACGACGCCGAACCCGTCGGAGACGAACGCGTCGCCGAGGGCGGCGAGCTGCTCCGCGAAGGCGCGGCGCTCTGCGTCGTCCTTCGAGGTCTCCCCCGGGTTGAAGCGGAGGTTCTCGAGCACGACGACGCCACCGGGCTGCAGAGCCGCCACGGCATCCTGCGCCGAGGCGCCGACGGTGTCGGCCGCGAACGCGACCGGCTGCCCGAGCAGCTCGCCCAGGCGCGCCGCGACGGGCGCCAGGCTGTACTGCGGGTCGGGGGCGCCCTCAGGACGACCGAGGTGGGAGCACACGATCACGCGGGCCCCCTGGTCGATGAGGGCTTTGAGGGTCGGCACCGACGCTCGAACACGGCCATCGTCCGTGATGACCCCGTCCCGCAAGGGGACGTTGAGGTCACAACGGACGATGACGCGTCTTCCGTCGAGCGAACCGACCGATTCCTTCAGGGATTCGAGGGTGCGCAGAGTCATGGATATGAGCTTAGAGCCGCTCGGCCACGTACTCGGTGAGGTCGACGAGACGGTTCGAGTAGCCCCACTCGTTGTCGTACCAGCTGGAGACCTTGACCAGGTTGCCGGAGACGTTGGTGAGGGTCGAGTCGAAGATCGACGAGAAGGGGTTGCCCTGGATGTCGCTCGAGACGATCTGGTCCTCGTTGTACTGCAGGTAGCCGTTGAGGCGACCCTCGGCGGCGGCCTTCGCGTACGCGGCGTTGACCTCGTCGGCCGTCAGGTCCTCGCGGTCCGTGATGAGCGTCAGGTCGACGATCGAGCCGGTGGGGACGGGCACGCGGTAGGAGGATCCGCTGAGCTTGCCGTTGAGCTCCGGCAGCACGAGGCCGATGGCCTTGGCGGCGCCGGTGGAGGCGGGGACGATGTTGATCGCGGCGGCGCGGGCGCGGCGCAGGTCGCCGTGCGGGCCGTCCTGCAGGTTCTGGTCGGCGGTGTAGGCGTGCGCGGTCATCATGAAGCCGCGGACGATGCCGAACTCGTCGTTGAACACCTTGGCCAGCGGCGCGAGGCAGTTGGTCGTGCAGGAGGCGTTGGAGATGATGTGGTCGGTCTCCGGGTTGTAGGTCTCCTCGTTGACGCCCATGACGATGGTCGCGTCGTCGCCGGTCGCGGGAGCGGAGATCAGCACCTTCTTGGCGCCGGCCTCGATGTGCTTCTTCGCGAGCTCGGCCTTGGTGAAGAACCCGGTCGACTCGATGACGATGTCGACGCCCAGCTCGCCCCACGGCAGGTTCGCGGGGTCGCGCTCGGCGAACGCCTTGATGTGGTGGCCGTCGACGGTGATGCTCTCGTCGTCGTAGCTCACGTCCGCCTTCAGCACGCCGCCGACGGAGTCGTACTTCAGCAGGTGCGCGAGGGTCTTGTTGTCGGTGAGGTCGTTGACCGCGACGATCTCGAGGTCGGCACCCTGCTCGAGGGCTGCGCGGAAGTAGTTGCGTCCGATTCGGCCGAAGCCGTTGATACCGATCTTGACAGACACGAAAGTCTCCTGGTTCTTACTCAAGGAAGGGCGTGATTCTTGCGGATTGCACGGACAACGGCGTCCTGATGGGACTTTCGCCCATCAGGACGCCCATCTTTTACGACAGTACCAGCAGTCCGTTGGTCTTCTCGCGCGCGGCGGCGAAGCGCTGGGCGACGTTCTCCCAGTTCGCGATGTTCCACGCGGCCTTGACGTAATCGGCCTTGACGTTCAGGTAGTCCAGGTAGAAGGCGTGCTCCCACATGTCCAGCTGGAACAGCGGAACCGTGCCCTGCGCGGTGTTGCCCTGCTGGTCGAACAGCTGCTGGATGATCAGGCGGGCACCGATCGGGTCCCAGCTCAGCACTGCCCAGCCGGAGCCCTGGATGCCCATGGCCGCGGCGGTGAAGTGCGCCTGGAACTTCTCGAACGAGCCGAAGAACTCGTCGATGGCCGCCTTCAGCTCGCCCTCGGGCTGACCGCCGCCGTTCGGCGACAGGTTGGTCCAGAAGATCGAGTGGTTGACGTGGCCGCCGAGGTGGAACGCGAGGTCCTTCTCGAGCCGGTTCACATTGGCGAAGTTCCCGGTCTCACGGGCCTCCGCCAGCTGCTCCAGCGCCGCGTTCGCTCCGGCGACGTAGGCGGCGTGGTGCTTGTCATGGTGCAGCTCCATGATCTTGCCGCTGATGTGCGGCTCGAGGGCCGCGAAATCGTACGGAAGGTCGGGCAGCGTGTAGATCGCCATGTCGATTTCATCCAATCCGCGCCGCGCTCGCGGCGCTTGCCGGTCCCCCGAAGCGCGGTGGTGCGCACGGGGCGGACGTCTTTCATCCTAATGACGGCAACGCGCGGATTGTCCGGATCCTTCCGGATGTGACGGCATCGAGGGCCTGCGTCCGGGCGTGTTTCCACAGACCGGAACGCAGGCCCTCGATACGGCGTCTCAGACGTCGAGACCGGCGGGAACCGCGGCCTCGGTGCCGGGAATGCCCTCGGTCTGCGCGCGCTTGTCGGCCATCGCGAGAAGGCGGCGGATGCGGCCTGCGACGGCGTCCTTCGTGAGGGGCGGGTCGGCGTGGTGGCCGAGTTCGTCGAGGCTGGCGTCGCGGTGCGCGAGGCGCAGAGCGCCGGCGGTGCGCAGGTGCTCCGGCACATCCTCGCCGAGGATCTCCAGTGCGCGCTCGACGCGGGCGCAGGCGGCGACCGCGGCCTGCGCGGAGCGGCGGAGGTTGGCGTCGTCGAAGTTCACGAGACGGTTGACGCCCGCGCGCACCTCGCGGCGCTGGCGCATCTCCTCCCATGCGGCGGCGGTCTTGGACGCGCCCATCAGGGCGAGCACGGCGCGGATGCCCTCGGGCTCGCGGATCACGACGCGGGGCATGCCGCGGACCTCGCGCGCCTTCGCGGCGATGCCGATCCGGTGCGCGGCGCCGACGAGCGCCATGGCGGCTTCGGAGGACGGGCAGGCCACCTCGAGGACGGCGGACCGGCCGGGTTCGCTGAGCGAGCCGGCGGCGAGGAACGCGCCGCGCCACAGGCCGGCGAGCTCTTCCCTGGATCCGGTGGTGAGACGGTTCGGCAGGCCGCGTACGGGCCGGCGGCGCTGGTCGAGCAGACCGGTCTGGCGGGCGAGGGTCTCGCCGGCCGCGATCACGCGCACGGCGAACTTGGCGCCGTCGTGGCTGGATGCGCCCTGGATCGGGGCGATCTCGGGACGGACCCCGAACAGCTCCGCGAGGTCGCGGGCGACGCGACGTGCGAGCAGCTCCGCATCCACCTCGGCCTCGACCGCGATGCGGTTGGCGATCTGGTGCAGCCCCCCGGCGAACCTCAGCACCGCCGTCACCTCCGCGACGCGCACCGAGGGGGGTGCGTTCCGGATGCTGACGAGCTCGGCCTTGACGTCGGTGGTGAGTGCCACGGGTCTCCTTCTCACGGGCGGCGCCGGATCTCGGCACAAGGGATCAGCTTACCCGGCCGCGGCGCTCACCACCGGCCGGGCCGGCCTCACTCTCGCCCGAGATCGCGGTGACGGACGGTCACCGCGACGCCCGGGATCTGTCCCAGACGCGCCGCGAGCTCTTCGACCATCGCGACCGAACGGTGCTTTCCGCCCGTGCAGCCGATGGCCACCATCGAGTGGCTCTTGTTCTCGCGCTGGTAGCCCTCGAGCACCGGGCGCAGTGCAGCCGTGTACGCGTCGAGGAACTCCTGCGCGCCGTCGCGGGTGAGGACGTAGTCGCGGACCTCGGAATCGAGGCCGGTGGAACCGCGCAGCTCGTCGATCCAGAACGGGTTGGGCAGGAAGCGCATGTCGGCCACGAGGTCGGCGTCCGAGGGCAGGCCGTACTTGAAGCCGAAGCTCATGACCGTGAGCTTGTGGCGCGCGGCCCCCTCCTCCGCGAACACCTCGTTGACCTTGGTGGCCAGCTGGTGCACGTTCAGGCTCGACGTGTCGATGATGATGTCGGCGGCCTCGCGCAGCGGCGCGACCCTGGTCCGTTCCGTGCGGATCCCGTCGAGCAGGGTGCCGTCGCCCTGCAACGGGTGCGGGCGTCGGACGGACTCGAACCGTCGCACCAGCACGTCATCGACCGCATCGAGGAACACCACCTGCACGGATCCGTGCTCACGGAGCGCACGCGCCACGCCAGGGAAGCCGTCGAAGAGATCGCGCCCCCGCACGTCCACGACGGCGGCCACCTTGGGCAGCGCCGCACCGCCGAGGTTCGCGAGATCGAGCAGGGGCCGGAGCATCTGCGGCGGTAGGTTGTCGACCACGTACCAGCCCAGGTCCTCGAGAGCGTTCGCGACGGTCGAGCGCCCGGCGCCCGACATTCCGGTGACGATCAGGAACTCACCCTGGTCGGCGCTCATCTGCTCTCCTCCTCGCTCGCGTCCAGCCTAGCCAGTAGGCGGGGCCAGTGAGGCATCGGAATCGGATCCCGCGCCGACGAGCACGGAATCGAAGCCGTCCGTGGATCCGAGAGTCGCCGAAGGTCCGGCGAGGTGGGCGCGGATCGCCTCCGCGAGGGCCGGCCCGATCCCCTGCACTTCCTGGATCTCCGCGGAACCCGCGCGTCGCAATGCGGCGACCGATCCGAAGTGCCGCAGCAGCGTCTTGATCCGTGCCGCGCCGAGGCCGGGGACCTCTCCGAGGATCGAGGCGATGTCGCGCTTGCGGCGCTTGCGCTGATGGGTGATCGCGAACCGGTGCGCCTCGTCGCGCAGACGCTGGACGAGGTACAGGGCCTCGCTCGTGCGGGGCAGGATGACGGGGTACTCCTCCCCCGGCAGCCAGAGCTCCTCCAGCCGCTTGGCGATGCCGCACAGGCCGATCCCGGTGCGACCGGCGTCGCGGAGCGCACGCGCCGCCGCCTCGACCTGCGGCTTGCCGCCATCGACGATGAGCAGCTGCGGCGGGTACGCGAAGCGCGGCTTGCGGCGCTCCGTCACGACCAGATCCTCTGCGTCTCCGAGAGCGTCGCCGGCCTCGGCGATCACCGTCGTCGCCTCGACCTCCTCCGGCGCGTCGATGTGTGCGAGACGGCGACGCAGCACCTGGTACATCGAGTCGGTGTCGTCGCTGGTCTCGGCGATGTTGAACGACCGGTACTGGTCCTTGCGCGGCAGGCCGTCCTCGAACACGACCATCGAGGCCACCACGTTCGTGCCGCCGAGATGCGAGATGTCGAAGCACTCGATCCGCAGCGGCGCGTCGTCGAGGCCGAGCGCGTCCTGAAGGTCGGTGAGCGCCTGCGTGCGCGTCGAGTAGTCGCTGGAGCGCCGCGTCTTGTGGCGGATCAGCGCCTGCTGCGCGTTCAGCGTGGCGTTGCGCATGAGCTCCGCCCGCTGACCGCGCTGGGCGACCGCGATCTCGACCTTCTTGCCGCGTCGTGCGCGCAGCCACTCCTCGAGCTCCGCGGCGTCGTCCGGCAGCGCCGGCACCAGCACCCGCCGGGGCACCTGCTCCCCGCTCGCCTCGCCGTACGTGCGCTGCAGGATCTGGTCCACGAGCTCGGCGCCCGAGATGTCGATCTCCTTGTCGAGCGTCGACGCCCGCACACCGCGCACGCGTCCTCCGCGGATCACGAAATGCTGGATCGCGGCGGACAGCTCGTCCTCCGCGATGCCGAACAGATCCGCGTCCTCGTCCTGCGGGAGCACCAGGGCGCTTCGGCCCAGCACCGCGTCGATCGACGCGAGCTGGTCGCGGTACTTCGCCGCGCTCTCGTAGTCCATCGCCGCCGATGCCTCGTGCATGCGCCGCGTGAGGTCCCGGGTGAACCGCTCATCCCCGCCCTCCATGAACGCGATGAAGTCGTCGACCATGGCGCGGTGCTCGGCGATCGACACCTTCATGGAGCACGGTCCGCCGCACTTCCCGATCTGGCCGGGGAAGCACGGGCGCCCGGTCTGCATCGCCTTGCGATAGCTGGCGTCGCTGCACGTGCGGATCGGGAACACCTTGATCATCAGGTCGATGGTGTCGTGCACCGCCCACACCTTGGGATACGGCCCGAAGTACTTGGCCCCGGGGATCCGTCGGTTGCGGGTGACGATCACCCTCGGCGCCTCGTCGGAGAGTGTGATCGCCATGAACGGGTAGGACTTGTCGTCCTTGTAGCGCACATTGAACGGCGGATCGAACTCCTTGATCCACATGTACTCGAGCTGCAGCGAATCGACGTCCGTGGGCACCACGGTCCACTCCACGGAAGCGGCCGTCGTGACCATCCGCCGGGTGCGCTCGTGCAGGGTCCGCAGCGGCGCGAAGTAGTTCGACAGCCGCTGACGGAGGTTCTTCGCCTTGCCGACGTACAGCACCCGCCCCTGCGCGTCACGGAACCGGTACACGCCGGGGTCGGTCGGGATCTCCCCCGGTCTCGGCTTGTACGGGAGTTGTTCTGCCATCAACCCGCCTTGCGCTCGAGCACCCGCCGCGCTCCGGGGCGTCCTGCGGCGATGGCGGCGTCGAGGACCTCCGCGAGGAACGCACCCGTGTGACTGTCGGCGTTGCGCGCGACCTGTTCCGGTGTGCCGGTCGCGATGATCTGCCCGCCACCGGATCCGCCCTCGGGTCCGAGATCGATGACCCAGTCCGCCGACTTGATGACGTCGAGGTTGTGCTCGATCACGATGACCGTGTTGCCCTTGTCCACGAGCCCGTTCAGCACCTCGAGGAGTTTGCGCACGTCCTCGAAATGCAGACCCGTCGTCGGCTCGTCGAGCACGTAGATCGAGCGGCCGTTGCTGCGGCGCTGGAGCTCGGTGGCGAGCTTGACGCGCTGCGCCTCGCCGCCGGAGAGCGTCGTCGCCGACTGGCCGAGCCGCACGTAGCCGAGGCCCACGTCGACGAGCGTCTTCATATAGCGGTGGATCGCCTGGATCGGCTCGAAGAACTCCGCGGCCTCCTCGATGGGCATCTCGAGCACCTCGGCGATGTTCTTGCCCTTGTAGTGTACGGCGAGCGTGTCGCGGTTGTACCGCTTGCCGTGGCAGACCTCGCAGTCGACGTAGACGTCGGGCAGGAAGTTCATCTCGATCTTGATCGTGCCGTCGCCGGAGCACGCCTCGCAGCGCCCGCCCTTGACGTTGAAGCTGAACCGCCCAGGCTGGTAGCCGCGCACCTTGGCCTCTGGCGTCTCGCTGAACAGCGTGCGGATGCGGTCGAACACGCCCGTGTAGGTGGCAGGGTTCGACCGCGGGGTGCGACCGATCGGCGCCTGGTCGACGTGCACGACCTTGTCCAGGTTGTCGAGCCCGGTGACCCTGACGTGCTTGCCGGGAACCGTCCGCGCCCCGTTCAGCCGCGAGGCGAGCACGCGGTAGAGGATGTCGTTCACGAGCGACGACTTCCCGGATCCGCTGACACCCGTGACCGCCGTCAGCACCCCGAGCGGGAAGTCCGCCGTGACGTTGCGGAGGTTGTTCTCCTTCGCACCGACCACGCTGAGCATGCGCTTGCGGTCGATCCGGCGACGCTTCTTCGGCGTGACGATCTCCCGGCGGCCGGCGAGGTAGTCGCTGGTCATCGAGGCCTTCTCGCGGAGCAGCGCGTCGTACGGACCGGAGTGCACGACCAGACCGCCGTTCACACCGGCGCCGGGGCCGATGTCGACCACCCAGTCGGCCGCCTCGATCGTCTCCTCGTCGTGCTCGACCACGATGAGCGTGTTGCCCAGGTCGCGGAGCGTCAGCAGCGTCTCGATGAGTCGGCGGTTGTCGCGCTGGTGCAGGCCGATCGACGGCTCGTCGAGCACGTAGAGCACGCCGGTGAGTCCGGATCCGATCTGCGTCGCAAGACGGATGCGCTGCGCCTCCCCGCCGGAGAGGGAACCGGCCGAGCGGCTCAGGTTCAGGTACGACAGGCCGACCTGCAGCAGGAAGTCGAGCCTCAGGCGGATCTCGCGCAGCACCTGCGCCGCGATCTTCGCCTCGCGCGGGGTCAGCTCCAGGAGCTGCATGAACTCCTGCGCCTCGGCGAGGCTCTTGTGCGAGACCTCGGCGATCGAGTGGCCGTGCACCTGTACGGCGAGCACCTCGGGCTTGAGCCGGTCGCCGTCGCAGACCGGGCAGGGCACCTCGCGCAGGTACTCGCCCCAGCGGCTGCGCTGGGTGTCGCTCTCCGCCTGCTGGTACTGGCGCTCGATGTACGGCACCACGCCCTCGAAGCCGGACGAGTACCGCATCTCGCGCCCGTACCGGTTCTTCCACTTCACGGTGACCTTGTAGTTCTCGCCGTGCAGCACCGCCTCCCGCACATCGGAGTGCAGATCCTGCCAGGGCGTGTCGAGCGAGAAGTCGAGATCCGCGGCGAGCCCCTCGAGCAGGCGCTCGTAGTACTGGAACAGCCCCTTGCCCTGGGTCGTCCAGGGGATGATGGCGCCCTCGCGGATCGACAGCGACTCGTCGCCGAGCATGAGGTCGGCATCGACCGACATCCTGGTCCCGAGGCCCGAGCAGGCGGGGCACGCGCCGAACGGCGCGTTGAAGGAGAACGTCCGCGGCTCGATCTCGGTGAGCGTGATCGCGTGCCCGTTGGGGCAGGCCAGCTTCTCGGAGAACGACTGCCAGGCGTCGTCCCCCTCCCCGTCCACGAAGTTCACCTGGATGACGCCGCCGGCAAGGCCGAGCGCGGTCTCGACGGAGTCGGTGACGCGGCCCAGGATGTCGGGGGCGGCGACGAGGCGGTCCACGACCACGCCGATGTCGTGCTTGTAGCTCTTCTTCAGCACCGGCGGCTCGGCGAGCTGCACGAGCTCTCCGTCGACGATCGCGCGCGCGTAGCCCTTGGCGCCGAGTTCACGGAAGAGATCGACGAACTCGCCCTTCTTCTGGCTCACGACGGGTGCGACGATCTGGTAGCGGGTGCGCTCGGGCAGCTCCATGAGCTGATCGGCGATCTGCTGCACGGTCTGACGCTGGATCCGCTCACCGCACTGCGGGCAGTGCGGCACGCCGATGCGCGCCCAGAGCAGGCGCATGTAGTCGTAGATCTCGGTGATCGTGCCGACCGTGGAACGCGGGTTGCGGTTGGTTGATTTCTGATCGATCGACACCGCAGGGCTCAGGCCCTCGATGAAGTCGACGTCTGGGCGGTCGACCTGGCCGAGGAACTGACGGGCGTAGGCGCTGAGGGACTCGACGTAGCGGCGCTGCCCCTCGGCGAAGATCGTGTCGAAGGCGAGGCTCGACTTCCCGGATCCGGAGAGGCCGGTGAAGACCACCAGGGAATCACGCGGGATCTCGAGGTCGACGTTGCGGAGATTGTGGACACGAGCGCCTCGGACGCTGAGTCTTCCGGGGCTGGTTACGGGTACGATCGGCACCCGTCAAGTCTAGGAGCGGCCACCGACATTGGCTCCGGGGGTGCTCGCGGAGGGCCCCGCATCGGAGCCGACCGCGGTGCGCGACGCGGTCCGCTGCCCCGGATCAGGCCCCAGCGAGACCCGCAGAGCGACCGCGCTGACTCCCGTCAGCACGGCGGCGCCGAGCGGCGCCAGCCAGGCGAAGCCCGGCCCGTGCAGCGGCGGCACCGCGAGCGCCATGAGCGCCGCGACCGCCTGCGCGATGGCCTGGATCACCAGCAGCCGGCGAACGCCGGGCAGCAGAACCGCCGGCCGGATCCGCGAGCGCCATGGCACCGCCCAGGCCCACGAGGCGATCACGTGCGCGGCGTGGATCAGCAGCACGGCCAGCGCGGTGTGTCCCGTCGACGGTTCGGTCAGGACGACTCCCAGGGCCATGCAGGCGATGCCGAGCCACGAGCCCATCGACCGCGGGAGGAAGACGGAGAGCAGGGATGCGGCACCGGCGACCCACCACCACATCGGATACGGGTTCAGCAGCAGCACACCGCCGAGGATGACGACGGCCGCACCGATGCGGAGCACCGGCGCCGGCACCGACCCCGGCGCGGTCAGCTCGTGCGGGCCTCTCATCTGGGCACCCGGCGTCCTCGATCGCGCCGCGCGATGCGCGCCGCGATCCGCAGCGCGGCCGTCGGATCGTCCGCATCCCAGGAGACCACCTCGACCCCCGCGCCCCTCAGGTCGTCGAGCACACCGGCGCGCTCGAGCAGGAGGGTCCGCATCGCGAGGCTCTGCGCGGCGCTGAGCCGCTGCGTGCGCGGCGTCGGAAGCACGTCGATCGCGACGACCGCCTGCCCTCCGGCGCTCCACCGCAGCGCCAGATCGGCCGCAGCCCCGTCGAAGAACGTCGACAGCACGAACACGATCGACCCAGGGGGCACGGGCGGCGTGCGCCGGTACCGCGTGCCGTCGCCGTCCGCGCCGGTGCCGGCGATCACGCCGCGCAGCCGTTCGAGATGGCGGGCTCCGGATCCGCTGCGCAGCGTGCGGCCGCCGGGCGAGAGCGCGTGGAACGCGACGCGGTCGCCGGCCCCGATCGCGGAGGCCGCGACCGAAAGTGCCGCCTCCCGTCCGAGGTCCATCGAGGTGGGTCCGCTGCGCGCCGTCGCGCCGCTCCCCCACGTCGCGACCACCGCGCCGAGATCGTCGGCGGTGTCGAGTGCGATCACCACCGCGCTGTCGCTCAGCGCGTTGGTCCGGCGCACCAGCAGATCGCCAGGGCGCCGCGCCATCCGTGCCGTCGCCCGCCAGTCCACCCGGCGCAGCTCATCGCCCGGCGCGAACGGGTGGATGTCGCGGAAGTCTCCACCGCTGCCCCCGCGCTGCCCGTCATGACCGCCGTGCAGCCCGATCAGCCGCGGCGAGAGCGGGAGCTCGGCGATCCGCCTGGCGCGAGGGGACGCGGCCCACACCGCGGACACGCGGGGTGTCGGCGCGCTCGCCCAGGCGGCGTCGTGGTGCAGTGCGCGGGCCGTGACGGCGAGCGCCTCGGACGGACCGGAGTGCAGGATGCGGTTACGGGTGCGCGCCGCCTCTCCGGCGCTCGTCTCCACCTCGCCGGTGCGCTCGCCGCCCTGATCGACCGCGAGCTGCGCCCACTCCGCGTCCGTGGTGACGTCGACCACGCCCGCGACCGAGTCCGCGTCCGCCGCGGCGTCCAGGCTCAGGATGATCTCGGCAGAGGATGCGCGCGGCGGCCGGAGCAGCGCCCACACCCCGGCGAGTGCGAGCGGGAGCCCTGCGGCGATCACATCGGGGCGGCCGAATACGAGCCCCGCGCCGGCCAGGAGCACGGCACCGCAGAACGCCGCGGCGAGAACCGGTGTGCGCTGCCACGACAGCGGGGCGCGCAGCGTCGAGCGGGTCTCGGTCATGGGCGGAGCGCGACCGCTTCGGCCACCGTGGGCGGCACGGGCGTCGTGTTCACGACCGCGCTGACGACGCCCGCCGGATCGACACCCTGCGCCCATGCCTGAGGGGTCAGGGTCAGCCGGTGCGCGAGCACGGGGATCGCAATGCGCTTGACGTCGTCGGGACGCACGTATCCGCGTCCCTCGATGGCCGCCACGGCCCGTGCCAGCAGGATCAGCGCCTGGGACCCGCGCGGAGAGGCGCCGACCGCCACGTTCGTCGCGGTGCGCGTGCCCCGGACGAGGTGCACCGCGTAGCGGATCAGGTCGTCGTCGACGTGGATCCGCTCGACCGCCGCCTGCAGCGCGATCAACTCCGTCGCGTCGATCACAGCGTCCACGTCCGTGTGCTCGCGCTGGCGCCGGATGCGCTGTTCGACGATCCCCGCCTCGTCCTCGGGTTCGGGATAGCCCACGGCCAGGCGCACCATGAAGCGGTCCAGCTGGGCTTCGGGCAGCGCGTACGTGCCCTCGTATTCGATGGGATTCGACGTCGCGATCACGTGGAAGGGTTCGGGCAGCGGATATCGATGGCCTTCGACGGTCACCTGCCGCTCCGCCATCGCCTCGAGCATCGCGGACTGGGTCTTCGGGGTGGTGCGGTTGATCTCGTCCGCAAGGAGCAGGCCCGTGAAGATCGGTCCGGGACGGAAACGGAAATCCCCGGAGTCCGGCGCGTACACGAAGGATCCTGTGACATCTCCCGGAAGCATGTCCGGCGTGCACTGCAGCCGGCGGAACTCCAGCCCGAGCGCCGCCGCGAGGCTGCGTGCGGCGAGCGTCTTGCCCAGACCGGGGACGTCCTCGAAGAGCACATGACCGCCGGCGAGGATCGTGGCCAGGGCGAGCGTGAGCGGTTCGTCCATCCCGACGACCGCGGTGCGCACGCCGTCGAGCACCCGGGCTGCGGTGCGGGTGATGGCGGCGATGTCGCCGTCGCTGGTCTGATCGATGTTCATGCTCTCTCCGGGGTCGACGGGACGGGCGGGGATTCCAGGGCACGCAGGACCCGTTCGAGGTCGGCACTGCGCATCTCGGTGACGATGAGTGCCGCGTGCGCTCCGGGACCGAGGATCGCATCGACCGCTGCGGCGTCGACCTGCTCGAGGGACAGGCCGTGCTCGCGCAGTCGTCGGTCCGCGAGCACGGAGATCCGGCGGCGCAGCGGCATCCCCACGACCCCCGTGCGCGCGTCGATGGCCCAGGCGAGCCGGGACACGTCGGACCCGCGGGCGAACTGCTCCGGGGCGGGAGGGGGCCAGGGGCCGGACTCGTCGAGGAAGCTCTGCTGCGCGATGAGGAGCGCGGCCGCGAAGACGAGGATCCAGGCGATGCCGAAAGGGAGCGGGACGCCGAGGAAATCGAGCAGCAGAGCGACCGGAACGCCGAGCACGATCCAGAGGACGATCAACACGATCCAGCGCCTCACCTCCACGCCTCCTCGACGATCGCGAGGCACCGGCGCGCGGTCGCACGCCCGCTCTCGTCGGCCTGCACGCCTCCGAAGCGCACGGATTCGTACAGTCCCAGCAGCGTCTCGAGTTCCGTATCCACTCCCGGCCGCCGACGGAGGATCCGCAGCGCGAACTCCCCCGGTGTCTCGGACGGGAGGCGCGACCGGCCCGCGCGGGACGCCGCCTCCTCCAGATGCACCCACGCGGCGACGATCGCATCGCCCGGGTCGCGGTGCGCCTCGATCGCCTCCTGAGCATCCGCGGTCGCGCTGCGGATCGCTCCCGCGTCCACGGACTCGTCTCCGGCGACGGAGCCCGCACCGGCATCGCTCGCGCCGCCCGCCTCGCGACTCAACGGGCGAGCGGCCCAGAGCGCGCGGACCAGGCGCCAGAACAGCCACGCGAGGAGCGCCAGGAAGCACGCGGCGATCACGAGCTCGATGACGGCGACGATGATGCCGAGGATCGGGCTGTCGGGAAACTGCCCGACGGGTGCGCCGCCCGGCGTCTGCGTCCCGCTCGTGGGGGTGGGCAGCGGGTTCCGGAGCTCGACCGCGATGTCGCCGAACTGCGGCACGCCCTGCAAAGCGGCGATCGCCATCAGCAGCGCAGCCAGGAGCACCACGCCCGCGAGTGCTCCCGCCAGCGGAGACGTGCGAATTCGCGGGTCGTCGCGGACCATGCCCTCACCCTACGGGGTGGCACTCGTCCCCGCGATCACGGCCCGCGGCAGGTCGTGCCACGAGCACTCCCAGCGATGTCTTCAGAGCTCGACGGCTCCGGCGAATCGGATCAGCCCATCGCGCACGGACTCCACCTCAGGCACCGTCATGCCGAGCCGCGTCATCACCTGCCGGGGCACGTCCAGGGCCTGCTCGCGCAATGCCGTTCCCTTCGCGGTGAGGGCGATGTCGAGCCGGCGCTCATCGGCGACGCTGCGACGACGCTCGATCAGTCCGTCGGATTCGAGTCTCTTGACGAGCGGCGAGGCCGTCGCCGGATCCATCGCCAAGGCGCTCGCGAGGTCGCCGAGCGACCGCGGCGACTGCTCCCACAGCGCCAGCATCGCCAGGTACTGGGGATGCGTGAGACCGAGCGGTTCGAGAATCGGACGATAGATGCCGACCACGTTGCGCGCGGCCGTCACGAGCGCGAAGCACAGCTGGTTCTCCAGGCGGAGCAGGTCGTCGGGTGTGGGATCGGTCACCTCACGATGTTACCAACTGCCCTAATCATTAGTACACTAAACATCATGACGAACACTCCCGCGGAGCGCCCACCGCTCCGGCAGCGCATCCGTGAGGCGGGCGGACTGTACGCATGGATCAACACGAACCTGATCCGCTTCGCCGGCCCGGCCTCCGTCGGCCCCTATGAGGCGACGCCTCCGCCGTCCGCCGCGGAGCGAGCGCAACGCGCATGCCCGCTGTGCGGCGAACCGATGACGGCCCACGAGATCGACCGCAGCGGCCCGAAGCCGCTCATGCACTGCCCCTGACCCTCCGCCCAGGACGGCGTCACCAACGGCGCGCCCACGATCGGCGGCCGACCGGCATCACGCCGTGCCGGCGTCCTCCCGCGCGACGTCGATCCACTGCATGAGCGCGGCATCGTCAGCGATCGCCTCGGGAGACACGTCGAGCCAGTTGTCGCTCATCGTGCGTGCGCCCATGACCGCACGGGACACACCGCGCTCTGTCAGCAGCACGGCGGCACGCTCAGCCTCGACGCGCACCAGCAGCGCTCCGCCCTTGCGCGCGCCGACCAGGATCCTGCCGCCGCTGAGGAAAGCGCGACTGCCGAACATCGCACGTTCCTCGATCTCACCGGCGCCGCCCAGCAGGGCGCGGATCCGATCAGCCAGCTCGACAACCGACGCATCCACCATGTCGCCTCCTCCGCCTGCAGTTTCCGGCTGACACGCGTCAGGCGTGTCCGGCCCGCTCCATCGCGCGCAGCTCCTTCTTCATGTCCTGCACCTCGTCGCGGAGGCGCGCGGCGAGCTCGAACTTGAGTTCCCCGGCCGCCGCGAGCATCTGCGCGGAAAGGTCGGCGATCGTGTCCTCGAGCTGTTCGGCGCCTTCCGCTGCGATGCCCTCACGGCGCAGGTTCGGCGTCGGCGACTTGCCTCGCCCCGACCTGGTTCGCTTGGCGAGCAGCGCGGCCGTGTCCGCACCCTCACGGGCGAGCACGTCGGTGATATCGGCGATGCGCTTGCGGAGCGGCTGCGGATCGATGCCGTTCTCGGTGTTGTACGCGATCTGCTTCTCGCGCCGCCGCTCGGTCTCATCGATCGCGTTGCGCATCGAGTCCGTCATGTTGTCGGCGTACATGTGCACCTCGCCCGACACGTTGCGCGCCGCGCGACCGATGGTCTGGATGAGCGACGTGCCGCTGCGGAGGAAGCCCTCCTTGTCGGCATCGAGGATCGCGACGAGCGACACCTCCGGCAGGTCGAGTCCCTCGCGGAGCAGGTTGATGCCGACGAGCACGTCATAGACGCCCGCCCGCAGCTCGGTGAGGAGTTCGACGCGGCGCAGCGTGTCCACGTCCGAGTGCAGATAGCGCACCCTGACGCCGTGCTCGCCGAGGAAGTCCGTGAGCTCCTCCGCCATCTTCTTCGTGAGCGTGGTGACGAGCACGCGCTCATCGCGTTCGGCGCGGAGCCGGATCTCCTCGAGCAGGTCGTCGATCTGCCCCTTCGAGGGCTTCACCACGATCTGCGGATCCAGAAGACCGGTCGGACGGATGATCTGCTCGACGATGCCGTCCGCGATCCCCATCTCGTACTTGCCGGGCGTCGCGGAGAGGTAGACGGTCTGCCCGATTCGGTTCTTGAACTCGTCCCACCGCAGCGGTCGGTTGTCGAGAGCGCTCGGCAGCCGGAACCCGTGATCGACCAGCGTGCGCTTGCGCGACGCGTCGCCCTCGTACATCGCGCCGATCTGCGGCACCGTCACGTGCGACTCGTCGATCACGAGCAGGAAGTCGTCGGGGAAGAAGTCGAGCAGCGTGTGCGGCGGCTCGCCCTCCTCGCGTCCGTCCATATGCCGCGAATAGTTCTCGATGCCGGAGCAGAAGCCGAGCTGCTGCAGCATCTCCAGGTCGAAGCTGGTGCGCATGCGCAGCCGCTGCGCTTCGAGCAGCTTGCCCTGGCGCTCGAGCTCGGCGAGGCGCTCTGTGAGCTCCTCCTCGATCTGGCCGATCGCCCTCTGCACCACATCCGTGCCTGCCACGTAGTGCGAGGCGGGGAAGATCGGCACGGAATCGAGCTTGGCGATCACCTCGCCCGTGAGCGGGTGCAGCGAGTACAGCGCCTCGATCTCATCGCCGAACAGCTCGATGCGGATCGCATGCTCCTCGTAGACCGGGATGATCTCGATCGTGTCGCCGCGCACGCGGAAGTTGCCGCGGGAGAAGTCGACGTCGTTGCGGTTGTACTGCATGGCGATGAACTGCCGGATCAGCGCGTCGCGGTCGTAGCGCTCCCCCACCTGCAGCGCGACCATCGCGCGGAGATACTCCTCCGGAGCACCGAGGCCGTAGATGCAGGAGACCGTGGAGACGACCACCACATCGCGACGACTGAGCAACGAGTTCGTCGTGGAGTGGCGCAGCCGCTCGACCTCGGCGTTGACGGAGGAGTCCTTCTCGATGAAGGTGTCCGTCTGCGGGACGTAGGCCTCCGGCTGGTAGTAGTCGTAGTAAGAGACGAAGTATTCGACCGCATTGTTCGGCATGAGGTCGCGGAACTCGTTCGCGAGCTGCGCCGCGAGCGTCTTGTTGTGCGCGAGCACGAGCGTGGGGCGCTGCACCTGCTCGATGAGCCAGGCCGTGGTCGCGGACTTGCCGGTTCCGGTCGCGCCCAGCAGCACCACGTCGGTCTCACCCGCGTTGATGCGTGTCGCGAGCTCGGCGATGGCCTGCGGCTGATCACCCGCGGGCACGTACTCCGAGATGACTTCGAACGGCCGGACCGAACGTGTGGGTTGCATCCCTTAACACTACGAGGAGCCTCCGACATTGGCGTCGGAGGCTCCTCTGTCATCGCGGCGGGTCAGGCGTCGTGGACCTTCGGTCCGACGACGGGGCCGTTGTCGAGGGACGAGATGAGACCGTCGATCTTGCGGGTCCCGTCCGTGCTCACGCCCGAGATGTTCAGGGTCAGCGAGTTCAGCGGGGGCACGGCCGAACCGGCGTTGTACGCCAGGTCGAAGCCGGTGATCCCGCTGTAGCAGGCCACCGTCTGCGTCGCCGTCAGCGTCACGGACGTCGCGGTCCGGCTGGCGACGGTCCACACGTTCCCCGCCGACGTGACGGTCGCTCCGGCGAGGGAGAAGGCCGGGTCGCTGTTGTCGAACGTGACCGTGGCGATCAGGTTGAACGGGGTGGAGAAGGTGTCGTTGGGGAAGCACGCCTCGACGCGCGACGAGGACGCCGACAGCACACTGTCCTTCACGTTCGGCGAGGACTCGACGAGCGGTCCGACGCTCTTCGGGTTGGTGGTCGTGCTCGCTGCGGCCATCGGTGCGGCGGCGGCGACGGCGATGACGGGCACGGACCATGCTGCGCTCTTGATCACGGTACGGCGCGAGAGGCCGCTCTTGACGTCGGTCATGATGTTGCACTCCAGATATCGGTTGAGCCAAGGCTCGGAAACCGAGATCGCGCACGTCTCAGGGTCGACGCGCACGACGGAGACGCCACGCGTCCAGCACCCAGAAACTCCCCAGAGCTTTCCCCATTGTCCCCACAGCGCTTCCCGGCGCTGCCCCACGAGCGAAGATATATCATCCTGGGGAATAATGCAAACCATACGAACAAACTGTCCGATCGGTTGGTTTCTCCACGTGTTGACAATTGTTTCACCCTGTTCAGGCGGCAATATGTGGCATATCACCTCGGCTCCCCTACTGTGGTCCCGTGCTCGAATTCGTGATGGGGTCCAGCCTCGCCGCCGCGGCGGGCCTGAACGCGTGGATCCCGCTGTTCCTCCTCGGCCTGGCAGCGAAGCTGCTGCCCGCGGTCGTTCTCCCGGCCGGCTGGTCATGGCTGAGCAGCGACATCGCGCTCTGGGTCATCGGCGCGCTGCTGGTGCTGGAGATCATCGCGGACAAGATCCCGGCACTGGACTCGCTGAACGACATCGTGCACAGCATCATCCGGCCGGCGGCGGGCGGAATCGCCTTCGGCGCCGGTGCGAGCGCGCGGACGATCGCGGTCGACGATCCCGGCTCGTTCTTCTCGGAGCGCACCTGGATCCCGGTCGTCGCGGGCGTCGTGATCGCCCTCGCCGTGCACGCGGCCAAGGCCACGGGGAGAGTCGCGGCCAACGCGGCGACGGCGGGCGTCGCCGCCCCGGTGCTCAGCGCGGCGGAGGACATCGCCGCGTTCGTCCTGAGCGCGGCTGCGATCATCGTGCCCGTCGTCGCGGCGATCCTGCTGCTCTGCCTGATCGTGGCGATCGTCATCCTGGTGCGGCGGCGATCGCGGCGCCGCCGGGCGCGCGCCGTCCCCGAGTAGCCCTCAGGCCCCGCGCGTCCAGACGTAGGGCGTGGTGGTCGTCACCTTGCGCATCCCGGAGCGCTCCAGGATCGGCCGGGAGAACTCGGTCGAGTCGGAGTGCAGATACCGCAGCCCCCGGCGCAGCGCGGCCTGCGCCCGCTTCGCCGTCAGAGCGCGGTACACGCCGCGTCCGCGCCATTCCGGAACCGTCGCACCACCCCATACGCCTGCGAACTCGGTACCGGCGACGGGCTCGAGACGGCCCGCGCTGATCATGCGCCCCTCCGCCTCCGCGACCCACAGCACGACGTCGTCGCCGGCGGCGACACGGGCGAGCGTGCGCTGCGCCCTCTCTTCGCCGTCGCCGTGCCCGAACACGTCGGCCTGCATCCGCTCCATCGCCACGATGTCGACCTCGTCGCGGACTTCGCGCAGCACGACTCCCTCCGGCACCGGCACATCGGCCGCGAGGGCGGCCGCCTCGCCGAGCATCACCGACTCCGTCCCTTCGGGGACGAAGCCCGCGTCGCGCAGCGCGGCCTCGAGCCCGGGCGCGACGTCGTGCCCGCGGGTCTTCCACTCCGCCGAGCGCACGTCCGGCAGCGCCTCGAAGTGCGCGCGCACCTCGAGGACCAGCGAGCGGATGCGCCGCTCCCCCAGGCCTGCGAGGTCGACGTAGCTCGCGAAACCGGTGCCGCCGGGGAACACCCCCACGGAGACGGGGCCGATGAGGCGCACTTCCTGGGCGCCCGCCAGCTCCGACTCACCCCGCAGCTGGGCGTCGTACGCCGCGAGCAGGTCCGTCACGCCGACGCCGCCGTCCGCAGGCGCGCCCACAGCGCATCGGTCTGGCGAAGGGTGTCCTCGAGCGACCCATCGGTATCGATGAGCACATCCGCGATCTCCCGGCGCCGGTCGTCCGGCACCTGCGACGCGATCCGTTTCTGCGCCTCGGCGCGATCGAGGCCCCTGTCATGCACGAGCCGCTCCTCGCGCACTGCGGCTGGCGCATCGGCGACGACGATCAGATCCCAGGGATCGTCCACCCGCGCCTCTACCAGCAGCGGGACATCGTAGACGACGACCGCAGCCGGATCCGCGGCCAGTGCCGCCGCGAACCGGCGCTGCGACTCCTGCTTGACGGCCGGGTGCACGATGGCGTTCAGCCGGCCGAGCGCCTCCGCGTCGCCGAAGACCCGCGCCCCGAGCCGCGCGCGATCGAGCGCGCCATCGGGTTGGATCATCTCGGCGCCGAACTCAGTCGCGAGGCGCGCGAGCACGGGCGATCCCGGCGCCTGCACGTCACGGACGATCCGGTCCGCATCGATGACGACGGCGCCGTGCTCGGCGAGCCGGGCCGCGATCGTGGACTTGCCCGACGCGATGCCGCCGGTGAGCGCGATGAGGGGCATGCTGCCAGTCTCGCACGCGACTCCCGCGCGAGAGCTCAGGACCGCATCGGATCCGCCGCACGCAGTGCGACCGCCGCGGCAACAGCCGCCAGCGCGCACATCCCGATCACGATCCCCCCGAACCACGCCCAGCCCCAGGCGCCGAACGCGATGCCGAGCGCCCATCCGAAAAGGCTCGAGCCGGCGTAGTACGCGAAGTAGTACAGCGAAGACGCCTGCGCGCGGCTCTCCGCGGGGGCGGCGACCGGCGTCCACCCTGAGGCCACCGCGTGCGCGCCGAAGAATCCCGCGGTGAAGAGCAGCAGCCCGACCAGCACGATGATCGTGAGCGGCGAGAGCATGAGCGCGGCGCCGCCGGCCATCACCGCGACCGAGCCCAGCAGCACGGGGTACCTTCCCGTCCGCGATGCGAGGACGCCCGCCCAGGGCGAGGACGCCGTGCCTGCGAGATATGCGAGGAACAGCAGCGTGACGAGCCACGCGGGCAGCGCGAACGGCGGTGCCGAGAGATGGAAACCGAGGTAGTTGTACACCGCCACGAAGGCGCCCATCAGCAGGAAGGCCTGCGCGTACAGCGCGAGCTGGCGGGGAGAACGCAGCAGCCGCAGGAGTCGCGTCAGCACGCCGTCACCGCTTTCGGCGCGTCGCCGCGACGGCACGAAGCCCTGCGATCTCGGCGCGAGCCAGAGGAAGAGGGCGGCCGCGACGGCGCACAGACCGGTCGCCGCCCACACACCGGCCTGCCAGCCCGCGGCCTCGGCGACGAGGCCGGACACGATCCGTCCCGCCAGTCCGCCGACCGTGGTTCCTGCGATGTAGCTGCCGGCCGCGGCGGCCGCATGACGAGGCCCCACCTCCTCGGCCAGGTAGGCGAGCGCGACGGCGGGCACCGCACCCAGCGCGATCCCCTCCGCGCACCGCAGCGCGAGCAGGATGCCGATGTCGCCGGCGAACGGCGCGAGCAGACCCAGCGCCGTCGCCGCGATCACCCCGACCGCCATCGCCGGTACGCGCCCGATCCGATCGGCGACGACCGACCAGCCGATCACCGATGCGGCCAGACCCAGCGTGGCTGCGGAGACGCTCAGCGCCGCAGTCGCCGGATCGACGGCGAGATCGCGCGCCAGCAGCGGCAGCACGGCCTGCGGAGCGTACAGCTGCGCGAACGTCGCGATTCCGGCGAAGAACAGCCCGAGGATGAGCCGCCGGTACGCAGGCGAGCCGGGGGCATGACCGGCGAAGGTCACCGGAGGCTGATCAGCCGTCGCGCGATGCCGGGACGGGGAGCGATCGGATCCATGTCCTCCATCCTCACACGTCCGCGCACCCGGCTTCCGGCCGGGGCGCCACCCGAAGCCGGGATCCGCCCGCGGACGCGGAACGGGCCGCCACCCGCCCGAAGGCGAGGTGACGGCCCGTTCTGAAGGGTGATGCTTACGCGTTGCCGCCCGAGAGCTTCTCGCGCAGAGCCGCGAGAGCCTCGTCGTCGGCCAGCGTGCCGGCACCGGTGGAGTCGCTGGAGAACGACTGGGCGCTCGCGCCGAAGTCGTCGCCCGCAGCGGCCTCGGCCTCGGCGGCCTTGATGACCTGAGCCTTGTGCGCCTCCCAGCGAGCCTGGGCAGCCGCGTACTCCTGCTCCCATGCCTCGCGCTGGGTGTCGAAGCCGTCCTTCCAGGCGCCGGTCTCGGCGTCGAAGCCCTCGGGGTACTTGTACTCGCCGTTCTCGTCGTACTCGGCGAGCATGCCGTACAGGGCCGGGTCGAACTCGGTGCCGTACGGGTCGACCGACTCGTTGGCCTGCTTCAGCGACAGCGAGATGCGGCGACGCTCGAGGTCGATGTCGATGACCTTGACGAAGACCTCTTCGCCCACCGAGACGACCTGCTCGGCCAGCTCGACGTGCTTGCTGGACAGCTCCGAGATGTGCACGAGGCCCTCGATGCCGTCCGCGACACGCACGAACGCACCGAACGGGACGAGCTTGGTGACCTTGCCCGGCGTGACCTGACCGATCGCGTGGGTACGGGCGAAGACCTGCCACGGGTCCTCCTGCGTCGCCTTCAGCGACAGGGAGACGCGCTCGCGGTCGAGGTCGACCTCGAGGATCTCGACGGTGACCTCCTGGCCCACCTCGACGACCTCGGAGGCGTGCTCGATGTGCTTCCAGGAGAGCTCGGACACGTGCACGAGGCCGTCCACGCCGCCGAGGTCGACGAACGCACCGAAGTTCACGATCGACGACACGACGCCCTTGCGGACCTGGCCCTTGTGCAGGTTGTTGAGGAACGTGGTGCGCGACTCGGACTGCGTCTGCTCGAGCAGGGCGCGGCGCGAGAGGACCACGTTGTTGCGGTTCTTGTCGAGCTCGAGGATCTTGGCCTCGATCTCCTGGCCGAGGTACGGCGTGAGGTCGCGGACGCGGCGCAGCTCGATGAGCGAAGCCGGCAGGAAGCCGCGGAGGCCGATGTCGACGATGAGTCCACCCTTGACGACCTCGATGACCTGACCGGTGACGACGCCGTCGTTCTCCTTGATCTTCTCCACGTCGCCCCAGGCGCGCTCGTACTGTGCGCGCTTCTTGGACAGGATCAGACGGCCTTCCTTGTCCTCCTTCTGGAGAACGAGGGCTTCGACCTGGTCGCCGACGGAGACGACCTCGTTGGGGTCGACGTCGTGCTTGATGCTCAGCTCGCGCGAGGGGATGACGCCCTCGGTCTTGTAGCCGACGTCGAGGAGGACCTCGTCGCGGTCGATCTTGACGATCGTGCCCTCGATGATGTCGCCGTCGTTGAAGAACTTCAGGGTCTTCTCGACCGCAGCCAGGAAGTCCTCGGCAGATCCGATGTCGTTGATCGCGACCTGCTTGGTGGCCGGAGCGGCCGTTGCGGTAGTCATGTAGTGGGTTGTCCTTGTTGATGGATACTCGGGCTGCGGCGCGCGCTCTCCACAGAGCAGAGGATCGCACCGCGGCGAAATGAATGTGTGTTGTCCGTCACGCACGCGAGAGGAAGCCCCCACGGGTGACACCTCATGCTATCAGGTCGCTGAGCGCTCCGGTGATCGCGTTTCCCCGCGCGCACCCCCGTCGAAGACAGCGGGCCTGGCAGACTTTGGACATGACCGACGCCGCTCCGAAGCTCCTCCTTCTGGACACCGCCAGCCTCTACTTCCGCGCGTTCTACGGCGTGCCCGACGCGGTCAAGGCGCCGGACGGAACCTCGGTGAACGCGGCCCGTGGGCTGCTCGACATGATCGCGAAGCTCGTGACGACCTACCGGCCCACGCACCTCGTGGCCTGCTGGGACGACGACTGGCGTCCGCAGTGGCGGGTCGACCTCATCCCGAGCTACAAGGCGCACCGCGTCGTCGAGGTCGTCCCCGGCGGCGCCGACGTCGAGGAGGTGCCGGATCCGCTCGAGGCGCAGATCCCGATCATCCGCGAGGCGCTCGCCGCGCTGCGCATCCCCGTCATCGGCGTCGCGGAGCACGAGGCCGACGATGTGATCGGCACGCTCGCGACCGTGTCGGGCATGCCCGTCGACATCATCACCGGCGACAGGGATCTGTTCCAGCTCGTGGACGATGCCCGCGGAGTCAGGGTGATCTACACCGGCCGCGGGATGAGCAACCTCGAGGACCTCACCGAGGAGGCCGTGGTGCGCAAGTACGGCGTGCTCCCGAGCCAGTACGCCGACTTCGCCACGATGCGAGGAGACGCCTCCGACGGGCTCCCCGGCGTGGCCGGGGTCGGCGAGAAGACCGCCGCGAACCTCCTCGCCGTGCACGGCGACCTCACGGCGATCCGCGCCGCCGCGGAAGGCGCTGAGGGCATGTCGGCGGGCGTCGCGAAGAAGATCCTCGCCGCGTCGGACTATCTTGACGTCGCCCCCACCGTGGTGCGCGTCGCGACCGCCCTGCCGATCGCGGTTCCCGCCGAGCCGCTGCGACCGCTCGACGCCGCGGAGACCGCCACCGCCGTCGGGGTCGCTGAGCACTGGAACCTCGGCACGTCGATGGCGCGCACGCTGGAGGCGCTCGGCCGCACGGCCTGAATTCACTCCGCCCAGCGCAGCAGCCGGTCGAGCCCCCAGGTCGTCACGATCCGCTCAGCGGGGACGCCGGCCCGCTCGGCGCGCTGCGCGCCGTGGTCCAGAAGCGACAGCTGCCCCGGCGCATGCGCGTCGGAGTCGATCGAGAACAGGCAGCCGATCTCGAGCGCGAGCGCCAGAAGTCCGTCCGGCGGATCCTGTCGCTCGGGACGCGAGTTGATCTCCACCGCGACGCCGTGCTCCGCGCAGGCTTCGAACACGGCGCGGGCGTCGAACCGTGAGGGCGGCCTCGTGCCCCGCTCCCCCTGCACGAGCCGTCCGGTCATGTGCCCGAGCACGCTCACGCGCGGGTTCGACACCGCGGCGACCATGCGCCGCGTCATCGGGCCGGGATCCATGGCCAGCTTGGAGTGCACGGATGCGACCACGACGTCCAGCTCGCCGAGCAGTCGGTCCTCCTGGTCCAGGCGGCCGTCGTCGAGGATGTCGACCTCGATCCCGGTGAGCATCGTGAGTCCGCCGCCGCTGAGCGCGCGCACCTGCGGCAGCTGCGTGCGCAGCCGTTCCGCCGTGAGGCCGCGGGCCACGCGCAGTCGCGGCGAGTGATCCGTGATCGCGAGGTACTCGTGGCCCAGCGCGCGGGCCGCATCCGCCATGGCCTCGATCGGGGTCGTCCCGTCCGACCACTCGGTGTGCGCATGCAGATCGCCCCGCAGCCGCGGGCGCAGCTCCGACGCGATCTCCGGCTCGACCTCGCCGCGCAGCTCGACGAGATAGGACGGCGTCCGCCCTTCGAGCGCCTGCCGGATGACCTCGAACGTCGAGGATCCGATCCCCTTCGCCTGCTGGATCCGGTTCAGGTCCGATCTCGCATCCTCGGGGAGCTCGGCGTACGTCGCCGCCGCGGCGCGGAACGCCTTGGCCCGATAACGCGAGGCCCGCTCGCGCTCGAGCAGCCGGGCGATCTCGAGCAGCGCCTCCTGCGGATCCATGCCGGTCCTTCCGTCTGCGCCGCTCAGTCGGCGGCGAGCTCCTTGGATGCCGCCACCCACGCGTCCAGCTTCGCGATGGCGCGCCCGTCGTCGACCGCGGCTTCGGCCAGGGCCAGGGCCGCACGCAGCCGCTCCACGATGGGCACCTGCGCCTGGGCCGCATCGTGGGACAGCTCATAGGCGACGATGCCCGCCGCGGCGTTCAGCAGCACGATGTCGCGCACAGCGCCGCGCTCGCCCTCGAGTGTGCGGCGCAGCACATCCGCGTTGTGCTCCGGCGAGCCGCCGATGAGATCGGCGAGCTCGGCGAGCGGGATGCCCAGGTCTCGCGGATCCAGGTCGTGCTCGTGGATGTCGCCTCGGGTGACCTCCCAGAGGCGGCTGTGGCCCGTGGTCGTGAGCTCATCGAGACCGTCGTCTCCGCGGAACACCAGCGCGGTGGCTCCGCGGGTGCGGAACACGCCGGTGATGAGCGGCACGCGATCCAGCTGGGCGACGCCGACTGCGTTCGCCTCGGCGCGGGCGGGATTGCAGAGCGGGCCGAGCATGTTGAACACGGTCGGCACCCCGAGCTCAGCACGGACGGCGCCCGCGTTCTTGAAGCCGGGGTGGAAGGCGCCGGCCCAGGCGAAGGTGATGCCGGTGCGATCGAGAATCTCGGCCACGGCCTGCGGGTCGAGGGTGAGCTGGAGCCCCAGCGCTCCGAGGACGTCGGAGGATCCGGACGCCGAGCTGGCCGCACGGTTGCCGTGCTTGACGACGGGCACTCCGGTCGCGCCGATGATGACGGCCGCCGTGGTCGACACGTTCACGGTCCCGATGCGGTCCCCGCCCGTGCCGACGATGTCGAGGACGTCCGAGGACACCGGCAGCGGCACGGCCGCTTCGAGGATCGCATCGCGGAAGCCGACGACCTCGTCGATCGTCTCCCCCTTGGCGCGGAGACCGATCAGGAATCCGGCGAGCTGCGCCTCGGTCGCCTGGCCGCGCATCACCTGACGCATCGCCCAGGTCGACTCGTAGACGCTCAGATCGCGTCCGGCGAGGAGTGTGGAGAGGACATCGGGCCAGGTCAGAGCTTCCGCCATGCCAGCGATCCTATCGATGTGATCCAGTCGTGATCCCCGCGATGACGCTCTCCGCCCGGCCCGCAACCACGCGTCTCCCAGGGGATTCGCGGCTGGTTCCGAGGCTGCACCGAGGCGCGGACGAGCTGAACCGCCGCCCCCGGTGCGACAATCGGCGTCCAGGATCGGCCATAATGGACAGGTGACGACCTCAGCGACGTATGCCCCGGTGGCGAGAACGATCAAGCGCCCCAACCCGGTGGCTGTGGGAACCATTGTCTGGCTCGGCAGTGAAGTGATGTTCTTCGCGGGACTCTTCGCGATCTACTTCACCCTGCGCAGCACCTCTCCGGAGCTCTGGGCATCACGCACAGAGAGCCTGAACGTGCCGTTCGCCGCGATCAACACCCTGGTCCTGGTGGCGTCCTCGTTCACCTGCCAGATGGGCGTGTTCGCGGCGGAGCGCATGCAGCCCTACACGTCGGTCAACGACAGGGGCCGCAAGCGCTGGGGCATGGTCCCGTGGTTCTGGCTGACCTTCGCGATGGGCGCGTTCTTCGTGTCCGGTCAGGTGTGGGAGTACTCCCAGCTGATCGCCGAGGGCATGCCGATCTCGGCCGATTCCTACGCCTCCGCGTTCTACATCACCACCGGCTTCCACGCCCTGCACGTCACCGGCGGTCTGGTCGCGTTCCTGCTGACCCTCGGCCGCGCATTCGCCGTCAAGAACTTCACGCACAAGGAGGCGACGACCGCCATCGTGGTGTCCTACTACTGGCACTTCGTCGACGTCGTGTGGATCGTGCTGTTCTTCGTCATCTATTTCCTCAAGTAAGAAGCGGAGCGGATTCCCGACATGGCACGTGAGAAGAAGCGCCGTACCGGCCGCCGCAGCCCCCTGGCTGCCGCGGCGCTGATCGGCGCAGGCCTGATGATCACCGGCGGCGTCTACGCCGGTGCGAGTGCGGCGTTCGCCGCGACCGAGCCGGCGTCCGTCACCGCCGCGGTCTCGACCGAGGACGGGCAGAAGCTGTTCCAGGCGAACTGCGCCACCTGCCACGGCATGAACCTGCAGGGGACCGCCACCGGACCGAGCCTCTACGGCGTCGGCGAGCTCGCGGTCGAGTTCCAGATGTCGACGGGCCGCATGCCGCTGCAGATGCAGGGTCCGCAGGCTCCGCAGAAGCACCCGCAGTTCTCCGAGGAGCAGATCAAGAACGTCGCCGCCTGGGTGCAGTCGGTCGCCCCCGGCCCGACCTACCCCGAGGAGAAGACCCTCGACGGCAAGGGCGACGTCGCGCACGGCGCCGAGCTGTTCCGCATCAACTGCGCCATGTGCCACAACGTGGCAGGCGCCGGTGGCGCGCTGACCGAGGGCAAGTATGCGCCGGGTCTGATGAAGACCAGCGCTCTGCACATGTACGCGGCGATGGTCACCGGCCCGCAGAACATGCCGGTCTTCGGCAACATGTCGCTTTCGGCAGACGACAAGCGCGACATCATCTCCGCCCTGCTCTTCCAGCAGAAGGCGACCCAGGTGGGCGGCATGGATCTCGGATCCCTCGGTCCCGTCTCAGAGGGCTTGTTCATCTGGATCTTCGGCATCGGCGCACTCGTCGCCATCACCGTGTGGATCACGGCGAAGTCCAACTGACGCCGGCATATCGAAGAACGTACGAGGAGAACCATGGCACACGACGACCCGCACGCTCTTGACCGGACCTATCAGGCACCGGTCGGGCTGAGCGTCGACGTCAGCGACCGCGCGAAGAACCCGGGGCTGCCCGCGCACCGCGAGCGCGTCACGGACCAGGACCCGACGGCGATGAACAACGCCGCCCGCACCGTCTACACGCTCTTCTACCTCTCCCTCGCGGGCAGCATCTGGGCGGTCGCCGCTTACATGCTGTTCCCGATCGAGAGCGGCTCGCTCGTCGACGTGCGCTACAACAACCTGTTCATCGGCCTCGGGATCGCCCTCGCCCTGCTCGCGCTCGGCATCGGTGCGATCCACTGGTCGAAGGCCATCATGGCCGACAAGGAGCACATCGAGTACCGGCACCCCACCCGCGGTCGCGACTCGACCCGTGAGGCCGCGATCCAGGCGTTCGCCGACGCGAACGAGGAGTCCGGCTTCGGCCGCCGCGTGATGATCCGCAACTCGCTCATCGCCGCGGTCGTCGCCTCCGTCGTCCCCGGCCTCGCGCTCTTCCGCGGCCTTGCCCCGCACAGCACCGCCGAGAACCCGATCGCGGGCGACCCGGTGCAGCTGCTCAAGCACACCATGTGGGAGAAGGGCATGCGCCTGGCGCACGACCCCGACGGCACCCCGATCCGCGCCGCCGACATCACGATCGGCTCCGCCGTGCACGTGATCCCCGAGCCCCTCAGCAAGGTCGGCCATGAAGACGGCTACCTCGAGGAGAAGGCCAAGGCGATCGTCCTGCTGATGCGTCTGCTCCCCGAGCAGCTCATCGAGACCGAGGACCGCAAGACCTGGTCCTACAACGGCATCGTCGCCTACTCCAAGGTCTGCACGCACGTCGGCTGCCCCGTCGCACTGTACGAGCAGCAGACCCACCACCTGCTCTGCCCGTGCCACCAGTCGCAGTTCGACGTGACCGAGCACGCCAAGGTCATCTTCGGCCCGGCCGCCCGCCCGCTGCCGCAGCTGCCGATCACCGTCGACGACGAGGGCTACCTCGTCGCGCAGAGCGATTTCCACGAACCCGTCGGTCCGAGCTTCTGGGAGCGTCATTGAGCACCGCAACTGTTACCGAGCAGAAATCCTCGGAGAAGCCTTCGGAGAAGCCCTCTGAGGCGCCGCTGGGCGGCCGATTCGTCGGCGGTCTCTCCAACTACATCGACGAGCGGACGAGCCTCTCCGGCTTCGTCAAGGAGCTCGGCCGCAAGATCTTCCCCGATCACTGGTCGTTCATGCTCGGCGAGATCGCGCTGTGGAGCTTCGTCGTCGTGCTGCTCTCCGGCACGTTCCTGACGTTCTTCTTCCAGGCGTCGATGGTCCCCACGCACTACGCCGGCGCCTACGCGCCGATGCGCGGTGTGGAGATGTCCGCGGCGCTCGACTCGACGCTGCGCATCTCCTTCGACCTGCGCGGCGGGCTCCTCGTCCGTCAGATCCACCACTGGGCCGCGCTCACGTTCGTCGCCGGCATCGGCGTGCACATGCTGCGCGTGTTCTTCACGGGTGCGTTCCGCAAGCCGCGTGAGCTGAACTGGGTGATCGGCTTCGTGCTGTTCGTCCTCGCGATGGCCGAGGGCTTCACCGGCTACTCGCTCCCCGACGACCTGCTCTCGGGCAACGGCCTCCGCATCATCGACGGCATGATCAAGGGCCTCCCCCTGATCGGCACCTGGACCTCGTTCATGCTGTTCGGCGGTGAGTTCCCGGGCGACCAGATCGTGGGACGCCTGTACACGCTGCACATCCTGATCCTGCCGCTCCTGGTGATCGGCCTGGTCGTGCTGCACCTGATGCTCATGGTGATCAACAAGCACACGCAGTTCGCCGGCCCCGGCCGCACGGACGAGAACGTCGTGGGCTACCCGATGATGCCGATCTACATGTCGAAGATGGGCGGCTTCCTGTTCATCACGTTCGGCGTGATCGTCCTGATCGCCTCGCTGTTCCAGATCAACCCGATCTGGAACTACGGCCCGTACGACCCGTCCCCCGTGTCGGCGGGTACGCAGCCCGACTGGTACATCGGCTTCGCCGACGGTGCTCTGCGTCTGGCGCCGTCGAACCTCGACGTCGTGTTCCTCGACCACACCTGGTCGTTCGGGATCATCATCCCGGTGCTGGTGCTGGGCCTGTTCATCGTGCTCGTCGCCATCTACCCCTTCATCGAGGCGTGGCTGACCGGCGACAAGCGCGAGCACCACATCGCACAGCGCCCGCGCACCTCCGCGACCCGCACCGCGATCGGCGTCGCCGGCGTGATCTTCTACGCGGTGCTGTGGGCGGCCGCGTCGTCCGACCTGATCGCGACGCACTTCTCGCTCACGATGGAGGGCGTGATCCACACGCTCCAGGCGCTGCTCTTCCTCGGCCCGATCCTCAGCTACTTCATCACGAAGCGCATCTGCATTGCGCTGCAGAAGAAGGACCGCGAGATCGTCCTGCACGGCTACGAGTCCGGTCGCATCGTCCGCCTGCCCGGCGGCGAGTACATCGAGGTCCACAAGCCGGTCGACGTGTACGACCGCTGGAAGCTCATCGACACCGAGGTGTACGAGCCGCTCGTGGTCCGCCCGAACGCCAAGGGTCGCATCCCGTGGACGCAGAACCTGCGTTCCTCGATGTCGCGCTGGTTCTTCGAGGACCGCCTGTCCCCGCTCACGCAGGCCGAGATCGCCGCTGCGGACGCGCACCAGCGTCACACGCTGCACGACACGAACGAGTCCGCGCACGAGGAGATCGTGGCCTCTCACGCCCGTGCAGGTGTGAGCGAGGACGAGATCGTGCCCGCCGACAACTCGCGCGTCAGTGAGACCCCGAACACGCCGAGCTCCGCGCTCGCGCCGGAGTCGCTGCCTGCGAAGGAGAGCGGCGAGTAGTCCGCTCCGCCACCACTGCCGAAGGCCCCGTCATCTGACGGGGCCTTCGTCGTCGGTGCCTCCGCGCCGGAGTAACCTGGCTCGAGCTTGCGGAGTTCAGTAGCTGCAGCGACGGAAGGAAAGAAGGATGACGAACCTCTTCATCGATGACATGGACGGTGAAGGCACTTCGCCGGACACGAGCCACCCCCGATTCGTCGCCATCGCGCCCGACTGGTTCTACGAGGAGGATTACGATTTCGCCCCGTTCGGCAGTGACGACGGCAGCGACGCCCTCCGCGGGCTCGAGGATTGGCTGTCCGAGCACGGCGCTGACGCCGACCCGACCACCTACCTGACACAGATCCTCACCGAATCAGGGTTCGAGATCCCGGTCGACCTGATCGACGCCGCCGAGGAGGAGTTGCTGGCCTGGGCGGCCGAGGACGACATGAATGAAGCGGCTCTGACGTTCGATGCCCGCTCTCGTGTCGCCACAGCGCTCGGGCAGGTCAAGGTCACCGGCAGGCTATCCCCCGCGATGCTGGACGAAGGACGGCGCGGTCTGCGAGTCTGGCGATCCCTCACAGCCGACACGACGCTGGATCCCGACTGGCTCTACCGCGACGAGGCGCTCGGCCGCCTCACCGACATGGGCACAGCCTTCGATGTCCTCGACCCGCGAACGTCGACCACGTGATATCCCTCGACGACCTGATCAGCGTGTACCTGTAGTACACCCTGGTTCGCGAAGAGCCAGTAACCTGGCCAGATGACCTCAGCCGTGGACCACTTCTCCGCCAAGCTCGCCCACGAGACCGATGCGAGCGACGTGCATGCCGCCCGCAAGGCCGGCCAGGAGGTCGCCGTCGTCGATGTCCGCAGCGACGAGGCGTGGGCCCAGGGTCGCATCGTCGACGCGATCCACATGCACTACAGCGAGATCGCCGCGAGGGCGCCGCTGGAGATCCTCCAGGGCACGCCCGTGGTCGTCTACTGCTGGAGCCCCGGCTGCAATGCGGCCGACAAAGGCGCCCTGGAGTTCGCCAAGCTCGGCTACGACGTGAAGCTCATGATCGGCGGCTTCGAGTACTGGGTGCGCGAGGGCTACCCCGTCGAGAACGCCGACGGCGTGCATCGCCGACCGGTGGATCCTCTCACTGGCGTCCCGCGCATCCGCGCCAACGCCTGACACGGCATCTAGGAACGGTGCAGGCGACCGGTCCCGGGGTCGACCCAGTTGCCGGACCCGGTGGTCCGATGCCAGCGCTTGTGGAACGCGAGGTCGGTGCCGTCGGCCTCGACGACGGCCGCACCGCACAGATCGCAGATGCGCAGGAGGACGGTGTCGCCGTTCGCGGTCGTGACGGAAACCGTCCCCTCCGGGAATACCACGCCCATCACGTTCCTCCTTGCGCGGCAGCCAACACGGGGCGGTCGGCCTCCGAGCCTGCCATCAGCGTACGTCATGCGGCGTCTCTGCGCCGTGAGTCAGTGCCGGGTGAGCAGCCCTCAGGCGACGACGAGGCCCCTGGAGCAAGAGCTCCAGGGGCCTCGTGAGAAGAACTCAGCGGGCGAAATGACCGCGGTAGTACTCGTACACCCAGCCGACGATCGCGACCACGAAGATGGCCAGCGCGACCGGGAAGAGGAAGACTCCCACGGCCAGTGCGATCATCCCGACGGCAGCGGCTCCGGCGAGCACGATCGGCCACCAGGACCAGGGGCTGAACTCGCCGAGCTCGGGGTCGCCGTCATCGATGTCGCTCGTGAGGATGTCCTCGGGGAGGCTGCCTCCCTGGGCCTTGTGCGTGCGGTCCAGGTAGAACGCGATCATCGCGGCCATGAAGGCAGCGAAGAACAGCGCGACGGTGCCGACCCACTCGATGGCCCTCACGGGCGGCTCACCGGCGTGCGCCACCAGGTTCCAGACCGTGTAGATCACGCCCACGAGGGCGAAGAATCCGGTGAGGATCCACCAGAGAACGATGTTGTCGCGCATGGGTCAGTGGGCCTTTCCGTCGGCGGCCGCGGCAACCGGGTGCTCTGCGGCCTCCGGGTGATTGAGGTCGAATGCCGGACGCTCGCTGCGGATCCGCGGGATCGACGTGAAGTTGTGGCGCGGCGGCGGGCACGACGTGGCCCACTCGAGCGAAGCGCCGTAGCCCCACGGGTCGTTCACGGTGACCTTCGGCGCCTTGCGCGCGGTCAGCCACACGTTCAGGAAGAACGGCAGCATCGACGCGCCGAGGATGATGGCGCCGATCGTGGAGACCTGGTTCTCCCAGGCCCAGTTGTCGTAGGCCGAGTAGTCGGCGTAACGACGCGGCATGCCGTCGACGCCCAGCCAGTGCTGGATGAGGAACGTCATGTGGAAGCCGATGAACAGCATCCAGAAGTGCACGTAGCCGAGACGCTCGTTGAGCATCCGGCCGGTCCACTTCGGCCACCAGAAGTAGAAGCCCGCGAACATGGCGAACACCACCGTGCCGAACACCACGTAGTGGAAGTGCGCGACGACGAAGTACGAGTCGGAGAGGAAGAAGTCCAGCGGCGGGGAGGCCAGGATGACACCGGTCAGACCACCGAAGACGAACGAGACCAGGAAGCCCAGCGCGAACACCATGGGTGTCTCGAAGGTCACGGATCCTCGCCAGAGCGTGCCGATCCAGTTGAAGATCTTCACGCCGGTCGGAACCGCGATGAGCATGGTCATGAGCGCGAAGAACGGCAGCAGGACACCGCCGGTCACGTACATGTGGTGCGCCCACACGGCCACCGACAGCGCGGCGATCGCGATCGTCGCGTAGACGAGGGTCTTGTATCCGAAGATCGGCTTGCGGCTGAACACCGGGAAGATCTCAGAGACGATGCCGAAGAACGGCAGCGCGATGATGTAGACCTCGGGGTGGCCGAAGAACCAGAACAGGTGCTGCCAGAGGAGCACGCCGCCGTTGGCCGGGTCGTAGATGTGCGCGCCGAGCACGCGGTCGGCGGCGGCGGCCAGCATGGCCGCGGCCAGGACCGGGAACGCCATCAGGATCAGCAGGCTCGTGATCAGCGTGTTCCACGAGAAGATCGGCATGCGCCACATGGTCATGCCAGGAGCGCGCATCGTGATGATCGTGGTGATGAAGTTGACCGCACCGAGGATCGTTCCGAAACCGGACATGCCGAGGCCGAGCATCCACAGGTTTCCGCCGGCGCCGGGAGTGAACGAGGCGCTCGCGAGCGGCTGATAGGCGAACCAGCCGAACGAGGCGGCGCCCTGCGGGGTGAGGAAGCCGGCGACCGCGATCGTGGAGCCGAACAGGAAGAGCCAGAACGCGAAGGCGTTCAGACGCGGGAATGCGACGTCGGGGGCGCCGATCTGCAGCGGCAGGATCGCGTTCGCGAAGCCCGCGAACAGCGGGGTCGCGAACATCAGCAGCATGATCGTGCCGTGCATCGTGAAGAGCTGGTTGTACTGCTCCTTCGTCGGGATGATCTGCATGCCCGGCGAGAAGAGCTCGGCGCGGATGATGAGAGCCATCACGCCGCCGAGGAGGAAGAACAGCACCGAGGCGATCAGATACATGTATCCGATCGTCTTGTGGTCGGTGGAGGTGATCCACTTGACGACGATGTTGCCCTTCTGCTCGACGCGGGTCGAGCTGAGCAGGGCCGCCTGGCGCGGCGGGATCGTCGTCGGACGCGCGCCGACCTCTGACGTGTCGGGAAGAGTGCTCGTCATTCTGCTTACTTCGCTTCCGAGTCGGTCGTGGGCTTGCCGGTGCCGGGGTAGTTGGTCAGGCGGTTGTAGGCATCGGTGATGTCACCCGTGTTGCCCTCGTCCTTGAGCTTGGCGAGGTACGTCTGGTAGTCAGCGTCGCTGACGACCTTCACGTTGAAGAGCATCATCGAGTGGTACTCGCCGCAGAGCTCTGCGCACTTGCCCTGGTAGGTGCCCTCGCGGGTCGGCGTGAAGGACCACGAGTTGTCCTTGCCGATGTACATGTCCTTCTTGTACAGGAAGTCGATGATCCAGAACGAGTGGATCACGTCGCGCGACTGCAGGTTGATCTTGACCGTCTTGTTGACCGGCAGGTACAGGGTCGGCAGAGCCGACTGATCGATGTTGCCCGCCTTGTCGGGCTGCGCCTGGACACCCATGGTCCACACGGCGTCGGAGTTGTCCTTCTCCTTGCCGTCGTACTGGAAGTCCCAGGCCCACTGCTTGCCGATCGCGGTGACCTCCACATCGGGCTTGTCGTACTGCGTCTCGATGATCGTCTGATCACGCGCCGTGAAGGCGAACATTCCGAAGATCAGGATCAGCGGGACGATCGTGTAGAAGATCTCGAGCGGCATGTTGTAGCGCAGCTGCACCGGGAGGCCGGTCTGGCCCTTGCGGCGGCGGTAGGCGATCGCGGCCCAGCCCATCAGACCCCAGGTGATGAGGCCGACGATGAGCAGGACGATCCACGAGTTGACCCAGAGCGCGGCGACGCGATCGGTCTGGTTGGTGGCGGGTGTGCCATCGGCTACGAAGCCCGGAAGGAATCCGTGGAGCTCGGTGGGAGAGCATCCCGCGAGGGCCACGGCTGCCGCAACTCCCAAGGGGAGTGCGGCCCAACGAAGGCGGCGTTTCGAGGGCACGATGCACCTTTCAGATCACGGACGTGGGCTACCCCAGTCTAGGGCAAGCTCACACCCGATTCACGCCATCCACGCAGGTTCGGCGTGGATGGCGCAGGGGTGGGAGAGGGGAATTCTGCGGGTCAGTGGAAGCTGTCGCCGCACGCGCAGGAGCCCTGCGCATTGGGGTTGTCGATCGTGAATCCCTGCTCCGAGATGGTGTCCTTGAAGTCGATCGCCGCACCGTCGAGATACGGCACGCTCATGTTGTCGATGATCACCTCGACGCCGTCGAAGTCGACGGTCTCGTCGCCTTCGAGATAGCGCTCGTCGAAGTAGAGCTGGTAGATCAGGCCCGAGCAGCCTCCGGGCTGCACGGCGACGCGCAGGCGCAGGTCGTCGCGGCCCTCCTGCTCCAGCAGGCTCTTAACCTTCGCCGCTGCGGCGTCGGTGAGCTTCACGCCGTGCGCGGCGGTGGTCTCGGGGGTGAGGGTGATGTCGCTCATGTCGCTCCTTGGATCGGCCGTGGCCAGGCACGGTTTCCGTCAGTCGAGTCTACCGCCGCGCACGCGCAGGGCATCGATCACGGCCGGTCACGACCGCGTCTCGATGCACTCCGGGTCGTCAGAGGGTGATCTCGTTCATCCGAGTGAGCAGCAGCGCCTCGGTCGCCACGGCGTGGCGGAACGTGTCCAGGTGCAGCGACTCGTTGGGGCTGTGCGCCCGCGAGTGCGGGTCCTCCACCCCGGTCACGAGGATCTCGGCGCCGGGGAATCGCTCCACCAGGTCCGCGATGAACGGGATGGATCCGCCGATGCCGAGATCGACCGGCGCCGTGCCGTAGCCGTCCGCCATCGCGCCGCGCACCAGGCCGACGGCCCACCCGCTGGTGTCGACCAGGAAGGGGTTGCCGAGATCGACGTCGGAGAAGGAGAGCTCAGCGCCGAAAGGCACGTGCGCCCGCAGGTGCGCCTGCAGTGCGGCGTACGCGTCGTCCGCGCTCTGCCCCGGCGCGATGCGGCAGCTGAGCACGACGGTGGCCTCGGGCGAGAGGGTGTTGGAAGCCGCCGCGACGGACGTGGCGTCGACGCCGATCACCGTCACGGACGGCTTGTTCCAGATGCGGCTGAGGATCGTGCCGTCGCCGATGGGCGACACCCCTGGCAGCAGCCCCGTCTCGTCGCGCAGCGTCTCCTCGCTGTACTCGGGCGTGGCGGCGTCGCGTACGGTCAGCCCCTCGACCGCGACGGATCCGTTCTCGTCCCACAGCGTGTTCAGAAGGCGGATGGTCGCGAGCATGGCGTCGGGCACCGCTCCCCCGAACATGCCGGAGTGCGAGGCGTGGTCGAGCGTGCGCACGGTGAGGGTGAAACGCACCGCGCCGCGCAGCGAGACCGTGAGCCCTGGCGTGTCAGAGTCCCAGTTGCCCGAGTCCGCGACCACGATCGCGTCGGCGCGCAGCGCGTCCTCATTGTCTGTGAGGAACTGCGCGAAGGAGCGGGATCCGTACTCCTCCTCGCCTTCGATGAACATCGCGATGCCAAGGTCCAGGTCGTCGCCCAGCGCCTCAGCGACCGCGCGGATGGACGCGATGTGCGCCATGATCCCCGCCTTGTCGTCGGCGGCCCCGCGGCCGTACAGCCGGCCGTCGCGGACGGTCGGCTCGAACGGCGGGGTCTCCCACAGCTCGTCCGCCCCCGGGGGCTGCACGTCGTGGTGCGCGTAGAGCAGGATCGTGGGCTTGCCGTTGCGCGCGGCCCTGCGAGCCAGGATGGCGGGCTGTCCGACTTCGTCGGTGCCGGGGATCGCCGCTCGCAGCACGCGCACGCTGTCGAACACTCCCGTCCCCTCGGCGAGCTCGGCGACCGCTGCGGCGCTGCGCACCAGCTGGGTCTGATCGAAGGCGGGCCATGCGATCCCCGGGATGCGCACCAGGGTGCCGAGATCGCTGAGGGCGGCGGGGATCCCGGTGCTCACGGCGGCGGTGACGGCGGCTTCGACGTCACCGGGGGCGGTGACCGAGAAGGAGGGAGAAGTCATGCAGGTAATCTTAGAGAACACCCGTTTCCCGTCTCTCGACTTCAGGAGCCTTCGTGCCCAGCACTCCCACCCCCGCACCAGAGGACTCCTCGGCCGACGCGAGCGGCAAGGGACGCCGCACGCCGACGCGCGCGGAGCAGGAGGCCGCCCGTCGCCGGCCGCTCGTGCCGGACACCAAGGAGGCCAAGGCCCAGGCGCGCGCCGACCTGCGTCAGCGCCAGGACCGGCAGCGCATCGGCATGGCCAACGGCGAGGAGAAGTACCTCCCCGTCCGCGACCGCGGCCCTCAGCGCCGCTGGGTGCGCGACTACGTCGACGCCGGCTGGCACGTCAGCGAGTGGATCATGGCCCTCATGGTCGTCGTGATCGTCGTCTCGCTGATCCCGAACACGCTGGTCGCCTACTGGGCGTTCATCGGCCTGTGGGGCTTCATCGCGATCGCGGTCATCGACATGGTGTTCCTCGGCATCCGGGTGAACCGCCGCATCGCCGAGAAGTACGGCAAGGACAAGCGCGAGCGCGGTCTCGCCTGGTACGCCGCCATGCGGTCGCTGCAGATGCGCTTCATGCGCCTGCCGAAGCCCCAGGTCAAGCGCGGGCAGTACCCGGACTGATCCGGATCCCCCTGACAGACGAGAAGGTCCCGGTGCGCAGCGAGCGCCCGGGACCTTTCTCGTCGTATGCAGGTCAGCGGGTGCGCAGCCCGGCGCGGATCTGGCGCGCCCAGAACGGTCCGCGGTAGAGGAACGCGGTGTAGCCCTGTACCAGGGTGGCACCGGCCTCGAGCCGCTCCCGCACCTCCGCACCGGTCTCGACCCCTCCCACGGAGATGACGCAGAAATCGGCGGGCACAGCGGCGCGGACGAGACGCAGGACCGCGAGCGAGCGCTCCTTGAGCGGGGCGCCGGACAGGCCGCCCTCCCCCGCTGCGGCGACCTTCGCGGGGTCCGTGCTCAGTCCTTCCCGCGAGATCGTCGTGTTCGTCGCGATGAGGCCGTCCAGCCCTTCGGCGACCGCGAGCTCCGCGATCGCGGTGACCTCGTCGTCGGGAAGATCAGGGGCGATCTTCACCAGGAGCGGAGTCGCGCCGGCGGCGGCCTTCACCGCGCGCAGCAGCGGTGCGAGGGTCTCCACGGCCTGCAGGCCGCGCAGCCCCGGCGTGTTCGGCGAGGACACGTTGATCGCCAGGTAGTCCGCGAGCGGAGCGAGGCGCACGGCCGAGGCGACGTAGTCGGCGGTCGCGTCCTCGACGGCGACCACGCGGCTCTTGCCGATGTTCACGCCGATCACGGCGGAGGGCCTGCGGCGGCGGAGCTTCCACAGCCGCTTCTCGGCGGCCTCGGCCCCGGCATTGTTGAAGCCCATCCGGTTCACGACCGCGCGGTCCGGAATGAGTCGGAAGAGGCGCGGCTTGAGGTTGCCGGGCTGCGGAATGGCGGTGATCGTGCCGACCTCGACGTGGCCGAAACCGAGCGCGGACAGCCCGCGCACGCCGACCGCGTTCTTGTCGAAGCCGGCGGCGATGCCGAAGGGGGTGGGGAACGTGAGCCCCAGCGCCTGCACCTCGTCGCCGGAGGCCGGTCGGGTCAGCGCACGCGCCGCCCACGAGAACGGAGGCACGCCGAGGATCCGCACCACGACCATGCCGGCATGGTGGGCGAACTCGGGATCGAAGCGCGCGAGGACGAGGCGGAAGAGCAGGGCATACATCCCTGCCAGGCTACCGGTCGGACGCGATGGATCCGACCGGCGGCTCAGAGCGCGGTCTGCGCAGCGGCGCGGCGGTGGTCGGCGCGCAGCTCGGCGATCGACGCCTCGAAGTCCTCGAGCGAATCGAACGCCTGGTAGACGCTCGCGAAACGGAGGTAGGCCACCTCGTCCAGATCCCGGAGCGGGCCGAGGATCGCGAGGCCGATCTCGTTCGTGTCCAACTGCGAGACGCCGGTCTGGCGCACCGCCTCCTCGACGCGCTGCGCGAGGATCGCGAGATCCGCTTCGGTCACGGGTCGCCCCTGGCAGGCCTTGCGCACGCCGGAGATCACCTTCTCGCGGCTGAACGGCTCCATCACGCCGGAACGCTTGATGACGTTCAGGCTCGCGGTCTCGGTGGTCGTGAACCGGCCCCCGCACTCCGGGCACTGACGGCGCCGGCGGATCGACAGCCCGTCGTCGCTCGTGCGGGAGTCGATGACGCGGGAGTCCGGATGACGGCAGAACGGGCAGTGCATTCGAGAAAGCCTACGCCCCGGCCGCCGCGGCGGGCTCGGGCGCGGCTGTGAACCGGGCCTCGACGGCCTCGCCGTGCGCGGGCAGCACCTCGGCGTCGGCGAGCGCGACGACACCGTCGCGAGCGCGCGCCAACGCGTCCCGATCGTAGGAGATCACCTGCTGCGGACGGAGGAAGGTGTAGGACCCGAGTCCGGACGCGTAGCGCGCCTGTCCCCCGGTCGGCAGCACGTGGTTGCTTCCGGCCATGTAGTCGCCCAGGCTCACCGGCGTCTGGTCTCCGACGAACACGGCACCCGCGCTCGTGAAGGAGGCGGCAGCCTCCTCCGCATCTTCGAGGTGCAGCTCGAGGTGCTCCGGCGCGTACGCGTTGCTGAAGGCCACGGCGGCCGCCCGGTCGTCGACCAGCACGATCGCCGACTGCGGTCCGTCCAGGGCGGTCTGCACGCGGACGCTGTGCCGAGTCGTGGCCGCGGCGTTCGCGACCTCGACGGCCACGCGGTCGGCGAGCTCGGCGGAGTCGGTGACGAGGACGGCGGATGCCTGCTCGTCGTGCTCGGCCTGGCTGATCAGATCCATGGCGATGAGGCGAGGATCCGCCTCGGCGTCCGCGACGATGAGGATCTCCGTCGCCCCGGCCTCGGAGTCCGTCCCGACGACGCCGGCGACGGCGCGTTTGGCGGAGGCGACGTAGTTGTTCCCGGGACCCGAGATGACGTCGACCGGCTCGAGACCGATCGCCTCGACGCCGTAGGCGAGGGCGCCGATCGCGCCCGCGCCGCCGATCGCGTAGACCTCGTCCACCCCGAGCAGGCCTGCGGCGGCCAGGATCGTCGGGTGGATGCGGCCGTCCTCACCGGACTGCGGCGGGGAGGCGAGCGCGATGCTGCCGACGCCCGCGACCTGTGCGGGAACGACGTTCATGACGACGCTCGAGGCGAGCGGCGCCTTGCCGCCTGGAATGTAGACGCCGACCCGACCGACCGGCTGCCAGCGCTGCACGATGCGGGCACCGGGGCCGATCTCGGTCACGCGCGGCGCGGGAACCTGTGCTGCCGAGCCTTGACGCACCCTGTCGATGGCGGCCTCGAGCGCGGCGCGGACCCGCGGGTCGACGCCGGCGAGCGCCTCGTCGATGTGCTCTCGCGGCACCCGGATCGCGTGCCCGCCGACGTGGTCGAAACGCTCGGCCTGCTCGCGCAGCGCCTCCTCGCCGCGCACACGCACGTCTTCCACGATCGCGGTGGCCGTGGCCAGCGCTTCCGCACGCGCGGCAGTGGCGCGCGGCACGGCCGCCAGCATCTCAGCGGTGGAGAGGGTGCGTCCCCTCAGGTCGATCGTCTGCATGCGTCCTCAGCCTCGGGTCATGTTCTCGGTGTCGTGCAGGTAGCCCACGCGACCGTCGTCGTGGCGCACGACGAAGGCGCCGCCACGGTCCTCGAGAACAAGGATCCATGCTTCCGGCCCGATCGTGAAAATCGAGTCGCCCCGCGCGTCATGAACGACGCGCGTGTCCGGCGCGAGCGCCCAGAACGGCTGGAGCTGCTCCCCCGTCGCCACCGAGCTCACCGCATCCGGCTCGTGCACGCTGTCCTGCGGCACGACGTCGACCGCGTGCGTGGCCACCTCGTCCACGGCCGACGGATCGAGCAGGTCGCCGAGCACCTCCGTCATGGTGTCGGAGAGATCGTGCGGCGCGACGCTCGAGTCCGGCGCATCGACGGGACCGCGGGCGGCGTCCGGGAACGAGTCGGACTCCTGCTCGGGCTCCGGCTCCGCGACGACCGCGGCGCGTCGGACGTCGGCACGCGTGGCGGGCTCGCCCTCTTCCCGCGCCTCCTCGGCGGGAGCCGGCGGCTCCTCGTCCTGGAGGGCCGGGCGGTCGGCGTCCGAGATCGTCTCGGTCGGGGCGTCCGCGGTCGGCATGACGCCGGTGAGGGCGTCATCAGAGGGCACCGTCTCCTGCGCGCCGGGCGAGGGCTGCGCCTCGACGACGGCGACGACGGGGGTCTCCCCCGATGCCAGGAAGGATTCGCGGTGGTGCTCGGGGACGTAGCCCGTCTCGCCCTGGACCACCGCGCCCGTGACGCCCGTGGCCGAGAGGTGTCCGGCGGCGCCGACCTCGTTGTCGTGCAGCAGACCCGGATCCACGTCGTCCTCGTTCTGCGGGTCGGAGACGCTTCCCCTCGCCCGCACAGGACGGGGGCGCGAGAACACCGGGCGGACGGGATTCGCACGGCGGTGCGCGAGGGTCTCCGTCCGCTCCTCGAAGTCCTCGCGGAGCCCGGGGATGAGCGCCGCGAAGACCGTCACCGCGACGAGGACCAGCATCAGCAGGATCTCCAGCCACAGCGGCCAGGTGACCAGCGGGGACCGCCGGGTCGCGCCGACCAGATCCAGCTGCTGCCACAGCAGGACGACCCAGCTCACGAGCGCGACCGAGAAGGCCACGGAGGCGAACTGATCGATGCCGAGGGATCCGACCCGGCGGATCCCCTCGGGAGAGAGCCGGCGGAGCACGATCAGGAACACGGCGGCGGTGGGCACGCCGATGGCGAGCGCCCACGCGCCGTTCATCGTCCATACCGTCGCGGAGCTGTCCAGGACGCTCCCTCCGCCGGGCACGAAGGAGAGCGCGAAGGCGATCACCCACGCGCCGATCATGATCAGCTCCCGCAGCGAGAAGCCGAACCAGCCCTGCTGCGGCGCCGCAGCGGGCAGGGGGCCCTCGTCGACCTCCATGTCGGACGAGGGGTCGTCGTTCGAAGTCGAATCCTGTACTTCCTGCGTCATCTCAGCGGAGGGGACGTCGCCGGTCATCGGTGTTTCCTTTCGTCGTGCGGCCGCTGGGGGCTTCGGCCGTCGAACGGGACCCGATATTACCCGGCGACGGTGGAGACCTCCTGAGCGACGTCCGGACGCGATCAGCCCAGGCACTGCGGACCGAGCAGCGACTTCAGATCGCCGAACAGGTCCGCCGTCACGGTCACCGGCATGGGCACCTCGAACACCTTCGCGCGCCCGCCGCGATGCATCTTCAGCATCACCTCGGTCTCGCCGGCGTGGCGGCGCAGCACGTCCGCCAGATCCTCGATGACGCGCTCGGTGGCCCGCTGCTCCGGCACCAGCAGCGACAGCGGTCCCGCGGCGTCGAAGGAGCCGACGTCCGGCGTGAACGCCGACTGCGCGTGCAGGTTCATGCCGTCGTCACGGCGGGAGACGCGCCCGCGCACCGCCAGGATCGAGTCCTGCTGCAGCATGCTCTGGAACTCGAGGTACGTCTTGCCCATGAACATGATGGTGATCTCGCCGCCGAAGTCCTCGACGGTGATCATGCCGTAGGGGTTGCCGCTGGCCTTGGCGACGCGATGCTGCACGCTCGTGACGAGCCCGGCGATCGTGACCTGATCGCCGTCCTGCAGATCCTCGGACTCCAGCAGACTGTTGATCGCGATCGAGGCGTGCTTCGCGAGCGGGACCTCGAGGCCGGCGAGTGGATGATCCGACACGTACAGGCCGAGCATCTCGCGCTCGAATGCGAGTTTGTCCTTCTTGGTCCACTCCGGACGGATGGGCACCTTGGGCGGCGCGACCTCTTCGATCTCGTCGTACAGGCTGTCGAAGTCGAAGCCGATGGCGCCCTGCGCCTCGTTGCGCTTCTGGCCCACCGACGCCTCGACGGCGTCCTCATGGATCTCCACGAGAGCGCGCCGCGTGTCGCCCATCGAGTCGAACGCGCCCGCCTTGATGAGCGACTCGACCGTGCGCTTGTTCGCGACGTGCAGCGGCACCTTCTTCAGGAAGTCGTGGAAGGAGGTGAAGTTCTCCTCCTGGCGGCCCTGCACGATGCCCTCGACGACGTTGGATCCGACGTTGCGCACGGCGCCGAGACCGAAGCGGATGTCCTCGCCGACGGCCGCGAAGAAGTTGATCGACTCCCGCACATCGGGCGGCAGCACCTTGATGCCCATGCGGCGGCACTCGTTCAGGTACAGCGCCATCTTGTCCTTGGAGTCGCCGACGCTGGTGAGCAGCGCCGCCATGTACTCGGCCGGGTAGTGCGCCTTGAGGTACGCGGTCCAGTACGAGATCACGCCGTAGGCGGCGGAGTGCGCTTTGTTGAAGGCGTAGTCGGAGAAGGGAAGCAGGATCTCCCAGAGCGCGTTGACGGCGCCGTCCGAATAGCCGTTCGCGTGCATGCCCCCCTGGAAGCCCTCGAACTGCTTGTCCAGCTCGCTCTTCTTCTTCTTGCCCATGGCACGGCGGAGGATGTCGGCCTGACCGAGCGAGAACCCGGCCACGCGCTGGGCGATCGCCATCACCTGCTCCTGGTAGATGATGAGGCCGTAGCTCTCCTCCAGGATGTCCTTGAGCGAGTCGGCGAACTCCGGGTGGATCGGCGTGATCTCCTGCAGGCCGTTCTTGCGCAGGGCGTAGTTCGTGTGCGAGTTGGCGCCCATGGGGCCCGGCCGGTACAGCGCGATGAGGGCCGAGATGTCGCCGAAGTTGTCCGGCTTCATCAGGCGCATGAGCGCGCGCATCGGGCCGCCGTCGAGCTGGAACACGCCGAGCGAGTCGCCCCTGGTGAGCAGGTCGTAGGACGGGCGGTCGTCGAGCGCGAGGTCTTCGAGCACGAGCTCCTCACCCCGGTTCATCCGGATGTTGGCGAGCGCGTCGGAGATGATCGTGAGGTTGCGCAGCCCCAGGAAGTCCATCTTGATGAGCCCGAGCGACTCGCAGGACGGATAGTCGAACTGCGTGACGATCTGGCCGTCCTGCTCGCGCTTCATGATCGGGATGATGTCGATCAGCGGATGCGAGGACATGATGACGCCGGCGGCGTGCACGCCCCACTGGCGCTTCAGATTCTCCAGTCCCAGGGCCGTGTCGAAAACGGTCTTCGCCTCGGGATCGGACTCGATCACGACGCGGAACTCGCTGGCCTCCTTGTACCGCGGGTGCTCCGGGTTGAACATGCCGTCCAGCGGCATGTCCTTGCCCATCACGGCGGGAGGCATCGCCTTGGTGAGCTTCTCCCCCATGCTGAACGGGAAGCCGAGCACGCGGCCCGCGTCCTTCAGCGCCTGCTTGGCCTTGATCGTGCCGTACGTGACGATCTGCGCGACGCGCTCGTCGCCGTACTTCTCTGTGACGTACTGGATCACCTCGCCGCGACGACGGTCGTCGAAGTCGACGTCGAAGTCGGGCATGGAGACGCGGTCCGGGTTCAGGAACCGCTCGAAGATGAGACCGTGCTCGAGCGGGTCGAGGTCGGTGATCTTCATCGCGTAGGCCGCCATGGACCCGGCTCCGGATCCGCGCCCTGGGCCGACCCGCACCCCGTTGTCCTTGGCCCAGTTGATGAAGTCGGCAACGACGAGGAAGTAGCCGGGGAACCCCATGGACGAGATGACCTCGACCTCGTAGTTCGCCTGGGTGCGCACCGCGTCCGGGATCCCCCCGGGGTAGCGGTCGCGCAGGCCGTTCTCGACCTCTTTGATGAACCAGCTCTCCTCGGTCTCGCCGTCGGGGACCGGGAAGCGCGGCATGAAGTTGGCGCCGGTGTTGAACGAGACGTCGCAGCGCTCGGCGATGAGCAGCGTGTTGTCGCACGCCTCGGGGTGATCGCGGAACACCTGGCGCATCTCCGCGGCGGACTTCACGTAGTAGCCGTCGCCGTCGAACTTGAACCGGTTCGGATCGTCGAGGGTCGAGCCGGACTGCACGCAGAGGAGCGCAGCGTGGCTGGTCGAGTCGTGCTGGTGCGTGTAGTGCAGGTCGTTCGTGCCGACGAGCGGGATCCCCAGATCCTTCGCGATCTTCAGCAGGTCGCCGGTGACGCGCCGTTCGATCTCGAGCCCGTGGTCCATGATCTCGGCGAAGTAGTTCTCCTTGCCGAAGATGTCCTGGAACTCGGCGGCCGCCGCACGGGCCGCGTCGTACTGGCCCAGCCGCAGCCGGGTCTGGATCTCGCCGGAGGGGCAGCCTGTGGTGGCGATCAGGCCCTTGGAGTACTTCTGCAGGATCTCGCGATCCATGCGCGGCTTGAAGTAGTAGCCCTCAAGGCTCGACGTCGACGAGAGCCGGAACAGGTTGTGCATGCCCTCGGTGGTCTCGGAGAGCAGGGTCATGTGGGTGTAGGCGCCGGATCCGGAGACGTCGTCGCGGCGCTGCTCCGGCGAGCCCCACTGCACGCGGGACTTGTCGCTGCGGTGCGTGCCGGGGGTGACGTACGCCTCGATGCCGATGATCGGCTTGACTCCGGCCGCCTGCGCGGCCTTGTAGAACTCGAACGCGGCGAACGTGTTGCCGTGGTCGGTCACGGCGACCGCCGGCATGCCCTGAGCGACGGCCTCCTGCACGAGCGGCGCGATACGCGCGGCCCCGTCCAGCATCGAGTACTCGCTGTGCACGTGCAGGTGGACGAAGGAGTCTGATGCCATGCTTCGAGTCTACGTTTCGGGGTGGGACATCGAGGCCCCGGACGCCCGCCGATAGCCTGGATCGCATGACCACCCCCGACTTCGTCCTCGCGCTCCGAGAGCATGTGGGCCACACCCCGCTGAACCTCGTCGGCGTCACCGCGATCGTGTTCCGCGACGAGAAGGTGCTGCTCGGCAGGCGCGCGGACAACGGCGCATGGCAGGCGGTGTCCGGGATCGTGGAGCCCGGCGAGGAGCCCGCGGACGCCGCAGCGCGGGAATGCCTCGAGGAGGCCGGCGTGGCGGTGAAGGTGGAGCGTCTCGCCCTCGTGCAGCAGCTCCCCCGCGTGACCTACGCGAACGGCGACGAGGTCGACTACCTCGATCTGGTGTTCCGCTGCACCTGGGTCTCGGGCGAGCCGTACCCGGCCGACGGTGAGCTCACCGAGGTCGGCTTCTACGACCTCGCCGCGATGGGCGACGTCGACGACGCCCACGTGCGCAAGATCGCCCTCGCCATGGCGGAGGACGATCCTGCACATTTCCGCGGCGGGAGGCCGCCGAGGGCGGCTCAGCCGGGCAGACCGTCCACGACGTCGACGACGTAGTCGGTCCTGACATCGGGGACGCCGTCGGGGACGATGCTCCCGCCGGGGTTGGTGCTGTCTGAGCTGCCCGTCACGCGCCCGTTGGACACATCGACGGTGATCGCCTGATGACGCTGCACATCGCCGGACTCCCCCTGCTCGCTCCCGAAGGACGAGTCGAACGAGATCGTGCGCAGGGACCCGTGACTGTCGACGATCGACGAACCGGGAAGCCGCCCGAGGGCCTGCAGCATCGCTGCACGCACGTCGCCGGTGCCCGCGTTGCATCCGAGCAGGGTGATCAGCCTCCACCCGACCATCGCGGCGTGATGGTAGTCCGAGATGCTGCCCTGACCGGCGGAGAGCTGCGAGAGCACCCCGTCGGCATCCGCGGGCAGTGACGTCAGGTAGTCGCTGTAGGTGGTCCCGTCCCCCTCGGGCAGGGAGCCTCCACCGCTGACGAAGCGTCCGTCGCCGCCCGCGGCGCTCATCCGATCCAGAAGCAGCTGCAAACGCGCATCGGCGTCGGCGTCCTGCCCGTATGCGGCGGTCACCACGGCCGGCTCTGCCGCCGCCCAGTACCAGTCGCCGGTCAGATCGGCGGGGATGTAGGTGGCGCCGCTGCTCCGCACCACCCAGGCGTGCGTCGCCGCCGGGTAGAACAAGCCGGAGCCGGGTTGGGAGATCGTCGAGTCGTCCCCGAGGAGGACACGGTCCGATGTCCAGGTGACGCGCAGGTATTGTCCGGGCTGCGGCGTGAGCCCTCCGTGGATCGCGGAAGCGGACGCGGCGCTGAGCACGCCTTGCGCCGTCTCCGGCACTGCGGACGCCGTCGGCCTCGGTGCGGGAGAGGAAGGAGCGGTCTGCGCCGGAGTCGGCGCCGGATGCGCGACGACGGGCGGCTTCGGTGCGGTCATGCCACCGACGATGAGCACCCCGGCGGTCGCCGCGGCCAAGGCTCCGGCCGCTCCTGCGGCGAGGAACCACGTCCGTCGGACGGGGCGCGCGCGCACGGGGCGCTCCTCGCCGCGGATCTCCGTCATCAACCGCATCCGCGCAGCCGCGAGGCTCTCCTCGACGCCCTCGATCTCGGGCCTGATCTTCTCGACCTTCTCAAACACGTCCAACGCTCTCTCCCTTCTGCTGCTTCTTCTCGAACGCCTCGATCCGGCGGTCCGGATCCAGGCGGCGGCGCACGCGATTGAGTCGCGACCGCACCGTCCCGACGGGGACGCCGAGGGCTTCCGCCACTTCCTCGTAGCTCAGCCCCTGCCAGGCGTAGAGCAGGAGCGTCTCCCTGTCTCTCGGCGCGAGGGCGGCGATCCGCGTCGTGAGCGACGCCACCTCGCGTTCCGCGTCGACACGTGACAGCGCCTCGTCGACGCCGCCCGACGATGTGAGCTCCTCGCGCCGCGCGGACGCCGTGAACGACCTCCAGTGCTTCGCCTCCACCGCGCGATGCCGACGGATCAGCCGTGCGGCGATGCCGAGGAGCCAGGGAACGCCCGATTCGGCGGCGAGGTCGAAGTCGGCGCGCCGGCGGAAGGCCGTCAAGAACGTCTCGCTCAGCACGTCCTCCGCGGCAGCGCGACCCACACGATAGGTCGCGAAGGCGTTCACGCTTCTCGCGTGCCGGTCGAAGAACTCGGCGAACGCCTCCGGCTGCTCGAGAGACCTCTGGATGATCTCGCTGTCTGTGCTCACGCTATGTATTGTCTGAGCCCGCGCATCCGGTTCACGGTATTTGCGGAGCAGCACTCACCGCAGGTCGAGTCGCATCAGCACCCGCGGGAAGCCGTCCAGGACCGAGCCGGTGTCGGCGGCCTTCTCGAAGCCGGCGGACTCGAACAGGGAGCGCGTGCCCGCGTAGGCCATCGTGAGGTTCACCTTCGCGCCCTCGTTGTCGACCGGGTATCCCTCGATCGCCGGTGCGCCGCTCTCTCTCGCATGGGCGACGGCGCCCTCGATCAGCGCGTGCGAGATCCCCTGCTTCCGGTGGCCGGGACGCACGCGGAGGCACCACAGCGACCAGACGTCGAGATCATCGATCTGCGGGATCAGTCGATTGCGCGCGAAGCTCGTGTCCCGCCGCGGATGCACCGCCGCCCATCCGACCGGCTCGTCGTCGAGATAGGCGATCACGCCGGGGGCCGGATCCTGATGGCACAGCTCTCGCACCCGCTCGGCGCGTGCGGGCCCGCGCAGTGCGACGTTCTCCTTGTTCCCGATCCGGTAGCTGAGGCAGAAGCACACGTTCGATGCCGGGTTCTTCGGCCCGACCAGCGTCGCGACGTCCTCGAAGACGGTCGCAGGGCGCACCTCGATGCTCATGAGCCCATCCTGCCCCGCCGGTCGGACATCCGCGCGGGTGCGGAACGGGGTCAGGGCTCGACGATGCGCTGATCCGTGTTCGTGTAGGTGATCGAGTCGGCGATCGTGCCGACAAGACCCATCGTGACGCGCAGCAGGCCCGGCTTGACATCGTCCAGCGGCGGGGGTGTGTCGGTTCCCAGGGTCAGCGCGCGGCCGTCCTGCGTGGTCGCGGTGACCGACCCGAGGTACACGCTCACGTGCCCGGTGAGGGTCATGGTGTCGGCGTTCGTCACGAGTCCTGCCTTGTCCGGCGGGCGGACGGTGAGCGAGAACCCCGAGATCGTGATCGAGTCGGCGGAGATCTTGAGGGCGCGGATCGTGCTGCCGTCGATGGTCGGCACATCGACGATCGAGATGCCGCTCAAACCGGTGAAGGACAGACCCTGCGACCCCATCGAGGCCGGGATCTTCGTGAAGACGGGCGCGCTCTCGTCCCTCGTCGCGGCGACCGGGGCCGGCGCGGGCGTCGGCGCAGGATCTCCCGGAGTCGTCGGAGTCGTCGCCCCGGGCGTCGACGGCACGCCGGGCACCGCAGGCAGCCCCGGGACCGTGGGACCGGGCGTCCCCGACTTCGGCGGGGGCGTCGTCGGCGTCGGACTCGGAGAAGGGCACCAGAGCAGCGGGATGCACAGTCCCGTCGGCTGCGATGTCGGGGCCACGGCGGCGCCGAGGGTCATCGGCGCCACGAGGGCGAGCGCAGCCAGGAGCGCGGCGCCGGGCCGGCGCTGCGGCTTCACGACGCCGCCTCCTCGGCTCCGTCGACGGGCGCGGGGTCGCGCGGTCCCATCCAGGCGACCACGAGCACCGCCCCGGTGCCGGCGAGGAGCATCCCGATGATGAACCCGCCGAGGTTCACGCCGATCAGCGAATAGATCGCGACGACCAGGGCCAGGATCCCGTAGAACACGTGATGCGCGGGCATCGTGACGGCGAGGATCCCGAGCAGCAGCAGCGCGATCGGGATGATCGTCGCCTGCAGGCCCTCGATCCCCAGCTGCACGTGCAGATGTCCGATGTCGAGCTGCCCCGAGAAGAACATCTCGATGCCGCCGAGAGCCACGAGCAGACCGCCGACGAACGGCCGCTGCCGCCGCCAATGCCGGAATCCCCGCGCAGGCGCATCGGCGTCTCGCGCCACGCGCCGTGCGGACCCGCGGGTGCTCGCGTCGTCGGTCATCGCAGCCCCGTCGTTCAGAAGCATCCCTGCGAACCGTCCGTCAGCTCCAGCGTCATGCCCGTGAGGGTGAACACCGAGGCCTGGGTGCTCCAAGCCGTCTGCTGCAGGTTCTTGATCGAGACGGTGTCGGCGTCCTGGGCGAAGTCGCCCGCGGAGCCCTTGGCGTCGGTGTTGACGGTCGAGGCGTCCACGCCGATGCGGATCGCGCCGAACGACGCGTCGCCCTTGAGCCCGGTCATGCCGATCTGCAGATCGCTGGCCGACGCCGGGTTGCCGTTGCCGCCGGCCTTGATGAGCACGCCGACCTTGCCGAGCGGTGTGTCGGTGATGACCGACTGGCAGAGGTCGGTGAGCGTCGCGCTCTTGATGTTCGCGATGGCGACCGTGTGCTCCTTGCCCTCCGTGTCCTTCGCGACACCGGCGTACTGCGAGAAGCCTGTGCCCTCCAGCTGGGAGGCGCCGATCTGGAACTGGCTCCCCGACACGGCGAACGAGACGGGCACGGCTCCCTGGGCGACTCCGCCCATCAGCGCTGCCGCGACGACGCCTGCGGGGATCGCCACGAGGGCGATGCGGCCGGCATGGGACGAGCCGAGCTTGCGGACACGGTCGGTCTTCGGGAACTTCATCGATCCTCCTCCAGCGCGCCGGCTGCGATGGCGGCGCTCACCTGGTCGAGTATATTGCCCATTGACTCAGAGTCAATACCGGACACGGTCAGCACTCTCCTCCCACTAGGCTCGGGGCATGCCCGACCTGCGACGCGTCCGACTGACACCGGAAGAGCGTCGTGCGCAGCTCATCGCGACCGGGGTGAACTTCCTCGCCGAGCACTCCCTGGACGAGCTCACCATGGACGTGCTCGCTCAGCGCGCCGGCGTGTCCCGCCCGCTGCTGTTCCACTACTTCGACACCCGGCAGGGCATGCACCTCGCGGTCGTCACCATGGCCAGGGACAGCCTGCTGCTCGCCTCGGAGCCCCGCGACGAGCTGGAGCCGCGCGCACGCATCCGCGACACGCTCCTGCGCATCACGGAGTTCGTGAGCCAGCACCAGGGCACGTTCCACTCGCTCGTGCGCGGCATCGCGAGCGGCGACCCCGCCGTCCGGCGGGTGGTCGACGAGTCGCGCGATCTCAACGCGGAGCGGCTGCTCGACGCCTTCACCGAGCTCGGCACGCCGGACACGCCTGCCCTGCGCATCGCCCTGCGATCCTGGGTGTCCTTCACCGAGGAGACCCTGATCAGCCTCGTGATCGACCGCGATGAGGATCCGCAGGTCGTCGTCCGGTTCCTGGAGGCGACGCTCGACGGCGTGGTGTCCGCAACGGGCGAGCTGCCCCTCTGAGGCCCGAGGCCTCAGCGACGGGGCTCAGTCCTCGTCGCGGAGCACGTCGAGCGCGTGCTGGAAGTCGGCGGGGTACGGAGACTCGGTCTGGACCCATGCGCCGGTGGTCGGATGGGCGAAGCCCAGCCGGTGCGCGTGCAACCACTGTCTCGTCAGCCCGAGACGCGCCGACATCGTCGGGTCGGCGCCGTACAGCGGATCCCCCACGCACGGGTGCCGGTGGGCAGCCATGTGCACGCGGATCTGATGCGTCCGACCGGTCTCGAGATGGATCTCCAGGAGCGATGCGCCGGGGAAGGCCTCGAGCGTCTCGTAGTGGGTGACCGAGGGCTTGCCGTCGGGGATCACCGCGAACTTCCAGGAGTGGTTCGGGTGCCGCCCGATCGGCGCGTCGATCGTGCCGGCGAGCGGGTCGGGATGCCCTTGCACGACCGCGTGGTAGATCTTCTCGACGGTGCGCTCCTTGAAGGCGCGCTTGAGCTCCGAGTACGCGGCCTCGGACTTCGCGACCACCATGAGGCCGCTGGTTCCCACGTCGAGTCGGTGCACGACGCCCTGACGCTCCGGGGCGCCACTCGTGGCGATCCGGAATCCTGCGGCGGCCAGGGCACCGACCACCGTCGGCCCCTCCCAGCCCACGGACGGATGCGCGGCGACGCCGGTGGGCTTGTCGACCACCACGATGTCGTCGTCGTCGTAGACGATGCCGAGGTCCGGCACGGCGATCGGCTCGATCCGCGGCGCCTGCTTCGGCGCCCACTCCACATCGAGCCAGCCGCCGGCGCGCAGCTTGTCCGACTTTCCCAGCACGGTGCCGTCGAGCGTCACTCCCCCGGCTTCCGCGACCTCCGCCGCGAAGGTGCGCGAGAAGCCGAGCATCTTCGCGAGCGCGGCATCGACCCTGACTCCGTCCAATCCGTCCGGGACGGGGAGGGAACGGGATTCCACGGTCAGTCCTCGGATCCGGCGCGGTCGCGCCGCGCAGTGCGCTTCGGATCAGGGCCGGGCGTCGCGTCGTCGGCAGGGATGCCCTCGGCGACAGCGGCTGCGGACTCGGCGCCTTCCGCCGGCTCGTCCTTGTGGTCCCGCTCACGGGTGCCGTCGAGGCGGAGCCCCACGATGATCAGCAGCGCGATCGAGATCATGCCGCAGACGATGAAGATGTCCGCGACGTTGAAGATCGCCGGCAGCATCCACGGCATCGAGATCATGTCGACGACGTGCCCGACACCGAATCCCGGTTCGCGGAGGATCCGGTCGGTGAGGTTCCCGAGCACCCCGCCCAGCAGCGCTCCGAGCACGACGGCCCACAGCCGCGCGCGCACGGAGAACGCCTTCCACACGATCACGCACGCGACGACGGCCAGCGCGATCGTGAAGACCCACGTGTAGCCCGCGCCGATCGAGAACGCCGCCCCGGAATTGCGGATGTAGAAGAGCTGCAGGAAGCCCCCGAGAACGGGAACGACCTGCTCCTGGGGCAGATGTGTGATGGTGAGGTACTTCACAAACTGGTCGGCGGCCAGCACGAGCACTGCGAGGATCGCAATGATCGCGCCGGCCGCCGAACCGTGAAGCGGTTGACGCCGGGTCAACGGGGCCCCTTACTGCGCGGAGGAGGCGTCCCCGTTGGGGCCGCCCTTCTCGTCGAGGTCGCGGAGCTGACCCTCGATGTAGCTGCGCAGCTGCGTGCGGTACGTGCGCTCGAAGTCGTGCAGCTCGGTGATCTTGCCCTCGAGCACGTTGCGCTCGCGCTCGAGACGCGAGGTCTCTTCGCGCTGCTTCTGCTCGGCGTCGGCGAGGATCTTCGACGCCTGGGCCTTCGCGTCCGCGATGAGCTGGTCGCGCTGGGACTTGCCCTCTGCGACGTGCTCGTCGTGCAGACGCTGCGCGAGCTCGATGATGCCTGCGGTCGCAGCGGCCGGCGCACCGGTCTCGGCGACCGGGGCGGCGACAGGCGCGGGCGCGGCGGCGACCGGAGCCTCGGCCGCGGGAGCGGCCTTCTCGCCGGACTCGTAGGCGGCCAGCTTCGCCTTCAGCTCGGCGTTCTCGTCGAGGGCCTTACGCCACTCGAGCACGACCTCGTCGAGGAAGTCGTCGACCTCGTCCGGGTCGAAGCCGTCCTTGAAACGGACGTGCTGGAACTGCTTGGTGACGACGTCATCCGGGGTCAGTGCCATGGGTGGCTCCTCTTTCGATGAGTTCTCGGTGGCCGGGTGGAAATGGCGCCTGCCCCTCGGCGTGCACCTTCAGAAAAGCATAGCCTTCCGATCGCGGCGCCGCGAAGGCGCGCGCGGGCGGGCGCGGCGACGCGCCCTAGATGAAGTATCGGGTGATCGACATCAGGATGAGCACGATGATCATGGTGAGCGTGAAGCCCAGGTCGAGCGCGACGGGTCCGATCCTCAACGGAGGAATGAGGCGTCGGAACAGCCGGATCGGCGGATCCGTGAGCGTGTAGACGATCTCGGCGACGATCAGGCCCGCACCGCGTGGGCGCCATGAACGGTTGAAGATGGGGATGTACTCCAGGATCAACCGCGCGAACAGCGTGAGCAGGTACAGCAGGAGCAGGATGTTGAGAATCGCTGCGATCGTCGAGACCGCGGCCGGCACCACCACGCGTCAGGAGTGCGCGAGCGCGGGCTCGTCGCCCCCGGCCATCCCGCCCTGTCCCGACACCGCGATGCTCTCCGGCGACAGCAGGAAGACCTTGCTCGTCACGCGCTCGATGCGCCCGTACAGGCCGAGCGAGAGCCCGCTCGCGAAGTCGATCAGGCGGCGCGCGTCGGCGTCGCTCATCTGCGAGAGGTTGATGATCACCGGGATCCCGTCGCGGAAGCTCTCGGCGATGACCTGAGCATCGCGGTACTGCTTCGGGTGCACCGTGAGGATCTCGTTCACGGCGCCGACGGACGGCTGGCGCACGGCGGTCGGACGGCGCAGCGGCGTCACAGGAGCCGGCTTCGCCTCCTCGCGCTCACGACGCACCTCGTCGCGGCGGACGGGCTCGTGGCGGATCTGCTCCTGGCGGGCGCTCTGCGCGGCCGGAGCCTGCTCCTCGTAGACCTCTTCCTCATCGGCGAGGCCGAGGTAGACCATGGTCTTCTTCAGCGGGTTCCCCATCGTGTCCTCCGAACGTGTAGGGGTGGTTCTGTTTCGAGGCTAACCCTGTGCGGGTCGTGGCCCCGTGATTGCGGAGCCGATGCGTAGGTGTGTCGCGCCTGCCGCGATCGCCTCGGCGAAATCGCCGGTCATCCCGGCCGAGATCCACTCGGCACCCGGCGCGACCGCGCGCAGACGCTGCGCGGACTCGTGGACGCGGGCGAACGCGGCGGCCGGGTCCTCGTCGAGGGGCGCGACGGCCATCACGCCGCGCAGTCGCAGCGTGGGCAGAGCGAGCACCTGTTCGGCGAGCCGCTCGAGCTCCGTCGGCGCGACGCCCCCGCGGCCCGGGTCGTCGGTGAGGTTGATCTGCAGCAGGACGTCGAGCAGCAGGTCGTCGGTCGCGGCCCGGTCGAGTGCCTCGGCGATGCGCAGACGATCCACCGAGTGCACGGCCTGCGCCGCGCGACGGATCGCGCCGGCCTTGTTGGTCTGAGCCTGCCCGATGAAGTGCCACCGCAGGTCATCCAGCTCCGCGAGGGCCTCAGCCTTCGCGGAGAGCTCCTGCTGCCGGTTCTCCCCCACCTCGCGGACGCCGAGGCCGTACAGCTCGCTCACGAGTGCGGCGGGGTGGAACTTGGTCACGACGATCCGCGTGATCTCCGCGGGATCCCGTCCCGCGCGCCGCGCGGCGTCCGCGATCGCTGCATCGATCGCGGACAGCCGCTCGGCGACCGCGGTCACTTCAGGAACTCGGGGATGTCGAGATCGCTCTCATCGAACGCCGGCTCGATGCTGGTGTGCACGGGCGGGATCGAGGGCACGGTCACCGGAGCGGTCTCGCGCGGCGTCTCCTCGGCCTGGGCCGAGTCCTCGCGCTCCTCGACGGCGGGCTTCTCGGCGACCGCAGGGGTCGTCGTGCGCGAGAAGATCTGCGGGTCGAGGCGCAGCGTGGGCTCACCGCTGTCGAAGCCCGCGGCGATCACCGTGACGCGCACCTCGTCGCCGAGGGTGTCGTCGATGACCGTTCCGAAGATGATGTTGGCCTCGGGGTGCGCGGCTTCCTTGACGAGGTCCGCCGCATCGTGGATCTCGAAGATGCCGAGGTTCGACCCGCCCTGGATCGACAGCAGCACGCCGTGCGCGCCCTCGATCGACGCCTCGAGAAGGGGCGATTCGACCGCGAGCTCGGCCGCCTTGATCGCACGGTCGGCGCCGCGGGCGGAGCCGATTCCCATGAGCGCGGATCCAGCCCCCTGCATGACCGACTTGACGTCGTTGAAGTCGAGGTTGATGAGACCCGGCGTGGTGATCAGATCGGTGATGCCCTGCACGCCGGCGAGCAGCACCTGATCGGCGGTCGCGAACGCCTCGATCATCGAGATGCCGCGGTCGCTGATCTCGAGAAGACGGTCGTTCGGCACCACGATGAGGGTGTCGACCTCTTCCTTCAGCTTCGCCACGCCGGCATCGGCCTGGCTCTGCCGACGGCGACCCTCGAACGAGAAGGGCTTGGTCACGACGCCGATGGTCAGGGCGCCGATCGACTTGGCGATGCGCGCCACGATCGGCGCGCCACCGGTGCCGGTTCCTCCGCCCTCGCCAGCGGTGACGAAGACCATGTCGGCGCCGGTCAGCGCCTGCTCGATCTCCTCCGCGTGGTCCTCCGCGGCACGGCGTCCGACCTCGGGGTCGGCGCCTGCGCCGAGCCCGCGGGTGAGGTCGCGGCCGACGTCGAGCTTGACGTCGGCGTCGCTCATCAGCAGCGCCTGCGCATCGGTGTTGATCGCGATGAACTCGACGCCGCGAAGGCCGAGATCGATCATGCGATTGACGGCGTTGACGCCGCCACCGCCGACACCGACGACCTTGATCACGGCAAGGTAGTTCTGGTTCTGGCTCATCCCGTCCTCCGATGTATTTCGAGCCCCGAGCCGGCAACCTTAAACCTCAAGCAGAAGGTTAAAGTATTTCCCGGTATTGCTTTCTTCTGGTTTGAAGGTAAGCGGCGCACGGCGCGCAGAAGCCAAGCGACACGCGCCTGGGCGCGATCGTTTCGGATATTCGTGCTCAGCCGACGATTCCGACGCCCGGCGAGGACACGTCGTAGGACGCCGCGCTCGGGTTCGCCTTCATCAGCGCCTGCAGGGAGAGGGTCTTGCGGGCCGACTGCTCCGCACTCCCCCACACCACCTGAGCGCCGCCGGACAGCTTCAGCACGATGTCGTCGGGGGTCGACGCGGTGGCGCTGTCGACCTGGCCGCGCAACTCGGCGGGCAGCGAGCGGAGGGCTGTGCCCACCGCGGCGAACGCCTTGGACCCTGTGCCGCCGGCGACGTCGATCAGGGCGTAACCGGCGGGCCGCGCCTCCGCGGTCGAGAGGGCGACTCCTGCGGCGTCGACGACCGTGAACCGACCGTCATCGGCTTGGAGGACGCCGACCGGCGTGCGCTCCACGATCCGCACCACGAGGTCGTGCGGAGGGTGCGCCTCCAGGCGGTAGGTCTCGATCAGGGGGAACGCGACGAGCGCAGCCTTGACGGCGCTGGAGTCCACGAGCGCCAGCGGCCTGCCGACCTGCCCCGACAGCGCCTTCTGCACGTCGGCGGCCTTGAGCGCACTCGTCCCCTCGACCGTGACGGTCTCCACCGCGAACAGCGGGCTGTACGCCGCGCCGATACTGCCGCCCACGACGAGCAGGGCGAGCGCCGCTCCTACGATCCAGCCGATCCTCCGGCGCCGGGAGCGCTGGGTGAAGCGGCGGATCTCGGTGCGCAGCGCCTTGCGGCGCGCCCTGGTCGCATGCCAGAGGTCGCGCGCGGTCAGCGGCACGTCGTCCTGCGCTGCCGTCGGATCCGCCTCCTCCGCACGCTCCCGCGCGGTCGAGGAGACGGCGGAGGCCCCGCGGTCGAGCAGGATCGGCGCGGTCGTGTCGGCATCATCCGGTACGGCCGGGATCGCGTCCATCTCAGGACCCGCGGAGGCGTCGATGCCGAAGCCCGTCGCCCGTCTCCGTGCGCCGTCGAACGGCTGCGCCCCTGCCGGACGCTCCGGCTCGACCGGAGGCGCGGGAGAGGGGATCGCGGACGGCCGGCGCACGGTCAGCCCTCGGCGGTGGTGCGCAGGGCGTCCAGCACCTGCGGGATGATCTGGTAGACGTTGCCGCAGCCGAGCGTGATCACGTAGTCGCCGCCGCGCGCGACGGATGCCGTGTAGTCGGCCGCCTGCTGCCAGTCCGCGACGTAGTGCACGTGGTGCGGGTCCGCGAACGCGCCGCTGACCAGCTCGCCGGTGACTCCTGGCACCGGATCCTCGCGCGCCCCATAGACGTCGAGCATGACGGTGTGGTCGGCGTAGGTCTCGAGCACCTCGGCGAACTCGCGGTACATGTGCTGCGTGCGCGAATACGTGTGCGGCTGCTGGATCGCGATGATCCGGCCCTCTCCGACGATCGTGCGCATGGCCTCCAGGGCGGCGCGGACCTCGGTCGGGTGGTGCGAGTAGTCGTCGTAGACGCTCACCCCGCGTGCGCTGCCGTGCAGTTCGAGGCGCCGGACCGTGCCCGCGAAGCCCTCCATCGCGCGGGCGGCGTCGGCCAGCGAGTAGCCGAGCGTCGTGAGCACGGCGACCGCGCCGGCCGCGTTGATCGCGTTGTGCACGCCGGGGACCGCGAGCTGCATGCGGGCGGAAGCCCCGTGCATGGTCAGGGTCGCGGAGACAGGGCCGTCCGTGACGATGTCGGTGATCCTCAGATCCGCGTCTTCCGCGAGGCCGAACGAGATCACGTTCGGATGAGTGATCCCCGCTCGCACGCGCAGCGCGCCGGGATCGTCGCTCGAGATCACGACGGCCTCGCTCGCGGCGTTCGCGAATGTCACGAAGGCGTCGTGGAAGGCCTCGTCGGATCCGTAGTGGTCCAGGTGATCGGGGTCGACGTTCGTGATCAGCGCGACCGAGGTGTCGTAGAGCAGGAACGTGCCATCGGACTCGTCGGCCTCGATCACGAAGAGGTCGTCCGCGCCGGAGGAGCTGGAAGCGCCCAGCTGCTCGATCACGCCGCCGTTGACGAAGTTCGGGTCGGCGCCGAGCTGCTGAAGGGCGGTGACGATCATGCCCGTCGAGCTGGTCTTGCCGTGCGCGCCGGCCACCGACACGAGGCGCCGTCCGCGGATCAGCCAGTGCAGTGCCTGCGATCGGTGGATCACGTGCAGACCGCGCTCCTTGGCGAGCAGGAACTCGGGGTTCTCCGGCCAGATCGCGCCCGTGTGCACGACCGTGTCCGCATCGCCCAGGTTCGCCGCGTCATGGCCCACGTGCACATCGGCGCCGAGAGCCGCCAGGGCCTGGAGGTTGGCGCTGTCCGCACGATCGCTCCCGGACACGCGGATGCCCGCGTCGAGGAACATGCGGGCGAGGCCCGACATGCCGGAGCCGCCGATGCCGATGAAGTGCGCGGCGGTGATGTCGTCCGGAATCGGCAGGGAGAGGTCGGGTCTGATCATGGCTGAATCATCCTAAGTCGGGGCGAGGAGGCCTGAGGCCCGGCTCGCCGGGTCAGGGCTGCGGGGCGCTCAGCGCGCGAGTGCGCGATCGGCGAGGGCGATGAGATCCTCGGTTCCGGTGCGCGATCCGACACGCTCGGCCGCCTGTCGCATCGCGTCGCGGCGGGCGGCGTCGCCCAGCAGCGGGACCACCTCTTCCCTCACGCGCTCCGGGGTGAGCTGCCCGTCCTCGATCAGCACGGCGGCGCCCGCGTCGATGGCGGCGGCGGCGTTCAGTCGCTGCTCGCCGTTGCCGACGGCGTAGGGCACGTAGATCGCGGGGATGCCGAGTGCGCTGATCTCGCTCACCGTCGCCGATCCCGAACGGGAGAGGATCAGGTCCGCCAGGGCGAAGGCGAGATCCATCCGGTCCAGGTAGCGGCGCAGGGCGTAGCCGGAAGCGCCCGGATCGGGCATGTCGGAGCGGTCGCCGGTCGCGTGCAGGATCTGCCACCCCGCGTCCAGGATGTCCTGCCAGGAGCCGGCGATCGCCTCGTTCAGGCGCTGCGCGCCGAGCGAGCCGCCGAACACGAGCAGAACGGGCCGCTCGGGGTCCAGGCCGAACTCCGCCGCAGCCTCGGCACGGAGGGCCGCACGGTCCAGCTCCACGATCTCCCGTCGCAGCGGCATCCCGACGACCTCGCCGCCGCGCAGGGGCGTTCCGGGGAACGCGACGCCGACCGCCGCCGCCGTGCGGGCGCCCAGCACGTTCGCCATGCCGGGACGGGCGTTGGCCTCGTGCACCACGAACGGCACGCGCTCGCGACGGGCGGCCACATAGGCCGGAGCCGAGGCGTAGCCGCCGAAGCCGATCACCGCGTCGACGCCGTGCTCGCGGATGTACGAGCGCGCCTGCTTCACCGCGCGCGCGAACCGCACGGGGAACGCGAGGGCGGCGCCGTTCGGGCGGCGCGGGAACGGCACCTTGTCCACCGTGAGCAGCTCGTAGCCGCGCTGCGGCACGAGTCGCGCCTCGAGGCCCTCGCGCGTGCCGAGCACGAGGACTCCCGTCTCAGAGTCGCGGGCGCGCAGGCCGTCGGCGACGGCGAGCAGCGGATTGACATGGCCGGCGGTTCCACCGCCGGCCAGAAGATACGTGGTCACTTCCCGAGGCTACCCGACCGGCCTGCGGGCAGGCTCTGCGCGGGCGCGGGCAGCGTGCGCGCGAAGGAGAGGAGCACCCCGCAGCCGAGCAGCACCGACAGCAGCGAGGTGCCGCCCTGCGACATGAACGGCAGTGGCACGCCCAGCACCGGGAAGATCCGCAGCACCACGCCGATGTTGATGAGCGCCTGCGAGAGGATCCACACCACGATCCCGCCGGCGGTGATGCGGACGAAGAGGTCGTTCGTGCGACGGATCATCCGGAACACCGCGACCGCGAACAGCACGAACAAGGCGAGCACGAGCCCGCAGCCGATCAGGCCCAGCTCCTCCCCCACGATCGCGAAGATGTAGTCGTTGGAGGCGGCGGGGAGCCAGCCGTACTTCTCGCGCGAGTTGCCGAGGCCCACACCGAAGATGCCGCCGTTCGCCATCCCCCAGATCGCGTGCACCTGCTGGTAGCACGTCGTCAGGTAGCAGCTGGTGTCGTTCGAGTGGTCGAAGACGCCGAGGATCAGCGACCGGCGGCGCTCGTCGGCGAAAGCGAAGCCGAGCACCGCGACCACCGAGATGAGCAGCGGCAGGATGAAGATCCGCAGCCGCACGCCCGAGAAGAAGAGCGCGCCGAGGATGATCAGGAACAGGATCATCGACGTGCCGAGGTCCTTGCCGCCCAGAACGGCCGCGATCGCGAGGAAGCCGACGGGGATCAGCGGGATGAACACGTGTTTCCAGCGGCCCAGGAGCTCCTGCTTGCGCCAGAGGATGAATCCGGCCCACACCGCGAGGGCGAGCTTGATGAACTCGGAGGGCTGGATCACCTGGCTGCCGATCTTGAGCCAGTTCGTGTTGCCGTCGTTCTCGTAGCCGAGAGGCGTGTAGACGAGCATCTGCAGACCCACGGCGAGGATCAGCACGAGCCACGCGGTGCGCTTCCAGAACTGCACGGGGAAGCGACTCATCAGGAACATCAGCGGCACGCCGATCGCAGCCACGAGCGCCTGCGTCAGAACGATCGAGAACGGACCCTGCCCCTGGTCCACGGCGTTCGCGCTGGAGGCCGAGAGGATCATCACCAGGCCGAACACGGTGAGCAGCAGCGAGGTCGAGGCGATCAGCGCGAACTCGGTGGACATCGGTCGGAAGACGCGCCCCAGTCGCACCCGGGCGGCGAGTCCGTCGACGCGGGGCTCAGGCGCCGGTGTCTGGCGTGGTGCCACCTGCGTCATCCGTGCTCCCCTGATCGCTCGACCGTCCCTGATCGATCCACTGCCGCACCGCCTCGGCGAAGCGGTGGCCGCGATCCGCGTAGCTCTCGAACTGGTCGAAGGACGCCGCCGCAGGAGCGAGGAGCACGGTGTCCCCCTCTTGGGCGATGCCCGCGGCCAGTTCCACGACGCGGGTCATGACCCCTTCAGTGTCGCCGGGGACGACCTCGAGGACCTGCACCGCCGGCGCGTGTCGCGCGAACGCCTCGAGCACATGATCGCGGTCGACGCCGATCACCACCGCGGCGCGCGCGGTCGCTCCGGCGCCCGCGACGAGATCCGTCAGGTCGACGCCCTTCAGATCCCCCCCGACGATCCAGATCGCGCCGGGGAACGCCTGCAGCGACGACTGCGCCGCATGCGGGTTCGTCGCCTTGGAGTCGTCCACCCAGGTGATCCCACCCGCCCGGGCGATGACCTCGATCCGGTGCGCGTCGAGGCGGAAGCCGTCCAGCGCCGTCCTGATCGCCGCGGGCTCGGTCCCGAGCGAGCGGCTGAGGGCTGCGGCGGCGAGGATGTTCTGCACGATGTGCGGGGCGTTCAGGCCGTGCGCGGCGAGGTCGGCCACGGTCGTGAGTTCGAGCGCGCTGTTGCGCCGGTCGTCGAGGAACGCGCGGTCGGCCAGGATCCCCTCGACCACACCCAGATCGCTCGGGCCCGGGATGCCGAGCCCGAATCCGATCGCGCGGGCGCCTTCGATCACGTCCGCGTCCTCGACCATGCGCTGCGTGGCCTCGTCCGCCTTGTTGTAGACGCAGGCCGCCCGCGTGTTGCGATAGACCAGGGCCTTCGCCTCGCGATACGCCTCCGCGCTGCCGTGCCAGACGAGGTGGTCGTCGGCGAGGTTGAGGCACGTGGCCGCCCACGGCACCGGCTGACCGGCGGGATCCGAGAGCCCGAGGTACCAGAGCTGGTGACTGGACAGCTCGACCACGAGCACGTCGAAGCCGCCGGGGTCGCGCACCGCGTCGAGGACGGGCACGCCGATGTTGCCGCACGGCGCCGCGCGCAGCCCGCCGGCGACGAGCATCGTCGCGGTGAGCTGGGTCGTCGTGGTCTTGCCGTTGGTGCCGGTGATCAGCACCCACTCGGCCGGGGTGCCGTCGTCGCGGAGGACCTTGTCCCGCACGCGCCAGGCCAGCTCGATGTCGCCCCACAGGGCGATCGGCTGCGTGCGGACCCACGCGATCACGGGATGGGCGGGCGCGAATCCGGGCGAAGCGATGACGATCTCCGGTGCGAACTCGACGAGCGGCTCCGGACCGGACCCGAGATCGCCGATCCACAGCCGGGCCCCGATCAGCGGCACCAGCCGCTCGTACTCCTCGGTGGCGCTCTCGGAGAGCACGAGCACCTCGGCGCCGAGCTCGGTCAGCGTGTCGGCGACCGAGAAACCGGTCACGGACAGCCCGAGCACGGCGACCCGCAGTCCCCGCCAGTCGGCGTGCCAGCTGGTCAGGGCGTCGAGATCACGGGTCATGAGCTGGTCAGCCTCAGCCACTCGACGTAGAACAGGCCGAAGGCGGACACGGACAGCAGCCCGGCGATGATCCACATGCGCACCACGATCGTGGCCTCGGGCCACCCGCGCATCTCGAGGTGGTGATGGAACGGGCTCTGCAGGAACAGCCGCTTGCCGCGGGTGAGCTTGAAATAGGCCAGCTGCACGATCACGGAACCCGAGGCGATGATGAAGACGCCGGCCAGCAGCAGGAGCAGCAGCTCGGTGCGGGTCAGGATCGCGAGCGCCGCGATCACCCCGCCGATCGACATGGATCCGACATCGCCCATGAACACCTTCGCCTTGGGCGCGTTCCACCAGAGGAACCCGATCAGCGCGCCGACGAACGACGCGGAGATGACGGCGAGGTCGAACGGGTGCGCGACGTCGTAGCAGCCGTTCAGGGACGACGGCGAGAGCGATTCCGCGGCGCAGGACTGCTTGAACTGCCAGAACGAGATGAGGCTGTAGGCGCCGATCACGAACACCGCGCAGCCGGCGGCCAGGCCGTCAAGGCCGTCCGTGAGGTTCACGCTGTTGGAGGTGGCGATGCCGATCACCGAGATCCAGAGCAGGTAGAGCAGCCAGCCGACGATCGGGCCGAGCGCGAACAGCCACAGCACGGGGATGTCGCGGAAGAGCGAGACGAAGGCGCTGGCCGGGGTGTTACCGGAGGCGCTGCGCACCGTCAGCGCCACGATGCCGAACGGCACCATGACGAGCACCTGTCCGAGGATCTTGCGCCACCCGGAGAGTCCGAGGCTGTTGCGCTGGCGCAGCTTCATGTAGTCGTCGATGAACCCGACCGCGCCGAAGCCCAGCATGAGCCAGATCACCAGCAGGCCCGAGACCGTGGGATAGCTCCCGCCGGTGAAGGTGCCGACCAAGTATCCGACGACGGTGCCGAGGATGAAGATCACGCCGCCCATCGTGGGCGTGCCGCGCTTGGCCTGGTGGCTGGGGTTGCTGATCGATTCCGGGGTGCGGATGACCTGCCCCCAGCCCCACTTCCGGAACAGCCGGAGGAAGACCGGGGTCAGCAGGAGCGTGAACGCGAGGGAGATCGCGGCGGAGGTAAGCAGAGATCTCACGAGAACGATTCTCCCAGACGATCGCCGAGGAAACGGAGTCCGGCGGAGTTGGACGACTTGACGAGCACGCGGTCTCCGGGGCGCAGTTCGCCCTGGAGGTACTCGAACGCAGCGTCGGCGTCGGCGAGGTGCACGGCTTCGCCGTCCCACGACCCCTCGCCCACAGCCGCGAGGAAGAGCCGGCGCGCGTCGGCGCCGACGACCACGATGCGCTGGATGTTCAGGCGCACGGCCAGCAGGCCGATCCGGTCGTGCTCATCGCCGGCGGTCTCGCCGAGCTCGCTCATCGCGCCCAGCACGGCGACGGTGCGCTCGTCGGGGCCGGTGATCTGCGCCAGCGTGCGGAGCGCGGCGGCCATGGAGTCGGGGCTCGCGTTGTACGCGTCGTTGATGATGCGCACCTCGGCGCCGCCCATGGGCTGCATGCGCCAGCGCTCAGCGAGCTGCACCGTCTCCAGGCGCACGATGGCGTCCGCCGGGGCGACGCCGAGCGCGCGTGCCGCGGCGATCGCGGCGAGGGCGTTGTTGACGTGGTGCGCGCCGAGCACCTGCAGCCGCAGCGGCAGTTCCTGGCCGTCCACATGCACGATGCACGACGTGCCGGATGCGGTGACATCGATGCCGGCCGCGCGCACGGCGGCAGCGGGTCCCTGGCCGAAGCCGACGATGCGCAGTCCCTGCTCCTCGGCGAGCGGCGCCATGCCCGCCACACGCGGGTCGTCGAGGTTCAGCACGGCGGTCCCGCCGGGGGCCGCCGCCGCGACGAGCTCCGCCTTGGCGCGAGCGGTCTCCTCGATGCCTCCGAAGCCGCCGGCGTGCGCGAGCCCGACCATGAGCTCGACCGCCACGTCGGGGTGCACGAGTCCCGCGAGGCGCGCGATCTCGCCCGGCGCGCTCGCGCCGAACTCGCACACCAGGAAGCGGGTGGTGTCGGTGATCCGCAGCATCGTGAGCGGCGCGCCGACCTCGTTGTTGTAGGAGGCGATCGGCGCGATCGTCTCGCCCTCGTCCTGCAGGATCCGGGCGAGGAAGTTCTTGGTGGTCGTCTTGCCGTTCGACCCGGTGATTCCGACGATCCGCAGGTCGCCGGACGCGCGAACGCGCGCGACGACGGCGCGGGCGAGGTCCGCGATGGCGACGACGACGTCTGGTACGACGATCTGCGAGATCGCCTCGTCGACGGGATGCTCGACCAGGGCCAGCACGGCGCCGTTCTCGATCGCGGCGCCGACGAAGCGGTGCCCGTCGGTGGTCTCGCCGGGCTTGGCGACGAAGATGCCGCCGGGGGTCATCTGCCGCGAGTCGGTGTCGACGACACCGGACACGATCGATGCGGGATCGTGACCTGCAGCGGGGCGCAGGTCGCCGCCGACGATCTCGGCGATCTCCGCGAGGGACAGAGCGATCATGGGGATGGGATCCTCCGTGGACGATGTCGCCGTGCTCGGGCGACGGCGGCCATCACTTGAACTTGGGCAGCAGCGGTTCCATGGGTGTGGTGGAGGGCTGCACGCGATAGGTCTTCAGCACCTGCGTCATGGCCTTCTGGAAGGCGGGCGCGGTGGCCGCAGACGAGGTTACCCTAGTGGGCTCGTCGAGGGTGACCACGACGACGTACTCAGGGTGGTCGGCGGGGGCGTAACCCACCATGCTGGTGAAGTAGATCCCCTCCTTGTACGCGCCGGTCTCAGGATCCGGCTTCTGCGCGGTTCCGGTCTTCGCCGCGATCCGGTAGCCGGGGACCTTGATCAGGTCGGAGACGCTGCCCTGCTCGGCCACGTTCTCGATCATGCGGCTGAGCTCGGCGTCCTTGGTCGCGTCGAACACGCGCTGCGGCTTGGGCGCCGGGGCGTCGGTGACCTTGCCCGTGCCGTCCGTGCAGGACTCCACGAGCGACAGCGGGATCTTCACGCCGCCGTTAGCGATGGCCTGGTAGGCGCTGGCGACCTGCGGGGCGGTGACGGTGTAGTACTGGCCGAACGTCGTCGTGTAGTGCGACTGGTAGTCCCAGTCCTTGACCGGGTGGATGATGCCGGAGGCCTCACCGGGGAAGTCGATCGCGGTCTTGCTGCCGACCCCGAACTTCACCAGCTCGTCGTAGCGCTGCTGATCGGTCACCATGTCGCCGAACTTCGACAGCGCCACGTTGGACGAGTCGATGAGCGCGCCCGCGAGCGTGTAGTCGTAGGCCGGGTGCTCGAAGGCGTCGTTGATGACCGCGCCGTTCGGGAACTCCTCGTGGCTGGACGCCCCGGTGATCGAGGTCGAGGCGTCGGCGTTCGCGTACTCCATGACGGAGGCCGCGGTGATCGCCTTGAACGTGGATCCCGGCTCGAAGCTCGTCGAGAAGATCCGCGATCCTCGGTCCTCGGGGTTCACCGCTCCCGGGTCATTGGGATCGACGCTCGGGAACTCCGCAGCCGCGCGGATCTTGCCCGTGCCGACCTCGACGACGGTGACCGTCCCGGCCTTCGCGGCCTGCGCCTTGACCTCTTCTGAGATCATCTGCTGCAGATACCACTGCAGCTCCGTGTTGATCGTCAGCTTCACGGTGCCGCCGTCGATCGCCGGCTTCTCCTGCTGGCTCCCGGGGATGACGACGCCGTCTTTGCCGGTGAGGAAGCTCTCCTTGCCCTTGGTCGCGCTCAGGCACTGGTTCTGGACTTCTTCGAGGCCCTCTTTGTCGCCGTTTCCGGCGATGAACCCGATGAGATTGCCCGCGACCGCTCCGTTCGGATACACGCGGACCGAGCGCGGATTGGGCTGCAGGTAGACGAGGTCGAGAGCGCGCAGCTTCAGGAACTGGTCGGCGCTCACGCCCTTCTTCAGCTGGACCCATTTCGCCTCGGGGTCCTCCTTCAGCCTGTCCGCGACGACGGCGCGTATCGCATCGCCCTTCTCGCCGAGGATCTGTGCGATCTTGTCCGATGCCTGTGCCCACGGCAGCTTCGGAGGGGTCTTGGCCGTCTCGAGGCCGAGCATGATCGACGGATCCATGTCGATGTCGTAGACGAGCTGGCTCTCCGCGAGCACCGTCCCGTTCGAATCGACGATCTTCCCGCGCGCGCCGTCGATCTCCCGGGACGTCCCGAGGCTCCAGTCGACGGACTGGGTGACGTTCGCGGCTGCGCTCACCACCTGGATGTCGACGAGGCGCACCAGGAAGCCGCACATGACCGCGACGATCACGGCGAGGGCGAGGACGGTCCGCCGGCGCGGGGTCCGACTGGCTCGGGGTGTCATCGGATCTCCATCCGGGGCTCGCGGTCTGTCATCGTCTCGGGCGGGTGCGTCGGCTGCTCATGTCAGCGGATGGTCGGCGTCGGCAGTCCCTCGGCCGTCGGCGGCGCCGCCGGCTGCACCGGCGCCGCCTCCTGTGCCTTCGGTTCTACGCCTGCTCCCCCCGGGTTGGTCTCGGGGGGCGGCGGCGTGTCGCGGACCAGGGCGTTCGGAACGGCGTTGCCCCCGGTGGGGTTGACGGTGGAGGCCCACGGTGCGGGACCGGCGGCCCCGATGACGCCGCCGTCGCTCAGTCGCAGGTAGCTCGCGCTGCCGCCGACCACGAGGCCGAGCTTGCTGGCCTCCGCCGCGAGCGATTGCGGCGAGCTGATCCCGTCGAGGTCCTGCGCGGCGGCCTGCGCCTGCCACGTCAGCTGCTTGTTCTGCTGGCTCAGCTTCGCGACCTCGAACGAGTCCTGCGTGGTCGCGATCGTGAGCGCGATCTGCGCCCCGGCGATGAGGGCGGCCCCGGCGAGGGCGACGATGGCGTACGCCAGACGCGGGCGACGACGGCGGGCGGGGCGTTCGACCGCACGGAGGTGGCGCGAGCGCTCCGGCTCTTCGAACTCCGGTTGCCGCAGGGCGTTGTCGGCCAGGCTCATCGCGCGGCGCTCCTCTGATCGTCTCTCACACGTTCTGCGGCGCGCAGGCGCACCGGGATGGCACGGGGGTTGGCCGCGCGCTCCTCCTCGTCGGCGAGCTCCGCGCCCTTGGTGAGCGTCTTGAACCGCGGCGCGTGCTCCGGCAGCTCGACCGGCAGGCCCGCGGGCGCCGTCGAGGCGGAGGCCGCGGAGAACGCCTGCTTGACGAGCCGGTCCTCGAGGGACTGGTACGACATGACGACGATCCGCCCGCCCAGGACGAGGGCGTCCATCGCGGCCGGGATCGCGTCGGCGAGCACGTTCAGCTCCCGGTTCACCTCGATCCGCAGCGCCTGGAACACCCGCTTGGCGGGGTGCCCCGCGCGCGCCACCGCGGCGGGGGTCGCCTCCTGCAGCACCTCGACCAGGCGCCCCGACCGCTCCAGCGGAGCGGATTGGCGGGCCGCGATGATGGCTCGGGCGTAGCGACCGGCCAGCTTCTCCTCGCCGTAGCGCTCGAAGATGCGGCGCAGCTGGCCCTCGCTGTAGGTGGCGAGAACCTCGGCGGCGGTGATGCCGCTCGACTGATCCATCCGCATATCCAGCGGCGCATCCTTGGCATACGCGAAACCGCGCTCGGCCTCGTCCAGCTGCAGCGACGAGACGCCGAGGTCGAAGAGTATTCCGGATGCGCCCTCGGCGTGGGTGCCGATCGCGTCGTAGACCGTGTGCACGAGCGTGACGCGGTCGCCGAAGCGGGCGAGCCGCTCCCCCGCGATCCGCAGGGCGTCGGTGTCGCGGTCGAGCCCGATCAGGCGGATGTGCGGCAGGCGCTCGAGGAAGGCCTCGGAGTGCCCGCCCATGCCGAGCGTGGCATCGACGAGGATCGCCCCGTCGTGCTGCAGGGCGGGTGCCAGCAGCTCGACGCAGCGCTCGAGCATCACGGGGGTGTGTATGCGTCGGATGTCCATGGTTCCTTCGGCCCTCCGGTCCCTGGCCCTGATCCCCATCCGCTCGACCCGGCACCGGGGAAGGTGCGCCGGGGCGGGAGCGGCTGGGAGTCACAGCCAGGGGCCCGTTCAGAACAGGCCGGGGATCACCTCCTCCTCGAGTTCGGCGAAGGCGTCTTCGTGTCCTTCGGCGTACGCGTTCCACGCCGCCGCGTCCCAGATCTCGGCGTGCGCGCCGACACCGGTGACGATGAGTTCCTTGCCCAGGCCCGCGTAGGAGCGCAGGTGGGCGGGGATGGTGATGCGGTTCTGGCTGTCCGGCATCTCGGCGCTCGCCCCGGAGAGGAACATGCGCAGGAATGCCCGCGCCTCCTTGTTCGCGAGCGGCGCCTGGCGGATGCGCTCGTGCACGCTCTCGAACTCGGCCGTGCTGAACACGTACAGGCAGCGGTCCTGACCGCGGGTGACGACGATGCCGCCGGCCAGATCCTCACGGAATTTGGCGGGGAGGATGACGCGGCCCTTGTCGTCGAGCTTGGGGGAATGCGTGCCGAGCAACATGCGCCTATCCCCCTTTCGCCGCCGTTTCCTCCACTTTACTCCACATCCCTCCATTTCGATACCTATTCGTGTCCGGAGGGGCATGTCGCCCGGGACGACGAAGGCCCCTGTTCCGCGGAATCATGCGGAACAGGGGCCTGTGGAGGGCAGTGGAGGGATTCGTGGGGCGAAAGGGAGGATCCCGGGGGCGGACGGGTCCGGGGAACGACGGAGGGCCCGGACGCCGCAGCGTCCGGGCCCTCAGGAAGTCTGAGCGAGGAGGTCAGCGCTCCTCGTGGCGGCGATCCCACCGGTCGTTCATGCGATCCATGAACGACGGAGACGGCTCTTTCGCCTTCGTGGCGGATCCCCCGTCGCGACCGCCGCTCTGGTGCACCGGCGTGAGGGCCAGCATGAGTCCGCCGAGCATGGCCGCGAAAGCGACGACGCCGATGATGATCCCGGCGATGTTGCCGACCACGACGCCCACGATCAGGCCGCCGACGCCGGCCAGCAGCAGCACGGCTCCGTAGATGAGATTGCGATAGCTGAGCGCGCGGTCTCCTGCATGCGCGGAAACGACGTCGGCGTCATTCTGCATGAGATGGCGCTCCATCTCATCGAGCAGACGCTGCTCCTGTTCGGAGAGTGGCATTTCGTCCCCCTCGGGTGGTCTTCCCCACAGTCTACGCGCGCCGGGATGCACCGGGGTAGGGATTCGGCTGGGAGTTGGGCATCACGTTGCAGAACGCGCTCGCGACCGGGTCGTGACCGTGCTGGGTAGGCTGATCCGGTGGCATCCTCCTCCGCTGTGATCGATCAGGTCTCCGCCCGTCTCGACGCCTTCGTCGCCCGGATGCGCGAGGAGACCGCGACCTACGGTCCGGATGCCTCCGCCTTCGTCTCGTCCGCCGAGGCGACCCTCCGCGGAGGCAAGCGACTGCGCGCCAGGTTCTGCCACGCGGGATGGGCATCGGTCGCAGGACTCGACGAGATCGACGTCGAGCCGGCCGCCCTCTGGGACGCATGCGCCGCGCTCGAGGTGTTCCAGTCCGCCGCCCTCGTGCACGACGATCTGATCGACAACTCCGACACTCGCCGGGGCCGGCCCTCCGCGCATCGGGCTCTCGAGGCGGCGCACGTCGGGCAGGGATGGAGCGGGAGCGCCGTGGACTTCGGTCGCGCCGCCGCCGTGCTGCTCGGCGACCTGCTGGTGGCCTGGAGCGACGACCTGCTGGAGGCGGGCATCGCGGCGAGCCCGCATGCCGATGCCGTCCGCGCGGAGTACGCCAGGATGCGGCGCGACGTCACGATCGGTCAGTTCCTGGACATCGCCGAGGAATCGGCCTGGAGCGTCAACGTCGACGACGGCCACGCGGAGCGCGCCCTGCGCGTCGTCTCTCTCAAGGCCGCGCGGTACAGCGTCGAGCAGCCGCTGCTGATCGGGGCGGCGATCGCCGGCGCCGATGGGGCGCAGCAGACCGCGCTGCGCGCGTTCGGCCACCCGCTCGGGATGGCGTTCCAGCTGCGCGACGACGTGCTCGGGGTGTTCGGCGACGAGAAGGTCACCGGCAAGCCGGCGGGCGACGATCTGCGCGAGGGCAAGCGCACGCTGCTCATCGCCTGGACCCGCCAGGCGCTGGCCCCGCAGGGGCGGCGCATCGTCGACGAGCTGCTCGGCGACCCGCACCTCACCGCGGATCAGATCGCGAGCCTGCAGGAGATCATCGTCGAATCCGGCGCGCTGACCCGCATGGAGCAGCTCATCACGGAGTACGCCGAAGCCGGAGAGGCTGCGCTGCAGGGCGCCCCGCTCGATGCCGGCGCGCTCGACCTGCTGCGCGGGCTCGCGCGCGACGCGACGCAGCGCACGGCCTGAGGCCGGATCAGGCCAGGGCCCTGGCGATCCGGCGCACCTCGCTCTTGTGGCCCTCGCGCAGAGCGGCGATCGGCGCACGGCCCATCGACTCCTCCTCGGCGAGCAGCCAGTCGATGGCCTCGTCGTCGCTGAACCCGGCGTCCTTGAGCACGATGATCGTGCCGCGCAGGGATCCGAGCGGCTGGTCGTCCTTGAGGAAGACCGCAGGAACGGCGAGCGGGCCGTTGCGGCGCGACCCGATGAGGTACTGCTCATCGAACAGCCGGCGCACGCGCCCGAGCGTCTCGCCCAGGATCTCGACGAGCTCGGGCAGGGTCAGCCATTCGGCCGCCTGGGCCGCCGTTTCCGTTTCAGACACCCAGCAATGTTCTCATCCCCTGAGGGGACCGGTGATCACCGCCCGCGATTCCACGCCTGACCACATCTTTCACATTCTTCACTTCTGTTGACTTGAATACTCATCCGTGACAGCGTCGTAGGGCCGACGCGCAAGGACGCGCTCGGCGTCAGACGTCAGAATCGGGGGATCCATGACGACCACGACGAGTTCGCGCCGCGCGCTCTGCCTCGCGGTGCCGACCGTGCTGCTGACCACTGTGGCGACCGCGCTCGCGGCCGCGCCCGCGCAGGCGCACACTCCCGTGCGCGTTCCGATGACCGCGCTCCCGACCGGAGCGGTCGCGGCCGCGCTGGCCGCGCGGATCGTGCCGACCGAGACCGCGCCGCCGGCGCACTACACCGTGCAGGACGGCGACACGCTCTGGGACATCGCGCGCGCCCACGACACCAGCGTCGCCGCGCTGTATGCGGCGAACGGACTCGGATCCGATTCGATCATCTATCCCGGCCAGCTGCTCGCCCTCGGCGGGTCAGCCCCCGAGCCTGCTGCTGCCGCCGCGCCCGCGGAGGCAGCAGCCCCCGCTCCGGCGTCCGACACCGCCGGCACCGGCTACGACGTGGTCGCCGGCGACACGCTCTGGTCGATCGCGCACGAGCACGGGATCACGCTCGCGGACCTCTATGCGGCGAACGCCCTCTCCCCCAACTCGATCATCTACCCCGGCCAGACGCTGCGCTTCTCCGCGCCGGCGCCGGCACCCGCGCCCGTTCCGGCGCCGGCGCTGGCCGACGTCGCGCCCCAGCCCGCACCGGACACGTACACGGCCCCCCAGGTCGTGCTGAGCGATGTGCAGACCGCCAACGCGCAGCACATCATCCAGGTCGGCCGGGAGCTGGGCGTGAGCGACCGCGGCATCGCGATCGCCCTGGCCACCGCGATGGTCGAGTCCGGCCTCGTGAACACGGCGTCCGGGGACCGCGATTCGATCGGGCTGTTCCAGCAGCGTCCCAGCACCGGCTGGGGCACGCCGGAGCAGATCGCGGACGCGGACTACGCGATCAGGGCCTTCTACGTGGGCACGCCGCACACCAACGGGCTGCTCGACATCCCCGGCTGGGAGGGCCTCGGCTTCAGCGAGGCCGCGCAGGACGTGCAGATCTCCGCCTTCCCCGCCCGCTACGGGCTGTGGGAGCCGCAGGCGGACGGCTGGCTCGCGGCGCTCGGCTGAACCGCCGCGGGATCCGCTCGCGGAGAACGGAAAAGCGCTCGCACGCGAGCCGTTCCCCGGGCTCTCAGCGAGTTCTCCATAGACTCTTGCCGTGACGACCAGCCAACAAGCCGACCCCCTCATCGGGCGGCTCGTCGACGGTCGCTATCGCGTCCGCGCCCGGATCGCGCGTGGCGGCATGGCGACGGTGTACGTCGCCACGGATCTGCGCCTCGAGCGCCGCATCGCACTGAAGGTCATGCACGGCCACCTCAGCGACGACTCGGTGTTCCAGAGCCGCTTCATCCAGGAGGCGCGCGCGGCCGCCCGCCTCGCCGATCCGCACGTCGTCAACGTCTTCGACCAGGGTCAGGACGGCGAGCTCGCCTACCTCGTGATGGAGTACCTGCCCGGCATCACGCTGCGCGAGCTCATGCGCGAGCAGCGCCGCCTCACGGTCCCGCAGACCATCACGATCATGGATGCCGTGCTCTCCGGCCTCGCCGCCGCGCATCGCGCCGGCATCGTGCACCGCGACGTCAAGCCCGAGAACGTGCTGCTGGCCGAGGACGGCCGGATCAAGATCGGCGACTTCGGCCTGGCCCGCGCGACCACCGCGAACACCGCCTCCGGCGCCCAGCTGATGGGCACGATCGCCTATCTCGCGCCGGAGCTCGTCACCCGCGGCACCGCGGACGCCCGCAGCGACATCTACGCGCTCGGCATCATGCTCTACGAGATGCTCGTCGGCGAGCAGCCGTACAAGGGCGAGCAGCCTATGCAGATCGCGTTCCAGCACGCCACCGACTCCGTCCCGCGACCGAGCGTGCGCAATCCCGGCGTGCCGGAGCAGCTCGACGAGCTCGTGCTGTGGGCGACCGAGAAGTCGCCGGACGAGCGCCCGGACGACGCGCAGGAGATGCTCGAGCGGCTGCGCGTGATCGAGCGCGAGCTGGGCGTCACCCCCACGCCGACCACCGCGAAGACCACGGTCGTGCCGATGCGCGACACCGGAGATCAGACCCTGGTGCTGCCGGGCATCCCCACGGCGACCGCGCCGGCGCCCACTGCCGACGCCCCTCTCGACAACGCGACGCTGCTGCGCCGCCGCACCGCGCACCGGCGCTCCCGCGGGGCGCTGCTGCTCGTGCTCGTGCTGCTCCTGGCCGTCCTGGCCGGCGGAGCGGGCTGGTGGTTCGGATCCGGTCCGGGCTCCAAGCTCTCCGTGCCGGATGTCGCGGGCAAGACCTGGGAGGTCGCCGCGGCCACGATCACGAAGGAGGGTCTCACTCCCGTCCAGGGCAGTGAGAACTCCCTCAAGGTGCCTCAGGGCCAGGCGATCCGCACGGATCCCGGTGCAGGCTCCCGTCTGGACAAGAAGGCCAAGGTCACCGTGCTGATCTCGGCGGGTCCCGCCAAGCACGACATCCCCAAGCTCGACGGCATGACCGAGCAGCAGGCGAAGCAAGCGCTCGTAGATTTCCACCTGACCCTGCAGGACTCCGTGCCGCTCTTCTCCGGCGCGGACAGCGGACTCGTGATCAACGCCGAGGTCACCCCGCGCGCGGGAGGCGACGTCCACGAGTGCGGCGAGGGCTGCACCGTCTTCGAGGGCGACCAGATTCGCCTCCTGGTGTCGCTGGGCCCCGTGCCGGACGTGACCGGCCTGACCGTGGACGATGCCACGAGCAAGCTCAAGGCCGTGCAGCTCAACGCCGACTCCAGCTCCGCTGCCTCCTACAGCGACAGCGTGCCGAAGGGCCGCGTGATCGGCATCGGCGACCGTGAGGGCGGCGGCAACTGGCGCCCCGGCGACACGATCGTGCTGAACGTCTCGAAGGGCCCAGAGCCCGTCACGGTGCCCGACGTCGTCGGCAAGAACCTCGCCGAGGCGATGCAGGCCCTCACGAATGCGGGCCTGAACCCGCAGACCAGCGTGCCCGAGATCGCGTGGAGCCTGTTCCAGGTGACCGGGACGGATCCGAAGGCCGGCGACAGCGTGGAGAAGAACTCGACGATCCGGGTCAAGGTCTCCGGCTGATCCGAGCGTCTGCATCGCGGTGAGCCGTTTGCGCTCCCGGATACGACGAAGGCCCGGCAGCGCTGCGCGGTACCGGGCCTTCGTGTCAGCGAGACGTCAGCGCTTCTCGAGCTCCTCGGCGACGAGGAACGCGAGCTCGAGCGACTGCATGTGGTTGAGGCGCGGGTCGCACAGCGACTCGTAGCGGGTCGCCAGACCCTCCTCGTCGATCTGCTCGGATCCGCCCAGGCACTCGGTGACATCGTCGCCGGTGAGCTCGACGTGGATGCCGCCGGGGAAGGTCCCGACAGCGCGGTGCGCCTCGAAGAAGCCGCGCACCTCGTCGACCACGTCGTCGAAGCGTCGGGTCTTGTAGCCGGTCGGCGTGGTGATGCCGTTGCCGTGCATGGGGTCGGTGACCCACAGCGGCTGCGCCCCGGAGTCCTTCACGGCCTCCAGCAGCGGGGGCAGCGCCTCGCGGATCTTGCCCGCCCCCATGCGCGTGATGAAGGTGAGCCTGCCCGGCTCGCGGTTCGGGTCGAGCTTGTCGATGAGCGCGAGCGCCGTGTCGGTCGTCGTGCTGGGGCCGAGCTTGACGCCGATCGGGTTGCGGATCTTCGAGAAGTAGTCGACGTGCGCGCCGTCGAGTTCACGGGTGCGCTCGCCGATCCAGAGGAAGTGCGCCGCGGTGTTGTACGGCGTGAGCGTCCGCGAGTCGATGCGGGTCATGGGGCGCTCGTAGTCCATCAGCAGGCCCTCGTGCCCGGTGAAGAACTCGACGCGCTTGAGCTCGTCGAAGTCGGCGCCGGCGGCCTCCATGAACTTGATGGCGCGGTCGATCTCCGCGGCCATGCGCTCGTAGCGCTGGTTCGCGGGGTTCTGCGCGAACCCCTTGTTCCAGGAGTGCACCTCGCGGAGATCCGCGAAGCCGCCCTGGGTGAAGGCGCGGATGAGGTTCAGCGTCGAGGCGGCCGTGTGGTACCCCTGCAGCAGACGCGAGGGGTTCGCCTCGCGGGAGCCCTCGGTGAAGTCGTAGCCGTTGACGATGTCGCCGCGGTAGGCGGGAAGGGTCACATCGCCGCGGGTCTCGGTGTCGCTCGAGCGCGGCTTGGCGAACTGCCCCGCCATGCGCCCCATCTTCACCACCGGCATCGATGCGCCATAGGTCAGCACGACCGCCATCTGCAGGACCGTCTTGATGCGGTTGCGGATCTGGTCGGCGGTGGCGCCGGCGAAGGTCTCGGCGCAGTCCCCGCCCTGGAGCAGGAACGCCTGCCCGGAGGCGGCGCGGGCGAGACGCTCGCGGAGGTTGTCCACCTCACCGGCGAACACCAGCGGAGGCAGCGCGGCGATCTGCGAGGAGACCTCGGCGACGCGCTCGGCGTCAGGCCACTGCGGCTGCTGCTTGATCGGGAGGGCGCGCCACGAGTCGAGATCGAGAGGCTGAGGCATCCCCCCATCCTAGGGTGCCGGAAAGGGGGCGGATCGCTCTATGAAGCCTCGGCGCCCAGGCGCCCTAGGACGCCTGGGAGGCCAGGCGCTCCTTGACCGTGGAGGCGTAGACGTCCTCGTAGCGCTGCTCCCCCAGGCGCTGCAGCGCGACCATGATCTCGTCGGTCACCGAGCGCAGGATGTAGCGGTCGTTCTCCATGCCCGCGTAGCGGGAGAAGTCGAGGGGTTCGCCGATCACGATCCCCACCCGCATGATGTTCGGAATGCGCTGCCCTGTCGGCATCGCGACGTCGGTGTCGACCATCACCACCGGGATCACCGGGACCTTCGCCTCCAGCGCCATCCGCGCGATGCCGGTCCGTCCGCGGTAGAGCGTGCCGTCGGGGCTGCGCGTGCCCTCGGGATAGATGCCGAGCAGATCGCCGCGCCCGAGGACGCCCAGGCCGGTGTTGAGCGAGGCCTCGGAGGCCTTGCCGCCGGAGCGGTCGATGGGCAGCTGCCCCGTGCCCTTCATGAACATGCGGGTGGCCCAGCCCTTGAGCCCTTTGCCCGTGAAGTAATCGCTCTTGGCGAGGAAGGACATCTTCCGGTCCAGCATGAGCGGCAGGAAGATCGAGTCGGAGAACGACAGATGGTTGCTCGCCATGATCGCGGCGCCGGTGACGGGCACATGCTGACGGCCCACGACCCACGGGCGGAAGATCGCCTTCACCAGCGGCCCGATGGCGATGTACTTCATGAACCAGTAGATCATCGCCCGCAGTCTATCCCGACGCCGCGAACAGGACGAGAGCCCCGTTCGCCCTTGCGACGCAGTTTCACAGATGGTGCGACTGAATCTCACGCGCGATGCCCTGTCCCCAGGCGCCCCATGGCATAGACTCCTGGGAAGCATGTACCCGTCCGGCCCCGAAGGAGTTGCCGTGGTCCAGTTCGAAGTCCCCGCGATCGTGAAAGCCGCACCCGAGGACAACATCACCGACCTCCTCGAGCAGCGGGTGCAGAAGACCCCGAATCTCGCGCTGTTCTCCGTGCCCGACGGCGCGGGATGGCGCGACATCACGGCCGCGGACTTCCGCACCGCGGTGATCGCCCTCGCGAAGGGGTTCGTCGCCGCGGGGATCCAGCCCGGCGAGAAGGTCGGCTTCCTGGCCCGCACCACCTACGAGTGGACCCTGGTCGACTTCGCGCTGTTCTACGCCGGCGCGGTCATGGTTCCGATCTACGAGACCAGCTCCCCCTCGCAGATCCAGTGGATCATGGAGGACTCCGGGGCGATCTCGCTCATGGTCGAGTCCCCCGAGCACTTCACCCGCTTCGACGAGGTGCGCGGCGACCTCCCGCTCGTCCGCGACGTCTGGCAGATGCACCTCGGAGCGATCGCCCAGCTCACGGCGCAGGGCGTCGAGATCCCGGACGAGGAGGTCGAGCGCCGCCGCGTCATCGCGAACGCCGCCGACATCGCCACGCTCATCTACACGTCCGGCTCGACCGGCCGCCCCAAGGGCTGCGTGCTCACCCACAGCAACTTCGTCGAGCTCGCCCGCAACGCGGCGAAGTCGCTCGACGATGTGGTCTCCATCCAGGGCGCCTCGACCGTGCTGTTCATCACGACCGCGCACGTGTTCGCGCGGTTCATCTCGATCCTCGACATCCACGCCGGCGTGCGCACGGGCCACCAGCCCGACACCAAGCAACTGCTCCCGGCGCTCGGATCCTTCAAGCCCACCTTCCTCCTGGCCGTGCCGCGCGTGTTCGAGAAGGTCTACAACTCGGCCGAGCAGAAGGCCGAGGCCGGCGGCAAGGGCAAGATCTTCCGCGCCGCCGCGGCGACCGCGATCGAGCACTCCCGCCTCGTCGAGGAGGGCGCGAAGATCCCGCTCGGCATGAAGATCAAGTTCGCCCTGTTCGACAGGCTCGTCTACGCGAAGCTGCGCGAGGCGATGGGCGGCAACATCCAGTACGCGATCTCCGGATCCGCGCCGCTCGGCGCACGCCTCGGCCACTTCTTCCACAGCCTCGGCGTTGTCATCCTGGAGGGCTACGGCCTCACCGAGACCACCGCCCCTGCCACGGTGAACCTGGCGGACAAGTCGAAGATCGGCACGGTCGGGCCTGCGCTGCCCGGAGTGGGCATCCGTCTCGCGGACGACGGCGAGATCGAAGTGCGCGGCATCAACGTCTTCAAGGAGTACTGGAACAACCCGGAGGCGACCGAGGCCGCGTTCCGCGACGGCTGGTTCTGCACCGGCGACCTCGGCTCGTTCGACGACGAGGGGTTCTTGACGATCACGGGCCGCAAGAAGGAGATCATCGTCACCGCGGGCGGCAAGAACGTCTCCCCCGCCGCGCTCGAGGACCCGATCCGCGCCAACCCGATCGTCGGCCAGGTGGTCGTCGTCGGCGATCAGAAGCCGTTCATCGCGGCGCTCGTCACGCTCGACCCCGAGATGCTGCCGTCGTGGCTGGCCAACAACGGGCTCCCGGCGGATCTGTCGCTCGCCGACGCCGCCACGAACGACGCGGTGCGCGCCGAGGTACAGCGCGCGATCGACGTGGCCAACACCCGCGTGTCGCGCGCGGAGTCGATCCGCAAGTTCGCGATCCTGCCCTCCGAGTGGACCGAGGCGAGCGGGCACCTCACGCCCAAGCTCTCGATCAAGCGCAACGTGATCATGAAGGACTTCGCGCCGCAGGTCGCCGCGATCTACGACGAGAGCACCGCGACCACGACGGTGCCGCTGGGCTGACGCCATGACATGAGGAAGGGCCCCGGGATTCCCCGGGGCCCTTCCTCATGTCATCTGGGATTCGACTCGGTCCTATCAGAACCAGGCGCTCTCGCGCACTTCGCGCATGGCGGCCTTGCGGGTCTCCGGGGCGAGCCGGGAGAGATAGACCTTGCCGTCGAGGTGGTCGGTCTCGTGCTGCAGGGCCTGGGCCAGCAGCCCCTCCCCCTCCAGCACCACGGGCTCGCCGTCGAGGTCGATGCCCTCCACGCGCGCCCACGGGTGGCGCAGCGCGTCGTGCCAGAGGCCGGGCACCGACAGGCACCCTTCTCCGGTCGGCACGGGCTCGCCGCGCACCTCGACCAGCACGGGATTCAGCACATAGCCGATGTCGCCGTCGATGTTGTAGCTGAAGGCGCGCAGCGCCACGCCGATCTGCGGGGCGGCGACCCCGGCGCGACCGGGAAGCTCGACGCTGTCGACGAGGTCGGCGACGAGGGCGCGCACGCCGTCGTCGATCGTGACGATCTCCGCGCACACGGTGCGCAGCACGGGGTCTCCGAAGAGCCGGATCTCGCGGACCGCCATCAGGCCGCCTGCTCCCTCAGGCCCTCGACCACGATCGCGGCCAGCTCACGCGCCGCCTGACGGGTCTCGGGCTGCAGAGCGGCGAACGTGATGGCGCTGCCGGCCGCGATCCGGGCGTCGTACGGGATGCGCACGACGTGCGCCACGCGGGTGCGGAAGTGTGCCTCCAGCTCCCCCAGGCGCACCATGGGCGAGCCGGGTGTCGACTGGTTGAGCACCACGACGGCCTCGCGCACCTTGTCCGCGTAGCCGTTGGTCTCCAGCCACGTGAGCGTTTCGGACGCGAGCCGCGCCTCGTCGACGCTGAGGCCGGCGACGATCACGATCGTGTCCGCACGGTCCAGGGTCGCGCCCATCACCGAGTGCACGATGCCGGTGCCGGTATCGGTGAGCACGAGCGAGTAGTAGTGCGCCGCGACCGAGGCGACCTGGTCGTAGTCCTCGTCGTTGAACGCCTCCGAGACACGCGGATCCGCGTCCGAGGCCAGGACGTCGAGGCGGGTGGCATCGCGCGAGACGACGGCGGAGATGTCGTGGTAGCCGGTGACCTGGTCGTGGATCCGGACCAGATCGCGCACCGTCTTGCTGTTGGTGCGGGCGATGCGGTCGGCGAGCGTGCCACGGTCGGGGTTCGCGTCGACCGCGATGACCCTGTCCTCGCGCGAGTCGGCGAGCGCCATTCCGAGCAGCGCCGTCACCGTCGTCTTGCCGACGCCGCCCTTGCGGCTCAGCACGGGGACGAAGCGGGCCGATCCCGACAGCGGTGCGGCGATGCGTGCGCTCAGCGCCTTGCGCTGCTGCGCGCGCTTGCCGTCTCCGAGATTGATGCGGCGTCCGGAGACCGTGTAGAGCAGGTGGCTCCAGAGCCCTTCGGGCTCGGGGCCCACGAGCCTGCTCGCGTCCAGCAGCCGGTCGGCGGTGAGCAGGTCCGCGCTCTCCCGCTCCCGGTCGCCGAGCTGGTCCAGCCGGCGCGAGGTGAGCTCGGGGTCGGGCGTGCGCGCGTGGTCGGCGGTCATGGTCTCCTCCTCAGCCGCGGCGAAGGTCACGGTGGTCACCTCGAGCTCTCGCACGGGCGCAGGCGCCGCCACGTCGACGGCGCGGAGCACCATCGACTCGGCGACGGCAGCCGTCACCGGCTCTGCCCGGTCGGGCGCGTCGATCGCGACCCGGCCGGAGTCCTGCGCGACCTCGACGTCTTCACGCGCGGAGTCGGCGGCCGGATCCTCGGTCAGGTCCTCGGCGTCCTCTGACACGTCGCCGGCAGAGGCCGCATCGGCCTCATCCGCCGGAACTTCGTCCACAGGGTCCTCGTCCACGGGGTCCTCGTCGACAGGCACCTCGTCAGCAGGCGCCTCGTCCACGGGGTCCTCGTCAGCAGGCACCTCAGCAGCAGGCGCCTCGTCCACGGGGTCCTCGTCAGCAGGAACCTCGTCGGAAGGCAGCTCGCCCGCGGGGTCCTCGTCGACGAACGCCGCTTCCGCGGCGTGCTCCTCGTCAGCAGAGTCGTCGATCGCGTCCTCGGACTCGATGGGCTCGTCGGGAACCGCCGCCTCCTGCGCCGGCTCGATGGGAATCTCGTCGTCGCCCGCGGCTTCGGCCTCGACCTCGTGATCCGTGGTCGCGCCGTCCTCGACGAGCTCGGCGACCACGACGTCCTCGGCGGCGGCCGCCGGGATCTCGATCACGATGTCCGAGAAGCCCGCACCCAGATGGATCCGTCCGATGCCGTCGCCCTCGCGGACGAGTGCGGCAGGGTCGGCGTCGAGGACGAGGTCGGCGAAGGCCTCCCCGTCGGTGACGTCGTCGTCGACGAGATCGTCGTCGTCCGCGACGGGCAGGGCGACGGGCACCTGCGCGGTGGCGTCGCCGAGCAGCCCGATGCCGACGGTACCGATGGCCCCAGTGCTGTCGAGGATTCCGAGGGATTCCTCGGGATCCTCACTCTGTGTATTCCTGCGTTCTGTGCTCATGATGCTTCTCCCCCGTGATACGCCCTATCGGCGCGCATCACAACGCACAAGGTTAGTGCACATCGCCGCACGCCGACGCGGCGGGCCGAGGCGGAGGACGCCCTGCACGGGCCGTCCTCCGCTCCTCACCGCTGCGTTCAGTCGGTGTGCGACGGGCGGATCACGACCAGGAGATCGCCGGCGTCGACCTGCTGCGTGGCGCCGATCGCGACGCGCTCCACGACACCGTCGACCGGTGCGGTGATCGCCGCTTCCATCTTCATCGCCTCGATCGAGGCGATGGGCTCCCCGGCGCGCACGGCACCGCCGACCTCGGCCTTCATGGTCACCACGCCCGAGAACGGCGCCGCCACCTGACCGGGCTTCGAGGTGTCGGCCTTCTCCACCTCACGAATGTCGACTTTGAGGGAGCGATCCCGCACGAACACGGGACGGAGCTGGCCGTTCAGCGTGGTCATCACGGTGCGGATGCCCTTCTCGTCCGCTTCGCCGATCGCCTCGAGCCCGACGTAGAGCTGCACCCCCGGATCGATCTCCGCGACGTGCTCCTCACCCGGCACGAGGCCATAGAGGTAGTCCGGCGTGCCGAGGGCCGACAGGTCGCCGAAGGCGGCGCGGTTGCGCTCGAACTCGGCAGCCGGTCCGGGGAAGAGCAGGCGGTTCAGCGTCTGCCGGCGCTCGAGGCTCTCGCCGTCGAGTGCACGCTGTTCGTCCGCGGAGATCGGGACGATGTCGATCGACACCTGGCGCCCTGCCAGCACCTTCGTGCGGAACGGCTCCGGCCATCCGCCGGGCAGGTCGCCCAGCTCGCCGGCCATGAAGCCGACCACCGAATCGGGGATGTCGTAGTTCTGCGGGTTCTGCTCGAAGTCCGCAGGATCCGCGCCGGCGGCCACGAGCGCGAGCGCCAGATCGCCGACCACCTTCGAGGACGGCGTCACCTTGGGGATCCGGCCGAGGATCCGGTCCGCCGCGGCGTACATGTCCTCGATGCGCTCGAAATCGTCCGCGAGACCCAGCGCGATCGCCTGCTGACGCAGGTTCGACAGCTGTCCGCCCGGGATCTCGTGGTGGTACACGCGTCCGGTGGGCGCTGGCAGTCCGGACTCGAAGGGACGGTAGAGCTGACGAACGCCCTCCCAGTACGGCTCGAGGTCGCCGATCGCCTGCAGGTCGAGCCCGGTGTCGCGCTCGGTGTGGGCGAGAGCCGCCACGAGGGCGGACAGCGACGGCTGGCTCGTCGTGCCGGACATCGGTGCGGCGGCGGCATCGACTGCGTCGGCGCCGGCCGCGCTGGCCGCCAACAGGGTTGCGAGCTGCCCGCCCGCGGTGTCGTGCGTGTGCACCTGGACAGGAAGGTCGAACCGCTCGCGCAGCGCGGACACGAGGCGCGCGGCGGCCGCGGGCCGGAGGAGGCCCGCCATGTCCTTGATCGCGAGGATGTGCGCGCCGCTCTCCACGATCTGCTCGGCGAGCCGCAGGTAGTAGTCCAGCGTGTAGAGCTGCTCCGCGGGGTCGAGCAGGTCGCCGGTGTAGCAGAGCGCCACCTCGGCGACGGCGGTGCCGGTCTCCCGCACCGCGTCGATCGCGGGACGCATCTGCGACACGTCGTTGAGCGCGTCGAAGATGCGGAAGATGTCCACCCCGCTCGACGCCGCCTCGCGCACGAACGCGTTCGTGACCTCGACGGGCCGCGGCGTGTATCCGACCGTGTTGCGCCCCCGCAGCAGCATCTGCAGCGGGATGTTCGGAATCGCCGCCCGCAGCGCCTCCAGGCGCTCCCACGGGTCCTCGGCGAGGAAGCGCAGTGCGACGTCGTAGGTCGCGCCGCCCCATGCTTCGATCGAGAGCAGCTGCGGCGTCATGCGCGCCGCGTGCGGGCCCACGCGCACCAGGTCCCTGGTGCGCACGCGCGTGGCCAGCAGCGACTGGTGCGCATCGCGGTACGTCGTCTCGGTCACGGCCAGTGCGGTCTGCTCGCGGAGCGCGCGGGCGAACCCGTCGGGCCCGAGGCGGAGCAGGCGCTCGCGGGCTCCGGCGGGCGGCTCGACGCTGAGGTCGATCTTGGGGAGCTTGCTGCCAGGCGAGGGCGACAGCGGCTTGTCGCCGTACGGCTTGTTCACCGTGACGTCGCCGAGCCAGTTCAGCAGCCGCGTCGCCCGGTCCCTCGAGGGGTTGCTGGTGAGCAGCTCCGGCCGCTCCTCGATGAACAGCGTCGACACGTCGCCGGAGACGAAAGCGGGGTCGTCGAGCACGGCGCGCAGGAACGGGATGTTCGTGGCCACGCCGCGGATCCGGAATTCGGCGAGGGCGCGCTTCGCACGCGCCACGGCCGCCGGGAAATCCCGGCCGCGGCAGGTGAGCTTCGCCAGCATCGAGTCGAAGTGTGGGCTGATCTGCGAGCCGGCCGCCGTGGTGCCGCCATCGAGGCGGATGCCGGCGCCGCCGGGCGAGCGATAGGTCGTGATCCGGCCGGTGTCGGGGCGGAAGCCCTGAGCCGGATCCTCCGTCGTGATGCGGCACTGCAGTGCGGCGCCGCGCAGCTGGATGCTGTCCTGCTCCAGGCCGAGGTCGGCGAGCGTCTCGCCGGCCGCGATCCGGATCTGCGACTGCACGAGGTCGACGTCTGTGACCTCCTCCGTCACCGTGTGCTCGACCTGGATCCGCGGGTTCATCTCGATGAAGACGACCTCGCCGGCCCGCTCTCCTGCCGTCTCCAGGAGGAACTCGACCGTGCCGGCGTTCTGGTAGCCGATGGACTTCGCGAAGGCGATGGCATAGCCGTGCAGGGCCTTGCGGATCCCCTCGTCGAGGTTCGGCGCGGGAGCGATCTCGACCACCTTCTGGTGACGGCGCTGCACCGAGCAGTCGCGCTCGAACAGGTGCACGGTGTGACCGGTGCCGTCCGCGAGCACCTGGACCTCGATGTGCCGCGGCCGCTGCACGGCCTGCTCGAGGAAGACGCGGGCATCGCCGAACGCGCTCCCGGCCTCGCGCATGGCCTCGGCCAGTGCGGGTGCCAGCTCGCCGAGCGACGCCACCCGGCGCATGCCGCGACCGCCGCCTCCGGCGACGGCCTTGACGAAGATCGGGAATCCGATCCCCTCGGCCTGGGCGACCAGCTCGTCCACGTCATCCGAGGCGTCGGTCGAGCGCAGCACGGGCACGCCCGCGGCGACCGCGTGCTGCTTGGCCGTCACCTTGTTGCCGGCCATCTCCAGCACGTGCGCCGGCGGCCCGATGAAGGTGATCCCGTTCTCGGCCGCGCGCGCAGCCAGCTCCGGGTTCTCGGAGAGGAAGCCGTAGCCGGGGTAGATCGCATCCGCGCCGCACTCCCGTGCCACGCGGATGATCTCCTCCACGTCGAGGTAGGCCCGCACCGGGTGCCCCACCTCGCCGATCTGATACGACTCGTCGGCCTTCTGGCGGTGGATGGATCCGCGATCCTCCCAGGGGAAGACCGCGACGGTCCTCGCCCCTACCTCGAACGCGGCTCTGAAGGCCCGGATCGCGATCTCTCCACGATTGGCCACAAGGATCTTCTGGAACATGGCACCTCGAACACTGGTTGCGCAGCGACGCGCATCGGGGGGCTGAGTGTTTCCTCAGCCTAGAGGAAGGTAACGTGGTCTCCGTGCACGTACTCAGCGTCAGTTCCCTCAAGGGCGGTGTCGGCAAGACCACCGTGACCCTCGGCCTCGCCTCGGCGGCGTTCGCCCGCGGCGTCCGGACCCTGGTGGTCGACCTCGACCCGCAGTCCGACGTCTCCACCGGCATGGACATCCAGGTCGCAGGGCGTCTCAACGTCGCCGATGTCCTGGCGAACCCGAAGGAGAAAGTGGTCCGACAGGCGATCACGTCCTCGGGCTGGGCGAAGGTGCACCCGGGGACGATCGACGTGCTCATCGGCAGCCCGTCCGCGATCAACTTCGACGGCCCGCACCCGAGCGTGCGCGACGTGTGGAAGCTCGAGGAGGCGCTGGCCGCCGTCGAGGCCGACTACGACCTCGTCCTGATCGACTGCGCCCCGTCGCTGAATGCGCTCACGCGCACCGCGTGGGCCGCGAGCGACCGCGTCATGGTCGTGACCGAGCCCGGTCTGTTCTCCGTCGCCGCCGCTGACCGCGCCCTGCGTGCGATCGAGGAGATCCGCCGCGGCCTCTCCCCCCGGCTGCAGCCGCTCGGCATCGTGGTCAACCGCGTGCGCCCGCAGTCCATCGAGCACCAGTTCCGCATCAAGGAGCTGCGCGACATGTTCGGTCCGCTCGTGCTCTCGCCGCAGCTGCCGGAGCGCACTTCGCTGCAGCAGGCCCAGGGCGCTGCGAAGCCGCTGCACATCTGGCCCGGCGACTCCGCGCAGGAGCTCGCCGCCGACTTCGACACGCTGCTGGACCGGGTGATCCGCACCGGGCGCATCGCGCTGCCCGACGACACCCGCGTCTGAGCAGACTCAGCGACTCGGAAGAGTCCTGATACGACGAGAGCCGGTCCCCGAGGGGCCGGCTCTTTCCGTTGCGGCGCTGCGCGGTCAGGCGGTGCGACGCGAGCGACGTGCGGCGAGATCGTCCATCGGCTCCGGCGCGAGGGCGTCGAACTCGACGAGAGTGGCCTCGACCTCGTGGAACACCTTGCCCACCGCGATGCCGAAGACGCCCTGGCCGCGGCTGAGCAGGTCGATCACCTCGTCATTCGAGGTGCACAGGTAGACCGACGCGCCGTCGCTCATGAGCGTGGTGCCCGCGAGGTCGCGGATGCCTGCAGCCCGGAGCTGGTCGACGGCGGTGCGGATCTGCTGCAGCGAGATGCCCGTGTTCAGCAGCTCCTTGACGAGCTTGAGCACGAGGATGTCGCGGAAGCCGTAGAGACGCTGGGATCCGGATCCGCTCGCCCCGCGGACCGTCGGGACGACCAGCTCGGTCCGCGCCCAGTAGTCCAGCTGGCGGTAGGTGATGCCGGCCGCACGGGCCGCCACGGCCCCGCGGTAGCCGACCTCGTCGTCCATCGCGGGAAGCCCGTCGGTGAAGAGGAGATCGTCTCCGAACGACGGTGCATCGCCCCGTTCCTCGGCGCTCATCGCATCCTCCCCATCCTGAAGGAACAGCATCCTTCAACCACTACCTGAAAGTCGATGACTCCACGCTAGAACAGCGCGGCATCCCCGACAACGACATCCGCCCCGAGTCGGGGGTGTGTCGCAATCAGTTCGTTACGACAGCAGTCGGCCGATGCCGTCCTTGACGAGGAGCGAACGCACCTCGTCGAGGCGGGACGCCAGTTCTGGAGCCATCTCGCTGGCCCGTGCCCGCGACGGGGTGTCGGTGCGGCGCAGCAGCGCGGACAGCGCCGACTGCACCAGGGCGATGTCGCGCTCGGCGCTCTGACGCAGCGGCCGCAGGTGACGCGGCCCGATGCCGTGGCCGTCCAGGGCCGCCAGCGCGCGCAGCAGCGACACCGCCGACTCGGGGTAGGTCTCGGCCGCCGGCAGCATGCCGCTCGACACCGCATCGCCGAGCAGTGCGTGCGACGCACCCGCGGCGTGGACGAGCTCGTCGCGGCGATACCGGCGCGGCCCCTTCACGATCGACGCGGGCAGCTCCGGTGCACCGCCGGATTCCTCGAGCGCGTCGAGGTGCTCGCGGATGACCTTGAGCGGCAGGTACTGGTCGCGCTGCAGCGTCAACGCGATGCGGATCCGCTCCAGATCGGCTGCGGAGAACTTGCGGTACCCGGAGGCGGTGCGCACCGGGTTCACGATGCCCTTCTCCTCCAGGAAGCGGAGCTTGGAGGCTCTCACATCGGGGAACTCCGGCGTGAGGCGCGCGAGCACCTGGCCGATGCTCAGCAGCCCGGAAGGGGCGGAACGCTCGGCGGCGGATGCCGCCATCAGTCGTTCGCCTGCGCGAGATCCATGGGCGACGCGAAGAAGTTCAGCCGGAACTTGCCGACGCGCACCTCATAGCCGTTGCGCAGCACGCTGCGGTCGACCCGCTCGCCGTTGACGTAGGTTCCGTTCAGCGAGCGCTGATCGACGACCTCGAAGGCCGTGCCGGTGCGGATGACCTCGGCGTGGCGACGGGAGACCGTCACATCGTCGAAGAAGATATCCGCCTCGGGATGGCGTCCGACCGTGGTCACCGCCGTGTCGAGCAGGTACCGGGCGCCGGCGAGCGCGCCGGAGCGGACCAGCAGCAGCGCAGAACCGGAGGGCAGCGCGGCGATCGCCGCCTGCTCGACCTCCGTCAGCTCCGCGCCGAACGGGACGAACGACAGGTCGGAGTCGTGGCCGAACGTCTGCGTGGTGTCGTGCATGGGCTCGCCTCCGCGGCGGACGGCGCCTTCGGGAACGTCGTTCTCAGTCACTGTTCTCCCCCTCCTCTGGCGTTCCAGCCTATCGGAAGCACGCGGCGCCCGGGAGCCGGATCCGCGCGGCATCGCCCGCCCGGGGTCGTCTGCGCGGGCGATAGGCTGGGAGCATGCCACACTACGACGTCGTCATCCTCGGCGCTGGCCCCGGCGGTTACGTCGCCGCCGTCCGCAGCGCCCAGCTCGGTCTTTCCACCGCGATCATCGAGGAGAAGTACTGGGGCGGTGTGTGCCTCAACGTGGGCTGCATCCCCTCCAAGTCGCTCCTGAAGAACGCGGAGATCGCGCACACGTTCACCCACAAGGCCGAGTTCTTCGGCATCTCGGGCGACGTGCACTTCGACTTCGGCGCCGCGTTCGACCGCAGCCGCAAGGTGGCCGACACCCACGTCAAGGGCATCCACTTCCTGATGAAGAAGAACAAGGTCGTCGAGTACGACGGCCGCGGCACCTTCACATCCCCGAAGGCCATCTCCGTGGCGAAGTCCGACGGCACGACCGAAGAGGTCACGTTCGACAACGCCATCATCGCCACCGGATCCACCGTCCGCCTGCTGCCGGGCGTGCAGCTGAGCGACAACGTCGTCACCTTCGAGGAGCAGATCCTCAGCCGTGACCTTCCCGAATCGATCGTCATCGTCGGAGCCGGCGCGATCGGCATGGAGTTCGGCTACGTGCTGACGAACTACGGCGTCAAAGTCACCATCATCGAGTTCCTCGACCGGGCGCTGCCCAACGAGGACGTCGAGGTCTCCAAGGAGATCCAGAAGCAGTACAAGAAGCTCGGCGTCGAGATCCTCACCTCGACCGCGGTCAAGACCGTCACCGACAACGGCTCCTCCGTGCACGTCACGTACGAGACGCGCGACGGTCAGCCCGGCGAGATCACGGCCGGCAAGGTCCTCATGTCCGTCGGCTTCGCCCCGAACGTGAACGGCTACGGCCTGGAGAACACCGGCGTCGCGCTCACCGACCGCGGCGCGATCGACATCGACGACCACATGCGCACCAACGTCGAGGGCATCTACGCGATCGGCGACGTCACCGCCAAGCTGCAGCTCGCGCACGTCGCCGAGGCTCAGGCCGTCGTCGCCGCCGAGACCATCGGCAAGGCCGAGACCATGACGCTGGGCGACTACCGGATGATGCCGCGCGCCACGTTCTGCCAGCCGCAGGTCGCCAGCTTCGGCCTCACCGAGGAGCAGGCCAGGGCCGAGGGCCGCGAGATCAAGGTCGCGAAGTTCCCGTTCAGCGCGAACGGCAAGGCCAACGGCCTGGGCGAGCCGGTGGGCTTCGTCAAGCTCATCGCCGACGCCGAGCACCTCGAGCTCATCGGCGGCCACCTGATCGGCCCCGACGTGTCCGAGCTCCTCCCCGAGCTGACCCTCGCGCAGAAGTGGGACCTGACCGCTCTCGAGGCCGCCCGCAACGTGCACACGCACCCGACCCTGTCGGAGGCGCTGCAGGAGGCGTTCCACGGACTCGCGGGACACATGATCAACCTCTGATCGGATCCGATCGGACCGAGGGCCGGTCACGCCAGGTGCGTGGCCGGCCCTCTGTCGTCCGCCCCGTATGCAGTCAGAAGCCCCGCATCGTCACCAGTCCGGAGGCCCAGGAACGGAGCGGCCCCGAGCCCAGGACCCGGATGAGCGTCTCGCGTGTGGCGAGCGGAACGCCCTGCGCCGGAGCGCCCATGGTCATGTAGAACGCGCTCCGCCTCTGCGCGGCGCGAGCGGCGCGCAGAGCCCCGTGCGCGTAGCCGCCGAGATCCCGGTCACCCTCGACCAGGGCCGTGCGCAGCGCCGCGGCCAGCCGGCCGGCGTTCACCCAGCCCAGGTTCATGCCCTGCCCGCCGATCGGGCTGATCTCGTGCGCGGCGTCGCCGAGCAGCGCCACCCGGCCTCGGGCGACGGTCCGGCTCAGATGCTGGGCCGCGACGAAGCCCGTCGGCCGGACCTCGTCGCCGATCGCCGGTTCCCGCCCGATCCGCTCCGCGATCGCGATACGGAACTCCGCCCCGGAGTGCAGGCCGCCGCCCCGCAGCACCCAGCGCCGCATGCCGCCGGGCAGCGGGAACGCCTCGACGATCCCCCCGGGTTCGCAGTGCAGCTGGGCGCGCACCCCGGCCGCGGGGTCGGGGACATCGGCCATCGTGTACGCGGCGCGGCCGGGGCGACGGCGCCATTCGAAGCCGAGCTCCCGGCGCAGAGTGCTGTGCACGCCGTCCGCGAGCACCACGAAGGCGGCGGTGACCTCCTGCCGACCGGCGGGCCGGTCCACGGCGAGCCGCACGAACTCCCCCTCGTCCCTGACCGCGCGCACGCTGCAGCCAGGATGCAGAGCGCCCGCGGACAGCGTCTGCAGCCGCTCCCGCAGCAGAGCGTGCGTCCGCTGCTGCGGGAGCACGCGCACGGGCCGGTGCGCGGAGAAGTCGAGCGACGCGAGGACGCGGCCTCGGCTGAGCACGTCGCCGCCCTCGAGCGCGAGCGATGCCGCCCGCGCCGCTGCTCCCACCCCTGCGCGATCGAGCATCTCCAGGCCCGGCGCGTGTATTCCGATCGCGCGGCTGCGCGGATCCTCGTCCCTGCGGCGTTCGCAGACCACGACGTCGATGCCGTCCTGGGCGAGCAGGCAGGCCAGCAGCATCCCGACCGGGCCAGCGCCGACGATCACGACGTCGTGGTCGAGCACCGTGGTGCTGACCAGCAGCTGCTCAGGATCGCTCATCGCCCGGCTCCCGGCGCAGCTCGAGGCGGGAGGGCAGCCCGCGCCGCACGGTCCACCCCGCCGGCGCGACGGCGGCGAGCTCCGCGGCCGTGTACGACCGGCGGATACTGGTCAGCCCGTCGGCGCGGATGAAGGATCCTGCCAGCAGGTTTCCGGCGAACGGCCACGTCCCCATCGCGAACAGGGCGTAGGCGGTGCGGCTGCGCGCGATGTCGCGATGCACCACGAGTCCCGACGGTCCCGCGAGGCGCGCGGTATCGGCGAGCATGTCCTGCAGCTCGGCCGCACCGAGGTGGTGCAGCATGTGGTTGGACAGCACGATGTCGTAGACCTCGCCCGCCCGGACCAGATCGGCGACGAGCGCGCACCGATAGATCACCCCCGCCCGGCCGTCGTGCGCGGCGGCCCAGGCCGTGGCGCGTTCGTCCGCGTCGAGCGCGATGATCTCGGCCGGGAGTCCGTCGCGGCCGAGCCGCGCGGCGAGCGCGCGGCAGAGGTCTCCCCCGCCGGCCCCCACGTCCAGGATCCGCACCAGGCCCGCCCTCGCCCGGGGCCTGATGTCGCCCCGGTACAGTGCGCCGGGGCGGGAGACCACGGCGTTCACCGCGCCGAAGCGCCGGTAGGTGCGCTCCAGCGTCTGCGGATCGGCGGCGGGGTCGTCCATCAACTCGCGCACGTCGACGGCGCGGGCGGACAGGTCAGCGCCCATCGCCCTCCGCGCCGACGACCGTCATCAGCGCGCTCTCCGCGGTCAGGCCGGGCCCGAACGCCATCGCGGACACGCGTTCGCCGTCGCGCGCGCCCTCCTCCTCCAGGATGCGCCGCAGCACGAACAGGATCGTCGCACTGGACATGTTCCCGTGCCGCCGCAGCGTCTCGCGGGCGGGGTGCAGCTGCGCATCGCTGAGCGCGAGCCGGTCCTGCACCCGGTCGAGGATGCTGCGACCACCGGGATGGATCGCCCAGTGCCGCACCTCCTCGCCGATCCTGCCGTCCTCGAAGGGCGCGCCGAGCTCCCCGACATAGAGCGGGCGGAGCGCATCGACGATGGTCTCGCCGATGATCTGGGGCACCGCGGTGGAGAGGGTCATCTCGAAGCCGTGGTCGCCGATCGTCCACGCCATGTCATTCCGACCCTGCGGGGCGATCGCGGTGTGGAAGCGGTCGAGGCGCAGCCCCGGGGCGGCGGACGGGCGTGCCGTGACGATGCCTGCCGCCGCACCGTCGGCGAACAGCGAGGAGGCGACGATCACGTCCGGATCCTCCGAGGAGCGCAGATGCAGCGTGCAGAGCTCGACGCTGACCACCAGCACCACGGCATTCGGATCCGCGACGCAGAACTGACTGGCCGCACGCAATGCCGGCATCGAGGCGTAGCAGCCCATGAAACCGAGGTGGTAGCGCTGCACGGAATCGGAGAGGCCCAGCGCGCGCACGATCTCGTACTCCGGCCCCGGGGCATGGAAGCCCGTGCAGGAGACCGTGACGACGTGCGTGACATCGGCGGGCCCGACCTCAGGGTCAGCCTCGAGCGCGGCGCGCGCCGCGGCGATGAACAGCCGGCCGGCCTCGCGGACGTAGACGTCGTTGCGGACGCCGGTGGCCGGGGACAGCAGCTCCCCCGTCGCGCGGTCGAAGAACACCGGCTCCGCGTCGGTCGCCGTCCACGTGAGCTCGTCGAGCACGGTGCGGCGGGTGTCGATGCCGGATCCGTCGAACGAGGCGGTGACGATCCGCCGCGCCAGCCGGGAGAGCCCCGGCTGCGCGGCGAACACGTCGCGCACCTCGTCCTGATGCAGGATCGTGTCCGGCACCACCGTCTGCAGGGACCTCAGCATCACCGGGCTGCTCATGGTGCCACTCAAGCATGCCGCCCGCGTGGCAGGAAGGGGCTTGCGGATCCGGACCGCTCAGAATCCGAGTGCGCGCCCGAGCTTCGATCCCGAGAGCGACTCCCGGCCGCCGGCCGCGACGACCGCCTGCTCGACCGCCCGGAAGAAGGCGTCGCGCCCCGCATCGTCCGCCGGGGCCGCCGGCCCCAGCTCCATCTCCCACTCGCGCCATTCCCGCTGACCGCCGCGGCGCAGATCCGTGCCGCGGACGTGATCGTCCACGAACTCGGCCACCACCCCGCCCGGCCCGGTGAGCAGGTAGGCGGTGCGGGCGTTCTCGATGCGGGCGAGCGGGAAGACCGGACGCGTCGTCCACTGCGCGACGATCTCGGCGACCGCAGACGGCAGCTCGTCATCGCCCTCGCCGAGCGGCCAGCCCAGCTCGAGGCGCCCGTTGCGGTTGCGCGGGCCCTTCACGTGCCACCCCTCGTCCGGACCGCCGGTGCGGCGCCGCAGCGCCACGCCCGCCCGCGCGAGATCGCCCTCGGCGGTGTCGAAGTACCGGGCGTCCAGAGCGCGGGGCTCGCCCTCCGTCACCGCATCGACGCCGGGGATCGCGTCCCAGGCGGGCAGCGGAGTGTTGCCGTCGACGTCGTACTTGCGCTCGACCTCGAGCGTGCGCGACGGTTCAGTCATCGGACGGGACGATGTCCTCGAGGGACTCCTCGTACCAGTACTCCACCTCGGTGGGTCCGTCGTGCGGGCCGGTGTTCTTCGGCTCGCCCCGGCGGTTGTAGACCACCTGGGTCTCGCTGTAAGGGAGGATCAGCTTGTCGTCCTCCGCGGCGAGGGGGAGGATCTGCCCGTCCAGCGGGCCGCCGTGAAGCCGTGCGAGTGCCATGTGCTCACCCTAATCCCCCGCCCGCGCGCAGGACGCGATCCCGATACGGCGTTCCTCGCACGGTCCCCTCCGTGACGGTTCGTCGCGCGGGCTCGTCACGCGGCCGCGACGCCGAGCGCACTGCCGACGATCATCCACGGGCCGAACGCGAGGTGCGTCGAGCCGGTCGCACGGCGCAGCGCAATGAGCCAGAGCGCGTGCGCGGCGCCCAGCACGAACGCGGACGCCGCGCCCACCAGGAGCGCCTGCCAGCCGTGCCAGCCCAGCACCAGCCCGATGAGCGCGCCGAGCTTCACATCGCCGCCGCCCATGCCCTCGCGGCTCAGCGCCCGGAGCAGCGCATAGAAGCCGCCGAGGATCAGCATCCCCCACAGCGCTCCGAGCAGTCTCGCACCTCCGCCCGCGAACACGGCGTCGGCAAGCGCGAGCAGGAGCGCTCCCCCGAGCGTCGGCAGCACGATCCGGTCCGGGAGCCGGTGCGTGGCGATGTCCACGGCGATCAGCCGGATCCCGATCCCGAGCAGGACGAGGTGCGCCAGCACGACGACCACCGCAGCAGGATCCATGCCCCGACGCTAGGAGATCGGCGCGACCGTCGTGAGCGGGGTGTGGATAACCGGACTCGGCCGTCGGGCGCGGTCAGGCCGAACGGAGCAGGATCCGCCCGTCCTCGACCTTCGCCTCCCAGCGCGGCTGCGGCACGCTCGCCGGCCCTCGCTGCACCGAGCCGTCCTCGATGCGGAACCTGCTGCCGTGCCACGGACAGGTGACGCAGCCGTCCGCGCCGAGCTTCCCCTCGTCGAGCGGGCCGCCCTGGTGGCTGCAGACGGCGGAGATCGCATGCAGGGCGCTGCCTGCCCGGATGAGCAGCACGGGGACCTCGCCGACCATGACCCGCGACCGGGCGCCTTCGACGAGATCGGCGTCCGCCCCCACGTCCGTCCAGCGTCGCACCGTGCCCTGGAACGCCGTGTGGTTCACGCCGGTGCCGCGCACGAACGAGAGGTGCCCGCCGAGGTACGACGAGCCGAGGGTGAGGCTCAACCCCAGCAGGCTGAGCGCGGCGCCGGCGCCGTGGTGCCCGCGGCGCCGCACCAGCCAGGAGGTGATCTGCAGGACGGAGGCCGTCGCGTTCGCGGCGGCGTGGATCAGGCCGACCCGTTTCGCGGGGCCGTACAGGGACGACCAGTCGGAGGCGCCCGCGGCCGCCGTCGGCGCGGAGGCGAGGATGCCGAGGCCGACGAGACGCCGCGACGCCGCCGGATCCGCCCCGGTCAGATCGAGCACCGTGGCCGCGCCCCACGCCCCGATCGGCAGGTCCGTGAGCATCGGATGGACCTGATGCCCCAGCCAGGATCCGGAGAGCGCGTTCTTCACGGGCGTGGAGCGCGTGGCCGTTTCGACCCAGCCGCTCAGCTTCTCCGCCGCGGGATCGAGCCCCTTGGTCTTCCCGATCGTCCGGATCAGGGACTGCATCGCCACTGTCACTCGCATGGGATCTCCTCCGCACCGCGCCGTGGGAACCTCCTGTCTACTCCCGCGGTCGGCGAGGGTCAACGGCGTGACGGGCGGGACCCGTCGCGCGGACTGATAGCCTCGCGCGATGGATCCGACCTCTCGCCCCCTGCCCCACGAGGACGTGCACCGCCTGCTGACGGGGATGTACGACGACTATCTGCGCGGCGCTCCCTCGGCGATCGATGCCCGCCTCGCGGAGGACGTGACGATCTTCGACTCCGCCTCCGACGCCCTGGTGACGGGGCTCGAGGAGCTCGCCGCGCTCCGCGGTCGCCGCACCGAGATCGCGGCGGAGCCGAGCGCGCCGGCCTGGACGGAGACCTCGCTGACCGTCGAGGATCTCCGCGTGCGCGAGGTCGGCGGTGTCCTCGTCGCGACCTGGTGGCTGCGGGTGGACGGGACGGACGCCCACGGCGTCGCGGTCTCTCCCGAGCTGTCGCGCAACACCGCCGTGCTGCAGCACCGGACGGACGGCACGCTGCGCATCCTGCACCTCCATGAGGACGTGCGCCAGGAGGCCGGCCCCGTCATCTGAGCCCCCTCTCCTCCATGTCGGATGTACGAGTTATCGTCTTCTTTGCAGTTGCAGTATTAGAAGAGATATTCGAGAATGGAGGTCATGGGGATGACGCTCGCTTCCATGATCGTCCCCGACGCCGACACCCGCGCCGAGGACGTGCTGCGTCTGCGCCGCGAGATCACGCGCATGCAGCGCCGCCGGAGCGACCTGCCGCTGATCCCGGTGCCCCCGCCCCTCGAGCCGATCCTCCCCGAAGGGGGCCTGCAGGTCGGCACGACGTACGACCTCTCCCCCTCCCCCGGCCTCATCGGGGCGCTGCTCGCCGGCGCCTCGCGCACCGGCGCGTGGTGCGCCGCCGTCGGCATGCCCACCCTGGGCGTCGAGGCGCTGGCCGGGCACGGTGTGGATCTGGACCGCCTCCTCCTCGTCCCCGCTCCAGGGCCGCGCTGGCTCTCCGTCGTCTCCGCGCTGAGCGAGGTGATCCCGCTCATCGCGATCCGTCCCTCGTCCTCCGTGCGGGATGCGGAGCTGAGCCGGCTGAGCGCCCGGCTCCGCGATCGCGGCTGCACACTGCTGGTCGTCGCCGGGGCATCGGGCGCCTCCGCCGCCTGGCCGCAGAGCGAGGGATCCCTCCGGGTGCACGATCCGCACTGGCGAGGACTGGGATCCGGCTGGGGCGCGCTGGAGGAGTGCGAGGTGACGGTCACCGCACGCACCCGGCGCTCCCCCGCGCCGCAGAGCGTGCGGGTGCGGCTGCCGGGCGCCCACGGCATGGTCGAGGCCGTCGCCCCGGCGGCGCCCCGCCTCGTCCCGCTCCCGTCCCTGCACGCCGCCCCGCGTCCGCTCGCCGACGCGCCGGCGCTCCTGGCGGTGGCGGGATGAGCCCCGCGGTGCAGGAACCGACCCGGGTGATCGTGCTGTGGTTCCCGGACTGGCCGCTGCGCGCGGCCCTCGGCGCCGAGGCGGGCGAACCAGCGGCGGTCCTGCATGCGAACAGAGTGGTCGCCTGCAGCGCGGCGGCGCGCGCCCAGGGCGTCCGCGTCGGGCAGCGTCGCAGGGAGGCGCAGGGGCTGCTGCCGAACCTGCGCATCCTGCCCGCGGATCCGGGCAGGGACGAACGGGCGTTCCTGCCCGTCCTGCGCCTGATCGAGGAGCAGGCTCCCGGAGCGCAGCTGCTCCGGCCGGGGCTCGCACTGCTCCGCGCCCGCGGCGTCGCGCGCTTCCACGGCGGGGAGGGCGAGGCCGCGCGCGCCCTGCACGTCCGGCTCGCCGAGGAGGGGCACCCCGAAGTGCGGATCGGGATCGCGGACGGGCCGTTCACGGCCGAGCTCGCGGCGCGCGGCGCGGATCCGGTGCTCGTGGTCGACGCAGGCGCCTCCGCCGCCTTCCTCGCCCCGCTGCCCGTGCAAGCTCTGCAGGATCCGGAGGTGACCGCGCTGCTGCTCCGCCTCGGCGTGCGCACCCTCGGCGAGCTCACCGCTCTCGGGGCGGAACGGCTGCGGGCGCGCTTCGGCGAGCACGGCGCGCGCCTGCACGCCCTGGCCGCGGGCGCGGACTCCCGTCCCGTCGTGCCCCGCCCGCCGGATCCGGAGCTCGTCTCGGAGATCGAGTTCGAGTCGCCCCTCGGGCAGTCCGACCAGATCGCGTTCGCCGTCCGGCAGAGCGCGGATGCTGTGATCCTCGCCCTCGCGAAGGCCTCGCTGGTGTGCACCGAGGTGCGGATCGATCTCACGGACGACGACGAGCAGGTCACCTCGCGCACCTGGCTGCATCCCACCTGTTTCGAGGCCTCCGACCTGGTCGACCGCGTTCGCTGGCAGCTGGAGTCGCTGGCCGCCGAGACCGCCGCTTCCGGCGACGACGACGAGGCGCACCGATTCAGGGGCATCGTCCGGGTGCGGATCGCCCCCATCGCCGTCGACGACGCCGCGCACCATCAGCCAGGACTGTTCGGATCAGGCACCGACGAGCGGCTGCACCACGCCGTCTCCCGTGTGCAGACCCTGCTCGGCCACGAGGGCGTGGTCACCGCGGTCGTGGCCGGCGGGCGCCTCGTCTCCGACCGGCAGCAGCTCACCCCCTGGGGCGAACGGGTCGTGCCGACCCGGCCCGCGGATCAGCCCTGGCCGGGACAGCTGCCGGATCCGCTGCCGGCCGAGGTGTTCGCTCCACCGCGGCCGATCGCGGTGACCGCGGCCGATGGCAGCACTGTCGAGATCGACGGTCGCGGGCTGCTCACCGCCGAGCCGGCGGCCGTCGACGACTGCGCGGTGCTCTCCTGGGCGGGCCCCTGGCCGGTGCGGGACCGGCGCGGGGATCCGGCGGGCGCGTTCCGCGGCGAGCGCCTGCAGCTCGTGGACGAGCAGGAGCGGGCCTGGCTGGTGCTGCACATCACCACCGGCGGAGCCGGAGCCGGTGGCGGACACTGGCTGGCCGAAGGGAGGTACCACTGATGGGCTTCCACAACCCGGACATGTCCTGGACCGCACTGGAGCGCACCCTCAGCGGCAGAGCACCCCGCGACCGCGCCCCAGACGGCGAAGCCCCGGACGGTGCCGGTCCGCTGCATCAGCAGATCGCGGTGGACGCGCCCTCCCGCATGCACAAGCGCCCGCCCATCCGGATGGAGGGGATCGAGCGACCGAAGAACGCGGTCCCCTACGCCGAGCTGCACGCCCATTCCTCGTACTCCTTCCTCGACGGCGCATCCTCCCCCGAGGCCCTCATCGCCGAGGCGCAGCGACTCGGGCTCACCGCCCTCGCGATCACCGACCACGACGGCTTCTACGGTGCCGCGAACTTCGCCGAGGCCGCGGAGTCCCTGGCGAACGCGGAGAAGAAGACGAAGGCGGAGAGAGGGGAAGACGCCGACGCCGAGCCCGCAGGGCCGCCGCTGCAGACCGTGTTCGGGGCGGAGCTGTCGCTCCCCGGCCCCGATGCGAACGGTCCCGGCGCACGAGGTCGCTCCGGGCTCCTGCCGCCCCCGGAGCGCCGGGGCCTCCCGGATCCGCTCGGCGAGCACCTGCTCGTGCTGGCCCGTGGCGAGGAGGGCTACCACCGCCTCTCCGCCGCGATCACCGAAGCGCAGCTGCGCGGGGGCGAGAAGGGGCGGCCGTTCTACGAGATCGAGTCGCTGGCGAACCGCGCCGAGGGGCATTGGACGATCCTCACCGGCTGCCGCAAGGGCGGCGTCCGCAGCGCCCTCGAACGGGAGGGGCCGGAGGGCGCGGAGCGGGCGCTGCTCACCCTCGTCGACCTGTTCGGCACGGACCGGGTCGCCGTCGAGCTCATCGACCACGGCGATCCGCTCGACAGCCGGCGCAACGACGCCCTCGCCGCCCTCGCGCTCCGGTACGGCCTGCCCATGGTCGCGACGAACAACGTGCACTACGCGGCGCCGGAGCGGGCGGAGCTCGCCGAGGCGATCGCCGCCGTGCGCGCCACCCGCAGCATGCGGGAGCTCGAGGGCTGGCTGCCCGCGCACGGCACCGCGCACCTGCGCTCCGGGGCGGAGATGACGGCGCGCTTCGCCCGCTATCCGGGGGCGATCGCGGCGGGGCTCGAGATCGCCGAGGCCTGCGCCTTCCCGCTGCGCCGCGCCAAGCCGGCCCTGCCCACGATGAGCGTCCCCGCGGGCGAGACCCCGATGAGCCACCTGCGGGCGCTGGTCTGGGCGGCGGTGCCGGAGAGGTATCCGGAGCACACCCCCAAGGAGCTCACCGCCGAGGGAAGAAGCCGCATCGAGCGGGAGCTGAACGTGATCGAGGAGAAGGACTTCCCGGGCTACTTCCTCATCGTGCACGGGATCGTGAAGGAGGCGAAGGACCGCGGGATCCTGTGCCAGGGACGCGGATCCGCCGCCGCGAGCGTGGTCTGCTATCTGCTCGGCATCACCGCGGTGGATCCGATCCTCTACGGCCTGCCCTTCGAGCGCTTCCTCGCCACGACCCGCACCGAGGAGCCGGACATCGACGTCGACTTCGACTCGGGGCGGCGCGAGGAGATCATCCAGTGGGTCTACGAGAGCTACGGGCGGGAGAACGCCGCGCAGGTCGCGAACGTCATCCAGTACCGCCCGAAGAACGCGGTGCGCGACATGGCCCGCGCGCTCGGGCACTCCCCGGGCCAGCAGGACGCCTGGTCGCGTCAGGTGGAGCGCTGGGGGCTGGATCTGAGCCCCGTTCCAGACCACGACATCCCGGAGCAGGTGGTCGCCTACGCCGATGAGCTGCTGCGCGCGCCCCGCCACCTGGGGATCCACTCCGGCGGCATGGTGCTCACCCGGCGCCCGGTCGGCGAGGTCGTTCCCGTCGAGCACGCCCGGATGGAGAAGCGCACCGTCATCCAGTGGGACAAGGACGCCGCGGCCTGGATGGGGCTGGTGAAGTTCGACCTGCTCGGGCTCGGGATGCTCTCCGCCCTGCGGCACTGCTTCGACCTGGTGCGCGAGGCCACCGGCGAGGAGTGGACGCTGGACTCCCTGCCGAAGGAGGAGCCCGCGGTCTACGACATGCTCTGCCGCGCCGACACGATCGGGGTGTTCCAGGTCGAGTCCCGCGCGCAGATGGGGCTGCTCCCTCGCCTCCAGCCGAGGGAGTTCTACGAGCTCGCGATCCAGATCGCCCTCATCCGTCCCGGCCCCATCCAGGGCGGGGCGGTGCACCCCTTCGTACGCCGCAAGCTCGGCCAGGAGAAGGTCACCTACGCGCATCCGAAGCTGGAGCCGGTGCTGAGTCGCACGCTGGGCATCCCGGTCTTCCAGGAGCAGCTCATCCAGATGGCGACCACGCTCGGCGACTGCACCGCCGACGAGGCCGACACGCTGCGCCGTGCGATGGGATCCAAACGGGGTCTGGAGAAGATCGACAGCATCCGGGAGAGCCTGTACACGGGCATGCACCGGCACGGGCTGGACGGGGAGACCGCGGATCGCATCTACGCGCAGATCCAGGCCTTCTCCGACTTCGGCTTCGCGGAGTCCCACTCCCTCTCGTTCGCGCTGCTCGTCTACGCGAGCTCCTGGCTCAAGCTGCACTACCCCGCCGCGTTCCTCGCCGGACTCCTGCGCTCCCAGCCCATGGGGTTCTACTCCGCAGCGACGCTCACCGGCGACGCCCGTCGGCACGGGGTCGAGGTGCACCGGCCCGACATCCGGCTCTCCGGGGCGACGGAGACCCTGGAGCCGGTGGATCCGGCGGCGACCGGGCGCACCGGACGGGAGTCATGCACGCATCAGCTCCCGGCCCGCCCTCCCGGCACGGACCCTGATCCGTTCGATCCGAAAGCCGCGGACGAGACCGCCGCGCACCGCAGGGACGGCCGTTACGCCGTCCGTCTCGGGCTCGCCGGCGTCACCGGGATCGGCGAGAAGACGGCGGAGCGGATCGTCGCCGAACGCGATGCGCGCGGCCCGTACCGGGATCTGAACGACCTCGTGCGCCGCACCGACCTCACCGCCGCCCAGGTGGAGGCCCTCGCCACCGCCGGGGCGTTCGACTCCCTCGGGCTGCAGCGCAGGGAGGCGATCTGGCTCGCCGGATCCGCCGCGGAGGACCGCGCCCGCTATCTGCCGGACACAGTCGTCGCGGTGCAGCCTCCCCTGTTCGGCGACCAGACCAGCTATGAGATCCTCACCGCCGACCTCTGGGCGACCGGGGTGTCCACCGACGACCACCCGCTCGCCCACTTCCGCCCGGGGTTGGATGCGCGCGGGGTGCTGACCTCCTCCGCACTGCGCACGCACGAGAACGGCCGCCGGGTCGAGACGGCGGGCCTCGTGACCCACCGGCAGCGTCCGTCCACGGCGGGCGGCGTGACCTTCCTCAACCTCGAGGACGAGCACGGCCTGGTGAACGTCATCTGCACGCAGGGGGTGTGGCTGCGCTACCGCCGGATCGCCCGTGAGTCACCCGCATTGATCGTGCGCGGCATCCTGGAGCGCTCCCCCGAAGGCGTCACCAACCTGCTGGCCGACGCGTTCGAGTCGCTGCAGGTGGGCGTGGCGCATCACTCCAGGGATTTCCAGTGACGTGCGCAGGCGCTCACCAGAAGCGCGGCTGCTCCTCCTGCGGAGGACGATCCGTACCGCCCCAGATCGCGGCCTGGGCCTTGGCCGCGGCAGCCGCCTCCTCAGCGCCTTCGAGCGCGACCGCGGCTCCGCGGAGGTCGACGGCGCCACCCGGCACCGCGTCGAGCACGAGCTCGGTGACCACGCCCTCCTCGGTCGCCAGCACGCTGCACGCCTCCACGCGGCCGCGCCAGGGCAGCGCTCCGAGCTCGGGAAGGACGGATCCCGGCACGCGGTAGACGACGCCCGTGGTCAGGTCCCGGATGCGCACCGCGCGGGACTCCTCGTCCACGGCGACGATGCGCCCGACGCCCAGCGGCGCGGAAAGCGGAAGGATCAGGGTCACGGACATGGCTCCACCTTCGTTCAGAACGGTCCGGCTGGCAAGCCGTCCGGACGTGGTTCGGCGCTCAGCCCCGCGGGACTTCGACCGCCGCCGCCGAGGAGACCAGGCTGTCGTAGTGGCGGTCGACGTAGAGCAGAGGCGCCCCGGGAGTGCCCTCGAGCACATCGAGCACATCGAGCAGCACGAGCGCCGAGGGCCCGACCGGGTGCGTCTCGCGGATGGTGCCGCGCACCGCGATCCGGGCCGACGGGAGGAACGGCTCGCCCGTGGGCAGCGTCTGGAACCCCTGCTCAGCGGTGAAGCGCGGCTGGCCCGTCCGGGCGAACGCATCGGCGATGGGCTCCTGCCCCGCGACGAGGAAGTGCACGAGCGCACTGGGCGCCGCGAGGATCCCTCCCGCGCTGCCGGTCGCGCGCGTGACGGAGAAGACGAGCACGGCGGGGTCGGCGCTCACCGAGGCGACGCTCGACAGCGTGAGTCCCACGGGACCGTCCGGGGCGATCCCCGTCACCAGTGCGACGCCGGCGGGGTGATGCCGGAACGCCCCCTTGAACTTCTCGGTGACGTCGTTCTCCAGACCCGGGGTGCTCATCGTGCTTCTCTCTGTCGTTGCCATGGGCGCAGCTTTCGCGCCCACCCTCAACGGTATGCCTGTTCCTGAGGTGTCGGCTCCGGATCCGGTGTCGGACCCCCGTGCTGGAATGGACCCATGACGACGGGGACCAAGATCGACCTCACCAAGAGCCTGGACGGCTACCGTGCGCGCACCGGCGAGTTCCGCCTCGTCGACCTGCCCGCGAACCGCTACCTCGCGATCGACGGGCACGGCGATCCGAACTCGGCTCCCGCCTACGCCGAGGCCCTCGAGACGCTGTACCCGGTCGCCTACGCGCTGAAGTTCGCCAGCAAGCGCGAGCTCGACAGGGACTACGTCGTCCCGCCACTGGAGGGGCTGTGGTGGGCGGAGGACATGGACGCGTTCACGACGGCGCGCGACAAGTCGCGCTGGGACTGGACGATGCTGATCCTCGTCCCGGAGTGGATCGACGATGCGTTCGCGGACGCCGTGGTCGCGACCGTCCGTGCGAAGAAGACGCCGCCGCGGCTCGACGACCTGCGGATACTGTCCCTGTCGGAGGGGCTCTGCATGCAGACGCTGCACGTCGGCTCCTTCGACGACGAGGCACCGCTCCTCGAGCGCCTGCACGACGAGATGATCCCGGAGCAGGGTCTGCGCCTGGCGGGCCTGCACCACGAGATCTACCTGAGCGACGCCCGTCGGGTGGCTCCGGAGAAGCGCCGTACGATCCTGCGCCAGCCGGTGGCGCCCGCCTGACTCACCGGCTTCCCGAACGGTCGATCCAGGCCTGAATGACATCGCGGGCGGGGTGCAGGTCCTCGAAACGGCAGTTGCTCGCGGGGAGTATGACCTGAGTCCCGTCCGTCCGCACGATCGCCAGGGTGTTCAGCACGTCCATCTTGACTGCGGTGAACATCAGAGACGACCACCAGGGCACGTCGGTGATACGGACCTTCCGGATGTCCGCTCGATCGAATGCGCGCGTGCGGAAGTAGCCGCCTGCGACCACTCGCTCCGGCATCAACTCGATTCCATGGAGAAAGACTCGCATCGCCGGGATGATCGCCGTGGCGCCGACGAGCAGCATCCCGCCATACGCGGCAATCTTCCAGAGCGGGAGCGGCTCATCGCGCACGAACGAATCGATGGTCTCCGCCACGCTGCCCAAGAGCGCTACTCCGAGCAATCCACAGACCGGGGCTGAGAAAGCGAACAGAACACGCCACCGATCGCCCGGCCCCCGGACGATCACGATTCGACTCCTGTCCGGATCGTCTTGGTGAGCGAGCACGGAGCCGGGGCGAGCGCAGAGCAGGAGCAGCGTCACGATCAGCCAGAGTCCGATCGCGGCCAGGGCGATCGGGAGCTCGATTCCCCAGACCTCCTGAGGGTGAGAAACGCCGAGTACAGGAGTCAGGAGCATCAGGAGGACGCCCCAGGCGCTCATTCCGAGGAGCATCACCCAGGGCGAGAGACGGCGCAGAGCAAAGAAGATCCGTGGCGGGAGCACGACGGGCCTTCGCCTGCCCACCTGATCCCACGTCGCCACGGCCCGATCCTAGAGGACGGTTTCGATCCCGCTACAGCCCCAGGATCTCCACGGCCATCTCGCGCATCTCGACCTTGCGCACCTTACCGGTCACGGTCATCGGGAACGCGTCGACGAGGTGCACATACCTCGGGATCTTGAAGTGCGCGAGCCGGCCTGTGGCGAACTCCCGGACGGCGTCCGCCGTGAGCGGCTCCGCGTCGGGCCGCATCACGATCCAGGCCATGACCTCCTCGCCGTACTTCGCGTCGGGCACGCCGATCACCTGCACGTCGCCGACGTCGGGGTGGCGGTAGAGGAACTCCTCGATCTCGCGCGGGTAGATGTTCTCGCCACCGCGCAGGATCATGTCCTTGATCCGGCCGACGATGTTGAGCCGACCGTCCAGGTCCATGGTCGCGATGTCGCCGGTGTGCATCCAGCGTCCGGCGTCGATCGCCTCCATGGTCTTGTCCGGTTCGTTCCAGTAGCCGAGCATGACCGAGTACCCGCGCGTGCAGAACTCCCCCGGCATCCCGCGCGGAACGACGAGTCCGTCCTCGTCGACGACCTTCACCTCGATGAACGGCATGACGGCGCCGATGGTCTGCGTGCGCGCGGCGAGATCGTCCTCGCGCGAGGTCATCGTGGACACCGGGGAGGTCTCCGTCATGCCGTAGCAGATCGCCACCTCCGGCATGTGCATCTCGGCGACAACCCGTTCCATGACCTCGACGGGGCACGGGGATCCGGCCATGATCCCGGTGCGGAGCGACGTCAGATCGAACTCGGCGAAGCGCGGGTGCGCGAGCTCGGCGATGAACATCGTCGGCACGCCGTACAGCGACGTGCAGCGTTCGGCGTGCACGGCCTCGAGCGTCTTCTCGGGATCGAAGACCGGCGCGGGCAGCACGACGCACGCGCCGTGCGAATGCGCGCCGAGCACCCCCATCACCATGCCGAAGCAGTGGTACAGCGGCACCGGCACGCACACGCGGTCCTCCTCGGTGTAGTGCACGCCCTCCCCCACGAAGAAGCCGTTGTTGAGGATGTTGTGGTGCGAAAGCGTGGCGCCCTTGGGGAATCCGGTCGTGCCCGACGTGTACTGGATGTTGATGGGCTGGTCGAAGGTCAGAGCGGCGGCGCTCGCGGCGAGCGCCGCCGGATCCGCTGCCGCGCCGACGGCGAGCGTCTCGTCCCAGGCGGGCGTCCCGATGAACAGCACGTCGTCGAACCCGACCTCCGCGAGCATCGCCGCATAGTCCGTGGTCCGGAACGAGGCTGCACTCACCATGAGCCGCAACCCGGACTGCCCGATCACGTACTCGACCTCGCTCGTCCGATAGGCCGGATTGATGTTGACCAGGATCGCCCCGAGGCGCGCGGTCGCATACTGCGTCAGCACCCACTCGGCGCAATTCGGCGACCAGATGCCGACGCGGTCGCCCTTCTCGACACCTCTGGCGCGCAGGCCGAGCGCCAGTCGGTCGATCTCGCCGCGCAGCTGGGCGAAGGTCCAGCGCCGCCCGCTGGCGGACTCCACGAGCGCCTCCCGGTCGGGATGCAGGTCGGCGATCCGATCGAGCATCTCACCGATGGTCTGCCCGAGCAGAGGGGTGGATGCGATTCCGGACGAGTACGAGATCTGTGCTTCATTGCGCATGAGCACAGGATCCGGTGCTGCTGTCCCGATCGGCACCCCCGAACGGGGGTGGACCCGTGCGGCCGGTGGTGGCACAGTGTGATCGACGCAAGGAGTCGATGTGGAGCCTTCGCTGAAGACGGCCGTCGCCACGGTGCGGCGCGACACCGGGCTGCCCGTCGCCTTCGCCGGCGCGGTGGATCGGAGCGGACGGCTGTACCCGATCACCGCGACCGCCGGGTGCCTGACCTCCGTGCTGGACGGGCTGGTGATCCGCTCCGGCAACGGGCTCGGCGGCCGTGTGCTCGCCGGTGCGCGGATCCAGACCGTCACGGACTACCTCCACGACGACGGCATCAGCCACCAGTACGACGGGCCGGTGTCGCAGGAGCGGCTGCGTTCGATCGTGGGAGCGCCGGTGGTCGTCGACGGCTCGGTGCGCGCTGTGCTGTACGGCGCCCTGCGGACTTCGGCGCAGCTCGGCGCGCGCACGCTCGACGCGATGCAGCAGTCCGCGCAGCGGCTGGCGTTCGAGATCGCGGTGTCCGAGGCGACCGTCCGGCGGCTGCGCGCCGTGGAGACGGCAGCGCTCATGCGCGAGGCTCGCACGGGGCCGACACGTCCGGAATGGGAGGAGGTGCGGATCGCCCACGCGGAACTGCGGGCCCTGGCCGGCAGCGTCGGAGACGAAGGGCTGCGCCGCCGCATCGACGACATCGCCGCCCGACTCACCGCGACCGAGCCCGCCCGCGAGCGGCCCGCGCTGACCGCTCGCGAGATCGACGTGCTGGCCCTGGTCGCGATCGGCTGCACCAACGCCGAGATCGGCGCGCGCCTCGATCTCGGCGCAGAGACGGTGAAGAGCTACCTGCGCGCGGCGATGCGCAAGCTCGGCGCCCACCGGCGGACCGAAGCCGTGACGCTGGCCCGCACCGCCGGCCTCCTGCCCTGACCTGTTCCCGACCCGGTCGCCTCAAGGGTGCAGGGGTCGCACGGTGAGGATCTGCTGCACCGTCCCCACCGGTCCGCGTTCGTCGTGCAGCACCGTGTCCGTGAGCCCGAGCCCGGTCGGGCCGATCGAGACCGTGGTGTCGAAACCGATCCATTCGCCTGCGGGAACCGCGAACAGGTGACAGGTGAGATCGACGTTCGGGAACGCGACTTCGGTCGGAGCCAGGCGCAGCGTCAGCCCGTTGGCGAAGTCGACCATGCCGAGCAGCCGCGCGATCGGCCCGATCCGCTCCCCCTCCAGCAGCGGGACTCGCGGCCGCAGCCAGCCCCACGCGTGCCCCGGCTGCCGCTGCCCGCGATGGAAGTCCACACTGCGCACGGCGCCGCCGGGCCAGTGATCGCCCATCGCCCAAGGATCGAGCTCATCGCGACCCGGCATCGCCGGTAGCGCGCTGCCGGCCAGCGCCCGGGTGTCCGCGGTCTGCATGAACCAGGCCCTGGCGATCACAGCCGCCCGGCCGGCCTGGCTCAGCACCGCTTCGACGAGCTCGATCGTGCGCCCGGGGCGGAGGATCCGGATGTCGAGGTCCACGCGCTCGATCGGGATCGTGCCGAGGATGTCGTACGAGATCCGTCCGAGTTGCAGATCCCCGCCACGGCGCTCGGCGTGCTCCTTCTCGACCGCGTGCGCGATGAGCCCCAGCGACGGCGCGATGTGCTGCTCCTCCGTGCTCCATGCCCCCTCGACGGCCGAGGTCGGACGGAAGGAGGACGCGTCGATGCGCTCGAAATAGGCGGGCATGTTCGGATCCTACGTCGAGCCCGGCATCGTTGCGGACCGCGCCCTGGGAACAGCGCACGCCGCGGTACGTTGAACTCGTCGAACAGAACGCGCTCGAGAGGAACAGCATGCGCCCCTACCTGGACAAGGCGATCCCCGAGGCCTGGAAGGCCGCCTCCGCGTACTCCGAAGCGGTGTCCGCGGCCACCGCCGCACGCGGCCTCAGCACCGCCGAGGCCGAGTTCATCAAGGTGCGCGCCTCCCAGCTCAACGCCTGCGCGTTCTGCCTCGACCTGCACATGCGCGAGGCCCGTGCCGCGGGCATCACGCAGCAGCAGCTGGACGTGCTCCCGGCCTGGCGCGAATCCTCGCTGTACACGGAGCGCGAGAAGGCGATGCTGGCGATCGCCGAGGCCGCCACCCGCATGCCGCTCGGCGAGGAGGCCAAGGCTGACCTCGCCGCGTCACGCGGACTGCTCGGCGATGAGATCTTCGCCGCGGCGGAATGGGTCACACTGACGATCAACATGTTCAACCGGATCTCGATCCTCAGCGAGCATCCGGTACGCCCGCGCAATGCCGAGGGCGATCTGATCCGCTGATCGACGTGATCCGTCGTTCGACGCCAGGAGGTGGCAGATGATCCAGGGAACCGATACGCGGCGACCGCCCTCAGGGCCGGGATGCGCCGACTGCGAGCGCGACGGAGGCTGGTGGTTCCATCTGCGCCGCTGCGCGGAGTGCGGACATGTCGGATGCTGCGACGACTCGCTCGGGCAGCACGCCACGGCGCACTTCACCGAGACGGGCCACCGGTTCATCCAGAGCTACGAACCGGGTGAGGACTGGTTCTGGGATTACCGCACGGCGCAGATGACCGACGGCCCGGAGCTCGCCCCGCCGCGGAGCCATCCGGAGGACCAGACCGTGCCGGGCCCGGCCGAGCGCGTCCCGGCGGACTGGCAGGATCGGATCCTCCGCGCCAGAGCGGACCGCGAAGGCCGCGCCGGCTGACCGGGGCGGGCGTTCAGGACGGCTCGGCAGCGGCCCCGCGCCGAGTTCCTGCGCCGATCGCCACCGCGAGGGCGGCGAGGATGACGCCTGCGGCGAGCAGCGCGCCTCCGCCCAGCCATCGATGCGCCGCCGCACCGGCCACGGCACCCGCCGCGAGCGCGGCCCAGAGCAGCAGCGGACGCCGCCAGGCGGTCGAGGACCGGCCGGTGACCAGGTCCGCGAGCGCGAGGCCGAGACTCACGAGCGTGCCCGTGGCGTAGGTGATCGCGATCCGCGCCCTCCCGTCGGCGAGGTACAGGGTGTTGAGGGCACCCATCGCGCAGGCCAGCAGAGCGAACCGCCATTCGGCGTGCGGCAGCGCGAATCCGACGAGCGCGCTCGCGGCGACGGCGACCGCACTGCCGGCGACCACGGCGCTGCGCCGCCGTGCGTGCGCGCCGACGACGACGCCGCCTGCGGCGACGCCGATCACGAAGGCCCCGACGAGCGCGAGCGGGAGCAGCGCACGCCCAGGGCCGTCGGTCCAGACCTCCACGCCCGCCTGGGTGGAATTCCCGCTCATGAACGAGACGAAGAATCCTCCGGTCTCAATGAACCCGACGGCGTCGACGTATCCCGCCACAGCGCTGAGCGCGAGGGACAGCGTCATCCCGCGGCGGGAGACCTCTCTCACGCTTCGGTTCCGCTCACTCGCACCGCTCCATCCTGCGGCCCGGTGAGGCTCGACGGCAAACCGGGACGACTTCGGGCCCGCCGGAGGTATCCGACGGGCCCGAAGGCGAGTGTCTCTACGGCGCGACCGCCTCGTTCCGGCGCGGCAGCACCCAGCCCGCGCGCGGGAAGTGGCAGGTATAGCCGTCCGGGTAGCGCTCCAGGTAGTCCTGGTGCTCGGGCTCGGCCTCCCAGAACGGGCCCTCCTGCTCGATCGTGGTGACCGCCTTGCCGGGCCACAGGCCCGAGGCGTCGACGTCGGCGATCGTGTCGCGGGCGACCTGCTCCTGCTCGGTGCTGAGCGGGAAGATCGCCGAGCGGTAGCTCGTTCCGATGTCGTTGCCCTGGCGGTTCATGGTCGACGGGTCGTGGATCTGGAAGAAGAACGCGAGGATGTCGCGGTAGGTGGTCTTCGACGGATCGAAGACGATCTCAACGGCCTCCGCATGGCCCGGGTGGTTCCGGTAGGTGGCGTGGTCGTTGCTGCCGCCGGTGTAGCCGACGCGCGTACCGAGCACACCGGGCTGACGGCGGATGAGATCTTCCATCCCCCAGAAGCAGCCGCCGGCGAGGACGGCGGTCTCGGCGCCGGGAACCTGGGCGATGGATCCGGTGTCGGCGGGTCCGCTGGTCATGATGCGTTCTCCTCTGGATTCTGCGGGGTGGTGGTCTCGAACAGTCCACGGTACGCGCCGTAGCCCTGCTCCTCGAGCGCGGCGGCCGGGATGAAGCGCAGCGCGGCCGAGTTCATGCAGTATCTCAGTCCGCCGGCGGCCCGCGGGCCGTCGTCGAACACGTGGCCGAGGTGGCTGCCGGCTCCGGCGGAGATGGCCTCGGTGCGGACCATCCCGAAGGTGCGATCCGTCGTCGTGGTGACGGCGTCGGGGTCGATCGGCCGGGTGAAGCTCGGCCAGCCGGTTCCGCTGTCGAACTTGTCCGTGGACGAGAACAGCGGCTGGCCGGAGACCACGTCGACATAGATGCCCGGATCGTGGTTGTCCCAGTACGCGTTGCGGAACGGCGGCTCGGTGCCGCCCTCCTGCGTCACCGTGTACTGGTGCGCGGTGAGCGCGTTCAGCGCCTCGGTGGTCCTGCGGTAGTCGGTGGGGTTCATCGTGATGCTCCTCTGCTGCCGCCGCTGGCTGCGGCGTCATCAGAGAGAACGAGGGACGAGCCGGATTTGGTCCCGCGAAGCTATGGGCCGACTGTGAGTTTCGAGGACGGTCCGGCGGCGCACAGCCGATGACCTACGATAAACCACATGGTTTATCAATCGAGTGCGGCTCCGCACCGTCCGCTCTCCGAACCGGAGCTGGACGCGGTCTTCGGCGCGCTCGCGCACCCGGTCCGCCGTGCGGTGCTGCACGAGGTGGCGAGCCCCGATCGCCCCGAGGCCATGACGGAGCTCGCCGAGCGGCTGGACCTCTCGCCGCAAGCGCTGAACAAGCACCTCACGACACTCGAGCGCGCCAGGTTGATCACCCGGGTCAAGCAGGGCAGGGCGACGAGCGCCCAGGCCAATCCCGAGGTGCTCGACTCGACGCGCGACTGGATCGTGGCCATGACCGACTACTGGAACACCCAGCTCGACTCGCTGCAGCAGTACATCGAGTCCCTCCACCGCAAGAACGAAGAAGGCAGGAACTGATCCGTGTTCACCGCGAACGTCGCACGCACCTTCCCCCTCGACATCGAGACCATGTGGGAGCTCTGGACCACCGCTGAGCATCTCAGCGCCTGGCATCGGCCGTCGCTCGAGTTCGGCCCGACGGTCGCGAGCGTCGATGCCAGAGTCGGAGGCGCGTACCGCCTGGAGATGCTGGATCCGAATGGCGATCTGCACGCGGTCGGCGGCACCTATGTCGAGGTGGACCGCCCGAACCGGCTCCTGTTCACCTGGCTCTGGGAGGGATCCGACAACGACACGCTCGTCGAGGTGACGTTCACCTCGGTCGGCGACGGCACCGCCGTCTCGATCGTGCACACCAAGCTCGTGGATCAGGCCGACGCCGACCGCCACGCCGAGGGCTGGATCGGCTGCCTGCAGTCGATCGCCGTCCTGTACTGACCACCACCACCCGAAAGGAATCCATCATGACCAAGTTCGTCCTCGTTTACCACGCCCCGCAGACGCCCGCCGAGGCCACGCCCCCGAGCCCCGAAGAGGTTCAGCAGATGATGGGCGCCTGGATGCAGTGGGCCGAGAAGGTGGGTCCGGGCATGGTCGACTTCGGCACCCCGCTGGCCGGAGGCGTGCGCGTCACCCCGCAGGGCGTCACGCCGAGCACCAACGAAGTGGCCGGCTACACGATCATCGAGGCCGAGAGCGCCGACGCCGCCCTCGAGCTCGCCAAGGTGCACCCGCACCTGAGCATGCCCGGCGGTTGCAGCATCGAGGTCCACGAGGCGCAGGCCGTCCCCGGCATGTGAGCGCGGACGGAGAAGGCCCCGGAGGATCAGCGGATCCGCCGGGGCCTTCTCCGTTCACGCGGCGCGTCGAGCTGGATCGCCGGAGCTCAGCGTCAGGCGGGTCGCGTCGCCCTGCGGACGACGGCCAGCACCGCCGCGACGACGAGGCACAGCAAGGTGAGCGCGACGAACGACAGCGTGAAGGACGTCCCTGCCGCGAGGGCGCCGATCGCGAGCGCGCCGATTCCCGTTCCTGCGTCGAAGGCGACGTTCCACGCGGTGCTGGCGACGCCCTTCGCGTGCTCCCCCGCGACCTCGAACGCGCGCACCAGGGTCACGTTCTGCATGGTGCCGAACGCCGTGCCGACGAGGATCGCGCCGCCGATGAGCAGGATCGGGCTTGCGGACCCGACGAGCCCCGAGATGCCGGTGGCGATGGCTCCGAGGCCGAGCGCCGCGATCGCGAGCCCGGGCAGGACGAACCGCTCCGCGCCGACCCGGTCGGCGGGACCCCCGACCGCCCAGCGCGCGAACGCGGCGGCGGCGGTGTAGAGGAACAGGGCGACGACGGTGAGCACCGCATCGGGCACGAATTGCGGCGTGAACGTGGTGATGGCGCCGCCCGCGCACGTGACCGCGGTGAGCGCCAGGATGGGCGGCCAGAGCCGGGTGAGCGCATGGCGTGCCTCGCGCGGGCTCTCGTGCGCAACAGGCGCGGCTGCGGCGCCGTTCGCGATGGCGGCGGCCGCCGCGGCGCGCGCATGCTTTGCGATCGAGGCGCCCGCGGCGAGCGCGAACGGGATCCCCAGGAGCGGCAGCGCCGCGACGGCCAGCGCGACCGGAAGCCCCGCCTGATCGGCGATCCAGGGCGAGATCGGGGTGAGCACGAGCTGGGCGCCGGCGACCGCAAGCCCGTAGGCGCCGATCGCGCGCCCGCGCCGCTCGGGTGGGAACAGCGCGCCGACCGCGGAGGACCCGCTCACCGTGACGATGCCGAACCCGATCCCGCGCACGGCCGCCAGGGCCAGGACCTGTCCCGGCGTCGTCGCGAAGATCTCGCCGAGCGCCGGCAGACCGAGCAGCAGGCAGGCGAGCGCCAGGCTGACCCGCCAGCCCATCCACGAGCGCATTCGTTCCACGACGAGCTGGGTGAGGATCGTGGCAGCCATGAGCACCGCGTTGACGAGCCCGGCGAGAAGCTCGTCCCCGCCGAGCGCGACCATATGCATGGGCGCGACCGGCAGCATGACCGCGAATCCCGCGAAGGCGAACGTCGTCATCGCCAGCAGCGCGGGCATGCCGGGCTCGCGCCACGGCGGGCCCGCGGGTTTCGCGATCCGCACCGCGTCACCCTGATCCTGAGCGCTCATCACCGCGCCACCCTATCGAGTCCTGTCCCTGTGGGCCTCGCTCCGGCTGCCGAGGCGCATCGACAGCATGACCCGCGGGTGCCAGAATGCGGCGTACGGGGGCTGGACGAGGGGACGTCGTCATGGGCAGCAATCCCGCTCCGCGAGTCCGCTTCCGCGGGCGCGGCCTCGGGGCGCTGGCCGTTGTCGCGCTTCTGCTGACGGCGTGCTCCGCCGGCGGAGACCGACCGGGGCCGATCTCGACGCCCACCGCCACCGTGACGCCGCGGGCCCCGATCGAGGGCCTCTTCGACGTCGGCGGCGGACGCAGGATCTATCTCGAGTGCCGTGGGAACGGACCGGCGACCGTTCTCCTGCTCGGCGGGCTGCGCGCCGCCGCGGACTACTGGAACCGCACGGACACGAAGCCGACCACGGTGATGCAGGGCGTCGGTGAGAGCGCACCGGTGTGCTCCTACGACCGTCCGGGCACCGTGCGGGAGGGGAACGCGTTCGGCCGTTCGGATCCGATCCCCCAGCCCTCCAGCGAGCGCTCCGCGGTCGCCGACCTGCACGCGCTCCTCGCCGCTGCAGACGTGCACGGCCCGTTCGTGCTGGTCGGCCATTCGTACGGCGGCTGCATCGCGCGGCTGTACGCCTCGACCTACCCCGATCAGGTGGACGGGATGGTGCTGGTCGACGCGCTCTCCGAGGCGGTCGCCGACGCGATGTCGCCCGAGCAGTATGCGCAGCTGCAGACGTCCCAGCAGGTGCCCGCCGAGGACATCACCGCATACCCCGGGATCGAGCGCCTCGACACGGACGCAGTGAACGCGCAGCTCCGCACCGCGCCGCCGATCCGGCCCATGCCGCTCACAGTGCTGTCGGCCGATCGGCTCCTCGCGCCGCAGTGGCAGGCGATGATCGACTCCGGGCAGCTGTCGCCGGGAACCCCGAGCGACCTCGGCGCCGCGGTCGACCGGGCGCAGGAGGTCTCGCAGGACTACCAGGCCCACCTCGTCCCTGGCGCCGTGCACATCACCGAGACGCACAGCGGTCACGACATCCCGCTCGACAACCCCGCGATCGTGACCAGGGCGATCCTCGACGTGGTCGCGAAGGCACGCTGAACGAGCGGCCTGGCCGCGCCGTCAGCCGGCCGCGATCCAGGGCCGGGTGAAGCCCAGCACGCGCTCGCCGTCGAGGTCGGCGAGCGAGACGCCCACGAAGGCCGTCGCGCCTTCGGAGCTCTGCCGGCGGAAGCGGTATTCGTCCGCCATCACCGCCGCCGCGATCGCCGCTCCGGCGGACTCCGCCGTCTGGGCGTTCGCGAAGGCGCCGGCGGTGCGGCTCACGTAAGCGTTGAGGAGCGATGCATAGGGGCCGCCCTCCTCCGGTCGGACCACGTTCGCGACGAACGAGCTCGCCACCGCCGCAGGCTCGATCACGCCGACGCGGATTCCGAAGCGCTCGGCGACCACCGCGAGCGACTGCATGAACCCCTCCACCGCGAACTTCGCTCCGCAGTAGGCGTCCGCGAAGGGCTGGCCGACGGTTCCGCCGACGCTCGTGACGGTCAGGATCCGGCCGTTGCCGCGCTCGCGCATGCCGGGAAGCACGAGCTTGGTCAGGTTGACCGGCGCCAGGTAGTTGATGTCCAGCTGATCCTGGATCTGCTGCATGCTCAGCTGCTCCGCGGTGGCGACGCTCCCCTGCCCCGCGTTGTTGACGAGGACGTGGATCCCGCCCAGCTCGGCCTCGATCTCGGCGACCAGGCGTGCCGCGGCGGCATGGTCGACGACGTCGAGCGCGCGCACGTCGATCTCGACGCCGGCGGCAGCCGCGGCCTCGCGCAGAGGTGCGGCACGGCCCACATCGCGCATCGTCGCGACGACGTGCAACCCGCGGCGGGCGAGTTCGACAGCGGCATGCAGGCCCATGCCCGAGGAGGTTCCGGTGATCAGTGCGACGTCGGTCATGCGAGAACACTATGCCTGTCGGTGGTGCGGCGGTATCAGGCGGCGTCGCCCCGCGTCCAGGGGCCCCAGTAGGGCGGCGGACCCTCGCTGGGGCTCCGCGGGACATAGGTGCGCCAGGCCGCCATGAAGCGACGGGCCGCAGACCAGACGGCCCCCGCCACGATGCCGAGACCTATCAGCACACCGACGACGACCGCCGCCGCCACCGGCACGCCGATCGTCGCGCAGAACCCACCCACGAACATCCCCGTCACGGTCGCGTTCACGAGGATGCTCAGCATCATCGATGAGCCCAGCACCTGCTCGGCGCCGCTCCGGTGCCGGAAGAACGAGTACGTCACCCGCATGCCCAGTTCGTCGTCGTGCGTCGAGGCGAGGAAGTACTCGGCGACCTCCGGGTCCACCTCCGCGTAGGCGCCGCGGATACGGTTCATCGCGGTCACGTACATGAAGTCCTCCTCTGAGACCGCGAGCACGCGCATCAGCGTCAGCAGGCCGACCGCAGAGAGGAATCCGAGAATTCCGAGCGCCGCCGGCGGGAACCAGTCGGCGAAATGCGAGGCCTGACCGAGGAGCCCGATCGTGACCAGCCCTGCGGAGACGAGGGTGAGGTGGATCGTGATGCGGGTGAGCACTTCGCTCTGCGCCGTACTGCGCGCAGCGAGCAGCCCCCAGTGCTCGGTCGCGAGGATCTGCAGCCGACGCGCGAGTGCCGCGTCGGTGGCGCCATCGCCGGCATCCGTCGCCATGATCCATGGTCCCACCGGGCCGGGGCTGGTGGAAGAGTGAGGAGGCCGTTCAGGCCGGGGCCGACGGCGACTCCCGGTGGGCGCGGGTGGCGAGCGCAAGCCGGATCAGGGGCAGGTCCGCGCGCGGGATCACGACCGTCACCACGATCTCGCCCGAGAGCTGAGCTCCGATCCCGTACACGAAAGGATCCGTGTCGATCTCGACGGCATCGACCTCGTGGCCGTCGACCTCGAGGTGCGCCATCGGATTCACCGCCGACAGCCGCGCGTGCCAGGGCTCGCCTCCCGGCGGGCCGCTCGGCGGGCCGTCGGGGATGCCGAGCTCCGCGCGGAAGCGGTTCATCAGGATGTGGTTCACGTGCTGCACGAGCTGGTTCGGGAGCGACTGGTACTCGTCGGGAACGCGCGTCCACGTCGTGCGGACCACCTCCCAGAGCATGGGGTATCGCATGCGTTCGACCTGCTCGATGAGCCATCGGGGACGCGGCCAGGGAGAATCCTGGTCAAGGGACTCGCGGGTGACCTCATCGAGTTCGGCGAGGTTCGCCGGGTCGTCGTGGTCGTTCGGGTTGCGCCACAGCGTGTAGTTGAGGGCAACCGTCGTCTGGGTCGTTCCGTCACTTCCGCGCGCGGCCATGACCCCGAAGCTGTTCAGGTCCTCGAGCGACGGCTGCGGCACCAGGCCGTAGATCGCGAATGGGAGTGCGCGCACCATCTCCGCGCCTTTGATCCTCGGGTCGGGAGCATCGGGAGGCAGGACTCCGGAGATCCACATGCCCCGAGCCTGACGGAGAACACGAGCCGCGACAACCCTCTCAGCTCTGCGATGAGCCCTTGACCGTGTATGCGCGGAAGAACACTTCGACGGCATCCTCGACGTGCTTCTCGACTTCGGCACGAGTGAGGATCGCGTCGTCGCCGAGCAGCATCGCCCGGTTGATCGGCTCCCCCATGACGAGCCAGTTCAACTGCGTCGCGGCCACTACCGGGTCCGCGATGTCCAGCGCGCCTGTCGCCGCGATGCCCGCGAGAAGGTCGGCGAGGACCTCGATCGCGTACGCCGGGCCGTTGCGGTACATCGCCTCGGCCAGTTCAGGAGATCGCGTGAGCTCGCCGATCACAAGGCGACGGAGGGCGAGCACCCGGGGATCCAGGACCTGCGCGAGTTGGACGATCAGACGCTCGCGCAGCAGCTCGCGCGGATCCGCTGTCTCGTCCATGCCGGGAGATGCGGCGAAGGCCGCCCCTCTGGCGCCGGTCGTGCTCGTCGTGACGAGTTCGAGGAACAGCGCTCTCTTGCTGCCGAAGTAGCTGTAGAGCGTCTGTTTCGCGACCCCTGACTCGTGGGCGATCGACTCCATCGTCACCGACTCGTATCCGGTCGCCAGGAACTGCTTCTCCGCGGCGTCCAGCGCGGCTTCGCGTTTGAGCTTCGAACTCGGTCGCATCCGCTCACCCCCTTGCCGAAATCATACCGAAGAGTCTATTGTCCAAACAAGACCAATGAGTCTAATAACTGGAGGAATGCGATGCTGACCCAACCCGACATCCCCGTGGAGTTCGACGCGACTCTGCGGATCGCCCCCGAGACCGGATCCTGGACCGTCTTCGACGTCCCCGACTCCCGCGAGATCTTCGGCACCGGCAACCCGGTCAAGGTCACCGGAGCCATCGACGGGCACCCCATGGCGATCACGCTCATGCCGACCCGCAACGGCGCGCACGTGGGCCCCGTCAAAGCGGAGCTGCGCAAGACCATCGGCAAGGCCGCCGGCGATGCGGTCCGCATCCGGCTCGACGGGAGGGCATCATGAGCACGCTGACCACGGCCGTAGGCGACACCGTCACCTACGACCACTACGGACCGGCCGATGCTCCCGGCGTGCTGTTCATCCAGGGCGCCGGTCCCACGCGCGCCGACGACCCCGTGACCACGGAGACGGCGCGCTTGCTCGGTGAGAGCGGCGTGCAAGCCGTCATGCACGACAGGGTCGGGCGCGGCGACTCCCCCGCTGCGGGTCCGATCCCCCTCGAGCGCGAGCTCGCGGCGATCACCGCGCTCGCCGCGACGATGCCGGGCCCCGTGGTGCTCGTCGGGCACTCGTCCGGATGCGCGATCGCCATGATCGCCGCACGCGAGGTGGCGCACCTCGGCGGTCTCGTCCTGTGGGAGGCGCCCCTGGGCCAGTTCCCCGAAGGGGCGCCAGCGTGGTGGGCAGGTGTCGCGGCGCACATCGCTGCCGGCCGCTTGCAGGACGCCGTGGCCGCCTACATGGTCGGCATGCCGCCGGAGTGGCTCGACGAGCTGCGGCGCTCGCCGGCGTATCCCGCACTGATCCACTCCTGGATCCCGGACGGCACTGCTCTGGCCGGCATCGAGGAGGACGGCGTCGCCGCCCGACTGCACGGGATCACCGCGCCCGTCCTCGCCGTGGTGGGCACCGAGACCTTCCCCGGGATGGCCGAGGCCGCGGACGCGATCGCCGAGGCAGCGGCCGTAGGGACGAGCGAGTGCCTCACCGGCGCGTGGCACAGCTGGGATCCGGCGGCGATGAGTGCACGGCTGGCCGCGTTCATTCGCGACGGGCGCTGACGTGAATGCTGACGCCGGGTGCGGCGCCGCCCCTCGCCGCGCCCGGGCGCGTCCGCGTTCGCGGTGGCCCCGGGAGTCGGTTAGGATTGTGGAGTTGCCCGCGCTCCGGTGCGGTCAACGGGCTGTGGCGCAGCTTGGTAGCGCACTTGACTGGGGGTCAAGGGGTCGCAGGTTCAAATCCTGTCAGCCCGACCAGAACAACGAAAGGGATCGGCCGAAGGCCGGTCCCTTTCGTTGTTCCCGAGTGCTTTATTGGCGAGAAGGTGTGGACGGGTTCGGGATTGTCATGTTGGTCCGGCCCAGCCTGTTCGCCTTTTGGTTGGTGAGATTTGATCCCGTCGTCGCCAATCCATCAGTTTGATCGCCCACTACCCTCGCAGGCTGAAGCGCGAGGTTGCGGTGAGGAGGTCAGCGATCGCGGGCACCTCAAAGCCCCCCTACACCAGTCCGATCCAGGCTAAGCACAGGAGAACCCCGCCGAGTAACCGCCAGAGGCTACGCCACGCGATCCGCACCGGTGCCCGTACCGGTACCGGTAGATGGTGCCCTCAAACATGGCCGCGCATTCGAGTGCCTCGACCCAGCCGGCAACACGTCATCGATCATCTGCCACGAGCATCCGAAGAGCAGCCGAAATCGCGGCCCCTCGCAGACGCGCCTCGGCTCCTTGACTTGCTATGCGTGTTGAGGCAGATGGGCTAGAAACGCTGGAAGCGGCGCCGAACGCTCGCGCCACGCCGGGAAGCCGATAGGTTTCATCACGGTAGATCGGCGCCGGCCCTGAGTGTTCTTCTTTAGCGCGAGAATTCTCGGGTCCTGATCGACCACGAGAGATTCGATACCAGCTCGGGGCCCGCTTTGAACAAGCTAGCGATCGAGTGGACGAGTTCGATCTGATCCTCGGACACACGGTAGGACGCGCTCGCGGTGATCCAGCGGTAATCGCCCTTTGGGGGGCCATAGCCAGCGGTGGAGTGTTCATGACCCACGAGCACGGTCCAGAACAGGTCGTGGCCTGCTTCACGGATCTTGTGCAGGAGGTCTCGGCGCATCAGAAGCACGTTCGGACTTCCTGAGCTGGGCGCCGGATCAAACACTGCAACGCCCTCCTTGTCGCACCACACGAAATCGACGCCCGGGCGAAGCTCCAGGAGCTCGAACAGCTTGCGAGAAGGCACGAAAGCCCGTGTTTCCTCGTTAGCCGAGGCGTCACTGTCGGACCCTGTACCAGCATACCAAGCACCGCTCTGCAGAAGCTCAGCCGGTTGCTCGCCACCGGAGTAGGAGTTCCAGTCGTCGATGTCCCCACTGGCGGCCGCCCATTCCGGCGCCGTCGGGTGCGCGCCTAGCAGAGCGTTTGCCAGGTCAACCGAATCCGGCATCCACCGGCCATACCAGTCCTTGTCCTGTGCCCAAGCCGACCAAGTGTCCGCCGCACCAAGAGGGACGAGGTAGGCGTGTAAGTGCATCCACGAGTCGCGTGTGGGTGGTCGAAGTGCGACTATCTCTGGCGTGTGTTGCTGCTTCCAACTCGGGAAGCTCAGGAGCGTGAGCCATTGCACGCCGTCGGGGGCGGTGACAGCGAGTAGATCGAGCGGATCCGGCACGCCGTCAAGATCGTCCGGATAGTCGTCCACGACCTCTCGCGGAAACGTTGCCCTCTTTGGCGAAGACCACGGAGCGTGGACATCGAGGGACTCGCGCTTTGGTTCGCGGACGAGCACCGTCACGTCGATGTCGCGCCAGATCAGTTGCTCGGCGTACGCGTAGGGGTAGGGGTCGCCAGAGGACCAGCGCTCGTCGAGGAGCAGGTTGTCGGCCACTGCCCCGAGCACCTCATGGAACCCGATCCACTGATACTTCTTCCCAAACCGTTCGATCGGTGCGCCTGAACGGCCGCGGGACAGGCGGTTGTCGATCTCGTCGAACGATTCGGGTGTCCACCCGAGCGCTTGCACGCGGTCGAAGATCGCCTCCTCGACGGCGGCTTGCAGAGTACTGCGATCCTCCGTGACGAAGGTTCGCAGGGCCGGTTCGATGATGTATCGCCCGAAGTCGCCCATGTTCGTAAGGGAATACCAGATCGAGCTGTACTTATAGGCCGGCCGCGCGGTTAGCTGCTCGATCTCTTCGCGCGATGTCGTCTGGAAGGGCCAGGGCGCCCCGTATGGAGGGTGCCCGTCGAGGCCATCCCAACCGTGGGCTTTCGCTGTCTCGAACACTCGGCGAATGTAGTCGCGGGTGAGGAGGTGACGCGGCCAGCCACGGGCCACCCAGGCGGCGAGCGGAACCGCTAGTTGCGACGCTCGGGACTCGTGGCGTAGAGCGATCCCGCACGCTGCTGCGGCCATGCGCTCCACGATGTAAGGGTCGTCGACGCTCATCAGGGGAGGAAGTGCGGAGGCGAACGCATCCACCTCGCGCTCGCCGAGGGCAACGAGCGCCTTAGTGGCGCTGTCTCTGACTCGTCGGTCGTTGCTGCTAGTGCACCATCCCAGCAGAAGCAATGCGAGCTCGACGGTATCGCCGTCGGTGCGTACCGGGGCGCTCTGGTCGGTGGGCCAGGCCCACTCGATGAGAGTTCGGATGGGCGAATGCTCTTCTGGGTCGAGCGCACCGATGAGGAATAGGGACCATGACGTGTCACGGGTGGGAAGGTCGAGCGACGTGAGGTGTTCGTGAAGCCACTGTGCGTTCAGGGGGTGGCCCGGTATGCACGCCACTCGCAAGAGTTGCCTCCACACCTCGTCCCTGTGCTGATCTGCATTCAGCAGTGCTCGCACGAATTCCTCGGACCTTGCACTTGCTGCGGCTGGATCGCGTAGCGAGATGCTCTCGAGGAATGCATCGATCACGTCGTACTGGACGGGCTTAGTGAGGTCGGCGCAGTCCATCAGCTCCACGCCGTGTCGTTCGGGCATCAGCACCGCCAGTGCGCCGAGGACACCACGCTCGGCCCACAGCCGACTGCCCAGCGACTGCATCCATTCCGCGACTGCGGTGGGTGTCATTTCGGCAATGGTCTTCCCACGTGCGACGTCGCCGAGGCGTTGGTACCCGAAGCTGACGTGATCTGTTCCCACTTCGACGAGGACTCCCTCGTCGAGCATCCCCTTCAGCAGGCTTTTCGACCACGACCGATTCGGGAGCAGAGTTGAGCAAATTTCGTTCGCGGCGGCGCGTGGAACGCGGTCACCTTCGATAGTCGCAAGCTGCTGTATGGCCGCGTCCACGAGGTCCGTGCGCGGATCGAAGTCGCATCGGCCAGCCGCGGACAGGCGAACGTTCGCTGCTTCGATGAATGCTCCGCACACGGTCGTCAGCCCCGCTGAGCCCAACGTGAACCGGCCGGTGCCCAACGTGCTAAGCGCCTCGCAGGTCAATCGTAGGAACAACGGGTTGGCGAACTCGGGGTTGAACACGGGGAAGGTCGGGACGTCGAGTCCGTATTCGGCCGCGAAGCGCCTTACGGCGGTCTCGGTCGACTCCTCGAACCCAAAGTGCTCGGCAGCCGGCAGGTCATGATCGCCCACCACAGCGTCGACGAACTCTGTTCTGCATGAGATCACGAGGCTGACTGCGGGATAGCGCGACGCCTTTGACACCATTGCTTGAAGGACGGCCTTCCACCGATCCGGCTGCTCGCTCTCATTGATGGCATCGATGATCAGGAGAGCTTTGTGCCCGGAGGCTTCAGCAGCGGCGCTGAGAAGTGCGAGAAGTTCGTCGACGCTCCCGGGCAACTCCGCGAGTTCAGGCAGCTGCGTCAGGAGATTCCGCAGGTCGAAGTCCTGGCCCAGAATCATCACCGTCGGGAGTCCTGCGGCGATTCGATTCTTGGAGACATCGCAGAGGAGATGTGTCTTACCTACGCCCGCGCGCCCCGTCAGCAGGAGCTCACCGCGGCTGGCCGAGGCCGTCGCTGGCGACGCGCAAAGCTGACGCGCCCTTCCCAGCGCAGCGATGGCGTCGCGTACGTTCCCGTACAGGGACCCAGCCTCGCCGACGTAGAACCCATCATCGGTGAGCGACCGGTGACGCAACAACGTGTGCAAGCTGTCGAGTGCAGACAATGCTGATTCCACTTGCGCAGTCGAAAGGTCGACGGCGTCGAAGGTGCGCATCTGCGCGATGACCCGTCCGAGCAGAGCGTCCACCTCGTTCAGCAAGACGTTGCAGCGCAGAAGCGCGTCGTGAAACGCGTCCTCGTCTCCGTCAGGTGCTCTCCATGACCATCTGCGAGCCGACCTCAGATCAGCCAAGAGCTGCCGCCACCGCGCAATGTAAGCCGTCGTACGTCCTGCGCCGTCGACTAGCTGTACTGCCTCGACACCTACATGAAGCTGAGGGCTATATCGACGGCCGAGCTTGGCTGCGATGTCGTCGATTCGTGCTTGTTGCTGATTCCGCGTGAGAACACTTGCGTCGAACCAGTAGCGCACCCGTCCAGCGTTGTGGTCGAACGTGAGCGCGGCAATCAGCTCGTGCGCTCCTAGGAACTCCACGGTGACTGTCCGCCCCTGTTCGGCTGCCGCAGTTTCCCATTTGATCACTTCCTCACTCCAGAGTGTGAAGGCAGATTTGGACCTGTCGGTGTCTCCAGCGGGGAGATCGATGGGCATGGTCACGAAGTATCTGCGGAGCTTCGGCTCGGTCGCCAGAGTGCGCAGGAAGGACTTCTTCACCTGGGCCGCGGCTGATGAATCGAACGATGTCAGGTACTTAGCTTGCCAAGCCCACACGTCGCCGCTGGGGAGGACCCCCTTTCCTTCTCGACCACCATCGGGATTGCCGAACTTGTGAAAGCGCGTGCCTTCTGGCCACTGCACGACATCGTCGCGGATGAGCAGCGAGGCGATTTCCTCGAACGCGTTCGCACGGGATGCCGGCTGTCCGTGCGCTCGGATACGTGCGAAGTCGATGTCTGGCGCTGAAGGCACAGCCCATTATTGCAACTGGCTCCGCACGTCGAGGCGCCACGGTCCGAGTTGGACTCGTAGCCCAACCGGTGGGCAACCAAGTCGTCAACAGAAGGCAGGGCGGGTCGATTCGCAGGGGCAGTCCGGAGACCTCGCGACACGTGTGCGTGGTGCCGGGCAAGGTGCCGGCCAGGGAGTGGCGGCTTTGAAGACAGCGTTTGGATCGCAGTGGGCGTACGTTCAGTGAGGAGCGGACCGAGGGACGTCACTGCCGTCGTCTGGCTCACAAGCCCCGGCCGCTTGGGCTGCGGACAAAGGGAATCAGAGCAGTGGTACAGGAGAGACCCCGCTCAGTCGTCCAGCTCCCGACGCTGACGCATCCGTCCGTCGGCATCGAGTTCGATGATCGTGTCGATGCCGATTCGCTCCAGGAATGCGAAGTCGTGACTCACGATCAGCAGCGCTCCGCGGTACGCATCGAGGGCCTCTGCCAGCTGTTCGACGCTGGAGATGTCGAGGTTGTTGGTCGGCTCGTCCAGGATCAGCAGCTGGGCGGGCGGCTCGGCGAGAAGCAGCCGAGCGAGCGAGACACGGAACCGCTCGCCGCCGGAGAGCGTGCGCACAGGGCGATCCATGCTGTCGCCTCGAAGGAGCAAGCGCGCGAGCTGGTTGCGGATGGCTCCGGCCGGCGTGCCGGGAGCGACGGCCTGCACGTTGTCGATCGCACTGGCGTCGTCGTCGAGTCCGTCCAGACGCTGCGGAAGGAATCCGACGACCTCGGTCACGAGTCGGCCATGGGGCCGCCCGGCGACCGGCTCGGTCCGCCCCAGGAGCTGTTCGATCAGGGTCGACTTCCCTGACCCGTTCGCGCCGATGAGCGCGACGCGCTCCGGCCCCTGGATCACGATCGTCCGGCCCTCATCCTCCAGTTCGGCGAGCCGTCTGCCGCGGGGCACATCGGGATCCGGCAGAACGAGGTGGATGTGCTCCTCATCCCGGACTCGGGCGTCGGCCGCATCGACCGCAGCCTGCGCGGCCTGCACCTTTTCGTCGAGCGTCGAGCGCATCGAGCCCGCCGACGCCTGCGCCTTGCTCGCGCGGTTGCCGGCGAGGATCTTCGGGATGCCGCCGTCCTTCTGCGTCTTCTTCCCCGTCCGCTCGCGGCGCGCCAGCTTCGTCTCCGCCTCGACGCGCTGCTTCTTCTCGACCTTCAGCGTCTGCTGCGCCGAACGTGCGGCCTGCACCGCGGCGGCCTGCTCCTGCAGCTGCTGCTCTTTCCACGCGCTGTACGGACCGCCGAACGTCTCCAGCCTCCCGCTGTACAGCTCGGCGGTGTCATCCATGTGCTCGAGCAGCTCGAGGTCGTGGCTGACGACGACGAGCGCGCCAGGCCACTGGTCGACGAGCTCAGCCAGTCTCGCGCGTGTGGGGCGATCGAGATTGTTGGTGGGCTCATCGAGGACGGTGATCGGGGTGCGGCGGATGCGCAGCCCGGTGATCGCGATGAGCATCCCCTCTCCCCCGGAGACCTCGGCGATCCGGCGATCGAGATGGGCGGCCGAGAACCCGATCTGATCCAGTGCCTCCGCCGCGCGGGACTCGATGTCCCAGTCGTCTCCGATCTCATCGAAATGGCGCTGGTCGACGTCGCCGGACTCGATCGCCGTGATCGCGTCGAGGATCGACCGGATGCCGAGCAGCTCCGCGATCGTCGTGTCTTGTCGCAGCGTGAGCGTCTGCGGCAGGTGACCGACCTCGCCGCTGGTGTCGACGTGCCCTGAGGTGGGGCGCAGCTCACCCGTGATGAGGCGGAGCAGCGTGGATTTGCCGGCACCGTTGCGGCCGATCAGTCCGGTCCGGCCGGTGCCGAACGTGCCGTTGACGCGGTCGAGTGCGACCGTGCCATCCGGCCATTCCAGGGTCAGATCACGCAGGGTGATGGCGGATTTCGTAGACATTGCGTAGTTCTCTCTTCTCTGCCGTCGCGCACCGGAGGGCGCGACGAAAGCAGTTCCGTGTCGGGAACGCCGGCGGAGCCGGCAAGTCAACCGACCGCGGATGCGAGTGCCTTGCTGTGAGAAGTCACGCCGGATGCGAACCCGGGCGGGGCCACGCGTTCGCATTCGTGCACCCGAGACCGAGGTCGGTGCGATGCGAACATGCCGGTGAGGACCACGCAGCGTCGACGTCCCGGAAGGAGACGGACTCTGTGCGCGAAAAAACGATCGATCACTGATGCGGCTGATCACCGCACGCGCGAAAGCCACCGGCAGTTCGGTGGCTAGGCTCTGTCGACCTCGATCGTTTCCATCGCGACCAGCCTACCGCAGAGCCTCAGGCGTCTTCCGCGCGGTAGCGCTCCCGCAGCTCCTCCTCGTGCTCCTTCTTCGGGAGGCCGAACCAGACGATCAGCCCGCCGAGCACGATCGCGACGGCGCCGATGAGATACGCCCCCCATGCCCCGGCGAGCAGGCTCTCCCGCGCCGCCGCGAGGATGTCCCCGGAGAGGTCCGGATGCTGTTCGGCGACGTGAGCGGCGGAGGCGAAGGACGACTGCAGCGCCTTGGTGACCTCGGTACTGACGTGCCCCGCTTCGCTGCTGCCGTCGATGAGCTCCAGGAACCGGGCCGAGAAGCCGGCGGCGAGAATGGCCCCGAGCAGCGCCTGCATGACGGATCCGCCGAGGTCGTTCTGCAGATCCGAGGTCGCCGATGCCATTCCGACCCGGCGCACAGGAGTGCTCCCGGTCAGCGACCGCGACGACGCGGTCATCACGAACGATGCGCCCGCGCCGACGGCGAGGAATCCGACGCCGATGAGGACATAGGGGGTCCCCTCGCGCCAGATCAGCATGGTGGCGAAGGCCACGAACACGAGCGCGTAGCCCGTCAGCATCGTCGGCCGGGTCCCCGACCGCGTGACGACGCGCGCCGAGATCGGCGCCATGATGATCAGTCCGACCGCAGCGGGGATGACAGCCACTCCGGCGAGCAGCGGCGTGTAGCCGAGGATGTTCTGCATGAACTGCTCGCCGACGAACATCGCGCCGATGAGCGCACCGAAGGCGATGGTCCCGGCGACGGCCGGCACCCAGAAGAGGCGGCGGCGCGCGACACCGAGGTCGTAGAGGGGGGCGCGCGCCGTGCGCTGCCGCAGGGCGAATCCGGCGAGGACCACCGCTCCCGCGACCAGCAGCACGATCCCCGTCGCCGTCGCGCCCGGCGCGAAGACGATTCCGATCCCCAGCACGAACGCCGCGATGCCGACCGTGGAGAGTATCCCGCCGAGATGATCCACCGGCTCGCTCGACTCGTCGACGTGCGAAGGCACGAAGAGCCACACCAGCACCACGCCGATGACTGCGACAGGCACGCTGAGCAGGAACACGCCGTTCCAGGTCGCGACAGTGAGGATCACGCCGGCGACGATGGATCCCGCCACGCTCGCCATGCCGCTCACGCCCGACCAGAGCGCGATCGCGCCGGTGCGCGCCGTGCCCTCCCGCCAGAGCGCCGTGATGAGGGAGAGCGTGGTCGGATAGGCCATGCCCGCCGCGAGCCCGGTCGCGACCCGGGCGACGATCAGGAACTCCACCGAGGGGGCGAGTGCCGACATCAGGCTCGCGACGATGGTGAGCACGAGCCCGAGCATGAGCAGCTGCTTGCGCCCGTAGCGATCGGCGACGGCTCCGAAGTAGAGGACTGACATGGCCAGCCCGAGCCCCGCACCGAGGCCGACGAGGTTGAGCTGGGTCTGCGAGGCGTCGAAGCTCGCGCCGATCGCGGGAAGTGCGACGGTCGCGGCGGCGATGTTGATGTTGCAGACGACCGCGGCGACGAGCAGCGCGGTGAGCACGAGGCCGGCACGGGGCGGACGATCGACAGTGGAGGCGTCGGTCGCGGGGAGGGGGCTGGTCATGGGGCTCCTTGGCTTATCTTCCACATGAAAGGTAGCGGATGTCGTGGCCGCCACGCCACCACCCGTCCGCGTCCGCGGGCGACCGTCCTGAACGGATGCAAGGATGAAGGACGCAGGGGAAGAGGGACGGATGAAGCGACGACTGACGGTCGAGGCGCGGCGCGCCGAGATCATCGAGATCACGCGGCGACGGATCGCGGAGGAAGGCGCCGCCGGCCTCAGCCTGCGCGAGGTGGCGCGCTGGTGCGACATGTCCGCACCAGGGCTCACGCACCACTTCCCCACCCTTCGCGACCTGATGGACGAAGTCCTCGCACAGCGCGACGCAGAGGACCTCCGCGGGATCCAGGCGCTCGCCCGCGCCGACGACGACCACCTCACCCTCCGGCGTCTCGCCGATGCCTCGGTGCAGTACTACGTCGAGCGCCCCGAGGAGACCCGGCATTTCGACACCCTGGAGGCGGAGGCGATGTCGCCCGCACATCCGGCGCACGCCTACTTCGCCGCGATCGACTCGCACACCAGGGGGCTCGGGCTCACCCTCGCCCGCGAGGAGTACGAAGACCCGGAGACCGTCATCGCCGTGCTCAAGGTGGTCGTGGACGGACTGCGCAAGCGCTGGGTGCTCCTGCCGGAGAACGCCGATCTCTGGGGCGACTGGGTGCGCATCCGCGACACCGTCTTCGCCGGCTTCACACCACTGCCCGACAAGGCGTCCGAAACGCCCTAGTCGCCCTTCGCCCCGGCGACCTCCTGCTATCTTACAAGCGTAAGATATGAGCCCCGAGCAGGAGGAGCCCCTGTGCCCGTCGCCCTGATCCCGCAGCCGACCTCACTCCGCACCGGCGGACCGCACGGACACGAGGTGCGCCCCGGCGCCGCACTCACCGTGCCTTCCTCGCTCCGCGCCGCGGCATCCGCACTCCTCCACGACCTCGTCCGCGACGGCGGCCCTGCCCTGCGCCTCGATGACGGCGGCGCGATCGAGGCGATCGTGGATCCTGCTCGCGCCCGCGAGGAACCGGCGGCGGGTCTGCGACTCGGCGCCGAGGGCACCGACGAGGGGTACCGGCTCACGGTGCGCCCGGAAGGGATCAGGATCCTCGCCGCCACCGACGTCGGCGCGTTCCGCGGTCTCACCACGTTGCGACAGCTCTTGGCGCTCGCCTCCCCGGGAGCCGACGGATCGATCCTGCTCGAGGCGGTGGAGATCGAGGACCGGCCTCGCTTCGCCTGGCGGTCGCTCCTGCTCGATGTCGCGCGGCACTACTATTCCGTTGCGGAGGTCTGCGAGGTGATCGACCTCCTCGCGCTCTACAAGTTCAACGCGATGCAACTCCACCTGGTCGACAACGAGGCATGGCGGATCGAGGTCGACGGCCATCCCGAGCTCACGGCAGCGACTCCCGAGCGATACACCCGCGACGATCTCGCCGCGATCGTCGCGCACGCCGCGCTTCGGCACATCCAGATCATCCCCGACATCGACCTTCCTGGGCACTGCGCCGCCTTCATCCGCGCGCGCCCCGACCTGGGTGTGCTGGTGCACACCGGCGAGCGCGACGTCGCATACGCCGACCCGGACGCCGACGGCCTCTGGGACCTTCTGCGGGAGATCTATCGACAGCTTCTGGACATCACCGCAAGCCCGGTGATCCATGTCGGCGGCGATGAGGCGTTCCGCATGCCGGACGACCTGTACGGAGTCTTCGTCCGCCGTGCACTGCAGCTCGTGCGGGACTTCGATGTGCGCCCGATCGCGTTCCAGGAGGGATCGCGTGCCGGATTCGGCCCCGACGACGTCGCGCAGGTATGGATCGACTTCGCCGGCCCGGGAGGCGATCTCGACAAGCTCGAGGCGCTCGCCGCCGCGGGGCAGCCCCTGCCTGCGGGGATGCCGGCACGGATCCTGCCCTTCTACGGCACGGCTGCAGGCGATCTGGCGCGGGCTCAGGAGCAGGGCGCCGGTATCCTCGTGTCCCCCACGCGGGTCGCCTATTTCGACACCCCGCATGCCGAGCCCTCGCTCGACGAGGCGCAGACCGTGCGCCGCCCCCATCTCGGTCTCGACGTGTACTCGCCCCGCACCCTGCGCGAGTTCTATGAGTGGGATCCGGCGACGGCTTTCGCAGGACTGCGACCGGAACGCATCGCCGGGGTCGAGGCGACCATGTGGGCGGACACGATCACCGAAACGGAGGAGATGCAGCTGCTGCTGACCACCCGGCTCCCCGGCTTCGCGGAGCGCGCCTGGTCTCCGGCTGAGGAGGGCGTCTGGGATGAGTATCGCGATCGTCTGTCCCTGCACCCGCGCATCTGGAGCGCCCGCGGCATCGGCTTCTACCGCTCCGCACTCGTGGACTGGAGCTAGGCTTCGCTGAGTCTCCGGGCGGATCCCCGCGCCGAAGTGCTTTACGCCAACGTTATGGTCGCCGTGCTTGGCTTTGCAGGAGCCGACCGGCGCGAACTTTGGAGGAGCGGTGCGTGTATTGATCGTCGAAGACGAGCCGTTTCTCGCCGACGCGATCCAGACCGGGCTGCGCCGGGAGGGCATCGCGGTCGATGTCGTGCACGACGGCGACGCCGCTCTGGAGTACGTCACGATCAACGACTACGACGTCATCGTTCTCGACCGGGATATCCCGGGCGTGCATGGCGACCAGGTGTGCGGGCGCATCGTGGCCGAGCACCCTCAGGTGCGCGTGCTGATGCTGACCGCAGCGCGGACCCTCGACGACAAGGTCCTGGGGTTCGAGCTGGGCGCTGACGACTACGTGGCGAAGCCGTTCGACTTCCCCGAGCTCGTTGCACGATTGCGAGCTCTGGAGCGCCGCAATCAGCCGGCCGCACCCCCGACCCTTGCCGACGGCGGAGTGCGACTCGATTCGTTCCGGCGCGAGGTGACGAGGAACGGCAGGCGCGTGCGGCTGAGTCGGAAGGAGTTCGCCGTGCTCGAGCTGCTCATGCGGGCGGACGGCGGGGTGCTCAGCGCCGAACGGCTGCTCGAGAAGGCGTGGGACATGAATGCCGACCCGTTCACCAACACGATCAGGGTGACCATCTCGACGCTTCGCAAGAAGCTGGGCGAACCGTGGATGATCCAGACCGTGCCGGGCTGCGGCTACCGGTTCGATGGCTCCCGTGACTGACCGGTCCGTGTCGCGGAGCGTGCCTCTGTGGCGGCCGCGGATGACGATCCGTGCCCGGCTGACCCTCACGTACGCGACTCTCCTGACGGCGAGCGGCGCGGTGATGCTCGGAACGATCTACGTCTTCATGCGCTACGTGCCGACGTATGCGATCCTGCCCGCGGACACGCTGGAAGCCTCGTATCCGTCCTCTCCGCCACTCAACGCGGCCCCGGCGACGCCACTGCCGACCGGCGTCGATTCCACTGCCGCGCTTGAGCTCACGAGCGCCTCCGACATCCTGAACACCCTGCTCACCATCTCGATCCTGGCCCTCGTGGTGCTCGCCGTGATCGGCGCGGTCCTCGGCTGGGTGATCGCAGGACGGGTGCTGCGTCCGCTCACCGAGATCAACTCCGCCGCGAAGCTCGCGGCGACGGGAGCGCTCGATCACCGCATCGGAATGCGGGGGCCAGGCGACGAGGTGCACGACCTCGCCGACACCTTCGACGACATGCTGGAGAAGCTCGACGGAGCGTTCCAGTCCCACCGCAGGTTCGCTGCGAACGCCTCCCATGAGCTGCGCACCCCGCTCGCGACCAACCAGACGATGCTGGAAGTCGCGCTGGCCGATCCCGACCTCGACACGGAGTCGCTTCGGAGGGTTGCCGAACGGGTCTATCAGACGAACAGGCGCAACATCGAGACCGTCGATTCGCTGCTCACCCTCGCTGAGATCGGCGCAAGGGGAACTCGGAACGAGAAGATCGACCTCGCGCGGATCGCGGCGGACGTGCTGCAGGACCTCCGTGAGGAGATCGCCTCCTCCGGTGTGCGGGTGGAGACGGATCTCGAACCGGCGGAAGCCCTGGGAGATCCGGTGCTCCTGCATCGGGCGGTGGCGAACCTGGTCCAGAACGCCCTCCGTCACAACATCGAGGACGGCACTCTCCGGCTGACAACGGGCCATCGCTCGAACGGCGCGCAGGTGCAGGTCGCGAATACGGGTCCCGTCGTGACGACGAGCACCGTCGCTTCGCTCACCGAACCGTTCGTGCGCGGCACGGGCCGCACGGGCGGGCATCGGCACCACGGGCTCGGACTGGCGATCGTCGCCAGCGTCGCCGAGGTCCACAGCGCCGGACTCGCCATCGTCGCGAACCCGAAGGGCGGGCTCACCGTGACCTTCACCCTTGTCCCGCCCGCGACGTCAGCAAAACCTAAAGAAGCGCCTTAACGCCGTCACAACGGGCAGTTCGCTGAACTGGTTCCAGAAGAGCAACGCCAACGGGAGTTGCTCCGAAAGGAGAGACCATGTTCCTCACGAAGAGGTCGCGTGGCGCGCTGGCCGCCCTGGCTGCTGTGCCCCTGACGATCGCCATCCTGTCGGGATGCAGCGCCGGAGGCGGCGGCCAGCCGAGCAGCGACGGAGCCGAGAGGCCCTCAGCCGAAGCCAAGAGCTTCGACGACTGGCAACTCGCGTTCGCCCAGTGCATGCGCGGCGAGGGTCTCGATTTCCCTGATCCCAGCAAGGGCGGTCTCGGCGTCACGATCGATCAATCGAACGCCGCCGCCTTCGACAAGGCGAGCACCAAGTGCCGGGAGAAGCTCGGCAATCCTCCCGCCGCCCCCGGCGACGAGGGCAAGACGGAAGAGCAGCTGCAGGAAGAGGCGCTGAAGAGCGCGAAGTGCTTCCGCGAGAACGGCATCGACATGCCGGACCCGAAGAACGGAAGCACTGCGGCCATGCCGATGGACGTCCCCCCGGAGGTGCTCAAGAAGTGTCTGCCCGGCGCGGGCGACGCCGACGGTGGAAGCGCGCGACCCAATGGCTGAGACGACCTCAGCGGCCGAAGCCGCGGAGCACGATTCGGCGCCCGCACCGGGGACCCAGGTCGACCTCGCACGCAGGAAGCGGCGGCGTCGGCGGGTGATCGTCGGCGCTGCCGCCGGAGTGGCTGTTCTCCTCGGCGCCGGTGCCGGGGCCTATGCCTTCGGCGCGACGCCTTCCTCCCCGCCGCCCGTCAAGAAGACCCTGCACGTCGAATCAGCGCCGATCGAGCGGGGCACGCTCACCGGTACGACGAAGTCGACCGGCACTCTCGCCTACGCGGGCGCCCGAGACATCATGAGCGGGGTCGGCGGAGTCATCACCTCGCTGCCGGCGCCCGGCACGCAGATCGCCCTCGGCCAGGCGCTCTTCGCCGTCGACAACGTCCCCGTGTTCCTGTTCCACGGCGATCTCCCGGCGTGGCGGGCCTTCGAGGAGGGGATGTCGAACGGTCCGGATGTCGCACAGCTCGAGCGCAGCCTTGCCGCACTCGGCTACTTCTCCCGCGAACCGGACGAGGAGTTCACCGCGCGCACCGCCGAGGCCATCCGGGCCTGGCAGAAGGCCACCGGTCAGGAGAGGACCGGCGTCATCGACCTCGGCCGCGTCGTGTTCTCCGTCGGTGATGTCCGGGTCGCCGCGGTGAAAGCACCGGTCGGCGCGCAGCTCGGCCCTGGCTCACCCGTGCTCGGGGTCACAGCGCTCGACAAGAAGGTGGATGTCGACCTCAAACTGGCCGACCAGCAGCTCGCGACGGTCGGCGGCAAGGTCACCATCGATCTGCCGTCGGGAAAATCCACAGACGGCACGATCGCCTCGGTGGGAGTACCGACCGAGAAGGAGAGCGGCGCAGGCAAGACGGTGGTCATCCCGGTGGTGGTCGCCCTCTCCGACCCGGCCTCGGTCGGCCCCCTGCAGCAGGCGAGCGTGACCGTGAACTTCCCGTCGGAGGCGCGCGAGAACGTGCTCTCCGTCCCCGTCGGAGCCCTCCAGGCGCTCGACGGGAACCGTTTCGGAGTCGAGATCGTCGATCCCCGGTCCGGCAAGACCACACGCGTCCCTGTGACGACCGGCCTGTTCGCCGGAGGGCGCGTCGAGATCACCGGACCGGGGATCGACGAAGGACAGAAAGTCGTGGTGCCAGGATCATGAGCGACATCATCGTGCTCCGTGACGTCGAGCGGGGCTACGGCGAACCCCCCGCGCTCGCCTGCGCCGGAGTGAACCTGACCATCCGCGAGGGCGAGTTCGTCGCGATCGTCGGCCCGAGCGGCTCCGGCAAGTCGACCCTCCTCAATCTGATCGGCACGCTCGACAGGCCCACCGCCGGCACGGCACTCATCGAAGGAGTGGATGTGAGGAGCCTCTCGGATCGTGCCCTCTCGGCGCTGCGCGCCCATCGAATCGGTTTCATCTTCCAGCAATTCCACCTGGCGGAGGGCGTGACCGCTCTCGACAATGTGGCGGACGGGCTGCTCTATGCAGGAATCCCGCGACCGGAGCGGCGGGAGCGGGCGCGCGCCGTGCTCGACCGCGTGGGGCTCGGCCATCGGCATGGCCATCGTCCGCACCAGCTCTCCGGCGGAGAGCGGCAGCGCGTCGCCATCGCCCGCGCGATGATCGGCGAACCGCCTCTGCTGCTGGCCGACGAACCGACCGGCAACCTCGACTCGATGGCCGGGGCGAGGATCATCGAACTGCTGCACGAGATCAACGCCCGGGGAACCACCGTCGTGGTCATCACCCACGATGCGGAGCTGGCGGAGCGACTGCCTCGACGGATCGCGATCCGCGATGGCCGCGTGCTCTCCGATTCGGCGAGCAGGTCGGTCGCATGAGCATCACAACGGCACCGGCGGACTTCGCCACGACCTCGGCGGCGAACCCCTCAGCGCCCCCACCGCGTCCCCGCTCGCGACTGCTCGCGAGGGACGCCGTGCGCCTGGGCACCGTGGGCCTTCGCACCCGGCCTGCTCGCGCGATCCTGTCGGCGCTGGGCATCGCCATCGGGATCGCCGCGATGATCGCCGTCGTCGGCATCTCCGCATCGAGCCAGGCGAAGCTCAACGCCCAGTTGGCGAGCCTCGGGACCAACCTGCTGACCGCCCAGGCAGGGAAGAGCGTCTTCGGTCAGGACACGAAGCTCCCTCCCGACACGATCGCGAAGGTCGGGATGCTCGACGGCGTCGAGAGCGCCAGCGGCTACGGCGACCTGTCCGTGAGCGTCTATCGCAGCCATCTGACGGATCCGTCCGAGACCGGCGGAATCACAGTGCGGGCGGCCGACCTGCGGCTGCCAGGCACCACCGGAGCGAGACTCGCGGCCGGATCATGGCTGAACGCCGCCACCGCGAACTTCCCGGCCGTGGTGCTGGGCGCGAAGGCGGCCGAAAGACTGGGAGTGGCCTCTCCCGGAGCACAGGTGTGGCTCGGCGGCCGCTACTTCACGGTGGTCGGCATTCTCGAGGCCGTCCCTCTCGCGCCCGAACTGGACACGTCCGCCCTGATCGGCATCCCGATCGCCCACGCGCAGTTCGGCTACGACGGAAGCCCGACCATGGTCTACGAACGATCATCGGACGCGGCCGTGGAGTCGGTGCGCACCCGTCTCGGTCGGACCGTCAGCCCGCAGACACCCGACCAGGTCACCGTGTCCCGTCCCTCCGATGCCCTCGCCGCGAAGAAGGCCGCGGACCAGGCGTTCACCGGTCTTCTCGTCGGTCTCGGCTCCGTCGCACTGCTCGTCGGCGGCATCGGCGTGGCGAACACGATGATCATCTCCGTGCTGGAACGCCGCCGCGAGATCGGCCTGCGACGCGCGCTCGGCGCTACTCGGGGCCACATCCGCACGCAGTTCCTCTCCGAGGCGCTGCTGCTCTCGGCACTGGGCGGAGTCCTCGGCGCCGCCCTCGGTGTGGCGGTGACCGCAGGCTTCGCGCTTCTCAGAGGATGGCCAGTCGCCATCCCTCCCGTCACCCTCGCCATCGCGATCGGGGCCACGCTCCTCATCGGCGCCGTCGCCGGCCTCTACCCCGCCGTCCGAGCCGCCCGCACCGACCCGACCACCGCGCTGGGCGGGTGAAGTCCCGCGGTTCCGCGCCCCTGTCCGAACCGCCGCGTAGGGTCGGACCATGTCAGCGATCACGACGAAGGCAGCGACGCTCACGGAGTGGGAGGACGTGCAGCGCACGCTCACCGGAGGCGGCGACGGCGCCTCGTGCCAGTGCGTATGGCCGGTGCTGCGCAACAAGGACTGGAACGCCACGACGAAGGACCAGCGGGTCGGGATCCTCCGGGAGGAGATCACGACCGGTCCCCCGCCGGGCATCGTCGCATACCGGGACGGGGAGGCCGCGGGCTGGATCCGCATCGGCCCGCGCCCGGGGCAAGCCAGGCTCGCCTACACGCGAGCGATCGTGGCCGCCACGCAGGAACCGCTCGAGGATGGCGGCGTGTGGGCGGTGACGTGCTTCTCCGTGCGACGCGACCATCGCGGGCAGGGTTTGAACGCCGCCCTCCTCGCGGCCGCCGTCGACTACGCCCGCGAGTCCGGCGCCCGCGTCGTCGAGGGCTACCCCGTCGACACGGCTGCAGTGAAGGTGTCGCCGAACGAGCTGTTCCACGGAGCACTGTCGACCTTCCTCGCCGCGGGGTTCTCGGTCGTCGGCGAGCTGCGGTCAGGACGCCCCCTGGTCAGCCTCGACCTCGCGGGATAGCGGTGACCGCCGATGCCGCGGCGAGCCGGGCGTCCTCTCGCTCCTACGATGGAGGGATGCAGAGCCGCACCCGACTTCGCGCCCTGTGGCCGTTCGCGCCGTACATCGTCGTCGCCCTGGTCCATGTGATCGCGCTCGCCACCCGGAGCCCGCTCGCGGTTCCGACGAAGGCGCTGCTGATGCCCCTGCTCGCGATCCCCGTGGTGCTCGCCTGGAAGACTCTGGCGCCGCGGGGCGCTGCTGTGCTCCTGGCGATCGCGCTGCTCTTCTCCTGGCTCGGCGACGAGGCGGGGCTGTTCTTCCCGTTCGTGCCGGAGCTGCCGCTCATGCTGGGCTTCTTCGCCCTCGCGCACGTCGCCTACATCCTGCTGTTCCTCCGCCACCTGCGCGTGCGCCGGCTGCCACTGTGGACCGTCGTCTACGTGCTGTGGTGGCTGCTCATGATCGCGGTGCTCGGGCCGCACACCGGTTCCCTGTTCGCGGCGGTCGCCGCGTACGGCATCGTGCTCGCCGGGACGGCCGCGACCTCGGCGCGCTGCCGCACGATGATCGCCTGGGGTGGAGTCTTCTTCCTCTCGAGCGACTCGATCCTGGCTTTCCGCCTGTTCCTTCCCGGCGCGATGCCCGGCTGGACGAGCCCCGCCGTCATGGCCACGTACACGATCGGGCAAGGGCTGATCGTCGCCGGCGCGCTCCTGGCCCTGCGCCGCGGCGAGAACGGCCCGGCACCGGCCGACGCTCGCGCCGACGCCGTCGAACGTGGCACGGAGTCGCTCGCATGAACACGGACCCCTGGGCCCGTGGTCCCGTCCGCATCGACAGCTGGCTCTGGGCCGTGCGGGTGTTCAAGACCCGCTCCGCCGCAACGACCGCGTGCCGCGCCGGCCACGTGCGACTCAACGGCGATCGGGTCAAGGCCGCGCAGACCGTGAAGATCGGCGACGAGCTGCGGATCAGGATCAGCGGATTCGATCGGATCCTCATCGTCCGCCAGACGCTGGTCAAGCGCGTCGGCGCTCCCCTCGCGGCCGTCGCCGCCGAGGATCGCACGCCACCGCGGGATCCGATGGCCGCCGCCGGTCTGCGGGACCGGGGAGCAGGCCGTCCGACCAAACGCGAACGCCGCGACATCGACCGGCTGCGCGGGCGCGATCAGGGCGGGGAGCACAGCGACCGATGACCAAGAATTCGCACGCGATCAGGGAGAAAAGTTTTCCACACCCCCTCCTGTGATCGAAGCTCTGTTCTATACTGGGAGCATGAACGAAGCCCCGCTCCCTCCCGCCGCAGCTCGCGGCGCGCTGCTGGATGCGTGGGTGGCGAAGCGGGCTGAGATCGCACGACTCGAGGGCGAGGCCTCCGAGCTGCTGGCCGCCAGGGCGGACCTCTTCGACGCGGATGTCCGCGCCGACCCCCAGCACCGCGACATGATCCGCCGGTCGATGATCGCGGAGTACTCGGCCGCCGGGCACATCTCCAAGACCGCCGCCGAGCTCGGATTCAACGATGCAGCGGCTCTGAGCGAGTTCTTCCCCGCGCTGCGTCGCGCCCTGCGCCAGGGTGATATCACGGCGCAGCACGTCCGCGTGCTGGTCGCCGCGGCCGCTCCCGTTCGCGAGGCGGTACTCAACGGCAACCTCGACGCCGAGACGCTCGCGGTGTACGAAACCGCCGCCCTCACGATCGCCGAACACGAGACGCCGGCGCGCACCCGGCCGCACGCTCGGCAGATCACGGCCGCCCTCGCCGGGGAGAGCATCCGGGAGCGCCACGCCAGGGCGGCGTCCGAGCGTCAGATCACGATCCGCCCCCTCGACGACGGACTGGCACTGCTGACGGCCGTGCTGCCAGAGGTCTACGCCGTGGCGATCATGGATCGCCTCCGCAGCCTCGCGACCGCCGTCGCCGCCACGGTCGGGCCCGACGCCCGGCCCGAGTTCGTCGCGGCGGACGGCCGGACTCGTCGCGAGATCGAGGCCGACACCTTCATCGACCTGCTGCTCGCCGCGACGCCCTCCGAAGCGCTCGGCACCGGCCTGGATCGGATCACCGCGACGGTACAGGTGACCATCGCCGGCAGCACCCTCGCCGGGGAGGACGATCGGCTCGCCGAGCTGGATGGACACGGTCCGCTGCATCCCGACATCGCCCGGGATCTCGCCCGTCGCGCCAGCGGATGGAATCGGCTGTTCCTGGATGACGCCGGAATGGTCACGAAGGTCGACCGCTACACGCCGACCACCGCGATGAAGCGGTTCCTGAGGGCGAGGGATCAGCGCTGCCGCTTCCCGGGATGCCACACGCCCGCCCGCCGCTGCGACATCGATCACAACGAGGACTTCGCTCTGGGCGGGCAGACCGAGATCACCAACCTGAGCGACTTCTGTCCAGGGCATCACGCGCTCAAGCATCCCGATATCGATGCGGGTCATCGCTGGACAGCGCATCAGCTTCCCGATGGAACGCTGCGCTGGACGAGTCCGATCGGTCGCGCCTACGACGACCGTGCGCCACGACGCGTCATGTTCGTCTGAGTTCTGCCGGTGCTACTCCGCGGGCAGCGGGACCTCATCGAGCTGATCGAGGAGCCAGCGCACGGGCTGCACCTCGGCCGGACCGCCGTCGCCCGTCAGCGTCTCGATCCGCGCAGTCAGGCCGCGGTCGCTCGTGACGACGAAAACCCGATCGCCCGCCGCCACGCGCTCGCCCGCGACGTCGACGATCGCGTCGTCGCCCGCCGCGGGGGCACGCACGATCTCTACCGCGCATGCCACATCGGCGCTGTCGGCGGGGTCTGCGACCTCCCGCGCCGCGCCTTCGGCGACGAGGACCACCCGCGGATGCCAGCGCGTCGAATCCAGCGCGACCCGTTCCGCCGATACTCCACGCCGAGCCCACGCGTCCAGCCGGTCGCGAAGGCGCGCGGTCGCTCCCGCGCGGTCCTTCCACCAGCCGTCCGCCACGGATCCGACCACGTTCGCGGCGTCCACCACGACCACCGGCCGTACGTCCAGCAGCGCACGCAACTCGGGCCACGCCTCGGCGAAGCCGGGGTGCAGCGCACGGTGGTCCACCTCGTCGACCGGGACCCACTGCAGCGCCAGGCTCTCCGGATCGCTGATCACGGGCTCGAACGGCGTGACCACGTCGGCGACCACGGTCGTGTAGCTCCAGATCCCGAGGTCCAGCACGCTCTCGAACTGCGCCCTGACGGCGCCGTCCGGCACGCCGGCCTCCTCCTGCGCCTCGCGGATCGCGCCCTCACGGGCAGACTCGCCCTCGTGCAGCGCACCGCCGGGCAGCGCCCAGGTGCCGCCGTGGTGGCTCCAGGCGACCCGGTGCTGCAGCAGCACGCCGCGCTCCCGGTCGTGGGCGAGCAGCCCCGCCGCGCCATAACGGCCCCAGTACCGCTCCCCCGTCGGCGCCACCACCCAGGCATCGCCGCTGCTCAGCGGCCCCTGGGGGCGCCGAGGTTCACCGGGTTCCGGGGGAACGATCGTCACCCCTCCACCCTTTCACACGCCGTCGATGGGTGGCTCCGTGCGACGGATCGTTGCACGCCGTCACCGTTGCAAGAATGGTGTGCATGAACGATGCCTACGAACTGGACGACGATCCCTCCCGGATCCAGCCCGACGCGGTGTGGACCTGGCTCTCGACCGAGGTCTACTGGGGCCGCTGGCGCACGCGCGCCGACGTCGAGGCCCAGCTCGCGAACGCCTGGCGCGTCGTCGGCGTCTATCGCGCCGGCACCGGCGAGCAGGTGGGTTTCGCTCGTGCGGTCTCGGACGGCATCGGGTTCGCCTACCTCGCCGACGTCTACGTGGATCACGCGCACCGCGGCCACGGCCTCGGCAAGCGCATGATGCAGCTCATGATCGATGACGGCCCTGGCGCCGACATGCGCTGGACGCTGTTCACGAGCGACGCGCACGGCCTCTACCGGCAGTTCGGGTTCACCGAACCCGACCGTACGGCGATGGTGCGCGCGGCACGCCAGGGCTGACGGAACAGGAACGGCGCCGACCCTGAGGTCGGCGCCGTGACCGTCAGCGCTGCCGGCGCTCGCGCACCCGCATGTTGATCACGATCGGGGTGCCCTCGAAGGCGTACAGCTCGCGCAGGCGCCGCTGGATGAACCGGCGATAGCCGGGGTCGAGGAAGCCGGTCGTGAACAGCACGAATGTCGGCGGACGTGTGGTCGCCTGCGTGCCGAACAGGATCCTGGGCTGCTTGCCGCCCCGCAGCGGGTGCGGGTTGGCGGCGACGAGCTCGGAGAGGAAGGCGTTGAACTTGCCGGTCGGGATCCGGCGGTCCCAGTTCTCCAGCGCGGTCTCCAGCGCCGGGACGAGCTTGTCCAGGTGGCGGCCGGTCTTCGCCGAGATGTTCACGCGCGGGGCCCAGGCGACGTGCGCCAGGTCCTGCTCGATCTCTCGCTCCAGGTACCGGCGGCGGTCCTGATTCTCCATGTCGTCGTCGAACAGGCGGTCCCACTTGTTGAACGCGAGCACGAGCGCGCGGCCCGACTCCAGCACCATGTCGATGATGTTCAGATCCTGCACGCTGATCGACTGGCTCACGTCGAGCACGACCACGGCCACTTCGGCCTTCTCCAGCGCCGTCGACGTGCGCAGCGACGCGTAGAAGTCCGCACCCTGCTGCAGGTGCACGCGGCGGCGGATGCCGGCGGTGTCGACGAGGCGCCACAGCTTGCCGCCCAGCTCCACGACCTCGTCCACGGGGTCGCGAGTGGTGCCCGCGAGCTCGTTGACGACGACGCGCTCCTCCCCCGCGGCCTTGTTCAGCAGCGAGGACTTGCCCACGTTCGGCCGGCCCAGGATCGCTACGCGGCGGGGTCCGCCGATCTCGCCCTTGGCGACGGCGGAGACCTCCGGCAGCTTCTCCATGATGGCGTCGAGCAAGTCTGCGACACCGCGACCGTGGATCGCGGACACCGGGTACGGCTCGCCGAGACCCAGGTTCCACAGCGCGGCGGCCTCCGGCTCCTGCCGGGCGTCGTCGATCTTGTTCGCGACCAGGAAGACCGGCTTGCCGCTCTTGCGCAGCAGCTTGACGACGTGCTCGTCGGTCGAGGTGGCCCCGACCCTCGCGTCGACGACGAACAGCACCACGTCGCAGAGGTCGATCGCGACCTCTGCCTGCGCGGCGACCGAACGGTCGATGCCCTTCGCGTCGGGCTCCCAGCCACCGGTGTCGACCACCGTGAAACGCCGGTCCATCCACTCCGCCTTGTACGTGACGCGGTCGCGCGTGACACCGGGGGTGTCCTCCACGACGGCCTCGCGACGGCCCAGGATCCGGTTCACGAGCGCGGACTTGCCGACGTTCGGCCGTCCCACGATCGCGACGACGGGCAGGGCGGGCAGGAACTGGATCCCGTCCTCGCCCTCGACGAGGCCTGCGAGCAGCTCGGCGTCCTCGTCGTCCAGGTCGTAGTCCTCGAGGCCCGCACGCAGGGTCGCGGCGCGCGACTCGACGAGCTCCTCGTCCATCGCGTCCAGCTTCTCCGCGAGGCGGTCTTCGCCGCCCTCGTATTCTTCTTCGTCAGCCATTGTCGGCTCCTCGCTGCGCTCCAGGCGCACGTCGCTCGATCACCGCGATCACGGCATCGATGGTCTCCTCGAAGTCGAGGTCGGTCGAATCCACGACCTCGACTCCTTCCGCGGCGGTGAGGAAGTCCACCACCGCGCTGTCCTTGGCGTCGCGGTGATGCAGAGCGGCAGCGACTGCGCCCGCATCCTCCGCGTCGAGCTCCGCGGCCCGGCGCGCTGCGCGCACCTCGGGAGCCGCGGTGAGCAGGATCCGCACGGGGGCGTCCGGGGCGACCACGGTCGTGATGTCGCGCCCCTCCACCACCACGGCGGGGTATTCGGCCTCTCGCGCGATCCGGCGGAACGCGTCGTTCACCTGCTCGCGCACGGCGGGCACGCGTGCCACGCCGCTCACGGCGCCCGATACCCTCGGTTCGCGGATCGCGTCCGTCACGTCCGTCGCTCCGACGTGCACGAGACGGTCGTCGGGGTCGAGCCCCTGCGCGAACGGGAAGTCGGCGGCGGCGGCCAGCACCGCAGCCTCGTCGGCGGTGTCGTCGCCGCGGTCCAGGACGTGCCAGGCCAGCGCGCGGTACGCGGCGCCCGTGTCCAGGAAGCCGTAGCCGAGGCGTCGTGCGACGGCCTTGGACACGCTGGACTTGCCGGATCCGGCAGGGCCGTCGATCGCGACGATGAACGACTCAGTCATCGGGCATGCTCGCAATCCGCCATCCCCTGGCCTCGAGACCCTCGACCGCGCCGCGGAGGGCAGCCGGCGTCACGCTGATCTCCGCCAGGCCGAACTGCGCGCCGGGCGAGTGCTCCAGGCGCAGGTCCTCGACGTTCACCTCGAGCTCGCCGAGCTCGCCGAAGAGGCGGCCGAGCTGGCCGGCGGTGTCGTCGATCATCACGACGAACGACTCGAACCGGCGGTTCTGGCCGTGCTTGCCCGGCAGCCGCTCGACGCCCTCGTTCCCGTGCCGGATCGCCTCGGCGACCGTGCGCCGGGATCCGGTGCGGTCGGGGTCCCGGAGCGCGTCGGCGACCTCGGCGAGCTCCGCCGCGAGCGCATCGAGCACCGAGACGACCGGCGCCGCATTCGCGCCGAGGATCTGCACCCACAGCTCGGGGGCGGAGGCGGCGATGCGCGTGGTGTCGCGCACGCCCTGTCCGGCGAGGCGGAGCGAGCCGTCCTCGGCGTCGGCGAGGCGGGCGGCGAGCAGGCTCGCGACGACCTGCGGAACGTGCGAGGTCAGGGCGACCGCGCGGTCGTGCTCCTCCGGAGTCATCTCGAGCGGCATCGCCTCGAGGTCGAGAGCCAGGCCTTCGACGAGCGCGAGATCCGCCGCGCGGGTCTCCTCGTCGCGGCAGACCACCCAGGGGCGGCCGATGAAGATGTCGGCGCGCGCCGAGATCGCTCCCCCGCGCTCGCGACCGGCCAGCGGATGGGATCCGATGTACCGGGTCAGATCGACGCCGCGCTCGCGGAGCACGCGCAGCGGCTCGAGCTTGACGCTCGCGACATCGGTGATCACGGCGTCCGGGAACCGCGCCAGCTCTGCCTCGATGACGTCCGCCGTCACGTCCGGTGGCACGGCGACGACTACAAGGGACGGGGCGTCGTCCTCGCGAGCGGCGCGGCCCGCGCCGTAGTCGATCGCGAGCCGCAGCTGTGCGGGCGAGGTGTCGGCGAGGGCGACGTCGACGCCCTTCGCGGTCAGGGCGTGCCCGATGCTGGCGCCGAGAAGCCCCGCGCCGACGATCCGGATGGTTCCGGACAGCCGCGCGGCACGCTCGTTCGGCGTCCTGCTCGTGTCGCTCACTCGTTCTCCTGCGCGTCTCCCCGGTCGGCCGCCGGCGCATCCGAGGCGCCCTCCGCAGGGGAATCCTGGCGCGACAGGGTCAGAAGCGCGCCGAGTTCGATTTTAGTCAGTTCCCTGGACTTCCCCGCAGGGAGGGTTCCCAGGTGCAGCGGGCCGAACTGACGCCGCACGAGTTCGGTGACGGGATGCCCGACCGCCGCGAGCATCCGGCGCACGATGCGATTGCGCCCGGAGTGCAGGGTGAGCTCGACGAGGCTGGATCCCGCGGACGAGTCCAGCAGGCGCGCCTTGTCGGCGACGATCAGCCCGTCCTCGAGCTCGATGCCCTTCGTGAGCTTCGCGATCGTCTGCGCGGTGACGACGCCCTCGACCTTGGCGATGTAGACCTTGGTCACGCCGAAGGAGGGGTGTGCGAGCACGTGTGCGAGGTCGCCGTCGTTCGTGAGGATGAGCAGCCCGCTGGTCTCGGCGTCCAGGCGCCCGACGTTGTAGAGACGCTCCTCGTAGTCCTTCGTGAAGCGGCGCAGATCCGCGCGCCCCTTCTCGTCCTTCATCGAGGAGACCACGCCGGTGGGCTTGTTCAGCATGACGTAGCGCTTGCCGGTGTCGAGCTGCACGGCCGTGCCGTCCACATCGACCAGGTCGTTCTCCGGGTCGATCCGTCGGCCGAGTTCGGTGACGACGGATCCGTTCACGCGGATCCGTCCCTCGACGATGTACTGCTCGATCACGCGCCGCGATGCGACGCCCGCGTTCGCGAGCACCTTCTGCAGGCGCACGCCGTTCTCCGAGAAACCGGCAGGGGGTGTTTCGGTCGACATCATGCCCTTTCGCTGAATCCTTCTGAGCCGTCGTCGAGCAGCGGCGAGATCGGCGGCAGCTCGTCGAGCGAGTTGATGCCGAGGTTCTGCAGCAGCGCGTCCGTCGTGCCGTAGTTGATCGCACCGGTCTCCGAGTCCTGGAAGAGTTCGGTGATGAGCCCGCGCCCCACGAGCGTGCGCACCACGGAGTCGACGTTGACGGCGCGGATCGAGGCGACCTGGCTGCGGGTGACCGGCTGCTTGTACGCGATCACCGCGAGGGTCTCGAGCGCCGCCTGCGACAGTCGTGCCGGAGCCTGCCCGCCGACGAATTCCGCGACGAGGTCGTCGTAGTCCTCGCGCACGTAGAGCCGCCAGCCTCCGCCGACCTCGCGCAGCTCGAAGCCGCGCCGCGGGCCCTGCCCCCGGCCGTCGTACTCGTCGACGAGGGACTCGATCGCCTGCCGCACTGCAGGCACGGGGGCGCCGACGGCGGCGGCGAGGGAGACGAGGCTGTGCGGCTCGTCGATGATGAGCAGGATCGCCTCGAGCTTCTCCGTGAGCGGCTGCTCGACGGTCACGGCGTCATCGGTCATGGTGTCATCGGTCATAATCGGCTCCCAACGTCGCCAGCATCTCGTCGGTCCACTGCTCGGCCGACCATCGCAGGGTCAGCTCCCCGAGCGGCTCCAGCTGCTCGAAGGAGAGCGCCGCGTGCCGGTACAGCTCCAGCACGGAGAGGAAGCGCGCCACCACGACTCCTGGCTCCAGGGCCCCTGCCACGATCTCACGGAAAGTCACGGATTCCCGGCTGCGCAGCAGCGTGACCACGATCGCGGCCTGTTCCCGGATGCTGACGAGCGGCGCGTGCAGGTGGTCGAGGCCGACCGTGGGGATCTCCTTCGGCGCGAACGCGAGCAGGGCGAGCGTGCCGAAGTCGGCCGCGCTGAGCGTCCACACCAGCTCCGGCGTGCGCGCGCGGTGCTTCTCGTCCAGCCGCACCGCGCGGGCGTGACGCCGGTCCTCGTACTGCAGGCTGCGTGCGAACCAGGTCGACACCTCCTTGAACGCCCGGTACTGCAGCAGCCGCGCGAACAGCAGATCCCTGGCCTCCAGGAGCGCGACGGACTCGGCGTCCACGAGCTCCCCCTGCGGCAGGAGCCCTGCGACCTTCATGTCCAGCAGCGTCGCCGCGACGACGAGGAACTCGCTCGTCTCGTCGAGGTCCTCATCCGGTCCGAGCTCGCGCAGGTACGCGATGAAATCGTCGGTGACCCTGCTCAACGACACCTCTGTGATGTCCATCTCGTGCTTCGAGATGAGATTCAGCAGGAGGTCGAACGGCCCGTCGAAGTTCGACAGGGACACACGGAACCCGGACTCGGGTTCAGGGATCGGGGCGTCCTCGGGGATCGCGTCAGGCGACGGCGCCACGAGCGACCAGCTCCCGGGCCAGTCGCAGGTACGCCTGTGCGGCGGGATGCTCCGGCGCGAACTCGGTGATCGGCACGCCCGACACCGAGGCGTCGGGGAACTTGACGGTGCGCCCGATCACGGTCTCCAGCACGTCGTCGCCGAACGCCTCGACCACGCGCTCCAGCACCTCGCGGGAGTGCAGGGTCCGCGCGTCGTACATCGTGGCGAGCAGGCCGTCGAGGGTGATCGAGGGGTTGAGGCGGTCGCGCACCTTGTCGATCGTCTCGATGAGCAGCGCGACACCGCGCAGGGCGAAGAATTCGCACTCCAGCGGGATGAGCACGCCATGCGCCGCCGTGAGGGCGTTCACCGTGAGCAGGCCCAGCGAGGGCTGGCAGTCGATGAGGATGACGTCGTACTCCCCCGCCACCTGGCGCAGCACGCGGGAGAGGATCGTCTCGCGGGCGACCTCGTTGACGAGGTGCACCTCGGCGGCCGACAGGTCGATGTTCGCGGGGATCAGATCCAGCCCCTCGACGTGCGTGTGGACGATCGCCTCATGCACGTCGCGCTTGGTGTCCAGCAGCAGGTCGTAGACCGTGGGGATCTCGTGGGTGGGGATCCCGAGGCCCGCCGAGAGCGCGCCCTGCGGGTCGAAGTCGACGGCGAGAACCTTCCGCCCGTACTCGGCGAAGGCGGCCGCGAGGTTGATCGACGTCGTGGTCTTGCCGACGCCGCCCTTCTGGTTGCAGAGGGCGATGATCCGCGCGGGACCGTGCGCCTTCAGCGGAGCAGGGATGGGGAAGCCCTGGTAGGGACGCCCGGTCGGCCCGATCGGGGTGTCGTCCTTCGTCTTCTTCGCCACGTTTCTCCTGCTCGTCGTGCTCGATCGATCATAGCCGCCGAGGAGGTTCCGGCCCCGGCCTCACACGCCGGACCGCCGGATCAGCGGGCGTCGCGCTGGGACGACGCACGGACGACGAGCCGCGGTGTCGTCACCAGATGGCGGGCCTCGGCGCGCCCGTCGAGCCGCTCAAGAAGCAGCTCGGCGGCACGACGTCCCATCTCGAAGCCCGACTGGTCGACGGAGCTCAACCCCACCGGCGGCAGTGCCGCCGTGGGCGTGTTGTCGTACCCGACGAGTGCGGGCCTCCGGTCGCCGGCGTCGGTCCACAGCTCGGCCATGAGGCCGAAGGCCGCGATGTCCGCTCCGGCATGGATCGCCGTGGGCTGTCGGTCCCTGCCGCGCAGCAGCTCCCCGGCCCGTCTGCCTCCCTCCAGGCTCCACTCGGCCGGGACCACATCGATGAACTCGTCCAGCCCGTGGGCGCGCATGGCATCGAGGTACCCGCGCTCTCGGACGAGTTCGGGGCGCCTGTGGTCATCCGGATCCGGTCCGGAGTGCGTCACATACGTGATGCGCTGGTGCCCCTGCGCCACCAGATGGTCCACGATGAGACGCGAGCCCAGGGCGTCGTCCCCCGCCACGGTGTCGAAGGAGTCGGCCGGACCATGGCGACCGATCACGACGGTCGGGATGTGCCTGGCCACGTCCTCGAGGTCGTCCTCCCGCAGATGGGGCGCGATGAGCACGAGTCCGTCCATCTGCCGGTCCCGCATCGCCTCCAGCATCCTGCTCTGCGTCGCGCGCGTCGGACCGGCGGGGCCGACGAGCGGCTCGTAGCCGGATCCGGCCACGGCGGCCGCGACGCCGTCGAGGAGCATGCCGAAGAACGGGTTCTGGATGTCGGAGACGAGCACGCCGAGCGTGAACGTCTTGCCGCGCATCCCTCGCGCCGATGCCATCGGGCGGTACCCGAGTTCCTTCATCGCCGCCTCGACGCGCTGCCGGGTCTCATCGCTGATGCCCGGCGCCTTGCGCAGCACCAGCGAGGCGCTCGCCGTGGAGACCTGGGCCCGCGCGGCGACGTCGCGGATGGTCGGCCTGCGCTCAGCGGGCTTGGTGTCGGTCATGCTCCCTCTTCATCCTCCCCGGTACTCGATGGATCGAATGCTTGACAGCGAGTCGGCGGCTTCCCTAGATTATGCCACTAGAACGGTCTAGAAGAACGTTCTAGTCAATCTTTGAAACCCGACCGCTGGACCCAACGGAGTGACCAATGAAGACTCGCGTACTGCTCGCCGGGGCCGTAGCCGCCGGCGCCTCCCTCGTGCTCGCCGGGTGCACCGCGCCCGCTGACGGCGGCACGGAGCCGACATCGCTGACGATGTGGCACAACTCCGCGGACTCCCCCGCCCTCCTCCAGCTGTACAAGGATTTCGAAGCCAAGACGGGCATCGCGATCGAGCTGGTGGACGTCCCCTCCGACTCGTTCGAGACGACCATCCTCACCAAGTGGGCCACCGGAGATCGACCCGACCTGCTCGAGTTCCATCCGACCGTCGCCAACCTGCTCACGCTCAATCCTGCGAAGAACATGCAGGACCTGACCCAGATGGAGTTCGTCAAGGCATCGGGAGACCTGTACGCCTCCATGGGATCCCTGGACGGCACGGTGTACGCGGCCGTCACCGGCTTCCCTTCGGTCTTCGGGATCTACTACAACAAGGCCGTGCTCGCCGATCACGGCCTCCAGCCGCCACGGAGCTTCGACGATCTCAGTACGCTCTGCACGGCGCTGAAGCCGGCTGGAGTGGCACCGATCTGGGAATCCGGCGGGAGCGTGTGGCCTACCCAGGTCCTGCCCCTGCTCTACGTCGCCGACCACAACTCCGGCAACGAGTACGGCGCGGCCATCGGAGGCAACAAGGAGGCGCTGGACGCCGCGGGCAGCCCGTTCCTCGCGGGCCTGACGGCGTACGCCGGACTCCGTGACCGCGGCTGCTTCAATGCGGACGCCACCTCCGCGACGTTCGAGGACGGCCTGAAGGCGGTCCTCGAGGGCAAGGCGGCGATGACCGCGCTGCACTCCGACACCTATGCGTCGCTCCTCGCCGATGCCGGCGGATCCCCTGACGCCCTCTCGGCGGCCGTCGGCTTCGTCCCCGTGTCGTCGTCGTCGCCTGTGGCCTCCTGGGCGGGCGGACCTCTGGGCACCTACTACGCACCCAAGACCGGCGACGCCGCCAAGGAGAAGGCCGCGCTCTCCTTCATCGAGTACGCGACGGGGGCGGGCTACCAGAAGCTCGTCGACAACGGGAATTCGTTCCCCGTGATCGACACCGCGAAGACGCCGAAGGGCTTCTCCGAGCTCCAGCTGAGCTACCAGTCGGCCTATCAAGGCGACTCCAGCATCGCCTTCAACTCGAATGTCGCGGGATTCGGCGCGCTGGCGACCGAGACCTCCAAGCTCCTGGCCCGCCAGACGACGCCGGAGGACGCCGCCCGCACCGTGCAGGCCGCGGTCGAGCAGGCGTCGACGGCGGCTGGTCTGCCCGGATGGTGATCGCCTCGGCGCCCCGCTCGGCGGCGGGCAGCACTCGCCGCCGAGCAGGCTGGATGTGGTTCGCACTCCCCTCTCTCGTCCTGGTCGTGCTGTTCTTCCTCATCCCGTTCGTGCTGAACCTGCCGTTCGCGTTCTCGTCCTGGAGCGGCTATTCGAACGACATCCGCTTCACCGGATTCGCCAACTGGATCCTGCTGTGGCGATCCGGAACTCTGAGCAACGCGATCATCATCACGCTGGTGTACGCCGTCATCGCGATGGTGATCCAGAACGTCGTGGCGCTCTCCCTCGCCAACGCACTGCGCGAGACGACGCGCGCCAACGCCTTCTTCCGCTCGCTGTTCTTCTTGCCGGTGCTCATCTCGCCCCTCGCCGCCGGATACATCTGGCGCGCGATCGTCGCACCGAACGGGGCGCTCAACGATGCGATCGGCGTGTTCGTCCCCGGGTTCGACCTCGCCTGGCTCGGCGATCCGGTCGCCGCTCTCGTCACGGTCGCCTTCATCGACGCCTGGAAATGGTCCGGTATCGCGACTCTCGTGTACATCGCAGGGCTCAACAGCATCCCCGCGTCCCTGCTCGAGGCTGCGGAGATCGACGGCGCCTCTCCGTCGCAGCGGTTCTGGCGCATCGTGTTCCCGCTTCTCGCACCGGCCTTCACCTTCAACGTGGTCACGACGCTGATCGGAGCCCTGAGCGCGTACGACATCATCGCGTCGACGACCTCCGGCGGTCCCGGCGTCTCGACGCAGACTCTCAACGTGGCCGTCCAGCAGCAGTTCGGGCAGTCGTACTTCGGGACGGCGAGCACGCTGAGCCTGACCGTCACGATCCTGGTGGTGCTGATCGCCCTGCCCCTGGTGGCCTGGCTCCGTCGACGGGAGATCGCATGATCCGGCTCCGCCGCGTCCTGAAATACACCGCGATCTCGCTCTTCGCGGTTCCGTGGATCGTGATCCCGTTCTGGCTCCTCGTGGTGAACTCGTTCAAGTCGCCGGCGGAGGCGGCGGACCTGTCTCTCGCGCTGCCCGAGCAGTGGGCTCTCGTGGAGAACTACGCCGCGGTCTTCACGAAGGGGCACTATCTCGTCGGTCTGCGCAACAGCGCACTCGTGGCCGTGCCGACGATCGTCGTCGTCCTGCTGATGGGGGCCATGGCCGCCTGGGGCTATGCGCGCAGCACCCGTCGCTCGTTCCAGGTCTTCTTCTACATCACCTCGCTCTCGATCCTTCTGCCTCCCGCGGTGATCCCGACGCTCTTCCTGCTCTCCACCCTTCACCTGGACGGGTCGATCGCCGGATACGCCCTCATGATGATGGGCACCAGGATGGGGCTGATCGTCTTCCTGACGACGGGCTTCGTGCGCAGCATCCCGGTCGAGCTCGAGGAGGCTGCCGCGATCGACGGCGCCCACCGCCTGCGCATCTTCGTCTCCGTGATGCTGCCGCTGCTGCGGCCGACGCTGTTCGTGGGCGGCGTGCTCCTGGTGATCCAGGTGTGGAACGACTTCTTCTTCGCGCTGCTCCTGCTGAAGACCTCTGCGAACGCGACCCTGCCCCTCACGCTGTTCTCGTTCGCATCGGCGTCGACCACCACGCTGAACTGGAACCTCGTGTTCGCGCATGTGATCATGACCAGCCTGCCCCTCATCGTCGTCTACCTGGTCGCCCAGCGCCGCGTCCTCGCCGGGCTCACCGAAGGCGGGGTGAAGGGATGACCGCGCGGGTCCGCGACGATCTCGCGCCGTCGCCCGTCGGCTTCGAGCACCTCGGACCGAACGTGCTGGGCATCGGCGAGCGCCGGCCTCGACTGTCCTGGACGCGGCCGATCCGCCCCGACCGAGCTGCGGCCGTCTCGTGCGAGCTGCGTGTGGCGGATGCCGGGGAGGAGGCGGTCTTCGTGCTCGCCGGCTCTGCCGGTGTCCTGGAGCCGTGGCCGGCGCAGGACCTGACTTCGGGCGAGCGCCGCTCCCTCCAGGTGCGCGTCGTCTTCGACGACGGCACGGTCTCGGGATGGAGCCCGCCGTCGTTCGTGGAGGTGGGCCTGCTCGAAGCGGCCGAATGGGTCGGATCCTTCGTCGGCGCTCCGACCACGTCCTCGACCGAGCCCCCTCCCGTCGTGCGGCGCATCTACGAGGTCGACGGCGAGGTCGTCCGCGCCCGGCTGCGCTCGAGCGCCCACGGCCTCTACACCGTGACCGTCGACGGGGCGCCCATCGACGACGCCCTCCTGGAGCCCGGGTGGCAGAGCTACCACCACCGGCTGCGCTACCGGACCCACGACCTGACCCGCTACGCACGGGAGGGCCGTCTGACGATCGGCGCGCTCCTCGCCGACGGCTGGTACCGCGGCAGACTGGGCTTTCCGCTGATCGCCCGCGAAGAGGTGTACGGCTCCCGGATCGGATTCCTCGCTCAGCTCGAGCTCGACTTCTCGGACGGCCGCCGCGAAGTGCACGGCACCGACGGTTCCTGGGAATGGCGCTCGGGTCCCGTCCGCACCGCAGGGCTCTACGACGGCGAGACCTGGGACGCGCGCCTCGATGTGGACTGGACCTCCGCCGACGGCTGGCGGCCGGTGACGGTGCACGAGGCCCCTTCCGCACGCCTGGTCGCTCCCAGCGCACCCCCCGTCCGGGCCACGGAGACGCTCCCCGCCCGGCGGATCTGGACGTCCCCGGCAGGGCGGACCCTCGTGGACTTCGGACAGAATCTCGTGGGCTGGGTCCGGGTGCAGGTCGACGGACCGGCCGGCACGCGCATCGGGCTGCGTCACGCCGAGGTCCTCGAGGACGGGGAACTGGGGACGCGTCCGCTGCGCACGGCGTCGGCGGAGGACTCTCTCGTGCTCGACGGCCGCGGCGCCACCACCTGGGAGCCCCGCTTCACCTACCACGGCTTCCGGTACGTCGAAGTGACGGGCTGGCCGGGCGAGGGACCGGATGCCGAGGCGCTAGAAGCCGTCGTGGTCCACTCCGACATGACGAGGACCGGGTGGTTCTCCTGCTCCGATCCGCTGCTGAACCGGCTGCACGAGAACGTCGTGTGGGCCATGCGCGGCAACTTCGTGGACATCCCCACGGACTGCCCCCAGCGCGACGAGCGCCTCGGTTGGACGGGTGACATCGCGGTGTTCGCACCCACCGCGACCTATCTCTACGACTGCGCCGGCCTGCTCGGTTCCTGGCTCGAAGACCTCTCCGCGGAGCAGAAGGAGGATGGCACGGTTCCGTACTTCGTGCCGGAACTGCCGATCCCCGACCACGTGCGGCACCTGCCAGGGCTCGATCCGCAGCCGGCCGCGGTCTGGGGCGACGCGGCCGTGATCGTGCCGATGGCGCTCTACGAGGCCACCGCGGACGCGGGACTCCTGGAACGCCAGTATCCGAGCATGTGCGCATGGGGCGAACAGGTGCAGCGGCTCGCCGGTGCTGAGCGGGTGTGGGACACCGGCTTCCAGTTCGGCGACTGGCTCGACCCGAGCGCGCCCGCGGATGACCCGGCCGCCGGGCGCACCGACCCCGCCTTCGTCGCGACGGCCTACTTCGCCCGTTCGGCCCGGCTCCTCGCCGAGGCCGCAGAGGTGCTGGGACGGCACGAGGACGCACGCCGTTGGGCCGCCCTGGCCGATGAGGTGGTCAGGGCGCTCCGGCGGCGCTTCCTCGACGACCGATCAGGGCTGCTTCTGCACCCCTCGCAGACCGCGTATGCACTGGCGCTCCACTTCGATCTGCTCCCGAGCCGCCTGCGGGCGCGGGCAGGAGCCGAACTGGTGCGGCTCGTGCGCGCAGACGGCCATCGGATCGGCACCGGCTTCGTCGGCACCCCGGTCGTGCTCCACGCGCTGAGCGCGGTCGGAGCGCACGACGACGCGTATTCCCTGCTGCGCCAGACCGAAGCCCCGTCCTGGCTGTACGCCGTTCGGATGGGAGCGACCACGATCTGGGAGCGCTGGGACAGCATGCTGCCCGACGGACGCATCCATCCCGGCGAGATGACGTCGTTCAATCACTATGCATTCGGAGCGGTGGCGGACTGGATGCATCAGCACATCGGCGGCCTCCGTCGCACCGCCCCTGGTTGGTCGGAGTTCGTCGTCGCGCCGAGGCCGCACGAGGACCTCACCGAGGGCGCCACGGCACACCTGAGTCCGCACGGGCGGATCGCCGTGTCCTGGCGGGCGGCCGACGGCGTCCTCACCGTCGAGGTGCAGGTGCCGGTCGGCACCCGCGCGCTGCTGGACCTCCCCGGCGCCGCCCCCGAACACGTCGGCGCCGGCACCCATGTGCGCACCGCCGCGATCCGCAGCCGATCCGAAAGGAGCACCGCATGGTGATCACCGAGAAGAGAATCTCCGAGCTCGATGCCACCCTCGCCCGCGTGGTCGAGGAGAGCGGAGCCCCTGCCGCGCAGTACGCGTTGGCCATGAACGGCGGCGTCGTGCACGCGGGCGCCCTGGGTCACGCCGACGCGGACTCGCGTTTCTGCATCTTCTCGGCGAGCAAGCCCGTCTTCGCCTCGCTCATCCTGCATCTCTCGAGCGCAGGGACGCTCGATCTCGGTTCCCGCGTCGCCGATCTGTGGCCGGAGTTCGCCGCGGGCGGGAAGCACGACGTGACGATCGAGCAGCTGCTCCTGTTCACGGCGGGCATCCCGTCCTGCTGGCCGGCCCGCGACAGCGCGATCGACCCGGCACGTCGCGCAGCAGAGCTCGCCGCGGCATCCCTCGAGACCGCGCCGGGCACGGCCTACGCCTATCACCCCGTCTCCGCCCATTGGGTGCTCGCGGAGATCGTGCGACGCACGACGGGACTCGACCATCGCGAAGCCCTGCGCCACTTCATCCTCGATCCCCTGGGGCTCGATCGCATGCAGCTCGGGGTGCCTCTCTCTGCGCAGCACGGCATCGAGCCGGCCGAGCTGGTGGGGGCGTATGACCTCGCGTTCGCGGAGGCGACGCTCGGTCAGCCGCTCACCTCCGCCCAGCTGGACGCGGTGAACGCCCTCGCCCTCGGGATCGGGCGGGATCCTGCCCTCATCGCGGCGGGCGTGCCCGGCGGAGGGGTGATCTCCGACGCATCCTCGCTGGCGCTCTTCTACCAGGCGCTCCTGCACGGTCGCCCCGCGCTGTGGGACGACGACGTCCTGAACAGCGCGACGCGGGAGAGCCGCAACGTCCTGGCCGATGAGGGACGCGGTGGCGCCCCTGCGAACAGGACGGTCGGATGTCTGACGATCGCGGGCGACGGCGTACCCTACGCGGAGCTGCCCGCGCTCGGGCTCCGTCTTCCCGTGCGCCACCACGGAACGTGCACCTCGGCGCGCACCTTCGGCCACCCCGGATTCGGCGGGCAGCTCGGTTTCGCCGATCCCGACCACGGCTACTCGTTCGCGTTCCTGATCAGCGGAGCCGAGCGCGACGGCATCGCGGGAGCCCGACGCGATCGCGAGATCGCCGATGCCGTCGCCGGAGTCTTCGCGGACTAGCGGCGCGCGGCGGCGCGCTCGCGTGCCGCCGCGACCAGCCCGTCGAACAGACCGGGATCGTCATCGGTCTCCGGATGCCACTGCACGCCGACGGCGAACCGATCCCCCTCGGCCTCCATGGCCTGCAGCACGCCGTCCGCGTCGTGCGCGACAGGGCGGTAACCGGGATGCTGCGCGACCGCCTGGTGGTGGTGCACGGGGACCGCGATCTCGGGCGCCACCAGCCCCGCGACCCGTCCCTCTGCATCGACGCGCACCGAGGCCGAGCCGTAGGACGTCGGTCCTCCCCCGTGCTGGTCGTGGCCGACCACGTCGGGAAGATGCTGCACGAGTGTCCCCCCGGCCGCGACCGCCATGAGCTGCATTCCGCGGCAGATCCCGAGGAGAGGCAGACGGATCCGCTCCGCTTCGGCGAGCAGCGCGAGCTCCCACGCGTCACGATCGTCGTACCAGCGCACCACGCTCGGGTCGGGTTCCTGCCCGTAGCGGGCGGGGTTCACGTCCGCTCCGCCCGCGATGAGGAGCCCGTCCACGCGCGCGAGCACATCGCCCGCCGCCCCCGGAGCCGCCACAGGCGGCAGCAGCATCGGCACGCCGCCGGCCCGCTCGATCGAGCGCGCATAGTCGCTCGGCAGGAGGTCGGCCTCGACCTGCCGCCAGGTGCCCCAAGAGGCCTCCTGGCGGTAGGTCGTGAGCCCGACGACAGGGCGCTGCTCAGTCAAAGTCCGAATCCAGCGGCGTCACGTACGCGTTCGAGAGGCCGCCGTCGACGAGGAAGTCCATCGCCGTGATGAAGCTCGACTCGTCGCTGCCGAGGAACGCCACCGCGTTCGCGATCTCCTCCGGCTCGGCGAAGCGCCCCATCGGGACGTGCACGAGCCGGCGCGCGGCGCGCTCGGGGTCCTTCGCGAAGAGCTCCTGCAGCAGCGGGGTGTTCACCGGACCGGGGCAGAGCGCGTTGACGCGGATGCCCTTGCGGGCGAACTGCACGCCGAGTTCGCGCGTCATCGCGAGCACGCCGCCCTTGGACGCCGTATAGGAGATCTGCGAGGTCGCCGCGCCCATGATCGCCACGAACGAGGCCGTGTTGATGATGGATCCGCTCCCCTGCTCGAGCATGTACGGCAGCACGGCCTTGCAGCAGTAGTAGACGCTGGTGAGGTTGACGTCCTGCACCAGGTTCCACGCGTCGATCCCGGTCTTGAGGATCGAGTCGTCCGACGCCGGCGAGATCCCGGCGTTGTTGAAGGCGATGTCGATGCGACCGTAGGTGTCGTGCGCGACCTTGAAGAGGTTCTCCACCTGGGCCTGATCCGTGACGTTCACGGACACGAACACCCCGCCGAGCTCCTCCGCGATGCGGGGGCCGTTCGCCTCATCGAGGTCGCCGATCACGACCTTCGCCCCCTCCGCCACGAACTTCTTCGCCGTCGCCAGTCCGATACCGCTGCAGCCGCCGGTGATGACGCCGACCTTGCCTTCGAGCTTTCCCATTCCTGTGTTGCCTTTCGCTGTGTGGGGAGGGTTCAGTACGTTTTGGATCCGTACGTTTTGGATCCGTACGTCTTGGTTCCGTACGTCTTGGTTCAGTACGTCGTGGAGATGAACACGTTCTTCACCTCGGAGAAGGAGTCCGGTGCGTCCGGCCCGAGCTCGCGCCCGAGCCCCGACTGCTTGAACCCGCCGAAGGGGGTCCAGTAGCGCACGGACGAGTGCGAGTTGATCGAGAGATTGCCGCTCTCGACGCCGCGGGCGACGCGCAGGGCGCGGCCGACATCGCGGCTGAAGATGGATCCGGAGAGCCCGTACTCGGTGTCGTTGGCCTTCGCGATCGCGTCGGCCTCGTCGCGGAACGGCATCACGGCGAGCACCGGGCCGAAGAGCTCCTGCGCCCACACCGGATCGCTCGCGCTCCGCGGCAGCACGACCGCGGGGGCGAGCCAGAACCCCCCGTCCCAGTCCGCGCCCGCGGCGCTCTGTCCGCGGAACGCGATGTCGGCGCCGTCCAGGTGCGCCGCGACCGCGTCGCGCTGCCGCGCCGAGACCATCGGCCCCATCTCCGCATCCTCCGCGGACGGATCCTTGACCCGGAACGCCTCGACCGCGGGCTGAAGCAGCTCGAGGAACCGGTCGTACACGTTCTCCTGCACGAGGATCCTGGAGCGGGCGCAGCAGTCCTGGCCCGCGTTGTCGAGTCCTCCGCCCGGGGCCGCCGCGGCCGCCGCCTCGAGGTCCGCGTCGTCGAACACGATGTTCGCGTTCTTGCCGCCGAGTTCGAGCGTCACGCGCTTGATCTGATCGGCGCAGCCGCGCATGATCCCCTTGCCCACCTCGGTGGATCCGGTGAAGCACACCTTGCGCACGAGCGGATTCGTGACGAAGCGGTCCCCCACCACGCTGCCCTTGCCGGTGATGACCGTGAAGACGCCCTCCGGGAGTCCGGCCTCCAGGGCGAGCTCACCGAGGCGCATCGCGGTCAGCGGGGTGAGCTCGGCGGGCTTGAGCACCACCGTGTTGCCTGCGGCGAGCGCGGGAGCGAACCCCCAGCCGGCGATCGGCATCGGGAAGTTCCACGGCACGATGATGCCGACGACACCGAGCGGTTCGTGGAACGTGACGTCGATCCCGCCTGCCACGGGGATCTGCTTGCCGAAATGCCGCTCGGGGCTCGCGCTGTAGTAGTTCAGCACGTCACGGACGTTGCCGGCCTCCCAGCGCGCATTGCCGATCGTGTGGCCGGCGTTCGCGACCTCGAGGGCGGCGAGCTCGTCGATGTGCGCCTCGACGACGCTCGCGAACGACCGCAGCAGCCGGGCGCGATCGCCGGGAGCGATCGCCCGCCACGCGGGGTAGGCGCGGTGGGCCCGATCGATGGCCGCGTCGGTCTCGGCGAGGTCCGCGAGTCCGACCTCCCCCACCGGCTGTCCGGTCGCGGGGTTCAGGACGGTGAAGACGCCGGCGGCGCCGTGGCGGGAAGAAGGGATCCTCATGCGCTCAGCCTTTCGAAATCTCCGATGAACCCGTTCACAGCCGCTCGAAGCCGCGGCGCAGCTCCCAATCGGTCACCGCCGCGTCGAAGGCCGCGATCTCGACGTCGGCGTAGTTGACGTAGTGGCGCACCACGTCCTCGCCGAAGACCTCGTTCGCGATGGCGGACTGCGCGAGCGTCTCGCGCGCCTCGTGCATCGTGGACGGCACCGTCGGGGCGCCGGACTCGTACGCGTTGCCCTTCGTCTCCGGCTCCAGCGTCAGCTCGTGCTCGATGCCGTATAGACCGCCTGCGAGCATGGCGGCGAGTCCCAGGTACGGGTTCATGTCCCCGCCGGGCAGGCGGTTCTCCATGCGTGCTCCCTTGCCCTGTCCGACCAGGCGCACCGAGCTCGTGCGGTTGTCGATGCCCCAGGCCACCGCGGTCGGCGCGAAGGATCCCTTCACGAACCGCTTGTACGAGTTGATGTTGGGGGCGTAGAAGAGCGTGAAGTCGCGCATGGTCGCGAGCACGCCGGCGATGAAGTGGTCGTACAGCGCCGTGCGGGCCCCGCGCTCCGCGTCCCAGAACACCAGGGCGTCGTCGTCCTTGCCGCGCAGCGACATGTGCACGTGGCAGGAGTTCCCCTCGCGCTGGTTCGGCTTCGCCATGAAGGTGATCGACTGTCCGTGCTGCCGCGCGATGTCCTTCGAGGCGGTCTTGTAGTACGTGTGGTTGTCCGCCGTGGCGATGACCTCGTCGTAGAGGAAGGCGATCTCGTGCTGACCGAAGTTGCACTCCCCCTTCGCCGACTCCACGTTGAGCCCCGAGGCGTACATCGTGTTGCGGATCTCGCGCAGCAGCGGCTCGACGAGCGTGGATCCGAGGATCGAGTAGTCGATGTTGTAGCGGTTGGCCGGCTCCAGGTCGCGATAGCCGGTGTCCCAGGCCTGGTCGTAGGGGGTGTTGAAGATCACGAACTCGAGCTCGGTCCCGGCGAGCGCCTTCCAGCCGTGGGAGGCGGCGCGCTCTGTCTGCGCGCGCAGGATCTCCCGCGGCGAGACCCGCACGGAGACTCCGTTGGTCCCCGCGAGGTCGCACTGGATCATCACGGTTCCCGGCCGGTGCGGCAGGAGACGGATCGTCGCGAGGTCCAGCACGAACTCCATGTCGCCGTAGCCGTCCGCCCACGACGCGTGCGCATAGCCGTCGACCGTGTTCATCTCGACGTCGACCGCGAGCAGGTAGTTGCATCCCTCGGTGCCGTGGCCGAGCACCGAGTCGAGGAAGAAGCGCGCGTGCAGGAGCTTGCCCTGCAGTCTCCCCTGCATGTCGGTGAACGCGAGGATCACGGTGTCGAGCGAGCCGTCGAGGATGCGCCCGCGCAGCTGGTCGACGGTGAGCATGCGGTCGTTGCGAGCGGGGAGGTCGAGTGGGTTGCGGGTCATTTCAGAAGTCCCTTGAGGAGTGCGGCGGTGGCGTCGCAGTGCGCGGTCATGATGTCGCGGGCCCGGTCGGCGGCGCCGGCCAGAATGGCGGCGACGATCGCGCGGTGCTCGGTCTCGGAATGGTCGATGTTGGTCTTGAGGAAGGGGATCTCGGCGAGCAGCTGATGGATCCGCACCTGCACCGCACTGCAGGAGCGGGACAGTTCGTCGGATCCGCAGACCGTCGCGATGGCGAGGTGCAGCCGGGCGTCCGCCTGCCGGTAGTCGGCAGGCGTCTCGGCGGCGGCGAGGTCGGCGAGGCTGTCGGTGAGGAGCGTGCGCTGCGCCTCGTCCAGCGGAGTCTGCGCCGCCCGGTAGGCGGCGCCCGGCTCGATGACGGAGCGGAACACGATCACGTCGTCGATCTCCGCACGGCGCGGCGGGGTCTGGTCGGCCGGCCACCGCTCTGCGGCCGGCAGGACGACGGTGCCCCCTCCGCGCCCCCGGGTCGTCGTGACGAGCCCGGCGGCACGGAGGGCGCTGATGGCCTCTCTCAGGGTGGCGCGGGAGACGCTGAGCTTCTCTGCGAGCTCGCGCTCGCCGGGCAGCTTCGTCCCCACCCGGAAGATCCCGAGCCTGATGGCCGATCCGAGCTGCTCCACGCAGCTCTCGAAGGCCATGTGGCCGCGGACCGGATGCAGCGCCGCATCCACCAGAGGAGAGTCCATCGCGTCGGTCATATCGTGATCATTCCTCCAGGAGCTTGTCCGGCGACATGGTGAGATGCTCGGCCTCGACGCTGGACGCCATGAAGTCGCGCTTGCCGTACGCGAACCACAGCACGATCGAGAGGAGGGCGACCACGACGACCGCGACGGGCGCGTAGTTGAACGTGTCGATCGTGATCGGGTTCACCGGCGGGAGCACGAACAGGATGATGATGAGCACCACCCAGACGACGGCGATCCAGCCGACGATCGCGCTCCATCTGCCCAGGTTCCAAGGTCCGGGGACGAAGCCCTTGTCCAGTCGGCGCAGGAACACCGGTGTCACGTAGGCGATGTAGAGGCCGATGACCGCCACCGACGTCACTGCCAGGTAGGCGGTGGTGTTGAACAGTGCCGGCGTGGTCAGGATGATCGACAGCACGACGCACAGCCAGATCGAGTTGGTCGGCGTGCCGGTGCGCTTGTTGACCTTCGCCCAGATCCGCGATCCCGGGATCGCGTTGTCCCGCGAGAAGGCGTAGCTCATCCGGGAGTTCGCCGTGACCGAGGCCATGCCGCAGAAGAACTGCGCGCCGCAGACGATGAACAGCAGGAACTTCGCCATCGTCGGGTTGTTCAGCGCGTCCAGGAAGATCTGCGCGGGAGGCAGGCCCGTCCCGGATCCGAGCAGACCCTGGATCCCCTTGTCGCTGCCGTCCTGGATGGCCGCCGTGATCGAGAAGAGCAGGATCCAGCCGCCGATGATCGAGATCACGACGCTCATCACGATGCCCCTGGGCGCAGCGATCGAGGCGTTCTTGGTCTCCTCGGCGACGTGGGCGGAGGCGTCGTAGCCGGTGTACGTGTACTGCGCCATGAGCAGACCCATGAGGAACACGTACGGACCGAACGACCAGCCGGTGCCGTTGTACCAGTGCGTGAAGGTCCACCCCACGTCCTGGTGCTGGGTGGGCATGATCCACAGGGCGCCGACGATGACGAGCACGCCGACGATGTGCCACCAGGCGGACACGTTCGAGAGCAGGCTCACGATGTTGACGCCGAAGGTGTTCAGCAGCCCGTGCACCACGATCAGCACGACGAAGAGGGCGAAGGTGGTCTGCGGCGTCGGCTCGATGCCCCAGACGAGGTTCGCGAACGCCATCATCGTGGTCGCCGCGCCGAAGTCGATGGCCGCGGTCACCGCCACCTCGCCGAGGAAGTTGAACCACCCCACGGTCCACGCCCACTGGCGCTTGTTCCGCTTGGCGAGGCGGCCGGCCCAGAAGTACAGACCGCCGGCGGTCGGATACTTCGAGCAGACCTCCGCCATGGCGAGGGCGACCATGAGCACGAAGACGCCGACGACCGGCCAGCCGATCGTGATCGCCGAAGGGCCGCCCGAGTTCAGGGCGATGGCGTAGGAGGTGATGCACCCCGCGAGGATCGAGATGATCGAGAAGGAGACGGCGAAGTTGCTGAACCCCGACATCCCCCGATGCAGTTCCTGTTTGTAGCCCAGGGCGGCCAGGGCTGCGGCGTCGTCGTCGATCGGGTGCGAGTCCGGCGCCTTTGTCGTTTCGCTCATGGAATGCTGCCTGCTTTCAGTGGAGGGAGCGTGTGCAGCGATTCTGACTGCCCCGCCCCTCAACTGTCAATGGTCTGACTTCAAACCATTAGCCGCGCAGCGCCTCCACCGGCTCGATGCGCGATGCCCGCCGCGCGGGATACCAGCCCGACAGCGCGCCGACCAACACCCCGACGCCGACTCCGGCGATCGCGATCAGCGGATCCACGACCGGCGCCCAGCCCTGCAGCGCCGCGACGAGCACGACGGCGTTGACGCCGACCGCCGCGCCGATCACGCCGCCCACCAGCCCGATCACCAGGGACTCGACGAGGAACTGCCGCCCGACCTGCCGGCTGGTCGCCCCGAGCGCCCGGCGCAACCCGATCTCGCCTGTGCGCTCCATGACCCCCAGCAGGGTCACGTTCGCGATGCCGAAGCCGCCCGCGAGCAGGACCACGCCGCCGAGCAGCAGGAGCACCAGGTTGACGTCGCCCTGCACGTTGCGGCTGAGATCTCCCCTGCCGGACGGCGCCTGCGCCTGCAGTCCGTCCGGGGCATCGGGCTGAAGCGCGACGACCGCCTGCTTGGCGAGCTGGGGGCCTGCTCCCGGCACGATCCTGATGTCGAGTTCGCTGGGCGCCGCCAGGCGGAAGTCGCTCCGCGCCGTCCCCACGGGGATCAGCACGGCATCGGCGAGATCCGACCGCTGCATCGAGCCCAGCACGCCGATGACCGCATAGGCGACCCCGTCGATGAACAGTGAGGGCCGGGCGCCGACCTCGGCGATCCCCAGCCGCTTCGCCGCCTCGTCCCCGAGCACGGCGACCCGGTCTCCCCTCGCGTCGTGCCCATCATCGAAGAACCGGCCCGAGACGACCCTGGCCTCGAGCGCATCCGGGAGCCCCGCCGATGCGGCGAACAGAGCCGGCGAGGAGACCGGCGCCGCCGAGGGGTCGTTCACCGGCACGGCCGTGATCGAATCCGAATCCCCCAGCGCCACCTCGGCGATGAGCGCGGAGGCGAGAACACCCGCCAGGCGATCGACGCGCTCCGCGCCGTCCCACGGGATGCGCCCTGTCGCCACGCTCTTGCTCTGCGAGCCGCCGGTCTGAGCCTGCGCGGGAGACACCACCATCTGGGTGCCGGCGGCGGTGTCGAACTGCCGCGCGATCTGGGCCGAGGCCGTCTGCGCGAAGCCGACGGTCGCGACCAGGGCGCCGATCCCGAGCACGGTGCCCAGGATCGTCGCCAGCAGGCGCGCCGGCCGGGATCCCAGGTCGCTCGTGGCCTCGGCCACGAGATCCTGCACCGTGAAGCGGTCCGCCCGCGGCACCGGAGGGATCATCGCTCGCTCACCCGCCCGTCCGCGATCCGGATGCACCGCCGCGCACGCTGCGCGACCTCGGCGTCGTGGGTGATCACGACGAGCGTGAGCCCATCCTCGCCGAGGTCTTCGAACAGCCGCATCACCTCGCCGGTGGTGTGCTGGTCGAGGTTGCCCGTCGGCTCGTCCGCGAGCAGGAGCTGCGGCCCGGAGACCACCGCGCGCGCGACCGCGACGCGCTGCCGTTCCCCGCCGGAGAGCTCGGTCGGCAGGAACGACATCCGGGCGCCGAGCCCGACGCGTTCCAGCGCCGCGACGGCCCGTTCCTCGCGCTCCGCGCGCGGCACGCCGCTGTAGAGCATCGGCATGAGTACGTTCTGCAGCACCGAACGACGCGCCATCAGGTGGAAGGACTGGAACACGAAGCCGATGAACCTCGCTCTCATCGCGGCCCGTTCATCCTCGCCGAGGTCCCCGGTGAGGGATCCGGCGAGTCGATACGTCCCGACGCTGGGACGGTCCAGCAGTCCGAGGATGTTCAGCATCGTGGATTTGCCGGATCCCGAGGGGCCGACGATCGAGAGGTAGTCGCCCGGCTCGACGGTCAGCGAGACGCCCTTCAGCGCCTGCACCTCCGGCGGTCCCGGAAACGACCGCGTGACGTCGCGAAGCTCGATCAGCGTCATCGGCCGACCACCACGAGGTCGCCCTTCTCCAGCTTCCCCTCGACCGCGGTGACCTCGACCGCGCCGCGGGCCGCCAGCCCGGTCTTCACGACGACCGTGCGGGTCTTCGCGCTGTCGCCCTCGCGCGGATCCGACTCCACGACCTGCACCCGGCTCTCCCCGCCCGGCCCCGCAGTCAGTGCGGCGAGCGGGACGGAGAGCACATCGCCCTCCGTGGCGCCGACCGCGACGGACACCCGCACATTCGAGCCCTGCAGCGCCGCCACCTGTTCCGGCGTGAGCGGCTGGGGCTCGAACAGCACCTGCCAGCGTCCTCCGGCCGCCGGTTTCGTGCCGCCCTTGCCCCCGGGAGATCCCGCGCCACCGGCGGCGGGGGCGTTCGTGACCTCGGTGATGGTCGCCGTGTGCGCGGTGCCGTCCGGAAGGGAGAAGGTGCCGGTGGTACCGGCCTTGAGCAGGCGCGCATCGGCTTCCGCCGCGCTCCCGGTCAGGCGGACGGTCGCCCCCGACACGGTCATCGCCGTCCCCTGCAGCACGCTCCCGCGCTTGGCCTTCACCGCGTCGACCCGTCGGGGCAGCGCCGTGAGGAACAGCACCTCGCTCGACGGCAGGTACGGCAGCGTCTGCAGACGCGCGCGCTCGGCTGTGTTCTCCGCGGAGCCGAGCTGGCTCCGCGCGGCGTCGACGGCGTCCTCGAGAGCACCCTGGTCCGCATCCGGCGTCTGCGCGGCGGCCTCGAGCTGCCGACGTGCGCTGCGCAGTGCCGTCTCGGCCGAGCGCACCGACTCCTGCGCCCCACGATAGGACTCCTCGACGCCCTCGCCCGGACTCGGTGCAGGGTAGCCGGCCTGTGCGTAGAGCTGGGCGATGGCGGCCGTCGCATCCTCGTCGAGGATGTTCGAGGCCATGTCCCCCGGATCGATCCCCACGGCGGACAGCGCCTGCTTGAGCTGCAGCACGTCGGGGCCCGAGACGCCATGGCGCAGGCTCCGGTAGGCCGGCAGCTCACCCGGCAGCACGATCACGGGTCGTCCGACGACCTCGAGAGCGATCGACAGCGACGAGAGGTTCGCCCCCTCTGCGGGGACCTGCCCTGTGACGACCGCCGCCCCGGAGACGGTGCTGGTATCGATCGTGACGTCCACGGCATCCGCGTAGCCGACGTCGGCACGCAACGTCACGTCATTGCTCAACGGTCCGAACTCGACCGGCGCCGTGATCAGGCCGGGTTTGGGCGCTTTTCCGCCGGCACTGGCTGGCGCCAGCACGAACGTCCCGACGAGAAGCCCGCCGATGAGCGCGGCGAGCGCCACCACGGCGCCGATCCAGAGCGCACGATTGCGCCGGAACACGCGCCCCCAGCCGGCCACCTGCGAGGTGCCGGTGCGCGGCGCCTCCTCCCCCTCTGCGACGAGAACGTCGAAGCCCGCATCCTCCGTGTCGCCCGGCACTACTTCTTCTTCTCCTGCGCCAGAGCCTTCTCCCCCGCCACCTTGAACGCCTCGAGTTCCTTCTTGTTGTCCGCGACGAATTTCTCCTCGCTCGCGAACTGGATCTTCAGCTGCGCGTCACGGTACGAGGTCTTCTCCCGGCAGGTGAGATCCTTGAGCGCCAGCGCGCGCTCCGTCTCGCCGAGCTTCTTCATCTCCGCGCTGTCTGCGGGATCCTGATACGCGCTGGGGTCCTGCTCCGGATCCATCGGAGCCTGCTGCTCGTACAGCTTGTTCATCGCGTCGTAGATCGACTGCTGAGCCTCCTGCTGCTTGCGGAATCCGCTCTCACCGGCATCGCCCATGCACGCGGCCCAGGCCCCGTCGAGCTTCTTCAGCTCCGAACCGTCCTGCATCTTCTCGTAGAACTTCTGAATGCGGTCCACGAGCGGCTTGAACTCGTCGCTCTGCCACGGCTGATCGGCGGACACCTCGTGCTGCGCCCACCCCTGGCAGCCGGCGTCCTCCCACTTCCACTCGACGGGTCCGTCCTCCTGCGGGTCGGGATCCGCCATCTTTCCGTAGAGGGTCTCCTGATAGGCCTGTCGCTCCGCTTCGGAGAGGCTCTGCTGATACTCCTGGTTCGGATCCTCGACCGGCTGCTCGGGCTCCTTGCCCTTCATCTGCTGCGACATCGGATTGTCGACGGCGCCGTACCCGTATTTCTCGACCCAGGACCGCTCCTCCGGTTCCCACTTCACGTCTTCGGACGAGGCGAACGACATGTTGCCGGTGAACGGCTTGTACTCGAAGCCCTCCTTCGCCATGCACTCCGCGGTCAGCGCCTCCTGCTTCTTCTGCTGCTCCTTGGCCCGGCGCTCCTGCTCCTTCGGAGAGGCGTCGCGGTCGTAGCCCGCGCTCAGGTACTCGGACAGCGGAGAATCCTCCGGCTTCAGGCTTCCTCCACCCTGCGCGCAGGCGGTCAACGCGATCGTCGACAGCGCCACGATCGCGAGGGCGAGGGGAAGACGAGACTCGACGGTCGGCATCGTTGCTCCTTCAGTTTTCGAGAAACCCTTTTCGCCAGACCCTACAGGTCGAATCCGCCCAGTGCCTCCTCGGGAGAGATAACCACCGTCAACGCGCCCGAGGATGCGCGGTCGCGTAGACGTCGCGCAGCGTGTCCACCGAGACGTGCGTGTAGATCTGGGTGGTCGCGACCGACGCGTGTCCCAGCAGCTCCTGCACGACGCGGACATCCGCGCCGCCCTGCAGCAGATGCGTCGCGAAGGAGTGCCTCAGCGTGTGCGGAGACACCTCCGCCGTGATCTTCGCTCCTTCGGCGGCCGCGCGGATGATCAGCCACGCGCTCTGCCTGCTGAGCGGTGCGCCGCGCGCTCCCAGGAAGAGCCTCGCCGACGCGTGCCCCTTCGCCGCGAGCGCGGGACGCACCCGGGTGAGGTAGGCGTCGACCGCCGCGCGCGCGTAAGACCCCACGGGGACGATGCGCTCCTTGGATCCCTTTCCGCGCAGCCGCAGCACGTCACCGTGCGCGAGGTCGTCGACGTCGAGCGATACCGCTTCCGAGACGCGGGCGCCCGTGGCGTACAGCAGCTCGAGGAGCGCCCGATCCCTGATCCCGATCGGATCCTCGGCGGACGGCGCACCGAGCAGGTGCTCGACCTGATCGATCGTGAGCGCCTTCGGCAGGCGCTGCGGCTGCTTCGGCGGACGCAGCCGCGCGCTCGGATCGGCCTCGGCGATGCCCTCTCTGGCGAGGAAGCGATGCCAGCCGCGCACCGAGGACTGCAGTCGCGCGAGGCTCGACGCGGCGGGCGGCGGCTCGGCGCCCGCCCGCTCGGCGGCGAATGCGGCAACGATCTCCGCGGAGATCGCGTCGGTGTCGGCGATGCCCTGCTCCCCCAGCCACGCCACGTACCCGCCGAGGTCGCGGCGATAGGCGGAGAGGGTGTGATCGGCCAGCCCTCGCTCGATCGTCACGTGCCGGAGGTACGCGTCGAGCGCGCGGTCGAGCTGCACCTCAGGCCCCGCGGCCCTGCCGCCCCGTCGGCGACAGGCGCCGTTCGGCCGCGAGCACCCCGGCGGCGAGGATCCCGTTGCGCAGCCGCCCGGCCAGCACGCCGTCGGCGGCCTCGGACAGCGGCACCCAGGCGAGGCGGATGTCGGCCTCCTCATCCGTCCGCGCGAAGGCCGCGTCAGCGGGACTCAGTCCGGTCGCGAGATAGATGTGGACGATCTCCGAGTTGCTGCCGGGCGTCGTGTAGGTCGAGATCAGCGGCTCCCAGGCGCTCGCGACGAGATCCGCCTCCTCGGCGAGCTCCCGCCGCGCGGCGTCCATCGGGTCCTCCCCCGCCACGTCGAGCAACCCCGCGGGCAGCTCCCAGTCGCGCTGCCTGATGGGATGCCGGTACTGCTGGATCAGCAGCACACGGCCGTCCTCGTCCATCGCGACGACCGCGGCCGCGCCGGAGTGGGCGATGTACTGACGCACGATCTCGCCGTCCCCGTAGCGGACGTGGTCCTCGCGGATCCCCCACACCGCGCCGCGATACACCTCGGCGCTGGAGAGCACCTCGGGGTCGAACGCCTCGTCGCGCGGCGCGGTGGTGGAGTCGGTCACGTCAGTCCTCGTCGTCGAACAGCTCGCTGGAGCGGTGCCGCTCGATCGCGGCTCCCACGAGACCGCGGAACAGCGGGTGCGGGTCGGTCGGGCGCGAGCGCAGCTCGGGGTGCGCCTGGGTGGCGATGTAGAACGGGTGCACCTCGCGCGGCAGCTCGACGTACTCGACGAGGTCGAGTTCGGGGTTGAGACCGGAGAACGAGAGCCCGGCATCGGCGAGACGGCCGCGGTAGGCGTTGTTCACCTCGTACCGGTGGCGGTGGCGCTCTGACGCCTCGGACGCGCCGTAGAGCTCGGCCGCGAGCGACCCCTCGCCGAGCGCCGCCTTGTACAGCCCCAGGCGCATGGTGCCGCCCAGGTCGCCGCCGTCGAGGATCTCGACCTGCTCGGCCATGGTCGCGATGACCGGCTCCGCGGTGTCGGGGTCGAACTCGCTCGACGACGCGCCGGAGATGTCGGCGACGTTGCGCGCGTACTCGATCACCATGCACTGCAGCCCGAGGCACAGGCCGAGGGTGGGGATGCCCTGCTCGCGCGCGAACCGGAGAGCGCCCAGCTTGCCCTCGATGCCGCGGATGCCGAAGCCGCCCGGCACGCAGATGCCGTCGACGTCACTCAGCGCCTTGGCCGCTCCCTCGGGCGTCTCGCAGGAGTCCGACGGGATCCAGCGGATCTTGACGGCGACCTCGTGCGCGAAGCCACCGGCCTTGAGGGCTTCGGTGACCGAGAGGTAGGCGTCGGGCAGGTCGATGTACTTGCCGACGAGGCCGATCGTGACCTCGTGCTTCGGGTTGTGCACGGCCTGCAGGACCTTCTGCCAGCGCGACCAGTCCACGTCGGCGGCCTTGTCCAGACCGAGCACGTCGACGATGTAGTCGTCCAGGCGCTGGTCGTGCAGCATCGTCGGGATGTCGTAGATGCTGGGCACGTCGATCGCGTTCACGACCGCGTCCTCGTCGACGTCGCACATGAGCGCGATCTTGCGCTTGTTGGACTCGGTGACGGGGCGGTCGCTGCGCAGCACGAGGGCGTCCGGCTGGATGCCGATCGAGCGCAGGGTCGCGACGGAGTGCTGCGTCGGCTTGGTCTTCTGCTCGCCGGAGGCGCCCATGAACGGCACCAGCGACACGTGCACGAAGAACACGTTCTTGCGGCCGAGCTCGTGGCGGATCTGACGCGCCGACTCGATGAACGGCTGCGACTCGATGTCTCCGACCGTGCCGCCGATCTCGGTGATGATGACGTCGGGGCGGGGCGTCTCGTCGGCCTGCAGGCGCATGCGGCGCTTGATCTCATCCGTGATGTGCGGGATGACCTGCACGGTGTCGCCGAGGTACTCGCCGCGGCGCTCCTTGGCGATGACCTGCGAGTAGATCTGACCGGTGGTGACGTTCGCGGCCTGGCTGAGCTCGATGTCGAGGAAGCGCTCGTAGTGCCCGATGTCGAGGTCGGTCTCGGCGCCGTCGTCCGTGACGAAGACCTCGCCGTGCTGGAACGGGTTCATGGTGCCGGGATCCACGTTCAGATACGGATCCAGCTTCTGCATCACCACGCGCAGTCCCCGGGCGGTGAGCAGGTTGCCGAGGCTGGCTGCCGTCAGGCCCTTGCCCAACGAGGAAACGACACCGCCCGTCACGAAGATGTGCTTGGTGGTGTCGTTGTCTGTCCGCGCGGCTGAGTTCTGCATCACGGGCTTTAATCCTATCAGCGCGATCGCCCTGCGTCACTCTCGCGACGCGCGGAGCGCCTCTTCCAGTTCCGCCGACGCCGGAGGGTTGGCTCCCGCGCGGGCCACGGTCAGCGCAGCGCTGGTGAGGGCCGTCTCCAGGGCCGCGAGCACCGCGTCGTCCGGCAGAGGCTCCCCCGCCACGAGCAGACGGTCCGTCCCATCGCGCAGCAGAGCGTGCAGCAGCCCGGACATGAACGCATCGCCCGCGCCGATCGTGTCCGCGACGACGACCGGCCGTGCCGGCAGGGAGAACCACGCGCCGTCCACCAGCGCCAGGCACCCCTCGGATCCGCGCGTGACGACGACGAACCGCGCACCGTGCGCGGCGAGGTCGGCGAGGACCTCCTCGAGCGTCGCGTCCGGGGCGAGCCAGGCCGCGTCCTCGTCGCTCAGCTTGACCACGTGGCACAGCGCCGCGAGGTCGGCGACTCGACGCAGCACCTCGTCGCGCGTGCCGATCACGTCGGGGCGGATGTTGGGATCGAGCGTCAGGAGCGTCCCGCCCCCGGCAGATCCCAGCGCCGCTCGGACCGCCGACGCGCCCGGTTCCCGCAGCGCGCCGATCGACCCGGTGTGCACCAGGCGGGCGCCGGTCACGTCCGGCGCGGGGATGTCCCAGTCGATGTCGAACTCGTAGCTGGCCTTGCCCTCGGCGTCCACGCGCGCGATCGCCGTCGACGTGGAGCCCGTGACGAGAGTGCCGGGCCCGAGCGTCACGCCCGCCTCGTCCAGGTGCGCGCGGATCAGGTCGCCGTAGGCGTCGGCGCCGATCCGCGCGTGCAGGGTCGTGGGATGCCCCAGCCGAGAGAGCCCGACCGCGATGTTCATCGGGGATCCCCCTGGGTGCGTCTCGCCGCCCTCGACGACGTCGACGAGGGCCTCGCCGATCACCTGGATCTGGTCCGTCACGCCGTCCGCCCCTTCACCTCTGTCGCGCTCACGGCGCCCACTACGAATCGCTCGATGAGAACGCTACCGCCTCGCCCCGCGATCGAAGCGCCGGCGCCGTCGCGCTCCGGCAGCAGGTCGGTGATCGTGCACGTGCCGCCGGATGCGAACACCTCGATCGAGTCGCGGTCCAGCCAGATGACCAGCTCGACGCGCTCGCGCGCACCGAGGCGCACCTCCTCGATACTGCCGAATCCGTCCGGCATCGCGCCGGCGGCGGGGCGCCGATCCAGGCGCAACGACCCGCTGTCCGCCGAGTAGTCCAGGATCGCGGCGCCGCCCAGGTCCAGCGCGAATCCGTCCGCGCCGTCGAGGCGGACGCTCAGCTCGATACGGCACCGCTCAGACAGCTCCTCGATCAGCGTCGAGGGCGCGCCCGCACGCACATCCGCGAGCTCGGCGATCGTGGTCGTCTGCGGCCCGATCGGCTCCTGGCGAAGGCGCACCCGTCCCTCGGTGCGGACCAGGGTGAGCCGGCGCGCGAGCGTCATCGCGCCGCGCTGCGGGGTCTCGGCATCGACGGGCAGACGGCCCGCGTAATCCCAGTTGCTCATCCAGGCGATGAGGATCCGCTCGTCGTCAGGAAGGCCGGAGAACGTGACCCCGGCGTAGCAGTCCCGTCCGTGGTCCACCCAGTCGCACGCCTCGAGCGGCACCGCCGGAGGCATCGGCTCGTCCGGGGTGAACCGCACCCCGTCGAAGGAGCCGATCACGTACTGCGTCCCGGATCCGCCGGCGATCCCACCCGGGTTGAGGCTGATCAGCAGCACCCAGCGCACCTCGGACGGATCACCGTCGACCGCGAGCGGGAACAGGTCGGGGCACTCCCACACGCCGCCCGTCGCCCCGCGCGGTCCGTAGTCCGACAGGTACGTCCACGTCTTCAGGTCGTCCGAGCGATACAGCAGGACACGGCGCTCGACCGCCTCGACCGCGACCATCACCCAGTACGCGCCCGCCGGCCCGCTGTAGCGGAAAACCTTCGGGTCCCGGAAATCGGCCGAGCCGCGGTCGAGCACGGGGTTGCCGTCGTACAGCCGCCAGGTCAGGCCGCCGTCGAGACTCGATGCGATGCCCTGCGCCTGATGGCGTCCGACCTGGTCGGCGAGCGTGAACACCGCCACGAGGGGCGACTTCTCCGGCGCGCCCAGCCCGCTGGTGTCGGGCTCGTCGAGCACGACGGAACCCGAGAAGATCTCATGCTCCTCCGTGTAGCGGATCGCGACCGGATGCTCCTCCCACCGCACGAGATCGGTACTGGACGCATGGCCCCAGCTCATGAAGCCGTGGGTCGCGCCCTCGGGGTTGTACTGGAAGTAGAGGCGATACCGGCCGTCGTGGAACACGAGCCCGTTCGGGTCGTTCATCCAGTTGCGTGCGGGACGGAAGTGCATCGAACTCATTTCCCGGATCCGGCGGTCAGCCCCTCGCGCAGCGGCTTCTGCCCGAAGATGAACACGATCAGCGCGGGGATCATCGAGATGACGACACCGGCGAGCACCGTGGAGACGCTTCCGGTGCCGAGATTGCCCTGCAGCGTGACGAGTCCGAGCGGCAGTGTGAAGTTCTGCTCGCTGATGGTCAGGATGAGCGGGCGGAAGAACTCGTTCCAGTGGTAGTTGAACGCGAGGATCCCCACGATCGCGAGACCCGGGGTCGCCAGGGGCAGATAGACGCGGAAGAACGTGCGCCACGGTCCCGCGCCGTCGAGCTGCGCCGCCTCGCCGAGTTCTGCGGGCAAGCCCATGAAGTACTGACGCATCAGGAACGTGCCGAACGCGGTCGGCAGCGCGGGGATGATGAGCGCCAGGAGCGTGTCCGCGAGGCCCATGCCGCGCACGAGCATGAACACGGGCACGATGATCACCTGCAGCGGCACCATCATCGTCGCCAGGATCATCCCGAACAGGAGCTTCTTGGCGCGGAACTCGTAGCGGGCGAACACGTAGCCGGCCATCGCCGCGCTGAGCATCTGCCCTGCGGCGATGAGGAGCGTCACCAGCACGCTGTTCCAGATGTACAGCCACACCGGGATCTTCGCGAACACGTCGGTGAAGGCAGAGAAGCCGAACGAGGTCGTGTGGGTGACGGCGTCGGTGGGCGTGAGCGCCGTGATCACAGTCCAGACCACAGGGCCGAGGGTCAACGCCGCGGCGGCGACCAGGATCACGAAGGTGCCGAGGCGGCCGAGGGCGAACCCGCGTCCGCGTGGGAGAACTGCTTGAGTCGACATGTCTGACCTCACCCGTAGAAGACGAAACGCTTGCTGAGCTGGAACTGGATGCCCGTGACGAGCATGATCAGCAGCGTCAGGACGATGCCGATCGCGGATGCGCCGCCGAAGTCGAGCTGGCGGAAGGCCGACTCGTAGATGACCATGACCGCGGTGCGCGTGTCGTCCCCGGGGCCGCCGCGCGTGAGCACGTACGGCTGGTCGAAGATCTGCAGGGCGTTGATGATCGCCATGACCGTGGCCACCAGCATCGTGGGGCTGATCAGCGGCAGCGTGATCTGCCGGAACTGCGCCCATCCGGTCGCGCCGTCGATCGAGGATGCCTCGTAGACCTCCTGCGGCACTGCGGCGAGACCGCCGAGGAAGAGCAGGAAGGTGAAGCCGAAGTTCTGCCACACGTAGACGAGGAGCACGACGACCTTCGCACCGAGGCCTGTCGTGAGCCAGCCGACCTTGTCGATGCCGAGGAGCCCGAGGAACTGGTTCACCAGGCCGAACTCCTGGTTGAACAGGTAGGCCATGACGAGCGAGACCGAGGCGGCGGAGAGGATCAGCGGGAAGAACAGCGTGGAGCGGAAGAATCCGCGCAGCCAGCGCGGCATCTTCGATTGCACGAGCACCGCGAGCAGCAGCGCGACCGCGAGCTGGAGCGCCACCGCGACGATCACGAAGCCGATCGTGTTCAGGAACGACACCCGGATCGTCGGGTTGGTGGCGGCCCGCACGAAGTTGTCGACCCCGACGAACTCGGGCGGCGTGATGATGTCCCAGCGGAAGAAGGCGAGGACCACAGAGGCGATGATCGGCAGGAAGCTGAAGAGTCCGAGGCCGATGACGGTGGGGGCGAGGAACACGGCGATGAGGGCGCGTCCACCCCCGCGTTTGGGGGCTCCGGGGCGTGCGGCTCCCGGTGCCGTGATCGCGGACGTCGTGGGTGCAGTGGTGGGGGCGGTCGTGGACATCAGCGTCCCTTCAGGGCGAGTTCGAGGTCGCGCTGCATCGTCTCCAGACCCGCGCGGACTCCGCTGCGGCCGTTGGTGATGGTGCCGACGACGTTCTTGATGAGGGCCTGCTCGACCGCGGCCTGCTGCGGCGGGGCGGGGATCGGGCCGGTGGTCGGGAACCGGTCGAGGGTGTCGTAGAACACCTTCCAGTGCGCGGGCCCGACACCTGCGCCGTAGAGCTCGTCGTTGAGGGAGCGGCGGGTGAGCGAGGAGTCCGGCTGCGGATGCGCGATGCGCATCCCTTCGACCGACACACAGTACTTAAGCCACTCCCAAGCCTCGTCTTTGCGACGCGAGGTCTCCATGATCGCGTAGCCGGCGGCGCCGAACTGATGGCGCTGGCTGCGCATCTTCGGGAAGAACGAGACGTCGTAGTCGTCGTTCGCGAATCCGGCTTCCTTGAGCCCCTTCACCCAGAAGCCGCCCGCAGGGGTCATCCCCACGGATCCGCGGGAGAACAGCGCGACGAGCTCATTGCCGCCGCCCTGCGCCGGGTTGGCCGCGAGACCCTCGGAGACCATGCGCTGCAGCACTTCGAAGCTCTCGATCGTGCGGTCGTTGAGGGCATCCGCGTTCTGCCACAGGAAGCCACCACCGCGCGGCTTCTCGTCCGGGTAGAACTGCTTCCAGAACCAGTCGCCGCCGGTGGCCTTCTCCTCGGTGAGAATGCTGGCGTCGTTGATGTACAGCCAGGGCACGACACCGCCCCAGAGCCGGTTGTTCCAGAAATAGGGCAGGAAGGGCGGCTGCCCAGACTTCTTCATCGCCTGCGCCACGCGGAAGAAGTCGTCGACGCTCCAGTCGTCCGCCGGGCGGTCGAGGCCCGCCCGGCCGAGCGCTTTGGTGCTGTAGTACACGTTGGCGGCATTGAAGTTGTCCGGCAGCTGGAACAGGCTCCCCTGGTAGAGGAAGGACTCGACGAGCGACGGATGAACGTCGTCGAAGTAGCCCTTCATCTCCGCGGCGTCGCGGCGCACGTAGGAGTCGAGGGGGTGCGCCATCCGCGAGGCGAACAGCTGAGCGCCCTCGGTCGCGACCGTCACGACGTCGGGCGAGGTACCGGCCGCGACCATGGTCAGGATCTTCGCGAAGTAGTCGCCCCAGTCGGTGCCTTGGATCGCGACGATCCGCACAGGGATATCCGGATGCCGGCGCTGGAAGCCGTCGACCAGGCCCTGCCTGGCGGCCGCGTCCTGCGCCGTTCCGAGCAGCGCCACCGTCAGGGCGTCGCTGCCCCGTCCCGGGATGTCTGCGCCGGTGAGCCGGGGCCAGGAGATCGCCGTGCCGACGATGCCCAGCCCGAGCGCTCCGAGCATTGCCCGTCGTGAGATGTCAACCACGTCGTTGCTCCTCTGCTTTGGTGCTGAATTGATTCAGCAACGGCATGCTAACAATGCGTGCGAGGTCGGTGCAAGAGTTTTGCTGAATTAATTCAGCAGGTGCGCGCAGGGCGCGAACCGCTCGCTATCGTGGAGGGGACGTCGGATCGCACACCGCGGCGACGGAACGGGAGGCACGATGCCGGAGACACGCACCGGGCGACGGCCCACGCTGTCGGATGTCGCCGCACGTTCGGGGATGTCCAAGTCCGCCGTCAGCATGATCCTGAACGACAGGCCGGGATCCCGGCTGTCCGCGGACGCGGCCGAGCGGGTACGCGCGGCCGCCGCCGAGCTCGGTTACCGCCCCAATCCTGCCGCGCAGAGCCTGCGCCTCGGCAAGACCGGGACGATCGGCTTCATCTCGGACCAGGTGACGATCACCCGGTACGCGTCGGGGATGATCCGCGGCGTGCTCGACGCCGCTCGCGCACGGGGTCGCACCATCCTCATGACCGAGACCGGCGGCAGCGATGACCTCGGGGACGCCGTCCAGGAGATGACCGACCGCCGGGTCGACGGACTGATCATCGGTCTCATGGCGGCACGGGTGATCGACGTTCCGAAGATCCGCAACGACATCCCGGTCGTGCTCGTCAACGGCCGCTCCGCAGCCGGGCATCCGAGCGTCCTCCCCGATGAGCAGGCGGCAGGCGCCGCCGTCGCGGAGCATCTCCTCGCTCGCGGGCACCACCGCATCGGCATCATCGGCACCATCCCCCACGTCGCGGGCGATCTGCGCCGCTCCGCCACGATCGGGGAACGCTTCGCAGGCATCGAGGCTGTGCTCGCCCGCGCGGGAGCGGACGTGGTCCGCGAGCAGGTCGAGGGCTGGACCCCCGACGTCGGCTACACGCACCTGCACCACCTGCTCGACGCGCACCCCGACCGCACCGCGATCATCGCCGGCAACGACAACGTCGCCTTCGGCGTCTACCAGGCCATGGCCGAGCGCGGCCTTCAGGTGGGACGCGACGTGTCGGTGATCTCCTTCGACGACGAGGAGCTCGCGGGCTTCCAGCGACCAGGTCTCACGACCGCTCGCCTGCCTTATGAGGAGATGGCGCGTCGCGGCATCGAGATGCTCGTCGGTGAGCGAGAACTCGCCCATGAGCGGATCCCGATGCCGCTCATCGTGCGCGATTCGGTCCGCGACCTGCGCTGAGCCGCCCGGCTCGGCCCGGCTCAGTCCTCGCGCAGGGCGAGCAGCTCGCGAGCGTGCTCGAGGGCCGCGCCGGAATCGGCGAGCCCGGAGAGCAGCCGCGCCATCTCGGCCTCGCGCTCCTCCCCCGCGAGGCGGCGGACACTGGACGCGGTGACCTGCCCGTCGTTCGCCTTCACGACGCTGAGGTGGTTGTTCGCGAACGCGGCCACCTGGGCGAGGTGCGTGACGGCGATCACCTGGGAGGTGCGTGCCAGGCGGGCGAGCCGCCGCCCGACCTCGATCGCCGCCGCGCCACCGATGCCGGCGTCGACCTCGTCGAAGACAAAGGTCGGGACCGGATCCGTGCCTGCGATGACGACCTCGATCGCGAGCATCACCCGCGACAGCTCACCGCCCGACGCGCCCTTCGCGACGGATCGCGGATCTGCGCCCGGATGCGGAGCGAGGAGGATCGCGACGTTATCGCGCCCGTAGGCGCTCTCGGCCCCCTCTGTGACCGCGACGACCAGGCGGGCATCCGGCATCGCGAGGGCGTGCAGCTCCTCCGTGACCGCGGTGCTGAGCCGGCCCGCTGCCTCGGTGCGGATGGCGGTGAGTGCGGCGGCGGCCTCGTCCAGAGTCGCGCGTGCGGCATCGAGTTCGATATTGAGTCGTTCGATGTGGTCGGAGTCGTCATCCAGCTCGGCGAGGCGCGCGGATCCGGTGTTCCAGAGCTCGAGAGCGGCGTCGAGCGTGCCGTGGGCGCGCACGAGGGCGGCGAGAGCCGCTCGGCGCTCCTCGACGGCGGCCAGCTCGTGCGGTCCGGACTCGTCGAGATCGGCGAGATAGCCGCTCAGTTGCGCGGCGATGTCGGTGGCGCGGTAGCCGATCTCCGCGATGCTCTCGGCGATCGCCGTCAGCTCCGGGTCGCCCGCGCGCTCCAGGGCGCGCCGTGCCTCTGCGGCAAGCGTCGTGACGTCGTTGTCGCCGTCCTCATCGGAGAGCGCCGCCCGGGCGATCGCCGCGGACTGGCGCAGCTCCTCGGCGTTCGCGAGGCGCTCGGCGCGCTCGGTGAGAGCGTCGTCCTCCCCCGGCTGCGGATCGGTCGCCTCGATGAGCCCCAGCGCCTCACGCAGGTCGTCGGCCTCTCGCCGGCGCCGTTCCTGGTTGCCGCTGATCTCCTCGAGCTGAGCGGACAGGGCGCGCCAGCGCTCCCATGCGCCCTCGTAGTCGGCACGCAGGAGCGCGATGGTGGAACCGCCGAAGCGGTCGAGGGCCTCGCGCTGCGCGGCCGCGGACCGCAGGCGCAGCTGCTCGGACTGTCCGTGCACGACGACCAGGTCGTCTGCGAGGTCGGCCAGCACGCCGGCCGGGGCGGCCCGTCCGCCGACGCTCGCACGGCTGCGCCCCTCGGCAGTGAGCGTGCGGGAGACGTACAGCTCGCCGCGCTCGTCGTCGTAGGGCTCGAGCTCACCGCCCACGTCGGCGACGGTGTCGGCGACGGATCCCGCGCTCGGCACGATCCACACGCCCGCGACCGAGGCCTGTGCGGCACCGGCGCGCACGGCGCCGGAGTCCGCCCTCGCCCCCAGCAGGAGTCCGAGACCCGTGACGACCATGGTCTTGCCGGCACCGGTCTCGCCGGTGATCGCGGTGAACCCAGGGCCGATCGGCAGGACGGCCTCCGCGATGACGCCGAGGTCGCGCAGGCGCATCTCCTCGATCATGCTTCGGCCCCCCGCCAGCCCGAGACCGGCAGCTGGAACTTGCGCACCAGCCGGTCGGTGAACACGCTCGGGTGCAGCCGCGCGAGGCGCACGGGGCGCGAGGAGCGCCGCACGATGACTCTCGCGCCGCGCGGAAGCTCGTGCGAGCGCCGCCCGTCGCACCAGAGGATCGCGGTGCCGTCGTTGCGGTCCAGCAGCTCGATCGCGACGGGAGCGCCCGGCGCGACCACGAGCGGCCGGGCGAACAGGGCATGGGCCGACAACGGCACCACGGCGATGGCTTCGACACCCGGCCAGATCACCGGTCCGCCCGCGGAGAAGTTGTAGGCGGTCGCGCCGGTGGGCGTGGACACCACCATGCCGTCGCAGCCGAAGCTCGTCAGCGGGCGCCCGTCGATCTCGACGACCACCTCGATCATGCGCTCGCGGCTGGCCTTCTCGACCGTCGCCTCGTTCAGCGCCCACGTGCTGTAGACGACGGAGCCGTCGGCGTCCTTGACCCGCACGGCGAGCGCCATGCGCTCCTCCACGGAGTAGTCGCGATCGATGACGCGCGCCACCGCGGCGTCCATGTCGTCGCGCTCGATCTCGGCGAGGAAGCCCACATGCCCCATGTTGATGCCGAGGATCGGCGCCGTCCCTTCGCGGACGAGCTCCGCCGCGCGCAGGATGGTGCCATCGCCGCCGAGCACGATGGCGAGCTCGATGTCCTCGACCGGGATGTCCGTTCCCAGCACATCGACGTCGGCGAAGAACTCGTCCTCCGCCGTCAGGTCCGCACGGTCGTCCGCCGAGAGGACGGGCCAGGCGCCGGCGACGCGGAGGGCCGTGACGACGCGTCTGGCGGCCTGCACGGTCTCGTCCCGGCGCGCATGTGCGACGACGAGGATCCTGCGCTCGTTCATCGGCCTCCTGCCATCTCGTCGATCCTGCTCATCCATTCTGTCGGATTGCCTCCGCCGCCGCGGGAACGATCCCCCGCCCGCAGATTCACCAGGTACTCGGCGTTGCCATGTGTTCCGAGGATCGGCGACGGGAGGAGACCGCGCACGCCGAACCCCTGATCCCACGCGCTCCACAGCACGCGGGCGACCGCGTCGGCACGGATCGCGGGGTTGGTCACGAGACCGCCCCGCACCGCGGTGCGGCCCACTTCGAACTGCGGTTTGACGAGCAGCACCACGTCGGCGTCCGCCTCCGCCGTCGTCGCGATCGCGGGAAGCACGAGCGTCAGGGAGATGAAAGACAGGTCACCGACCACGAGCGACGGCCGAGCGCCCTCCCCCGTCGCCGCGGCAAGGATCTCCGCGTCCATGTGCCGGACGTTGAATCCCTCCACGGCCACGACAGCGGGATCCAGGCGTAGCGACGGGGCGAGCTGATCATGCCCGACGTCCACCGCGAGCACGCGACGCGCCCCGCGCTCGAGGAGCACCTGGGTGAAGCCGCCTGTGGACGCGCCCATGTCCAGGGCCAGCCGGCCCGCAGGGTCGAGGCCGAATCCGTCCAGCGCGGCGATGAGCTTGTGCGCGCCGCGGCTGACGTAGTGGTCGGCGCCGGCCACATCGATCGCATCGCCGTCCTCGACCTTGGTGGAGGCCTTGACCACGGGCTTCCCGTTGACCGTGACGAGACCGCCATCGATGAGGGTCGCCGCATGTGTGCGCGAGCGTGCGAGGCCGCGTTCCGCGAGAGCGGCGTCCAGGCGGGCCGTCATCCGCGATCGGTACCCGGCTGCGCGGACGCGTCGCGCGGAGCGCTCTCCAGCCGACGTGCCAGGTCGTCGTGCAGGGCCTGATATGCGGCGGCGCGCGAGTCGAGCGGCTGCCCCTCGATCAGGCGCAGCCGACTCCAGAGCCCGTCCGAAGGATCCGGTTCCGTGTTCTCGCTCACCTGCTCAGCCTACGGCGAGAGGCGCGGTTCCGACGGATTACGGCCGGTGGAACGGATCCGCGTACAGGCGCTCCGGCACACGGAAGCCGAAGATCTGTCGGCCGGTGCGCCAGATCGCGGCGGAACCGGCGCGCACCAGGTCGATCGGCCGATCGCCTTCGCTGAGGATCGTGACGTCGGGACCGTCCACGCGGACGGAAGCGCCACGTACCGTGACCGTGTCACCCTTGATCTGCGTCTGCGGGTACGGCTCATCCAGCTCACGAAGGTCGCCGAGGATGTACGTCGGACGCGATCCCTCCGCGGCGGCGAGAAGGTGCTTGGGTCGATCGATGCCTGTGAGCACCAGGACCGACTCGATGCCCGCGCGGGACGCCCCGGCGATATCCGTGTCGAGCCGGTCGCCGATGAACAGCGGGTGCTTCGCACCGAACCGCGCGACGGCCTCCTCGAAGATCGGCGTCTCGGGCTTGCCTGCGACGGTCGCGAGACGCCCGATCGCCGTGTGCACGGCGGAGACCAGGGTTCCGTTGCCGGGGGCGACGCCCCGCGACTGCGGAATCGTCCAGTCGGTGTTCGTCGCGATCCAGGGGATCCCGCCCTCGTCCTCGGGGAGCTTCAGGGCGAACGCGGCCTCGGCCAGATCCGTCCAGCCCACCTCGGGCGCGAATCCCTGAACGACGGCTGCGGGAGCGTCGTCGGCGCTGCGCGTCACCCGGAACCCTGCCTTGTGCACCTCGTCGACGAGACCCTCCCCACCGACGACCAGGATCGTGGATCCGGCGGGGATCAGGCTGCTGACGAGACGCATCGCGGCCTGCGGACTTGTGACGACCTCGTCGGGAGCGACCGTGAGGCCGAGCTCCGTCAGGTGCGCCGCCACCGAGGCATCGGTGCGGGAGGCGTTGTTGGTGATGTAGCCGAGGCGACGCGACGCCTCGACCTTCTTCAGGCTGTCGATCGCGTGCGGGATCGCGCCGGCTCCGGCGTACACGACGCCGTCGAGGTCGGCGAGCACGACATCGACATCGGTCAGCGGCGTGCTCTTGTCCCGGGAGAACAGGCTCACTCGGACTTCTCCGCGTCCTCCGACTCGGTGTTGTCCGGCTCGGCGATCTCCGACTCAGCGATCTCGATGCCCTCCGGCTCTTCGGCCAGGTCCTCGTAGGCGTCCTCGATGATCAGTTCCTCGTCATCGCCATGGCCCAGCGCTGCAGAAGCCACTTCCGCGCGCTCCTGCCAGAACGCCGCCTCCTCCTCGCGACCGAGGTCTTCGAGCACCGCGGCACGAGCGGAGAACAGAGCGGGGCTCCAGTCGAACGCGAGATCGGGGTTGAGCTCGGGGATCTCGAGCTCGCCGAGCGCCAGTTCGGTCTCGCCACGATCCAGACGGGCACCCGACATCGCGATCGCAAGAGCCACGCGCGTCGCGGTCGGCAGCGCCGCCCGATCGACAGAGCGGGCCTCTTCCAGCGCGCGGTCGGGACGTCCCATGCCTCGCTCGCTGTCGACGATCAGCGCGATCTGGTCGTCGCTCCCGGAGATCCGGCGGTAGGTGCGAAGCTCACGCAGCGCCAGGGCGAAGTCGCCCATGGCGTAGGCGGTGATGGCCACGGACTCGCGGACGACCGCGACGCGGCCGGCGCGACGCGAAGCCGCAAGCGCATGCTGATGAGCGAGCTCCGGATCCTCGTCGATGAGCTGGGCGGCCATCGCGAGATGACGCGCGACCTGCTCGGCGTTCTCCTTGCTGAGGGTCTTCAGCTCGTTGCGCGCAGAAGGATGCAGATCACGGGCCGTGATGTCATCCGGAAGCTCGGGATCACGCGGCCGATCCGCCGCGAACGTGTCGCGACGCGGGCGATCGCTGACGCGATGCGGACGGTCATCGCCACCACGGTACGGACGGTCACCATCGCGACGCGGACGGTCGTCGCCACCATGGTACGGGCGGTCACCTTCGCGACGCGGACGGTCGTCGCCACCACGGTACGGGCGGTCACCTTCGCGACGCGGACGGTCCGTGCGATCCGAAGACCCACGGTAAGGACGATCGCCATCCCGACGCGGACGGTCATCGCCACTGCGGAACGGGCGGTCGCCTTCGCGACGAGGACGGTCATCGCCACTCCGGAACGGGCGGTCGCCTTCGCGACGAGGACGATCGTCACCGCTCCGGAACGGGCGGTCGCCATCGCGACGGGGGCGGTCCGTGCGGTCCGACGATCCACGGTAAGGGCGGTCGCCATCCCGACGCGGACGGTCGTCTCCGCTCCGGAATGGACGGTCGCCATCCCGGCGGGGACGATCCGTGCGATCCGAAGATCCACGGTAGGGACGGTCACCCTCGCGTCGCGGACGGTCGTCAGCAGCGCGGTACGGACGGTCACCATCACGACGCGGACGGTCATCGCCACTCCGGAACGGGCGGTCGCCTTCGCGGCGGGGACGATCCGTGCGGTCCGACGATCCACGGAACGGACGGTCACCATCACGACGAGGGCGATCGTCGCCGCTCCGGAACGGACGGTCACCATCGCGGCGGGGACGGTCGTCTCCGCTCCGGAACGGACGGTCACCCTCACGGCGAGGGCGATCCGTGCGCTCGGCAGACCCGCGATAAGGACGATCGCCCTCACGACGCGGACGATCGCCGTCATTGCGCTGCGGACGATCTCCACGCGCGGAGTCGTTACGGAAAGAACGCTCGGAACGGTCGCCGTCGACATAGCGTCGAGGCTGCCTCGCGCCATCATCCTTGCGGTCGCGCGCGGGCTTGCCATCTTCGGCCATGTCGGGACTCCTTCCGTTTGAGCATGTTAACGCAGAAAGGCCACCCTGCGTTGGGTGGCCTTTCTGTTAAAGGAAGTCCGGCGGTGTCCTACTCTCCCACAGGGTCCCCCCTGCAGTACCATCGGCGCTGTGAGGCTTAGCTTCCGGGTTCGGAATGT
>NZ_JYIX01000035.1 GCF_000956505.1 Microbacterium azadirachtae | reverse complement strand
ATGCCAACCCCCAAAAGGAGTTGGTCTTTGATCCAAAGGAATTTCTCAACCAGCCCGAAAGCTGGACGAGGAATAAATTGGCATTTGACAAGTGCACGCTGTTGAGTTCTCAAGGATCGGATGCTCCCACAGTTCAGCCTGGCGGCATCACAAGTAGGGCTTGATCTCACTCCCCCTCGCTGCGCCTTGCGGCGAACCTGAGGTGGGAGTTCCCAATCATAGTCGAAAATCTTCCGCGAGGGAAGTTCTTCGTCGAGATCGGGATTCGTTCGCCGCTTGGGGAGTCAGACCTTCCGGCCTTTCGCTCTACCGCTTGGGGCGAACAAGTAATAAGTTACGCGGATCCCGGGGTTCCGGCAAATCGTGGCCGTAGCCCGGGCGTGTCGTGCGCCCCGACTGCCCTCTCTCGCGCGGACGAAACACCTGATGAACGGCGAAACCCCCTCCAGCCGGTGGCCTGGAGGGGGGTTTCAGCGGACGAAAGGTCTTTCGATGCCGGGGACTTCGGTCACATCCCGAGGGCGTGAGCCGCCGACTGCGCACGGGCGACGAGCTCGGTGCGCTGCTCGGCGACGCGCACCGGCGCGGTCCCCCCGACGCCGTCACGGCTCGCAACGGATCCTTCGATCGTGAGCACCTCGCGCACGGCCGGGGTCAGGTGCGGCGAGACCTCGGCGAGGAGCGCGTCGTCCGCATCCTCGAGGCCGATGCCCCGCTGCTCGCACGCACGCACAAGGGAGCCGGAGATCTCGTGGGCATCCCGGAACGGCACGCGGTTCTTCACCAACCACTCGGCGACATCGGTCGCGAGCGAGAAGCCCTGGGGAGCGAGCTCCGCCATGCGTGCCGTGTCGAACCGCAGCGTCGCGACCATCCCGGTGAACGCCGGCAGCACGACCTCGAGGGTGCGGACCGAGTCGAACACGGGTTCCTTGTCCTCCTGCAGATCGCGGTTGTACGCGAGGGGCAGGCCCTTGAGGGTCGCCATGAGGCCGGACAGGTTGCCGATGAGCCGCCCTGATTTGCCGCGCGCGAGCTCGGCGATGTCCGGGTTCTTCTTCTGCGGCATGATGCTGGATCCGGTCGAGTAGCCGTCGTCGAGGGTGACGAAGCCGAACTCGCGGGTGTTCCAGAGGATGATCTCCTCGGAGATGCGGGACAGGTTGATGCCGATCATCGCCGTGATGAACGCGAACTCCGCGACCACGTCGCGCGAGGCGGTGCCGTCCAGTGAGTTCTCCGCGGGGCGGTCCAGACCGAGTTCACGGGCGACCAGCGCAGGGTCGAGCCCCAGGGTGGATCCGGCCAGCGCTCCCCCGCCGTACGGTGAGACGCCGGCACGCGCGCGCCAGTCGACGAGCCGCTCGAGATCGCGCACCAGCGGCCAGGCGTGCGCCTGCAGGTGGTGCGCGAGCAACACGGGCTGCGCGTGCTGGAGATGCGTGCGCCCAGGCAGGATCGCGCTGTCGTGCGCCTGCGCCTGGGCGACGAGGGCGTCGATGAGGCCGAGCACCTCGCGTGCGATGACCCGCGCGTGGTCGATCAGGTACATGCGCACGAGCGTCGCGATCTGGTCGTTGCGGCTGCGCCCGGCGCGCAGGCGCCCGCCCAGATCCGCGCCGACCTCGGCGATGAGCGCCGCCTCGAGCGCCCCGTGCACGTCCTCGTCGGCCGGCTGCGGGAGGAGCGTGCCATCGGCGATCCTCGCGGCGAGCGCGTCCAGACCCGCGTGCATCCGCGCGGCCTCATCCGCCTCCAGGTAGCCCGCAGCCTCGAGCGCGGCGGCGTGCGCATGCGAACCCGCGATGTCGTAGGGCGCGAGGATCCAGTCGAACTGCGTCGACCGGCTCAGCTCGGCGAGCTCGGGGCTGGGGCCCCCGGCGAACCGGCCGCCCCAGAGGGCGCCCTGGTTCGTGCCGTGCGCGGCGTTCACGGCTGGTCCTGCTTCCCGATGAGCCAGACGAGCAGAGCCTTCTGGGCGTGCAGGCGGTTCTCCGCCTCGTCCCAGACGACGCTCTGCGGGCCGTCGATGACCTCGGAGTCGACCTCGTAGCCGCGGTCGGCGGGCAGGCAGTGGATGAAGATCGCCTCAGGATCGGCGAGCGCCATGGTCGCGCTCGTCACCTTGTAGGCGCCGAGGTCGCGAAGGCGCTGCGCCTTCTCCTCCTCCTTGCCCATCGACACCCAGGTGTCGGTGACGATCACGTCGGCGCCCGCCGCGGCCTCGTCCGGATCCGCGACCAGGGTCAGGGATCCGCCGGTCTCCGCGGCACGCCGGTGGGCGTCGGCCACGACATCGGCACGAGGTGCGTAGGCCTCGGGAGAGGCGACCCGCACGTGCATCCCCGCTGTGACGCCCGCCAGCACGTAGGAGTGCGCCATGTTGCTGCGCCCGTCACCGAAGAACGAGAGCGTGAGGCCCTTCAGATCGCCCTTGTGCTCGCGAATCGTGAGCAGGTCGGCGAGCAGCTGGCAGGGGTGGAAGTCGTCGGACAGGGCGTTGATCACCGGCACCCTGGTGCCGGCGGCCATCTCCTCGAGGCCCGCCTGCGCGTAGGTGCGCCACACGATCGCGGCCACCTGGCGCTCGAGCACCCTGGCGGTGTCGGCCGGTGTCTCCTTGCCGCCGAGCTGGCTGTTCGCCGTCGAGATGATCAGCGGGGATCCGCCGAGATCCGCGATGCCGACCGCGAACGAGACGCGGGTGCGGGTCGAGGACTTGTCGAAGATCACCGCGACGGTTTGCGGACCGGCGAGCGTCTTGTCCGCCCAGCGGTCCTTCTTCAGCTCGAGCGCGAGATCGAGGATCTCGGTCTGCTCGGCCGTGGTCAGGTCGTCGTCGCGCAGCAGGTGGCGGGTCATGCTGATGTCTCCGTGAGTGCGGTGGCCGCGACCTCGGCGAGGGCGGCCGTGAACAGTTCGGTGAACTCGGCGATCTCGGCGTCGCCGATCGTGAGCGCGGGAGCGATCCGCACCGAGGACGGGTTGGCGGCGTTGACGACGAGCCCGAGGCGCTGCGCCGCGGCGACGACATCGCCGGCGACGGGGGCGGCCAGCGCCACGCCGATGAGCAGACCGCGACCGCGCACGCCCGTGACGAGCGCGGATCCGATCCCCTCGACCGCTTCGCGCACCTGTGCGCCGCGATCCCGTGCGTTCTGCACGAGGCCCGAGTTCTCTATCTCCTCCAGCACCGCGTTGCTCACGGCGGTGGCGAGCGGGTTGCCGCCGAAGGTGGAGCCGTGCGAGCCGGGCTGCAGGAGTGCGGCCGCCTCGCCGAACGCGACGAGCGCTCCGATCGGGAAGCCGCCGCCGATGCCCTTCGCCAGGGTGATCGCATCGGGCACGATGCCCTCGTGCTGGAAGGCGAACCAGTCGCCCGTGCGGCCTGCACCGGTCTGGATCTCGTCCACGATCAGCAGCGCACCGTGCTTCGCGGTGAGCTCGCGCGCAGCGCGGAGGTAGCCCTCCGGCAGCTCGAGCACGCCGGCCTCGCCCTGGATCGGCTCGACGAACAGCGCGGCGACGCGGTCGTCCATCGCCGCCTCGAGCGCCTCGATCGTGGCGGGGATGTGCTCGACGCCCCCGGGCAGCGGCTGGAACGGATCGCGCATCGACGCCTTCGCCGTGAGCGCGAGCGCACCGATCGTGCGGCCGTGGAAGGCATTGTCGAGCGACAGGATCCGCGGGCGCTCAGTGCCGCCGTGCAGGCGGGCGAGCTTGAACGCGGCCTCGTTCGCCTCGGTTCCGGAGTTGCCGAAGAACACGCGGCCCTCGTCCCCGGTGCCGGCGAGGCGCTTCAGCCGCGCCGCGAGCTCGAGCTGCGGAGGCGTGGCGAAGTAGTTCGACACGTGCGCGAGCGTGCCCGCCTGGCGGGACACGGCCTCGACGAAGACGGGGTGGGCGTGCCCGAGCGCGGTGACCGCGATCCCCGCGAGGAAGTCGAGGTAGCGTCGTCCCTCGCCATCCCAGAGGTGCGATCCCTCACCGCGGACGAGCAGTTCGAACCGCGGCCCCGCATTCAAGATCAGGTCGCGATCCGCGCTCTGCTGCCATGTTCCCTCGGCCGGCGACGTCATCCCGCCACCACCTCCGTTCCGATTCCCTTGCTGGTGAACAGTTCGACGAGCACCGAATGCGGCACCCGTCCGTCGATGATGGCCGCCGCGTGCACGCCGGATTCCACGGCCTCCAGGCACGCGGTCATCTTCGGGATCATCCCCGATTCGAGCGACGGGAGGAGCTTCTTCAGTTCTCCCGTGGTGAGGTGCGAGACCAGGGAGTCGCGGTTCGGCCAGTCCGCATACAGGCCGGCGACGTCCGTGAGGATCACGAGTTTGACCGCTCCGAGCGCGGTGGCCAGCGCCGAGGCGGCTGCGTCCGCGTTCACGTTGAGCGACTGGCCTGGGTGGTCCAGGTCGGGCGCGATGCTGGAGACGACGGGGATCCGGCCGGCGGCCAGATGGTCGAGCACGGGAGTCGGATCCACCTGCACGACATCGCCGACGCGGCCCAGATCCACCTCCTCGCCGTTCACGACCACACCTCGGCGGCGTCCGCCGAAGAGCCCGGCGTCCTCACCGCTGAGACCGGTCGCGATCGGGCCGTGGCTGTTGATCTTCGCGACGAGCTGCGGATTGATGTGCCCCGTGAGCACCATCCGCACGACGCTGATCGCCTCGGTCGACGTGACGCGGTAGCCGCCCTTGAACTCGCTCGGGATCGCCAGGCGGTCGAGCATGTGCGAGATCTGCGGGCCGCCGCCGTGCACGACGACGGGCATCACGCCGACGTAGCGCAGGTACGCGATGTCCTGCGCGAAGGCCTCCTGCAGCTCGTCCGAGATCATGGCGTTGCCGCCGTACTTGACGACGACGATCTGGTCGCGGAACCGCTTCAGCCACGGCAGCGAGTCGATGAGGGTCTGCGCCTTGAGCGCTGCTTCCTCTGGCGCGGTGTCCTGGAGATCGCTCATGAGGCGTAGGCGCTGTTCTCGTGCACGTAATCGTGGGTGAGGTCGTTCGTGCGGATCGTCGCCGCGGCCTCACCGACCTTGAGATCGATCAGCACGTGCGTCGCGCGCGGGGTCAGGTCGACCTCCTCGCGCGGGCGATCGGGACGGCCGGCGGTGCAGACGCGCACGCCGTTCATCCACACGTCGACGTCATAGGGGTCGAATGCCGCCCTGGTGGTGCCGATCGCGGCGAGCACGCGCCCCCAGTTCGGGTCGTTGCCGAAGATCGCCGCCTTGAAGAGGTTGTTGCGCGCAACCGAGCGACCCACCTCGACGGCGTCCCGCTCGTCCGCCGCGTGCACGACCTCGATCGAGATCGCGTGACTCGCGCCCTCGGCGTCGTCCTGCAGCTTGCGGGCCAGCTCGTCCGAGATCTCGGTGAGCGCCGCCGCGAATGCGTCGAGGTCGGGGCGGATCCCGCTCGCGCCGTTGGCGAGCAGCGTCACCTGGTCGTTGGTCGACATGCAGCCGTCGGAGTCGAGCCGGTCGAAGGTCGCACCGGTCGCGCGCCGCAGAACGGCGTGGGCCTCCGACGCCTCGAGATCGGCGTCGGTGGTGAGCACCACGAGCATCGTGGCGAGACCGGGGGCGAGCATGCCCGCGCCCTTCGCCATGCCGCCGATGGTCCAGCCGTCGCGGCTCACGACGACCGTCTTCGCGACCGTGTCGGTGGTCATGATCGCCTCGGCCGCGGCCTGGCCGCCGTCGCTGCTCAGCTGCGCGACGCCCGCCTCGACGCCCGCGAGCACCCTGCCGCGGAAGACCTCGTCGCCGGTGCCGATGAGACCGGTGGAGCAGACCACCACATCCCCGGCGCTCACGCCCAGCAGCTCGGCGGCGCGCTCCGCCGTGAGGTGGCTGGTCTGGAACCCGAAGGGACCCGTGAAGCAGTTGGCTCCGCCGGAGTTCAGCACGACCGCCTCTACGACGCCGTCCTTCACCACTTCCTGCGACCAGATGATCGGGTTGGCCTTGGCGCGGTTGCTGGTGAACACCGCGGCGCCGACCTTGCGCGGGCCGCGGTTCACCACCAGCGCCACATCGGGCTTTCCGGTGGACTTGAGACCCGCGGCGACACCGGCCGCCTCGAATCCCTGGGGTGCTGTCACGCTCATGGGGCGACTCCGTTGATGCTGAGCGCCGTGGTCTCGGTGAGGCCGAGCGCGAGGTTCATGGACTGGATGGCGGCGCCCGCTGTGCCCTTGACGAGGTTGTCGACGGCGGTGACGACGACGACGCGGTTCGCGGCGCGGTCGATCGCGAGGCCGATGAGCGCCGTGTTGGCGCCCAGCACGTCGGCCGTGCGCGGGACGGATCCCTCCGGCAGCAGCTGCACGAAGGTCTCGTCGCCGTAGGCGGCCTGCCACGCGTCGCGGATCTGCGCGTCGGTGGCGCCGGGGGCGATGGGGGCGGTCGAGGTCGCGAGGATCCCCCGCGCCATCGGCACGATGACGGGGGTGAACGAGATCCGGATCCCGTCCGGATCCACGGTCCCTGAGCCTGTCGAAGGGCCCGACGCGGCTGCGAGCGCCTGCCGGATCTCGGGGATGTGCCGATGCGTGCCGCCGACCGCGTACGGGTTCGCGGATCCGAGGATCTCGCTGCCCAGCAGGTGCGGCTTGAGGCTCTTGCCGGCGCCGGAGGGGCCGACGGCGAGAACCGTCACGATGTCGGAGGGGTCGATCACGCCTGCCGCGACGCCGGGGACGAGGCTCAGGCTGACGGTGGAGGCGTTGCAGCCGGGGGCCGCGATCCGGGTGGCGCCGCGGAGGTGCTCGCGCTGCTTTGCTCCCCCGACCAGGAGCTCGGGGACGCCGTACGCCCACGGCTCGTGGAACGCGCCGCCGTAGAACGAGTCCCACGCGGACGGCGAGGTGAGCCGGTGGTCGGCACCCGCGTCGATCACGAGGGGGACGTCGCCGAGCGCGTCGGTGTACTGACCCGACTGGCCGTGCGGCAGCGCGAGGAACACGATGTCGTGCCCGGCGAGGATCTCGGGCGTCGTGTCCTGCAGAGTCAGGTGCGCCAGGGAGCGCAGGTGCGGCTGATGCTCGGAGAGCTTCTGACCGGCGTTCGAGTGCGCCGTGACGGTGCGGATCTCGACGTCGGGATGGCTCGCGAGCAGGCGAAGGATCTCGCCGCCCGCATAACCGGATGCGCCGGAGACGGCGACGGAATACGTCATGCTTCCACCTTAACGGTCGGGCCTGCCGACGACGCCCAAGAAGGCGGCGTGCGGCAGCAGTGCGGATGCGGGGCCGGAGGCGGCGACACCGGCACCCCACCGTCGTCGACGCGGGAGCGCAGGGTCGCCTAGAGTCGGCGGTCGCCCGTACGGCGTCGACGCACCACGGCAGCACCCCTCGGGGTGGTCGTGTGCGGAGCCGGAAGCATGCGGCGACGATATCGCGCGGTGGCACCCTCGACCAAATCGTCCTTCGTCTCGCGTAGCGGTCCCTGAGCGAGCCGAAGGCGAGACGAAGGGCGCTCAGGAACCGATGATGGTCCCTGAGCGAGCCGCAGGCGAGACGAAGGGCGCTCAGAGACCGGCGGCGGCGAAGAACGCGCGCTCGTGCTCGCTCGAGCGCACGAACGCGATCCGCATCCGCTCGCGGGTCTGCACGTCCGCCGCGGCCGCGCGCGCGGTGACGATCCGGATCGCCTCCTCGGTCGCCTCGGCGAAGCGCGGATCCGCGTACTCGTCCAGCCAGGACGCGAACGGGTGCGCGGGGTCGCCTCCCGCCTGCGCGTGCAGCCGCGTGCCGACATCGGCGTAGATCCAGAAGCACGGCAGCAGCGCGGCGATGAGCACCCGGTAGTCGCCGTCGAACGCCGCGCCGCGCAGGTGGTCCAGGTAGGCGACCGTCGCGGGCGCGGGATCTGCGCGGAACGTCTCGTCGCCGACTCCCTCCGGCGACAGCATGCTCGCGTGCAGCTGCAGCTCGCCGATCACGGACTGCTCGGCGGAGTGCGCCCAGAAGGCCTGCTCCGCCGAATCCGGTGCGATGCGCGACGCCTCCGCGAGGGTGCGCGCATAGTCGCGCAGGTAGAGCGCGTCCTGCGCGAGGTACCAGCGGAACGAGGCCTCCGGCAGGCTCCCGTCGGCGAGTCGCTGCAGGAACGGCAGGTCGTCGATCGCACGGCGGATCGGGGCGATCGAGGACCACCACTCTGCGGCGATCGCCTCGCGACCCGGAGCGGCGTCGAGGCCTCCGCGGCGCCACAGCCCGGCGAAGTGGCTGACCGGACCGTGGCCGGATCCGACCTGGAGCCCCGCGCCGGCGACGATCGACTCGCGCAGCCACGAGCGCACCTCGGCCACCGCGTCGCGCCAGTCGTGATCGGCGGCCCGGCGTGTCGCGAGCCCGGCGGAGAGCGAGCAGCCGGTGCCGTGCGTGCTGGCCGTGCGGATCCGGGATCCGGGATACTCGCGCACCGGCCCGGAGGGACCGACGAGCGCGTCGGGCGCCTCATCGCCGCCGAGATGCCCTCCCTTCACGAGCACCAGGGCCCCGGTCTCGGCCGAGAGCCGCTGCGCCTGGGCGAGGGCGCCGGTCCAGCTCGTGGCCGCAGGCTCGCGGGCGAGCACGGCCAGCTCCGGCAGGTTCGGCGTGAGGAGATCGGCGAGCGGCAGCAGGGCGCGGAGGGCCTGCTCCGCCTCGGAGTCCAGCAGCCGGTCGCCGCTGGTGGCGATCATGACCGGATCCAGGACGACGGTGGGCGGCCGGTGCTCCCGCAGCCAGGAACCGACCTCGGCGATGACCGCGGACCCGGCGAGCATCCCGATCTTCACGGCGTCGATCCGCACGTCGTCGCTGATCGCGTCGAGCTGGGCGCGCAGGAACTCGGCGGGCGGGACGTGCACGCCCCTGACGCCGCGGGTGTTCTGCGCGGTCAGCGCGGTGATCGCGGCCATGCCGTAGCCGCCGTTCGCGGCGATGGCTTTGAGGTCGGCCTGGATCCCGGCCCCGCCGGACGGGTCGCTGCCGGCGATCGACAGCACGCGGGGCACCCCGCCCGCGCCCCAGGCGCGGAGCAGCTTGCGCGCGGCGACGCGCGGATCCGGTGCCGCGCACAGCGCGGAGACCACCGCGACCCCGGCCGCTCCCGCAGCACGGAGGGCCGCCACATCGATCCGCTCGATGCCGCCGATCGCAACGCACGGCAACGGGCTCGCGGCGGCGAACGCGGCGAAACCCGCCACACCGAGGGGCGCGGGGTGGTCGGCCTTCGTGCTGGTGGGGTGGATCACGCCCACGCCGAGGTAATCCACGGTGCCTGAGGGCAGCGCCCGCACGGCGTCGAGGTGCGCGGGAGTGTGGGCGGTGAGGCCCACGATCGCGTCGGGGCCGAGCACCGAGCGCGCCAGGAGCGGCGAGGCGTCGGACTGGCCGAGGTGTATCCCGTCCACGCGGGCACCGCGACGCCGCGCCTCCACGACCGCGTCGAGGCGGTCGTCGACGACGAGCAGCGCCCGCCCCGCGATGACCTCGGAGAGCTCCACCAGCTGCTCCACGATCGACGCGTCGTCGGCGTCCTTGTCCCGCAGCTGCACGAATCGCACGCCGCCCGCGACCGCCGCGTCGACCACGGCCGCCACGCCGCGCGCCCCGCTCAGCACGGGGTCCGTGACGAGGTAGAGGGCGAGATCGTCGGCCGTCAGCCTCCGGCGCGGCGCTGCCAGGAAGGTGCTCGCGGACCGGGGCGCGGTCGCGAGGCCGGTCGGCGTCATGCCGTGACCCCCGCCGTCTCGGAGTTCCGCGCCTCGACGCGGGCGCGCGCAGGGAGGGCATCCGGCCGGATCGCGGCGAGGGCGTCGAGCAGGGCGACCGCGAAGGATCCCGGCCCCTCGGACCGCGCCGCGGCGTCCTCGGCGGCGACCGTGTAGACCAGCGTGGCCGAGGCCGCAGCGACCAGCGGGCTGTCGCCCGTCCGTCTTGCCGCGCCGAGGAACGCGGCCATCACGGCGCCCAGCGCGCAGCCGCCGCCGGTGACGCGGGTGAGCAGGACGTCGCCGTTCGCGATATGGACCTCGTGATCCGCGTCGACGAGGAGATCGACCGGGCCGGACACCGCCACCGCTCCCCCGGTGATCCGGGCCAGCTCGCGGGCCGCGTCGGCCGCGGCCTCGGTCCCGTCCAGCGCATCGACACCGCGCCCGCCCTGGCTGCGGCCGGCGAGCGCGAGGATCTCGGAGGCGTTGCCGCGGATGAGCGTGGGGCGCAGCGCGAGCAGGTCCTGCGCGAGTGCGGTGCGCACCGGCAGTGCGCCGACCGCGACCGGATCCAGCACCCACGGGGTGCCGGCCGTGCGGGCGCCGCCGACGGCCTCGAGGCTCGCGGAGCGCTGCTCGGGCGTCGGTGTTCCGAGGTTCACCAGCAGTCCGGACGAGATCGCGGCGAACATGCCGGCCTCGCCGGTGATGTCCACCATCGCGGGAGCAGCGCCCAGCGCCAGCAGCACGTTGGCGGTGAACCCGGTGACCACCGAGTTCGTGATGCAGTGCACGAGCGGGGGCTCCGCCCGCAGCTCGGTGAGAAGGTCCGCGGCGGCTTCCACCACGGATTCGGACGACATTTCCAGACGCGCGCTCATCGCGACATCCCTTCGCTAGTACGACCTAGATCAGGTTCGACGGGTGTGTTCTCAGCCGCGGATGCGGCACCCCGTGTCACTGCCGGCCAGTCTAGCCAGGAACGGTTCCGGCCCGCCCTGCCTATCGCGCGACGGATGCACGACGAAGGAACGCCTGCACGATGGATCCGCGGATCCGGTCGTGCAGGCGTTCCCCTGTCGTGCGTGCGTGTCGCGTCTCAGTCGCGAATCTGGGCGCCGAATCGCTCGGCCGCGACGGCGACGCCGGCGAGCTTCGCCTCGGTCGCCTCGGCGGCGGTCAGGGTGCGGTCGTCGGCCCGGAAGCGGAGCGCGAAGCTCAGGCTCTTGGAACCGTCCGCAACGCCCTCGCCACGGTAGTCGTCGACGAGCCGGACCGACTCGAGGAGCGCGCCCGCGCCCTCGGACAGGGCCGCGCTCACGTCGGCGGCGGGGATCCCCGCGGCGACGACGAGCGATACGTCCTGCGTCGCGGCGGGGTAGGTCGACAGCGAGGCCGCGACCACGCGCTCCCCCGCCAGCGCCAGAACGCCGTCCAGGTCGAGCTCGAGCACCACCGCGCGTCCCGGCAGGTCGGCATCGGCCGAGACCTGCGGGTGCAGCTCGCCCACGTAGCCGACCTCGGTCGCGGAGCCTGTCGAAGCGTCGCGCACCTGCAGCACGCCGGTGCGTCCAGGGTGCAGAGCAGCGCGGCTCCCCTGCACGATGTCGATCTCGACGCCGGCGGCATCCGCGATCACGCGCACGGCGTCGAGCGCCTCGCTGAGACCGTACTCCTCGGCCGCGCGTCCCGGCTGACGCGGGGTCACGTGCCCGGTGAACAGCGCCGCGACGAGGCGCGCCTGCGGCGGGATCGAGGCGTCGAGGGCCGCGAGCGTCTCTTCCGAGGGCTTGATGCCCAGCGGCGGCACCTCGTCGGTGCCGTAGACGACGCCCGGCTCGGGCAGGAACACGACGCCGGTCTCGAAGATCGCGAGATCCACGAGCCCGCGCGCGATGTTGCGGTGCGCGATCTGCAGCAGGCCGGGGAGCAGCGACCGGCGCAGGAACGGCGCCTGCCCGTCGAGCGGGTTCGTCAGGCGCACACCGGGGATGCGCTCCCCCGTGGCGGAGCCGTGCAGGTCGTTCTGCTCCTGCGTGGTGAACGGGAACGCCGGGGTCTCCACGAGCCCCGCGGCGGCCAGAGCGTTCGCGACGCGGCGCCGGCCCTGCTGCAGGTCCGTGAGTCCGCGGCCGGACGGCGGCGTCGGCAGCACGGACGGGATCCGGTCCAGTCCGTGGATGCGCGCGACCTCCTCGGCCAGCGACCACTTGTCGGTGAGGTCGGGACGCCAGCTCGGCGGGATCACGGTCCAGCCGGTCCCTGAGCCCGTCGAAGGGTCGACGGGCTTCACCTCGGCGCCGATCGTCTCGAGCGCGCCGGTCACCTCGTCGTCGGTGTAGTCGACGCCGATCAGGCCCTGCACGAAGCCGGGCGGAAGGTCGATGCCCTCGATGAAGACCTCGGCGAAGAGCGCGCCGCCCTCCTCGGTCAGCGTTCCGCCGGCGAGCTCGACCATCAGGTCGGCGACGCGACGCGCGGCCGCGAACGGGATGAGCGGATCCACTCCGCGCTCGAAGCGCTTGGACGCCTCGCTGGGCAGCTTGTGCCGGCGGGCGGAGCGCGCGATCGTGATCGGGTCGAACGTCGCCGCCTCGATCAGCACGTTGCGCGTGGTCTCGCTCATCTCGGTCGCGCCGCCGCCCATGACGCCGGCGAGGCCGATCGGACCCGATCCGTCGGTGATGAGGAGGTCCTCGGTGTGGAGGGTCCGCTCCTGGCCGTCGAGCGTGACCATCTTCTCGCCCTGCGCAGCACGGCGGACCACGATGTTGCCGTCGAGCTTGTCCAGGTCGTAGCCGTGCACCGGGTTGCCGAGCTCGAGCATCACATAGTTCGTGATGTCGATCAGCACCCCGAGCGAACGCATGCCCGCGAGCGTGAGGCGCGCGACCATCCACGGCGGGGTGGGGCGGGCCGGATCCACGTCGCGCACCACGCGGGTGACGAACTCGCTCGCGCCGGCCGCGCCGCGGATGGGAGCCCCGTCCTCGACCACGGCAGTGCGGCCGCTGCCGGGCTGCAGTTCGGCGAAGTCACGGTCGGCGGGGTCGCGGAAGGCCGCCCCCGTCGCGTGCGCGTACTCGCGGGCGATGCCGCGCAGCGAGAAGGCGTAGCCGCGGTCGGGTGTGACGTTCACGTCGACCGCGACGTCGTCCAGGCCGAGCAGCGCGATCGCGTCGGTACCGACGGGGGCGTCGATGCCGAGCTCGGAGAGGATCAGGATCCCGTTGTGCTCGTCGCCGAGCCCGAGCTCGCGGGCCGAGGCGATCATGCCGTCCGAGACGTGTCCGTAGGTCTTGCGCGCGGCGATCGGGAACGGGCCGGGCAGCACGGCACCGGGCAGGGTCACGACGACCTTGTCCCCGACGGCGAAGTTGCTCGCGCCGCAGACGATGCTACGGACGCCGCCGTTCGCCTCGCCCGCGTCGACCTGGCACCAGCGGATGGTCTTGCCGTTGGACTGGGGCTCGTCCTCGAAGGAGAGGACCTGTCCGACGACGACCGGGCCGGAGATGTCGAAGCCGTGCAGCTCCTCCTCCTCGAAGCCCACGGAGACGAGCGCCGCGAAGACGTCGTCCGGCGTGGCCGTCTCGGCCACATCCACGTACTCACGCAACCACGAAAGCGGGACGCGCATCACACCACCATCCCGAACTGCTCGCTGAAACGGACATCGCCCTCGGCCATGTCGCGCATGTCCTGCACGTCGCTGCGGAACATGAGCGCACGTTCCACGCCCATGCCGAACGCGAAGCCGCTGTACACGTCGGGGTCGATCCCCGCCGCGCGCAGCACGTTCGGGTTGACCATGCCGCAGCCGCCCCACTCGATCCAGCGCGCGCCGCCCTTGAAGGTCGGGTGCCACAGGTCGAGCTCGGCGGAGGGCTCCGTGAAGGGGAAGAAGTTGGTGCGGAAGCGGGTCTTCGCCTCCGGGCCGAAGAGCTGGCGCGCGACGTGGTCGAGCGTGCCCTTCAGGTGCGCCATCGAGATGCCCTTGTCGACGACGAGGCCCTCGAACTGGGTGAACACCGGCAGGTGCGTGGCGTCGAACTCGTCGGTGCGGTAGACCCGCCCCGGGCAGAGCACGTAGATCGGCACCTCGCGGTCGAGCATCGAGCGCACCTGCACCGGGCTGGTGTGCGTGCGCATCACAAGGTGACGGGAGGGAGGATCCACGTAGAACGTGTCCTGCTCCTGGCGCGCGGGGTGGTCGACGTCGAAGTTCAGGGCGTCGAAGTTGAACCACTCGTGCTCGAGCTCCGGTCCTTCGGCGATCTCCCAGCCCATCCCGACGAACACGTCGCTGATCTGCTCCTGCAGCAGGGTGAGCGGGTGCCGGGCGCCCACGCGGGTGCGCGAGGCGACCGCGGTGATGTCGACGCGCTCGGCCTCGAGCCGCGCGGCGGTCTCGGCCTCGGCCAGCTCCGCCTCCTTCGCGGCGAGCGCCTGCGTGACGCGCCCGCGGCCCTGGCCGATGAGCTTGCCGAAAGCGGCCTTGTGCTCGGGCGCGACCTGGCGCATGGACGCGTTGAGGGTCGCGAGCGGCGAACCCTCCGCGACGTGCGCCGCACGCGCGGCCTTGAGCTGGGCCGTGTCGGCCGCGGATCCGATCGCGGCGAGCGCGGCCTCGACGGCCGTCTCCACCGCCTCGGGCGTGATCTCAGATGTGGTCTGTGCGTTGTCGGACACGAGAACCGAGTCTACCGGCGCGCTGGAGGCCGTCCCGCTCTCAGCCGATCGCTCAGAGCGGTCCGAACATCGGGGTCCGTCCGTCCGGCGTCCACGACAGCCGCTCCCGCTCCAGGGTCGCCGCGAGGCGGGGGTCCTCGTGCGCCTGCCGCCGCAGGATAGGCCGGCTCCGGCCGAGGATTGCGGACGGGACGACGAGGGCAGAGACGAGGAGGAGCACCATGCCGAGATCGACGAGGACCATGACCAGCACGCGGCCGGTCGTCAGCGATCCGATCACCATGAGGACGTTGAGCAGGAACAGGATCCCTCCCGCCGCCCACAGACCACTCCGCAGATTCCCCGGGCCCCGGACGGACAGGGACGTCCCCGGTCGCGGCACCCAGCGGCGCACCCGGTTCAGGAACAGCGCGCTGACCACTGCGAACACCGCCCCGACGGCCATCCACGGCACCGTCGACGCCGCGCGGCCAGTCACCGCGAACAGCACTCCCCCGAACAGGACGGCCGAGATGCCGAGGCTCAGGAACGCCGCCCACATCGCGGCGAGGGCCGCCCGCGCGTCCGCGATCTCTCGCAGCCGCGTGCGGAGTTCCGGCCCATGCGGCGCCCCGAGCCCGGGGTCGAGCCACTGCTCCAGCGTCCGACTCGAAGCGGGCGGGTACGCGGAGACGGGTTCGGCGTGCACCATGATCGCGAGGCTACAGGGCGCCTCGTCCGACCGCTCGAGGTACCGGCGCGCTCAGCCCCTCGCTGAGCGCGCCGGAGTCAGGACTGCCCGCCGCCCGAGTCGAGCCGGCCGGCGCGGCCCTGCAGGGCGATGACCTCGGTCAGAGTCGACTCGTCGTCCGCAGCCGAGTTGCCGGCGTTGTGGTGCACCTTGGGCGAGCGCCGGGTGCGCACCTCGAGCCACTTCGCGACCCCGGAGAGGATCAGGCACATCGAGATGTAGATGACCGCGACGATCAGGCCCGCCTGCAGGAGCGGCCGGCCCGGCTGCCCGCTGAGGTACTTGGCGTAGTAGATGAGCTCGGGGTAGGTGATGATGAAGCCGAGCGCGGTGTCCTTCAGGGTCACCACGAGCTGGGACACGATGATCGGCAGCATGGCGCGCAGCGCCTGCGGCAGCAGGATGAACGCCATCACGCCGGACTTGCGGAGCCCGATCGCGTAGCCGGCCTCTTTCTGTCCCTTCGGCAGCGCCTCGATGCCGGCGCGCAGCGCCTCCGCGAGCACGGATCCGTTGTAGAGCACGAGTCCGATCACGACCGCCGCGTACGGCGTCATCCGGAAGGTGCTGCCCGGGATGGAGTTGATGCCGTAGTAGAAGATCATCATCATGACCAGCACCGGCACGGCACGGAGCAGCTCGATCACGACCGTGACGGGGATCCGCACCCAGGCGTGCTCCGAGACGCGGCCGATCGCGAGCACGAAGCCGAGGATGAGGCTGCCGACCGCGGCGGCGAGGAACGCGCTGACCGTGGCCCACAGCGCCTGAGCCATGCCCTGCCACACGAGCGTGTAGGTGAACAGGTTCCAGCGCGCGGCGTCGAACTGCCCGGTCACGGCGAAGCGGTAGACGACGAAGCCGATCGCCGCGAGGACGACGAGCACGGTGATGGCGCCGAGGATGCGATTGCGGACCACGGCCCTGGGGCCGGGGACGTCGTAGAGAACGGATGCGCCGCTCATCGGACGATCCTCCACTTCTTCTCGAAGTGCCGTTGCACGAGGCTCAGCAGGAACACCAGGACGATGAAGATGACGGCGACCCAGAGCAGGATCTCCATGACCGTGCCGGGTCGGTTGTAGGAGTCGGCGACTTCGGCACGGAGCGCGGCGAGCTCGACGATCGAGAAGCCGGCGGCGATCGTGGTGTTCTTCAGCAGGGCGATGAACACGCTCATCATGGGCGGCACGACCGAGCGGAACGCCTGCGGCATGATGACCAGCGACATGACCTGCCCGAAGGACAGCCCGATGGCGCGGGCGGCCTCGGCCTGTCCCACCGGCACCGTGTTGATGCCGGCGCGCAGCACCTCGGCGACGTAGGTGGCGGTGTAGATCCCGAGCGCGAGGATCGCGAGCCAAATGTAGGGGATGTCCGGCAGGTCGAGCTTCGGATATCCGAACACGAAGAAGAAGAACACCAGCGTGAGCGGGGTGTTGCGGATCAGGTTCACGTATACCGTGCCCACGCCGCGCGCGATCGGCACCGGCGAGACCCGCATGGCGCCGACGATGGTGCCCAGCACGAGTGCCAGCACACCGCCGCCGAGGAACAGCAGGACCGTGTTCAGGGTCGCCTGGCCCCACAGATCGAGGTTGCCCAGGAGTGCGTCCACGCATCTCTCCTTCGAGTTCGAGGACTTCAGAGGTCAGAAAGGGAGGAGACGGCCGGTGGGACCGAGCCCGCCGGCCGTCTCGGGGTCACTTCTCGACAGCGGGCTGAGTGACCTTCATGCCACTCGCGCCCAGGTTCTGCTCGAAGATCGCCTTCCAGGTGTCCCCGCCATCCGTGAACATCGTGTTCACGAAGGTCTGGAACGCGGTGTCGCCCTTGGCCAGGCCCACGCCGTACTTCTCGGTCGTGAACGGCTCGCCCACGACCTTGAGCTCCTCCGGGTCCTGCGCGGCGTAGCCGATCAGGATCGCCTGGTCGGTGGTGACCGCGTCGACCTGCTTGTTGATGAGCTGCTCCACACAGGCCGAGTACACGTCGAGTCCGACGGTCTTGGTGTCGGGGAAGTTCTGCTGGATGTTCTGCAGAGGCGTGGATCCGGTCGCGGAGCAGACGGTCTTGCCGGCCAGGTCCTTCTCGCTCTTGATCGTGTCATCGCTCTTGCGGACCAGCAGACCCTGGCCGGTGACGAAGTACGGGCCGGCGAAGTCGATGACGGCCTTGCGCTTGTCGGTGATCGAATAGGTGCCGACGTAGTAGTCCACGTCGCCGTTCACGATCGCCTGCTCGCGGTTGGCCGACGGGATCGCCTTGAACTCGATCTTGTCCTCGCTGTAGCCGAGCGAGGCCGCGATCCAGCGGGCGATGTCGATGTCGAACCCGGTGCGCTTGCCGCTGGTGGCGTCCTTGTAGCCGAGGTTGGGCTGGTCCTCCTTGACGCCGATCGTGATCTTGCCGTTCTTGGTGATCCGGTCGAACGTGGGGCTGCCGTCGAGCTTGACGTCCTTGGCGACCTCGAACAGCGGCTTGTCGCTGGTCGGGCTCGCGCCCCCCGTCGCGCCAGGGCTGGCGGGGCTGCCGCTGTTGCAGCCCGTGAGGGCGATCAGGGCGACGGCCGCGATGCCGATGCCGGTGAGGATCCGTGACTTTCGCATGTGCTTCTCCTTCGGTGCAGGTGCTGTGGTGCGGGGATCAGGTCAGTGGGTGAGGAGCTTGGACAGGAAGTCCTTCGCCCGGTCGGACTGCGGGTTCGTGAAGAACTGGTCCGGCTCGGCCTCCTCGAGGATCCGGCCGTCCGCCATGAACACGACGCGGTTCGCCGCCTTGCGGGCGAAGCCCATCTCGTGCGTGACGACGATCATCGTCATCCCGCTCGCGGCCAGCTCGATCATGACGTCGAGGACCTCGGTGATCATCTCCGGGTCCAGGGCGCTCGTGGGCTCGTCGAAGAGCATGACCTTGGGGTGCATCGCGAGTGCTCGCGCGATCGCGACGCGCTGCTGCTGGCCACCGCTGAGCTGCGCGGGGAGCTTCGAGGCCTGGGCCGCGACGCCGACCCGCTCGAGCAGCTGCATCGCCTCCTTCTCGGCGTCCGCCTTCTTGAGCCCGCGCACCTTGATCGGCCCGAGCGTGACGTTCTCCAGGATCGTCAGGTGGGCGAACAGGTTGAACGACTGGAACACCATGCCGACGTCGGCGCGCAGCTGGGCCAGTCCCTTGCCCTCCGCAGGCAGTTCCTTGCCGTCGATCGTGATCGAGCCGCTGGTGATCGTCTCCAGCCGGTTGATCGTGCGGCAGAGCGTGGACTTGCCGGACCCGGACGGGCCGATGATCACGACCACCTCGCCCTTGTGCACGGTGAGGTCGACGTCGGTCAGCGCCTGGAAGTCGCCGTAGTGCTTCTGCACGTTCTGCACGACGACGAGAGGGGCGCCCAGCGCAGCGGCGGGACGCGCGGAGGCACGATCGGGACGATCGGCGGCGGGGGTGACGTCGGTCATGGCTGACTCTCCATCGAATCGAATGGCCGGATGTTCGGGCTGGTGCCGGAACCGCAGGGCTCCGACGTGACGAGGCTATTGACCGCACGACGGCCCGTGGGGTTCCTTGAGCCTTTCTTGAGGCGGGTGCAGATACCTCCCCGCGCTCGGCAGCCGCCGGGTCCGCGAGAGCGTCAGTCGTGGGTCTCGCGGTAATAGCGCACGGCACCGGCGTGCAGCGCGATCGGGTCCGTGAAGATCGCCTGACGCCGATCGAGCAGCGCGGCCGCCGGCGCGCGCCGGGCGATCGTCACGCGTTCGTCGAACAGCACGGCGGTCGCATCATGGATGAGCCCTTCCGGCGCATCGGCGCGGGCGACCAGGTAGTTCGGCACGGTCATCGTCACCGTCGAGGTGTCGATGCCGTAGCCGCCGATCGGGAAGTCCGCCTGCCGGTAGGCTCCCGCGTGCGCCGCGTTGACCGCGTCGACGACGGGCGGAGGGATCGACAGCAGTCGGATCGGGGTGTCAGCCGAAAGCGTCGCGATGCCCGGTGTCGGCAGTCCCCCGACCCAGAAGAAGGCCTCGATCTCGCCCTTGCGCAAGGCGGCGATGGAGCCCTCCAGTCCCAGCGCGGGGTTGCGGATCGTGGTGGCGTCGACGTGGGCGGCTGCGAGCACGCGTCCCGCGACGAGCTCCACGCCGGACCCGCGTGCGCCGAGGGACACCGCGCGGCCGGCGAGGTCCCCGAGATCGTGCACGTCCGACCCCTCCCGGACCACGATGTGCACGTACTCGTCGTACAGGCGCGCGACCGCGACGATCGGGACCGCCTCGGGGAAGGCGCCGGTTCCGGCCACGGCATCGGCGACCGCATCACCCTGGGCGAAGCCGAGCACCGCCCGTCCCGATCCGACCCGCTCCAGGTTGTCGACGGATCCGTTGGTCTGCTGCACGGTGAACCCGGCTCCCAGCCGTGTGGTGAGCACCTCGGCGAACTGCTGGCCGTAGGAGTAGTAGACACCGGTCGCTCCCCCGCCCGCGATCGCCTGCGGCTTGTCCGCCCAGCTCCGGTCCTCCGGCGCGCACGAGGCGAGCGCCGACGCGCTGAGCACGCACAGCAGGAGCGCGAACAGCATCCGCAGCATCGCCCGCGGGGATCGCCTCGTCATCGCGCCTCCGCGGCGGGGAGCATCAGCACCACGCGGAGGCCGCCGCCGTCCGCCGCCTCGACCCGCACTCCGGCGTCGACCGAAGCCAGCAGATCCGTCGCGATCGCGAGCCCCAGGCCGGTGCCGGGGATCGCGCGGGTCCGGTCGCTGCGCCAGTGGCGGTCGGTCGCGTGCGCGAGCTCCTCCTCCGGGAGTCCCGGCCCGTGATCCCGCACCGACAGCTCGCAGCCGGACTCGGCCCGCGACGCCGTGACGTCGATCACGGTGCCCGCGGGCGAGAACTTCACGGCGTTGTCCATCACGGCGTCCAGCGCGCTCTCCGCGATGGTCTCGTCCGTGCGGGAGCGCACAGGGCCTTCGACGTGCAGCCTGAGGGCGACGCCCTTCGCGGCCGCGGCGTCCCGCCAGGCCGCCACCCGGCGCTCGGCGAGCGCGGCGAGATCGATCGGATCCCGGAGCGGAGCAGGATCCGCCCCGCGCGCGAAGGACAGCAGGGTGTCCAGGATCCTGGTCATCCGCCTGCCCTCCTCGCGCGTGGCCTCGACCTCGCCGTCCCAGCCTCTGTCGAGGCCTGTGGCGAGCGATTCCACCCGCAGCAGCAAGGCGCTGAGCGGATTGCGCAGCTCGTGCGAGGCATTGAGCGCGAACTCCTGCTGACGCGACACGACGCGCTCGATCTCCTCCGCCATCCGGTTGAAGAGCAGGATCATGCGGTGCAGCTCAGGAGGTCCGGTGTCATCGGCGATCCGCGCCTCCATGTCGCCGCGCTCGATCGCCTCCATGGCCTCGTCCACACGATGCACGGGCCTGAGCACCCACCGCGCGAGACCCAGCACCACGAGCAGGCCGATCCCGATCGCGATCACGCTGACGATGCCGAGCAGGATCCACTGCCGCACGATCTCGGCCCGCGGCGCCTCCACGCTCGCCGACATGACGACGGCCCCGATGACGTCGCCCTGGTCGAAGATCGGCTCCACAAGGGACTGCTCGGCGAACTGCCACGGCAGCAGGACCGGCTCCGGCAGATCGCTGCGCCGCCCGGAGAGGGCGAGCTGCACCTTGTTCGCGGTCGCATCGTCCAGTACGGGCGCGTCGCCCTGCTGCGGAGACCACGGCCGTCCGGATCGGTCCACCACCGTCACCCGGGTGCCATACAGCTCGTGGTAGCGGCGCAGTTCGCCGTCCAGCACCTCCGCGCTGCCGGACAGCAGCGCCTGCCGCGCGCTCGTCACGAAGGTGCCGATGTCGCCGACCTGCTGCGTGTAGAAGCTCTGCTGGACGCCGCGCGAGGCCGTCCAGCCATAGGCGCCGCCGAGCAGAAGGAGCACCGCCGTGAGCGGCACCAGGAACACGATGAACAGGCGCTTCCGCATGGGTCACAGCCCTGTCAGCCGGTAGCCCACGCCGCGCACCGTCTCGATGAGCGCTGGCCGCCCGAGCTTGCGACGGATCGAGGCGACGTGCACCTCGAGCGAGCGGGCGAAGCTCTGCCAGTCGGTGTTCCACACCTCGCGGATGAGCCGCTCCCTGGGGACGGGCACGCCGGGATAGCGGGCGAGCACCGCGACGATGTCGAACTCCTTGCGGGTCAGCTCGACGGGCTCGCCGTCCACGAGCACCCGGCGCGCGACCAGATCGATCCGCACGCCGTCGATGTCGATGCCCACGGGGCCCACCTCGGTGCCGATCGCATGGCTGCGGCGGGTGACCGCCTCGATGCGGGCCAGCAGCTCCTGCACGTCGTAGGGCTTGACGAGGAAGTCGTCGGCCCCTGCCCGCAGCCCCCGGATCCGCTCGTGCACCTGACTGCGCGCCGTGGCGATGAGGATCGGAACCCCGCTGACCGCGCGGATGCGCCGGCACAGCTCGATGCCGTCGATGTCGGGGAGGCCGAGGTCGAGGATCACCGCCTCGGTGTCAGAGCCGAGCATGTCGAGGGCGCCGCGCCCGTCGCCGGCACGCTCGACCGCGTAGCCGGCGCGGCCGAGGAAGCCGGCAAGGGCATCGGCCACGCGTTCGTCGTCTTCGACGATGAGGATCTTCATACCGGGGGCGTGTCTCCTGCGACCCCTACGCCCGCTGCGCGAACGCGCTCTCGTACAGGCACACGCTCGCGGCGGTCGCGAGGTTCAGCGATTCGGCCCGGCCGAAGATCGGCAGCCGCAGCGCCCGATCGGCCAGCTCCAGCGCGGGCTCCTCGAGCCCCCGTGCCTCGTTGCCGAACAGCCAGGCCGTGGGCCGGGCGAGCACGCCCTCGGCGCGGGCCGCGAGCAGGTCGTCGCCCTTCACGTCTGCCGCGACCACCTGCAGGCCCGCCGCGTGCGCACGTTCGACGACGTCGGTGAGCTCTCCGCCGACCGAGACCGGCAGGTGGAACAGGGATCCGGTGGTCGAGCGCACGACCTTCGGGTTGTACAGGTCGACCGTGCGGCCGGTGAGCACGACCGCATCGGCGCCGGTCGCATCGGCGGCGCGGATGATCGTGCCGAGGTTGCCGGGATCGCGGATCTCCTCGCAGATCGCGACGAGGCGCGGCGAGGCGGCGAAGATGTCCCGCACCGAGGTGGGCATCTGCCGGGCGACGGCGACCACTCCCTGCGGCGTGACGGTGTCGGCCATCGCGGCGAGCACGAACTCCGTCACGTACTCGAAGCGCACGTCGGCGTCGGCCGCGGCCTGGCGCAGGTCGCCGTGCTTGTCCCAGGCGGTCGGCGTGGCGAAGAGCTCGACGATCGCCTCTGGCCGATAGGACAGCGCTTCACGCACCGCCTGCGGTCCCTCCAGAAGGAACAGGCCGGTCTCGGTGCGGGCACTGCGCTTGGTGAGCTTGGCGACGGCGCGCACGCGCGGGGATCGGGGATTCTCCAGCACCATCACAGTCTAGGGACACGGAAGGGGCGCCGTTCTCGCGGACGGCGCCCCTTCGTGAACCAGATGCTTACGCAGCCGACTTGGGCGCGTTGACGTCCGCCGGCAGAGCCTTGCGGGCCGTCTCGACCAGAGCGGCGAAGGTCGCCGGCTCGTTGACCGCGAGCTCGGCGAGCATGCGGCGGTCGACCTGGACGCCGGCAAGACCGAGGCCCTGGATGAAGCGGTTGTACGTGATGCCGTTCTGGCGGGCAGCGGCGTTGATGCGCTGGATCCACAGACGGCGGAAGTCGCCCTTGCGCTTGCGACGGTCGCGGTACGCGTAGACGAGGGAGTGGGTGACCTGCTCCTTCGCCTTGCGGTACAGGCGCGAGCGCTGGCCACGGTAACCCGAGGCGCGCTCGAGGATGACGCGGCGCTTCTTGTGAGCGTTGACGGCGCGCTTGACTCTAGCCATTTTCGTGTATTCCTATCGTGCGATCGGCGTCAGCGGCCGAGGAGCTTCTTGGCGACCTTGGTGTCTGCCTTCGACAGCACCTGGTCCTGGTTGAGGCGACGGGTGCGACGGCTCGACTTCAGCTCGAGGTTGTGGCGCATCCCGGCCTGCTGCTTCTTCAGCTTTCCGCTGCCGGTGATCTTGAAGCGCTTCTTGGCACCCGAGTGGGTCTTCTGCTTCGGCATCTTCTCTTCCTTCGTATGGCGCCCAGCTGGGCGACAGGGTTCTGCCCGTCGTGCGGGAGGTCTGTGTGGGACTGTGGGATCCGGGGATCACTCAGCCGGGGCGGCCGGTTCGGCCGGAGCGGCCGGTTCGACCGATTCGGCCGGGGCGCCGGGCGCCTTGGCGTCGCGGGCGGCCTGCTTGTTGGCCGCGCGCTGTGCGTCGCGCACCGCGTTCTGCTCTGCCTTCGCCTCGGACTTGTTCTTCAGCGGGGCGACCACCATGACCATGTTGCGTCCGTCGATGGTGGGGTTGGACTCCACCGTGCCGAACTCGGCCACATCCTCCGCGAACTTGCGGAGGAGCCGCACGCCCTGCTCGGGACGGGACTGCTCGCGGCCGCGGAACAGGATCATCGCCTTCACCTTGTCGCCCGCCTTGAGGAAGCCCTCGGCGCGCTTGAGCTTCGTCGTGTAGTCGTGCGCTTCGATCTTCAGACGGAAGCGCACCTCCTTCAGGATCGTGTTCGCCTGGTTGCGGCGAGCTTCCTTCGCCTTCTGCGCGGCCTCGTACTTGAACTTGCCGTAGTCCATGATCTTGACCACGGGAGGCTTCGAGTTCGGGGCGACCTCGACGAGGTCGAGGTCGGCTTCCTGCGCAAGACGCAGCGCCGCCTCGATACGGACGACGCCGATCTGCTCACCCGCGGGGCCGACGAGGCGGACCTCGGGGACGCGGATGCGCTCATTGGTGCGGGGATCGCTGATGCGGACTCCTTAGACGATGGTTTCGGCCACCATGATCCGGACGGATCACGGGCGAAATCAGAATCGTCCCACCCGCCGGCATTCAGACGCCGGCGGCACCCTGACCCGCTGCGCAGCCTTCGCTGCACAGCGGCTACCGATGTGAATCGGCGGAGTGCTGAACCCGGTAGCCTTGAGCGGCAAGCGCGGGTGGGAAGTGAATCCTCTTTCGTGCCGGGACATGAAGCCCCGGAGCCCGCAGAAGTCTATCAGAAGGCAAGACCTTCGGAAAGCCGGCACAGTGAGCACTCCCGCGCCCGACGGCCACGAGCACGTCACCCCCATCTCCCCCGACGCGTCGGGAGCCGCCCGCGACATCGCGGATGTCGCCGCCGTCGAGGTGATCACCACCGCCGCCGTGCACCTGCTGAGCGCGGCCGCGGTCAAGGTGGGCCTCGCGGACGATCCCGAGACGCAGAAGGACCTGGACGAGGCGCGCAAGCTCATCAACGCCCTGGCCGGCCTCATCACCGCCGCCGCCCCCGAGATCAGCGACATGCACGCGCGCTCCCTGCGCGACGGCCTGCGCTCCGTGCAGCTCGCCTTCCGCGAGGCCTCCGTCATCCCGGACCCGATCGGGCAGGGCCCCGGCGAGAAGTGGACCGGACCGGTCAACTGACCTCGCCGCGGGCGGGGGCGAGTTCGCTCGCTTCCGCCCTCAGACGCTCGCGCGCAGGCGCACGGTGAGCGAGTCGACGAGCACCGCGATGCGGTCGTCGGCGGCCCAGCGCTGCGCGAGGCGGGCGAGCACCGCATCGAGCGTCTCCCGATCCAGCCCCTCGACGAGCTCGAGCGTGACGACGAGCTCCGGTCCGCGCAGGCGCGCGTCGGGGTCGCCCGCGGAGACGGCGACGTCGATCACGGCGAGCTCGCTGCCGACGCTCTCCAGGAGGCCCGCGTAGACCTCGGGCGAGAGGAAGCTCGGCTCCCAGTTCTGCCCCTGCGCGATCGCCCACACGGCGGGGCGGCGCAGGACGAACTCGGTCGCGGATCCGGGGTCCAGCACGATCAGCTCGGCGTCGCCCGACGACGCGGACAACGCCACGCGGGCTGCCTCGACGGGGATCGGGCGCGCGACCGCATCCCAGGAGCGCATGGTGCCGACGCTCGTGAAGGCCGGCTGCACCGTGCGCCCGTCGGGCGCGGCGACCGTGACGAGCGAGAGCTCCTGGGTCTTGTCCAACGTCAGTCCGGACGGCGCCACGCCTTCGTCGCCCTTCTCCGCGACGAGCGGCACGAGCACGCGCGCCGTGCGGAAAGCGTCCACGACCTCGGCCTGCGAGCCGTCACCGGCGCGGAAGCGCGTCAGTGCGTCCCAGAGCGCCGGATCCGCGGATCCGTCGTCGCTCGCCCGGGTGTTCTCCTGGAAGGAGCGTCCCGCCCAGGGCACGCCTGCGGAGTCGCCCGCATTGCCGTGCGCGCCGTGGTCGTGATCGTGATCGCACGCCGCGGACGCGGCGTGGTCAGGATCCGGCGACATCCAGCGCCTCGGCCAGGGTGAACGCGCCGGCGTACAGCGCCTTGCCGACGATCGCGCCCTCGACGCCGAGCGGCACGAGCTCGCGGAGCGCGGCGATGTCGTCGAGGTTCGCGATGCCTCCCGAGGCCACGACGGGCTTGGGGGTGCGCGCGGTGATCTCGCGGAGCAGGTCGAGGTTCGGGCCCTTGAGCGTGCCGTCCTTGGTGACGTCGGTGACGACGTAGCGGCTGCACCCGGCGTCCTCGAGGCGGTCGAGCACCGTCCAGAGGTCGCCGCCCTCCTTGGTCCAGCCGCGGGCGGCGAGGGTCGTGCCGCGGACGTCCAGGCCCACCGCGACCGCGTCGCCGTAGCGGGCGATGACGTCCGCGGCCCACTCGGGGTTCTCGAGCGCCGCGGTGCCGAGGTTGATGCGGGAAGCGCCAGATTCCAGCGCCGCCTCGAGGCTCGCGTCATCGCGGATGCCACCGGACAGCTCGACGTTGACGCTGCGGAACTGCTTGATCACGCGGCGCAGGATCGCGGTGTTGCTGCCGCGGCCGAACGCGGCGTCGAGGTCGACCAGGTGGATCCACTCGGCTCCCTGATCCACCCACTCCGCAGCGGCGTCCATCGGATCGCCGTAGCTGGTCTCCGTTCCGGCCTCGCCCTGGGTCAGGCGGACGGCCTGTCCGCCCGCGACGTCGACGGCCGGGAGGAGGGTCAGGGAGGGGGACTGCGCGAACTCGTTCATGTCGTCCTTCGGGTCACGATGCACCGCGCGCTTCGGGCGCGGCACGAGAGAAGAGAGTAGTCCGCGCACGGCCGGGGCACCAATCGCCCGGCGTCACACGGTTCGGACGGATCAGAGCGTGGAGATCCAGTTCCGGAGGAGCTGGATGCCCGCCTCGCCGGACTTCTCTGGGTGGAACTGCGTCGCGGAGAGCGGGCCGTTCTCGACCGCGGCGAGGAAGCGCGAGCCGTGCTCGGCCCACGTGAGGTGCGGCTCGGGGAATGGCGGCATGACCTCGAGCTCCCACGTCTGCGCGGCGAAGGAGTGCACGAAGTAGAAGCGCTCGTGCTCGATCCCGCGGAACAGCACGCTGCCGGGATCGGGTTCGACGGTGTTCCAGCCCATGTGCGGCAGGACCGGCGCATCGAGCTCTGTCACGATGCCGGGCCACTCGCCCAGCCCTTCGACCTCGGCGCCGCGCTCGACACCGCCCTCGAACAGGACCTGCATGCCGACGCAGATGCCCAGCACGGGGCGGCCGCCGGCCAGGCGCCGCTCGATGATCTCATCCCCGCGGTGCGCGGCCAGCGCCTCGCGGACGGCCGCGAACGCGCCGACGCCGGGTACCACGAGCCCGTCGGCCTCGAGGGCCGCGGCGCGGTCGCCGGTGAGCTGCGCGTCGGCGCCGGCGCGGATCAGCGCCTTCACGGCCGAGTGCACGTTGCCGGACCCGTAGTCGAAGACCGCGACGGTCGGACGACGGCCTTCTGCACCCTCGCTCACAGGGCGCCCTTGGTCGAGGGCACGCCGACCACGAGGGGGTCGAGCGCCTTGGCCTGACGGAACGCACGCGCGAACGCCTTGAACTCGGCCTCCGCGATGTGGTGCGGGTCGCGGCCGCTGATCACGCGCACGTGCACGGTCAGGGCGGCGTTGTACGCGATCGCCTCGAAGACGTGACGAACGAGGGATCCGGTGAAGTGGCCGCCGATGAGGTGGTGCTCGTAGCCGGCCGGCTCTCCCTCGTGCACGAGGTAGGGGCGACCGGAGATGTCGACGACCGCCTGCACGAGCGCCTCGTCGAGCGGGACGAGCGCGTCGCCGTAGCGGGAGATGCCGCTCTTGTCGCCGAGCGCCTCGCGGATCGCCTGGCCGAGCACGATCGCCACGTCCTCCACCGTGTGGTGCGCGTCGATGTGGGTGTCGCCCGAGGCGCGCACGGTCAGATCGGTCAGCGAGTGCTTCGCGAACGCCGTCAGCAGGTGGTCGAAGAACGGGACCGAGGTGTCGATGTGGCTCTGACCCGTGCCGTCGAGATCGAGCTCGAGCTCGATCGTCGACTCGGACGTGGAGCGGGTGCGGCGCGCGGTCCGGGCCGCAGCGGGGGTCTCAGCGGTCATGAGGCCGATCCTATCGAGGCGAGGGCGTCCAGGAATGCGGTGGTCTCGGCCTCGGTTCCGGCCGTGACGCGCAGGTGGTGCGGGATGCCGACATCGCGGATCAGCACGCCCCTGTCGTAGAGGGCGCGCCAGGTCGCGGCGGGATCGGAGACCCCGCCGAACAGCACGAAGTTGGACCAGGACGGGTGGGGTTCGTACCCCAGGGCCTCGAGCGTGGCGGAGATGCGATCGCGCTGTGCGACGATCTCGTCGACCATCGCGAGCATGATCGGCGCGTTCCGCAGCGCCGCGATCGCCGCCGCCTGGGTGAGCGCGCTCAGGTGGTACGGCAGGCGCACCAGACGCAGGGCGTCGATGAACGCCGGATCCGCGGCGAGGTAGCCGACCCTCGCCCCCGCGAAGGCGAAGGCTTTGCTCATGGTGCGGGAGACGGCGAGCCGCGGCCGCCCCTCGAGCAGCGTCAGCGCCGTCGGCGAATCCTTCGGCGCGAACTCCTGGTACGCCTCGTCGACGATGACGATGCCTCGCGCGGCCTCGTACACCGCCTCGATCACGTCGAGAGGCAGCGGGGTGCCCGTGGGGTTGTTCGGCGCGCACAGCAGGATCACGTCCGGATCGTGCTCCAGGACCTGCGCGACCGCCTCGTCGACCGTCAGCTCGTAGTCGGGGTGGCGGACCCCGGCGACCCAGGTCGCCCCCGTGCCCTGGGCGAGCAGCGGGTACATCGAATAGGTCGGCGCGAACCCGAACACGGTGCGGCCAGGGCCGGCGAAGGCCTGCAGGATGTGCTGGAGCACCTCGTTGGACCCGTTGCCCGCCCAGATGTTCGCGGCCACGAGGTCGTGGCCGAGGTAGCCGGCGAACGCCTCGCGGAGCTCGGTGAACTCGCGGTCCGGGTACCGGTTGACGTCGCGCAGCGCCACTGCGATGTCGTCGAGAATGTCGCTCGCGACCTTCTCGGGTACCGGATGCGTGTTCTCGTTAACGTTCAGCGCCACGGGCAGAGGCGCCTGCGGGGCCCCGTAGGGGCGCAGCCCGCGGAGGTCGTCACGAAGGGGTAAGTCGTCGAGCGAGACAGTCACCCTGCCATGCTAGGCGGCCCGGCTGTGGTGCCGGTGTCGCATGACGATCAGCGTCCGGTCGCGCCGTACTCCGCCGGGATGGCCAGGTGCTGCCCGACCTCGATCACGCCGCCGTCGACGAGGTTCAGCTGGGAGATCTTGGCGACGACGTCGCGCGGGTCGGCGTTCGGTGCGACCTCACCCGCGATGGACCACAGGGTGTCGCCGGGCTGGACGGTGACGGTGGCGAAGGTGTTGCCCGTCGTCTGCTCACCGGAGGCGAGCGCGGATCCGCCGCTCAGCGCCGCGAACGCGATCGCCGCAGCCACCGGGAGCGCGACCAGCGCGGCGAGCACGCGCCGACCGCGTGCGGTGATCCGCAGTCGCGTGGCGGGAACCGGACCGGCGAAGGTGATGCTGCTCATGGTGCTTCTCCTCAGTGTCTGTGTCGGTTCGCCTCTCCCCGGATCGGGATCCTGTGTGGAGGATCTTCGAATCCGGGCCTCTGGAGAGGCGAACCTACGTACCGAAACTACTTTCGAGTTCGAACATCTGTCAAGCATTCTTCGAATATCGGTTCCGATGATTCGCCGACACGCTCGAACAGATCTATCGATTCCGCCCCGATCTCGGATACGGTTTCGATACGAAGACCCCATCACGGACCACCGACATTCGAATCGCCGCCCGCGAATCCATGCCGATCACCGGATCCGCGAGGGCCCGATGCACACGAAGGAGATGGCATGAGCGACGGTGCGAACCTCGGCTCCGAGGCCCCGCGGACGCGGCGCCGCAAGAGCCTCAGTGCGAAGCAGATGGCGATCCTCGAGGTCATCCAGACCTCGATCGCCCGGTACGGCTACCCGCCGAGCATGCGCGAGATCGGCGACGCCGTGGGTCTCAAGTCCCTCAGCAGCGTGACGCATCAGCTCGGCCAGCTCGAGCTCAGCGGCTACCTGCGCCGCGACGCCGGCAAGACCCGCGCCATGGAGGTCCTCATCGACCTGCCCGGCCTCTCGACCGAGAACCCTGCAGACACCGCCCCCTCGGTCGGAGACGCCGCGCTCGTGCCGCTCGTGGGCCGGATCGCCGCCGGAGTGCCGATCACGGCCGAGCAGCAGGTCGAGGAGATCTTCCCCCTCCCCCGTCAGCTCGTCGGCAAGGGCGATCTGTTCATGCTCAAGGTCTCCGGCGAGTCGATGATCGACGCCGCCATCTGCGACGGCGACTGGGTGGTCGTGCGCTCACAGGGCACCGCGGAGAACGGCGAGATCGTCGCGGCCATGCTCGACGGCGAGGCCACGGTCAAGACGTTCCGCCGGCGGGACGGCCACGTGTGGCTGCTCCCCCGCAACAGTGCCTTCGAGCCGATCCTGGGCGACGACGCCACAGTGCTCGGCAAGATCGTGGCGGTGCTGCGCGCGGTCTGACTCCCGCCCTTTCCACGTCGAGGCCCCCTCTGCGTACCGAGGCCCCCTCCCAGATCCGAATCTGGGAGGGGGCCTCGGTGCTGCGAGGGGGCCTCGATGACGACGCCCGGCGCGGGGAGATCAGACCGTGACCGACACGTCCTCACGGACGCGGCGGGTGGCCTCGACGATGTTGCGCAGCGAGGCGTTGGTCTCCTCGTAGCCGCGGGTCTTCAGACCGCAGTCCGGGTTGACCCAGAGCTGACGCGTCGGGATCTCCTCGACCGCGCGGCGCAGGAGCGCCTCGACCTCGGAGGCGTCCGGTACACGCGGCGAGTGGATGTCGTACACGCCGGGGCCGATGCCGTGGTCGAAGCCGGCCGCGGCGATGTCGGTGACGACCTCCATGCGGCTGCGGGCGGCCTCGATCGAGGTGACGTCGGCATCGAGCGCGCGGATCGCGTCGATCACGACGCCGAACTCCGAGTAGCAGAGGTGCGTGTGCACCTGCGTGGCCGTCTCCGCGCCCGCCGTGGACAGGCGGAACGACGCGACGGACCAGTCCAGGTACGCCGGCTGGTCGGCCTTCTTGAGCGGCAGCAGCTCGCGCAGCGCCGGCTCGTCGACCTGGATGACGCCGATCCCAGCGGCCTCCAGGTCCGTGATCTCGTCGCGCAGCGCCAGGGCGACCTGGTTCGCCGTCTCGGCGAGCGACTGGTCATCGCGGACGAACGACCAGGCGAGGATCGTGACGGGGCCCGTCAGCATGCCCTTCATCGGCTTCGCGGTGAGGGACTGCGCGTACTCCGACCACGCGACCGTGATCGGCGCCGGGCGGGAGACGTCGCCCCAGAGGATCGACGGGCGCGTCGCGCGGGATCCGTAGGACTGCACCCAGCCGTTCTCGGTGACGTCGAAGCCGTCGAGGTTCTCGGCGAAGTACTGCACCATGTCGTTGCGCTCGGGCTCGCCGTGCACGAGCACGTCCAGGCCCAGCTCCTCCTGCAGGGTCACGACCCGGCCGATCTCCTCACGGAGGAAGCCGTCGTACTCGTCCGCGGTGATCTCGCCCTTGGTGAACTGCGCGCGGGCGCGGCGGATCTCGCCGGTCTGCGGGAAGGATCCGATGGTCGTGAGCGGCAGCGCGGGCAGATCGAGCGCGATCGACTGCGCGGCCACACGGGCCTCGTAGTCGCCGCGGTCGAAGTCGGCGCCGGTCAGCGCCGAGGTGCGCGCACGGACGGCGTCCACGCGGACGCCGGGGGCGCTGAGCCGGTCCGTCAGGGCGGCGGAGGCGGCGTCGAGCTCGGCGGCGATCGCGGAGCGCCCCTCGGCGAGGCCCTTGGCGAGGGTCGTGACCTGCGCGACCTTCTGGTCGGCGAAGGCGAGCCAGCTCACCAGGCGCTCATCGAGCTTGGTCTCGTCCTCGACGTCGTGCGGCACGTGCTGCAGCGAGGTCGAGGTCGCCGCGGCCACGCCGGCCGCACCGAGACCGCGCAGGGCCTCGAGGGTGTCGAAGGCCGCGGAGAGGTCGCCGCGCCAGATGTTGTGACCGTCGACCACACCGCCGACGAGCACCTTGTCGGCGAGACCCGGGACGGATGCGGGCACGGTGCCGCGCACGAGGTCGAGGCCGATCGCCTCGATCGGAGCCGCGGCGAGAACCGCGAGGTTGGCGTCGAGGGCCGCGTACGGGGCCGCGACGAAGATCGCCGGGCGCTCCGCGAGACCGCCGAGGACCGCGTATGCGCTCTCCGCGGCCGCGCCGAGCGCTGCCACGGACGCCGGCAGCGACTCGCTCACGAGCGCCGGCTCATCGAGCTGCACCCACTCCGCGCCGGCGGCCTCGAGTGCGCCGAGCACCTCGGCGTAGACCGCGACGAGGTCGTCCAGGCGCGACAGCGGGTCGAAGCCCTCCGGTGCCTCGTCGGCGGCCTTGGCGAGGGCGAGGAACGTGACGGGTCCCACGAGCACGGGGCGGGTGCGGAAGCCGGCCTCCGCCGCCTCCTGCACCTGGCGCACGATGCGGTCGCTGGACAGCGAGAAGACGGTGTCCGGTCCGATCTCCGGCACGAGGTAGTGGTAGTTCGTGTCGAACCACTTCGTCATCTCGAGCGGCGCGCGCTCGCCCTCGCCACGGGCGACGGTGAAGTAAGCTGGCAGGCCGATCGTGCCGTCGGCGGACCGCAGGTCCTCGAAGCGGGCGGGGATCGCACCCACGGTGACCGCGGCATCGAGCACCTGGTCGTAGTACGAGAACGACTCGGGGATCGCCGAGTCGGAGCGGCCGAGGCCCTGCGCAGCGAGACGCTCGCGCGTCGTCGCGCGCAGCTCGGCCGCGGTGCGCTCGAGCTCGGCCTCGTCGATCCGTCCGGCCCAGAACGCCTCGACGGCCTTCTTGAGCTCACGGCGACGGCCGATGCGCGGGTAGCCCAGGACGGTGCCCTCGGGGAATGCGGTCATGACGGTCCTCTCTGACGGAAGGGGGGAAGGATGCGGCCTAGTGCGCGCCGCTGGTCTCTGCGAACTGGAGGGCGCCGCCCGTGGGGGACGTCGCCCCGCCTTCGGGGAGGACCCCGGCGGCGGTGAGCACGTCCAGCACGGTGCGGTGCTGGTTGAACGCGTACAGGTGGATCCCCGGCGCCCCGCCGTCCACGAGCTCCCGAACGAGCTCCGCCGCGTGCGCGACGCCGATCTCGGTGCGGCCCTCGGCGGTCGGCTCGACCTCGAGGTCGATGGACAGCTCAGCGGGAAGCTCCTCGCCGCTGAGCTCCAGCACGCGGCGCAGGCGCGCGGGCGACGTGATGGGCATGATGCCGGGAAGGATCGGGATCGTGACGCCCGCACGACGTGCGCGCTCGACGAAGGCGAAGTAGTCGTCAGGGTGGAAGAACAGCTGCGTGATCGCGAGCGTCGCCCCCGCGGCCTGCTTGGCCAGCAGCGCGTCGATGTCCTGATTGCGGTACGTCGAGCGCGGATGCCCGTTGGGGTACGCCGCGACGGCGATGTTCACCTTCCGGCGGGGCGTCACCTGAACGGCTCCGGGAACGCCCGGGATCGGCCGCTCCTGGTAGGGCGCCCGCTCGGCCTGCGCCCTGTCGATGAGCTGAACCAGCTGCGCCGAGCTCTCCAGGTCGCCGAGGAACGGCTGGCTCTCATCCAGCGGCGGGTCACCGCGCAGGGCGAGGAAGCTGAGGATCCCTGCGTCGAGGAACTCCCGGATCAGCCGGGAGGCTCCGGCATACGTGTTGCCGACGCAGGTGAGGTGCGCGAGCGGCTCGACGGAGGTGTGCTCGCGGATGTAGCGCAGCACGTCGAGCGAGCGACCGCCGACGGATCCGCCAGCGCCGTAGGTCACGGAGATGAACCGCGGTGCGGCCGATGCGAGCTGCTGGATCGTCTCGTGCAGCGCCTCGATCGGCGCCGTGGTGCGCGGCGGATACAGCTCGAAGGAGATCGGGACGCGCGGAACGACGGCCCCGGCGGGGGCGAACGGCGGCGCGTCGAAGGACATCTCTCTCCTGGGTCGGGGCGGTCACCCCACGCTAGGCGGCGCCGCCACGCGACGCATGCTGTGTTTCGTCATGTGTCGGCGCTCCGGAAAGCCCGGCACGCAGCGCCGCACGAGACGGTGCCGGCCGGGTCTCCTAGGCTCGAATCATGACGACTCCGCACGGATCCTGGCCCTCCCCGCTGTCCGCGGCCGACCTCGCCGTCGCCGGCACGAAGATCGACGGAGCCTGCTACGCCGCGGGCGGGATCTGGTGGAGCGAATCGGTGCCGCAGGAGCGCGGGCGCATGCGGGTGATGCGCCGCGACGGCGCCGGTGCCGTGCGCGAGGTGCTGCGCGCGCCGTGGAGTGCTCGCTCCCGCGTGCACGAGTACGGGGGCGGCGCGTGGACGACGGTCGCCGAGGACGGCACGCTCCTCTTCGTCGACGGCGAGGACCAGCGCGTGCACCGGCTGGATCCCGACGCTGACGCACCCGTGCCGCTCACCGCGCCGGGTCCGCGCTACGGCGGTCTCAGGGTGCAGCAGGGGCGCCTGTTCGCCGTGCGCGAGGATCTGCGCGCCGCACCGCACCAGCGCGCGATCGTGGAGATCCCTCTCGACGGTTCCGCGGCGGCGGACGACGCCGCCGTCACCACGGTCCTCGGCGGCGACGGCTTCTTCGCCCACCCGGCGCTCTCCCCCGACGGGACCCGGCTCGCGCTCGTGACGTGGGGCGTGCGGCGGATGCCGTGGGAGGCGTCCGAAGCGCTCGTCGTGGATCTGGTGACGGGATCGCGGACCCCGATGCTGGGCCGCGCCGCGCTGCAGCCCGAGTGGCTCACCGACGATGAGCTGCTGTTCAGCCATGACGCGACCGGACGATGGAACCTGTACCGCGCGACGCCCGGCGGCGCACCCGCGACCGTCTCCCCCGCCGACGCCGACACCGGCGGCGGACTGTGGGTGCTCGGCCAGCGCTGGTTCCGCGTGCTCGAGGACGGCAGGATCCTGGCCGTCCGCACGAACGGATCCGACGCTCTCGTGCTCATCGAGCGGGACGGTACAGAGCGCGAACTGGCGGTCCCGTTCGACGGCGACCTCAGTCTGGAGGATGCACACGGATCCCTGGTGCTGATCACCGGACAGGGACGACGGGTCACGCCGGGGCTGTGGGAGCTGGACATCGACGCGGGCGTCGCGCGCGCGATCCGCGGCGGCGATCCCGTCGACTCCGCGTGGGTGCCCGGCGCGCGCCCGGTGAGCTTCGACGGACCGCACGGCCCCGTGCACGCGTTCGACCACGCCCCGGCGAACCCGGATGCCGACGCGGATCCGCAGGCGCTGCCGCCCTACGTCGTGCACGTGCACGGCGGCCCGACGGCCCATTCCTCGGGCGCGCAGGCGGGATGGATCACGTACTTCACGAGTCGCGGCATCGGCGTGCTCGAGGTGAACTACGGCGGATCCACCGGCTACGGCCGCGCCTACCGCGAGCGGCTGGACGGCGAGTGGGGCATCGTCGACGTGGACGACGTGCTGGCCGCGGCGCAGGGGCTCGCGGATGCCGGTCTCGCGGATCCGACCCGCATCGCGATCCGCGGAGGATCCGCCGGCGGCTGGACCGTGCTGTCCGCCCTCGTCCGCGGAGGGATGTTCGCGGCCGGTCTCGACCGGTACGGCGTCGTGGACCTGCGGCTGCTCGCCGAGGAGACGCACGACTTCGAGCGCTACTACCTCGACGGCCTCGTGGGACCGCTGCCCGAGGCCGAGCAGACGTACATCGACCGCTCGCCGCTCACCCACGCGGACCGCATCGACGTGCCGGTGCTGATCCTGCAGGGCGCCGACGACGCGGTCGTTCCGCCGTCGCAGTCGGAGGCGATCCGCGACGCGCTCGCCGCGCGCGGAGTGCCGCACGAGTACGTGCTGTTCCCGGGCGAGGGACACGGATTCCGGCAGGCGGACACGATCATCGCGGCTGCCGAGGCGGAGCTGCGGTTCCTGGGCTCAGCCTTCGGATTCGACCCCGTGCCTTAGGCGGCGGGTCACTCCCCGAGGCGGTTGCGCGAACGCATCGCGCGCTCCGCCTCGCGGGTGTCCTGACGCTCGCGCAGGGCCTGTCGCTTGTCGTACTCGCGCTTGCCCTTCGCGAGGGCGATCTCGACCTTGGCGCGCCCATCGGAGAAGTACAGCCGCAGCGGGATGAGCGTGTAGCCGCCCGCGGAGACCGCGTGCGAGAGCTTCGCGATCTCCTCCTTGTGCAGAAGGAGCTTGCGGATCCGCTTGGCCGAGTGGTTCGTCCAATGGCCCTGCGAGTACTCCGGGATGTGCACGGCGTCGAGGAACGCCTCGTTGCCCTTGATGAACGCGTATCCGTCCGTCAGGTTCGCACGCCCCTGGCGCAGCGACTTCACCTCGGTGCCGGTGAGCACGAGCCCCGCCTCGTACGACTTCTCCAGGTTGTAGTCGTGACGTGCGCGACGATTGGTCGCGATGACCTTCTCCCCGCGTTCCCTGGGCATGGTTGTCTCCTGCTGTTCGTATGACGGATCCGGCACGCGCCGGTCAGGCCCGAGAAGGCCAGCCCGCCAGTCTATACACGGAAGGGCCCCCGCCGCACGGGCGGGTCAGGCGCGCAACCAGCGGCGGATCGCGAAACCGGCGCTGAGCGCGGCGAGGACCACGCCGATACCGATGAGCACCGGCACCACGAGCATCGCCTCGTTCAGCCCGACCCAGGTCGTGATGAAGGAGACCCTCTTGGTGAGGTAGTCCTGCACGCCGAAGTGCACGCCCAGCAGCACCGCGGCGCTCGCGAGCACGGATCCGATCACGGCGGCGAAGACGCCCTCCAGGACGAACGGGGTCTGGATGAACCTGTTCGAGGCGCCGACGAGGCGCATGATCCCGATCTCCCGCCGTCGCGCGTACGCCGACAATCGGATCGTGGTGCCGATGAGCAGCACCGCGGCGATCAGCATCAGCACCGCGATCCCGACCGCGATGTAGGTCGCGACGGTCAGAGCGTTGAAGAGCGGATCCAGATACTCGAGCTGGTCCTTCACCTCGTCCACGCCCTTGACGCCGCTGAAGGCCTCGGCGATGACGGCGGACTGGGTCTGGTCCTTGAGGTTGACCTTGAAGACCGCGTTGACCTGATCGGCCGTGAGCACGCCGGCATAGTCCTTGCCGACGAGCTTCAGGGTCTCCTGATAGGCCTGGTCCGCAGTCTGGAAGCTGCTCTGGGAGATCAGCGGCTTGAGGGTGGAGCCGTCGAGCTCCGCCTGCACGGCCTTGATCTGGTCCTCCGTCGCGGTGCCGCCGATGCAGCCCGGCGACGTCGAGACCGACGAGCACATGTAGATCGCGACCTGGGCGCGGTCCTGCCAATAGGCGCGCATCGTGCCGATCTGCGCCTGCATCAGGATCGCCGCGCCCACGAAGGTGAGCGAGACGAACGTGACGAGCACGACCGAGATGACCATGGAGGCGTTGCGGCGCAGGCCCGTGAGCGCCTCGCCGAGGATGAGTCCGAACCTCATGACGTCGGACCCACTTCCTCGTCGTCGCCGGTATCGAGTCCGAGCCGGTCCGCCACGCCCAGTTCGGCGAGGTCGACGGCGGGGATCGTGATCGGATGCGTGGCAGGACGCGCGTCGTCGGACGGCTTGAGCGTCGCCTGCTGCGGCACGGTGGTCGGTGCCGCCGTCGCCGCGGCGTGGTGCTCCACGACCGGCGTGGGCGCGGAAGCCGGATCCGCGATCGCGGCCTCCGTCTGACGGTGCACCTCGCGCACGGTCTGGAGCGCGGCGGTGGCCGCGGCTCCGCGGATCGCCTCGGGCTCCAGGCGCGGAACGTTGGAGGTGTCGCCGTAGCCGCCGCCGACCTCGTCGCGCACCATCTCGCCGTCGCGCAGCTCGATCACGCGGCGCTGCATCTGGTCGACGAAAGCGGCCTCGTGCGTGGCCATGAGCACGGTCGTGCCACCGGCGTTGATCCGGGCGAGCAGCTGCATGATGTCGACCGAGGTGCCGGGGTCGAGGTTTCCGGTCGGCTCGTCGGCGAGCACGATCTGCGGACGGTTCACGATCGCGCGGGCGATCGCCACACGCTGCTGCTCACCGCCGGACAGCTCGTGCGGCAGGCGCTTCTCCTTGCCGCTCAGACCGACGAGCGCGAGGGCCTCTGGCACCGCCTGCTGGATGAAACCGCGGGAGGCACCGGTCACCTGGAGGGTGAAGGCGACGTTCTGGTAGACGGTCTTGGAGGGCAGGAGGCGGAAGTCCTGGAAGACGGATCCGATGCTGCGGCGGAAGTACGGGACCTTGCGGTTCGCGATGGACTTCAGGTCGCGTCCGAGCACGGCGACGCGGCCGGACGTCGGTGACTCCTCACGGAGGATCAGCTGCAGGCAGGAGCTCTTCCCGGATCCCGACGCGCCGACGAGGAAGACGAACTCGCCTCGCTGCACCTCGAAATCGACCCCGGACAGCGCGGGACGCTTGGTGCCGCGATAGCGCTTGGTGACGTTCTCGAATCGGATCATGGCGTGTCGAGCCTAAACGGGCGCCGCACGCAGCCCGCGAGCGACACCCCACCGCGGCGGGTTCCCCCGGCTATGAGGTGCCTGGGATCGTCAGGAGGGCTCGAGGCCGATCACGAAGGCGAGGAACGTCACGATCGCGCCGAACAGCGCCAGTCCCGCGACGGTCGCACCGACCGTGCGCCATGCTCTCGTCGTGCTCATCCCGCGCACCTCCTCGGACGGCTGGGGTAACCCCCGATTCTACCGCCGGAGGCGCTGCGGCCACCAGGAGTTCGTCGTCAGAGCCGGATGAAGATCGGCGGCCCGGAGCTCGCCCACGGGGCGTGGTGCTCGACGTAGCGACCCCAGTCCGGCGCGTCGATGATGCCGCCGGCGCCGTCCCAGATTCCGATGTGCCGCCCGGGCCACCACACGAGGTCGCCGGCGCGCGCCTCGTCGGCGGAGATCACGGTGCCCAGCGCCGCCTGGTTGTCGGCGCCGCGGGGAAGGCTGATCCCGAAGTGCCCGTACACGTACTGCACGAGGCCGTCGCAGCCGAAGGAGTCGCTGGGATCCGCGCCCCAGCCGTAGGGGACGACGCCTACGAACGTCTGCGCGTACGCGACGACCGCATCCCCGGAGAACTCCTGTGCGGGTGCGGGGGCCGCGGTCGTCGTGGAGCTCGCGGCAGCCGCGGGGGCGGCGCTCGGCTCGACGACGGGCGCCGGCGGGGTGTAGAGGACGTCGAAGACGGCCCGCGTCGTGCTCGGTTCCTGCGCGGCGGACGCGACCGTATAGGTCTGCGGGGCGACCACGAGCGACACCGTGTGCGCTGAGGACGCGGGTGCTCCCGGCGCGAAGGCGTACGCAGCCGTCGCCGCCACGGGAACGATCAGCGCCGCGATCGCGCAGCCGGCCGCCGTCTTCCGTGTCACAGTCATCGGGATTCTCCGTGTCACAGCCATCGGGTCACCACCCTATGACACTCGCGGGCGCCGCGCCCTGGCAAGTCCCTGAATCGTCGATGCCGACGGGTCAGTCGTCGTCGTCCTTGCGCTTGCGCCAGCGGATCCCTGCGGAGATGAAGCCGTCCAGGTCGCCATCGAACACGTTCGCCGGGTTGCCGGACTCGTGTCCCGTGCGGAGGTCCTTCACGAGCTGCTGTCCGTAAAGGAAGTAGGAGCGCATCTGGTCGCCCCAGCTCGCGGTGATGTTGCCGGCGAGCTCCTTCTTCTTCGCGGCCTCCTCCTCCTTCTGCAGCAGCAGAAGGCGAGTCTGCAGCACGCGCATGGCGGCGGCGCGGTTCTGGATCTGCGACTTCTCGTTCTGCATCGAGACGACGATGCCGGTCGGGAGGTGCGTGAGGCGCACGGCGGAGTCCGTCGTGTTGACCGACTGGCCGCCGGGGCCGGACGAGCGGAACACGTCGACGCGGATGTCGCCCTCGGGGATGTCGACCTCGGTCGCCTCCTCCATGAGCGGGATGACCTCGACCGCGGCGAACGACGTCTGGCGCTTGTCGGCGGATCCGAACGGGCTGATCCGGGCGAGGCGGTGCGTGCCGGCCTCGACCGAGAGCGTGCCGAACGCGTAGGGCGCGTCGACCTCTAACGTCGTGGACTTGATGCCGGCCCCCTCGGCGTAGGACGTGTCCATGACCTTGACGGGGAACTTGTGGCGCTCGGCATAGCGCAGGTACATGCGCAGCAGCATCTCGGCGAAGTCGGTGGCGTCATCGCCGCCCGCGCCGGAGCGGATCGTGATGATCGCCGCGCGCTCGTCGTACTCGCCGTCCAGCAGGGTCTGCACCTCGAGCTGGTTCACGGTCTCGGTGAGAGAGGCGAGCTCGGCGCGCGCCTCGACGACGGAGTCCTCGTCCTCCATCTCGTTGGCGAGCTCGATGAGCACCTCGAGGTCGTCGAGACGCTGCTCCACCTCGGTGACGCGCTTCAGGTCGGCCTGACGGTGGCTGAGTGCACTCGTCACCTTCTGGGCCTTCTCCGGGTCGTCCCAGAGGTCGGGCGCACCGGCTTCCTCACTGAGGCGTTCGATGTCGGCGCGGAGTCCCTCGACGTCGGCGACCTCGCGGATGTCACCGAAGGTCTGACGGAGGGCCGCGATTTCGGCGGAGAGGTCAAGTTCGAGCATGGCACCTCAGAGTATCGCGCGCGGCGATGCCCTGACGACCCATCGGCCTCGCCCCTCCGGAAGAGGACCGAGAACGGCCACAGGATCAGTCGTTGAACCCTGGTTGATTTCGTAGTTTTGTACTATATTCGGATCATGGAGAACACCGACGATCCGGCCCCGCGACTCGCGTCCGCGGCGGAGATCGTCGGCTTCGTGCTCGGCGATCTCGCCCGCAACGACCATGAGGTGAACCGCCGGGCGGCTCTGCGCTCGGAGCGGATCCTCGAGGTGATCGAACTGGCGCGCCGGCACCCCGACCTGTACACCGCCGACGCGGATCCCGGCTTCGCCGAGCGGGCGGCGGTCATGGACGTGGCGTTGCGGCTGCAGCTCTCCGAGGACCAGGTGCGCGCCATGCAGGCGACCGCCGAGTTCGCGATGACGCTGCTGCCGAACGTCTGGGAACGAGCCCGTTCCGGATTCGGCTCCCCCGCGGCCGTGCAGGACGTGGTCTCCCGCGTGCGGGTGCTTCAGGCGCCGATCGATGCACCGGACGACGTCCGGGCGGAGGCGCGCACGGCGATCGCGGCCGTCGACGAGGCGGCCGCCGAGTGGGTGCTGACCTGCCCTCCGGCGATGCTGCGGCGCAAGGTCCGCACCCTCGTGGACAGACTGCTCGGCGACCGCACCGTGCGACGTCATGCGCGCGCGATGGAGGACAGGGCGGTGACCTTGACCGAAGCCGGTGACGGCATGTCGTGGCTGAGCATCTACGGTCCGACCGCCGACCTGCACGCCGCCTATCACCGGCTCTCGGCGACCGCGAAGCACATGCAGAAGGCGGAGCGGGGCGACCGCACGCGGGATCAACTCCGTGCGGACCTCGCCGCGGCCTGGCTGAAGGGCGATGGCACCGCGACGGCGGTGACGACGAAGGTGTTCGTCACGGTGCCCGTGCAGCTGCTCGCGGGCGAGCGCCCTCCGGCAGAGCAGGCGGAGATCGTCGGCGTCGGTCCCATCGACCCGCTCACGGCCGCGCAGATCTTCCTCGACGCCGGATCCTTCCACCGCGTCATCACGGATCCGGTCAAGGGCGTCATCGTCGACATGGATCGCCGCACCTACCGCCCCACCCGGGCGCAGCGCGACTGGCTGATCCTGCAGCACGGCACCTGCTCCCGCGACGGCTGCACCCGCCTTGCACTCGATGCCGACATCGACCACGACCTTCCCTGGGCCGACGGCGGAACCACCGACATCCGCCGGCTGCGGCCCCTCTGCCCCCGGGATCATCGCCTGCGACATCGCACGCGAGCGAGGTATCGCACCCGGCCCGAGGAGCGCACGGTTCAGGTCATCACGCCGACCGGGTTCCGTACTTCCGCGCCTGCGCCGTTCTGAACGGCTCGGCCGCTCCGCCTCGGACGGTGCACGGGTCTACCGTGGAGACGTGGCGGAACGGTCGATCTCAGTGCTCTGGAAGTTCGGCCCGATGGTGTACCTGCCGACGCTGCTCTTCTCGCTCGGCGAAGGCGCGGTCCTGCCGCTCATCCCCGTGATCGCGGCGAGCCGGGGCGCGTCGCTCGCCTCCGCCGGCCTCATCGCCTCGGCCCTCGTGGTCGGACAGTTGTGCGGCAACATCCCCGCCGGCTGGCTGGTTGCGAAGGTCGGCGAGCGGTTCACGATGGTCATCGCGGGTGTGCTCTCGCTGATCGGCGTGATCGCGGGCGCCTTGGCGCCGAGCCTCGTCGTGTTCACGATCGCGGTGTTCGTGGTCGGCATGTCGGCTGCGGCGTTCGGCCTCGCCCGCCACGCGTTCATGACCACCCGGGTGCCGCTCGAGTTCCGCGCCAGGGCGCTGTCGCTGCTCGGCGGATCCTTCCGTGCGGGCATGTTCGTGGGTCCCTTCCTCGCCGCCGCGCTGCTCGCGCTGTTCCACACCGAGAATGCGACCCTCTGGTTCTTCGCCGTCCTGCTGGTCGCGCTGATCCTGCTCGTGCTGTTCGGGCCGGATCCCGAGGCGCAGGCCGCGGCCGCCGAGCGCGAACCGGACGCGGTCGAGGACACCGGCGAGGCGGTGAGCGGGTCGATCCCCACCATCGAGCGCGCGGGTGTCTTCCGCACGATGTGGCGCAACCGCGGTGTGCTGGGCCGCCTGGGTCTCGCGGCGGCGAGCCTGTCGGCGGTACGCGCGGCCCGCCAGGTGGTGCTGCCGCTATGGGGCATCTCGATCGGTCTGGATGCCTCCTCGATCGCGCTGGTCGTCGGCGTCTCCGGCGCGATCGACTTCGCCCTGTTCTACGCGAGCGGCCAGGTCATGGACCGCTTCGGCCGGCTCTGGGCCGCGCTGCCCGCGATGGTGCTGATGGGCGCAGGCTTCCTGGTGCTCTCGCTCACGCACGACGCGGCCACCAACGTGCTGTGGTTCGGCATGATCGCGGCCGTGCTCGGCGTCGGCAACGGACTGTCGAGCGGCATCCTGCTCACGCTCGGCGCCGACGTCGCCCCGCAATCCGAACCCGCGGCGTTCCTCGGATCCTGGCGCACGCTGACCGACGCGGGAGGTGCGATCGCTCCCCTGCTGTTCTCCGGCATCGCAGCGATCAGCTCGCTCGCGATCGGAGCCGCCGTCATCGGCGGGATCGGCGTGCTCGGCGCGGTGGGGTTCCTGCGGTGGATCCCGCGGTTCGTGCCGCGGCGACCTGCGGGCTGAGTCGGTCGCGGTCACTCCAGTGCCGTGCGACTGGTCCCCGTCGACTGGATCACGAGCATCGAAGGCACGAACTCGCTGAGCAGCGGGGGCGACCACGTCGCGCGCACGGTCACGCGCGCCGAGCGTCCGTCGGGACTGCCCGCAGAGACCAGCTCTGCGCCGTCGTCGATGATCCCGATCACCGCGCTCGCCTGATCCGCGATCTCCGCGTCGTCGAGCTCGGCGCGGATCGCCTCGCCCTCGACCTGCAGGCGGAAGCCGTCGGCTCCGGCGAGCGCGGCCGCGTCGGCCATCGAGTCGAGCCGCTTCTGCGCGATGTAGAGATCGGTCGCGCATACGCACACGTAGATCACGGCGATCGCCAGCACGAGATAGCCAAGGATGAGCGGCATCGTGCTGCCGCGGTCATCGTCGAGCAGACCGACACGATGCTCCCTTGCCCCCACCGCGTTCATCCGTCCATCCACGTGCGCGAGACCTTGTACGCCGAAGACGCCTGCACACGCACCCTGCTCACGCGGTCCAGGCCGAACACCGGCGGCACGAACGGCAACGCGACCTCCGCCGTCACCGTGACCACGACCGTCGCGCCCGCAGCCGGGCATCCGGTAGTGACCGGTGCGCAGCGGATGTCGACGTCGACGGTGTCCGCATCCATCCCGTACTCCTCGATCGCGGACCGCACGGTCGCGTCCGCCCAAGCGGTGGCGTCGGCGACGCCCCTCGCCGCACTCATCGTGCGCGCCGCGTGTCGCGCCGCGGACTCGACTCCCAGCATCTCCCCCTGGATCGCGCCGAGCGCGAGCACGAGATACACCAGCGGCACGAGCAGGATCACCCCGAGCCCGATGAACTCGAGCGCCGCGGATCCGGTCTCGTCCGACAGCTCGCGAGCAGATGCACGGCAGCTGGCGAGGTCACCCCTCCTCGGTGAAGGACTCCACGGGAGCACGACCTGTCACCTCCAGCCCCGAAGGCACTCCGAGCAGCCCGATGAGCGGCAGTGTCGTGCGCACGGTGACCTCCATGGTCGGCACGCCCAGCGCGGCCGTCTCGCGTACGGTGACGTTCTGCGCGTAGCCGCGTCCGACGGCGCGACTGATCACGAGCGCGGTGCGCTGCACACCCTCACCCGGCTCGGTGTCGGCGAGGGCTGCGACGTGCGCACCCTCGACCGCGGCATCGTGCACGACGTTGCGCACATAGACGGCCAAGGCGAACTGCAGCACGCCCAGCGTGAGCGTGGTCAGCAACGCCCCCACGAGCACGAACTCGACCGGGCTGGATCCGCGGTCGTCGCTTCTGGGGCTCAGTTCCGCCACGCGAGACATGGTCGGTCAGAGTCCGCTCACGCGCGCGATCGCCTGCTCGAACAGGTTCGTGAGCGCCGGCCCCGCGACGGCCCAGATCAGCACCACGAGCCCGGCGGTCATCAACGTGATCAGGACCCAGCCCGGCACGTCCCCGCGCTCCGGATCGTCGCGCGCATCGAGGCGCGGTGGAGCGGCGTGAAGCAACAGACGATCAGCGGCCATGAGTGAATCCCTTCGAGGAGAGGAGGGCGGTCTCAGCCGATGCCGAGCCGCAGGATGAAGACGCCGGGGAACACGGCGAAGAGCACGCTGAGCGGGAGGATCAGGAACACGAGCGGGAGCATCATGAGGATCTCCTTGCGCCCGGCCTGCTCGATGAGGTCCCGCTTGGTCTCCTCGCGTGCATCCGATGCCTGCGCCTGCAGCACCGCGGCCAGCGGGGCACCACGTTCGAGAGCGGCGATGACCTGATCCGCGGCACGGGTCAGCGGCGGGATCTGCAACCGTTGCGCGCACTCGCTCAGCGCATCGGCGAGCGAGGATCCCGTGTTGACGGCGAGGATCACGCCCCGCAGCTCCCCGCTCAGCTCGCCCGAACCGGCCTGACCCACGCGGCGGAGCGCATCCGGAAGCCCCTCCCCCGCGGACAGGCACAACGCGAGGAACTCCAGCACCGTCGGCAGCTCCTCGGTGAGCCGACGGACGCGCGCCTTCGCCCGAAGGCCGAGCAGTGCGTCGCAGCCGGCTCCGGCCGTGACCGCGGTCAGCACGGGGAGGAGCACGGCCGATGCCGACAGCCGACCGATCAGCACGAGAACGACCGTCGCACCGGCACCCGCTCCGAGTCCGAACAGCACCCAGACCAGTTGCCGGCTGCGGAAAGTGCGCGATCCACCGGACAACCCCGCCTGGCTCATCCGCCGGGCGACACCCACGTCGCCGCCGCCGAACAGCCCGAACACTCCGGTGATCCGCGCCGTCCAGGATCCGCCGGCGGGCATCCGCCACGGCAGCCGCGCGGCCGGATCCGCGAGGTCGGCGACATCGCGGACGTACGGTGCGATCCGCAGGCTGAGGTTCGCCCAGCGCCAGCGCGGGAAGGCCGCCAGCGCGAGCAGCACCCCCGCCGCCAGCAGACCGCCGAGCAGGACGGAGACGGCGATGTCGGACAGCGAGTTCATCGGAACCACCGCCGTGGTTCCGGCAGCCGGCCGATGCGCAGCATGATCCGGAAGGCGACGAACGACACTGCGGCGCCGCCGAGGATGAGCGCCACGCCTTCGGGGCTCGTGTACGCGCTGGCACCCTCTGGGCGCAGAAGAAGCAGCCCAAGGATCGCCCACGGCGCGATCGCGCCGAGCACCGCGGCACCACGGATCCAGGACTGACGCGCCTCCACCTCGGCGCGCAGAGCGGCCTCCGCCCGCACGGAGCCCGACAGCGCGCGCAGGACCGTCGTGAGCTCCGTGCCGCCGACTTCTCTCGCCATGCGAAGGGTCTCCACGATCCGGTCTCCGACAGGATCCGCGAGCGCCTCCTTGAGCTGCGCCGCCGCCGCGTCGAAGCGGCCCGTCGCATGCAGATCGCGCGCGAACGCCGCGAACGCGGGGCGCAGCGGAGCAGGAGCGGCCTCCTCCAGCGCGGCGACGGCATCAGGCAGCGGCATCCCCACCCTGATCGACGCGATCAGCAGGTCGCAGACGTCGGGCCACAGCCCGCGCCGCAACCGCAGCAGTCGATGACGCCGCGCACGCAGGAAGACGACCGGCATCGCGGCACCCGCGAGCGCCAGCACAAGGGCGAAGGCGGGCGTCCCCGTCATCAGCCACGCCACGGACCCCGCCACGAGCCCGCCCGCCACGACGCTCACCGCGAGCGCGCGGGCATCCGCCCGGAACCCTGCTTCACGGAGCAGCCGGGTCGAGGCGCCGCCGCGCGGAATGCGCACCGCGCGTTCCCCCGCGGGCCACAGCCACGGAGACGCCACCAGCACGACGCCGGCGGCGAGCAGCGCGCCCAGGAGCAGGGTCATGCGACGCCCCGGTGGCGGAACATGCCCGAAGAGGCATACGGCTCCGGCTCCGCATGGATGACACGATGCGTGATGCGTCCGCCGGCGTCGACGCCGAGAGGCTCGATCACCTCGGCGACACGTCGGGTGCCGTCAGCCTCGCGGCGGCAGTGCACGACGAGGTCCACGGATGCGGCGAGCGCCGGTGCGATGAACGCCCTGTCGATGTTGCGTCCCGCGAGCAAGGGCAGCATCGTGAGCTTGTCGAGCGCCTCCGCGGCCGAGTTCGCATGCACGGTGGCCGCGCCGGGGATGCCGGTGTTGAGTGCGAGCACCAGATCGAGCGCCTCGGCATCGCGCACCTCGCCGACAACGAGCCGGTCGGGTCGCATCCGCAGCGCCTCCTTCACGAGGCGGCGCAGCGTGATCTCCCCCGTACCCTCCAGGCTCGCCTGGCGACCCTGGAGGGCCACGAGATCCGGCGCCTGCACGCCCAGCTCGAACGTCTCCTCCACGGTGATCACCCGCTGTTCGCGGCATTCCGCGACGAGCGCGGCCAGGAGCGTGGTCTTGCCCGCATGAGTGGGCCCCGAGACCACCACGCTGCGGCCCGCGCGCATCGCGTCGGAGAGCATCACACCGACCGACGCGGGAACCATGCCCTGCGCGACGAGGGAGTCGAGACTCCGGTACCGCGGCAGGAACCGCCGGATGTTGACGGCCCAGGACCCATGGACGACATCGGCGATCGCGACGTGCAGCCGGGATCCGTCCGGCAGGGACGCATCGACGAACGGCTGCCCGATGTCGACCCGCCGCCCGGTGGAATGCAGCATGCGTTCGACGACATCGCGCAGTTGGGCCTCGGTCAAGGCGATCGGCACGCGCTCGCTGCGTCCCTCGCGGGCGATGAACACGCGTGAGGGACCGTTGAGCCAGATCTCCTCGATCGTGTCATCCTCGAGCAGCGGTTGCAGCGGCCCGTAGCCGGCCACCCCGGCGAGGATGTCCCGCACACAGGCCGCCTCGTCGTCGATCGTGGCGGTGCCGCGGGCGAGCGCGTGATCGTTGTGCCGACGCACCTCGAACTGAGCGATCCGCCGCGCCTCATCGGGATGGGCCGAAGGATCCGTCCGCTCGGCACGCAGCCGCGCACGCACCCTCTCGGTGACGGCAGCGGTGGTCGGACTCACCCCCGCATCGTCGCAGGATCCGCGGATCCGCCTCGGAAGTTATCCACAGGTGCCGCGGCTCAGCGCGCCGGACGCGCGTCTGACAGGTGTCAGCCCGCGCGGGCGACGTCGTGCAGCGCGTCCACCATCGGCAGCAGCTCGGGCTGCTCCGCGGCATCGGCGAGCACGCGCTCCAGGGTCTCGTCGTGCACCGGACGGGCGCGCTCGTACAGCTCCCGACCGCTCGGCGTGAGCTCGGTGTAGATCCCGCGCCGGTCGTCGACGCAGAGGATGCGGGTGAGCAGTCCCCTGTCTTCGAGCCGGTTCACCAGGCGGGTCGTCGCACTCGGGCTGAGCGCGGCGGCTCGGGCCAGCTGCTGCATGCGCATGTGCCAGCCGTCCTGCCGGTCCAGCGCCTCCAGCACGGTGTACTCGACCACCGAGAGCCCCGCCTCGGCCGACAGGGCGCGCTCCAGCTCGGCCTCGATCATGGCGTGCAGGGCAGCCATCGTGCGCCACCCGCGGGCGCGGATCTCGACGGCGTCATCGGCGATGCCCATGGACCCTCCTCAAGTAGTTGCTTGCGCTTTCTATTTGCGCGTGCAAGCATTGTGTTCACTCGCGCGAAATCCCGCGCCTGCAACTATCTCACTGTACCAGGAGCCCCTCCATGCCTCTCGGCCTGATCGCCCTCGCCCTCGGCGCCTTCGGAATCGGCCTCACCGAGTTCGTCATCATGGGCCTGCTGCCCGAGGTGGCCGCCGACTTCGCCGTCACCGAGACCGCCGCCGGCTGGCTCATCTCCGGCTACGCGCTGAGCGTCGTCGTCGGCGCGCTGTTCCTCACCGCCGCGACCACGCGCCTCCCCCGCAAGCCCGTGCTGCTCGCCCTCATCGTCCTCTTCATCATCGGCAACGCGCTCACCGCCCTCGCCCCCGACTACGGCCTCGCGATGGTCGGCCGCATCATCGCGGCCCTCACGCACGGTGCATTCTTCGGGATCGGATCCGTCCTCGCCGCCTCACTCGTACCCGCCGCGAAGAAGGCGGGGGCGATCGCGATCATGTTCACCGGCCTCACCGCTGCGAACGTGCTCGGCGTCCCCTTCGGCACGTTCCTCGGCCAGCAGTTCGGCTGGCGCGCGACGTTCTGGGCGATCGCGATCATCGGCGTCGTCGCGTTCGCCGGGATCGCCCTGCTCGTTCCTGCGACGCACGACATCGCGCCCACCCGCCTGCGTGACGAGCTCGGCGCCTTCCGCTCGAGCCAGGTGTGGTTCTCCCTCACCGTGACGGTGCTCGCCTACGGCGGCATGTTCGGCGCCTTCACCTACATCGCGTACACGCTCACCGAGGTCAGCGGCTTCGCGTCGGGCATGGTGCCCTGGCTGCTCGTACTGTTCGGCCTCGGCCTGTTCCTCGGGAACTGGGCGGGCGGCAAGGCCGCGGATCGGTCGATCGACGCGACCCTCATCGTCTTCATCGCGGCCCTCGTCGTCGTGCTCGCGGGCTTCGCGCTCGTCGCGTCGAACGGCCCCGCGACCACCATCGCCCTGTTCCTCATGGGCGGCTTCGGGTTCGGCACCGTGCCGGGCCTGCAGTCCCGGGTCATGGGCTACGCGTCCTCGGCCCCGACGCTCGCCTCCGGTGCGAATATCGGCGCATTCAACGTCGGCAACGCCCTCGGCGCCTGGGCCGGCGGAGTCGGCATCGCCGCAGGACTCGGATACACCTCCCCCATCTGGATCGGCGCCGGGATCACCGCACTGGCGCTCGTCGTGATGATCGCCGCAGCGACGCTCGCCCGACGCGGATCCGCGCGGCCCGACACCGCGGGCGCAGGCGCGCCCACCGCCACGAATCCGATTCCCGTCGCCGCGCACTGACGACGGCCGACCCGCCCGGCAGACCCCGACGCGCCGCCGATAGACTGGTCGCGCTCGCGGGAGTGGTGAAATCGGTAGACACGCAGGATTTAGGTTCCTGTGCCTTCGGGCGTGTGGGTTCAAGTCCCACCTTCCGCACGAAAGCATGAGGGGGCGGCCGCCTGGCTGCCCCCTCATGCGTCTCACGCGCGAAGATCGACCTCCGCGCGCCGGGTCGGCGACCGCACGGCCAGGACCAGCACCAGCGACAGCAGGGCCGCGACCGCTCCGAGGATCAGCACGGACCGGACGCCGGTCACACTGATGCTCAACGCTCCGAGGGCGGAGCCGAGAGCCACGCCGATGTTCGATGAGGAGACGAAGAGGCTGTTGCCGAACTCCGGCGCATCGGACGTCTCTCCCGCGATGAGGCTCTGGCCCAGAAGCAGCCCGCCGGAATGCACCAGGCTCCACGGGATCACGAGCAGGCCGATCGCCCAGGCCCAGGGGGCCACCAGAGCGAGCACGACGTAGAGCACCGCGTACGCGAGCAGGAAGCCCAGGAGTGTGGCTCGCAGGCCGCGCGCGATCAGCCGCGCGAAGAGGAAGTTCCCCCCGACCATGACGACGCCGAACACCAGCAGGAGAACGCTGACCATCGGTCCCGGCATACCTGCGACCGTGCCGAGCAGATCAGCGAAGTAGCTGTACGTGGAGAACATCACGACGAAGATCGCCGTGACCGTCGCGAGCTGCAGCCACACCCGGGGCCGTCGCAGGGTCCCCACCGAAACGCGCGCCGCGGTTCTTCCGGCGGCAGGCAGGGCGGGAACCCACAGGGCGATCCCCACCAGGGCGAGGACGTTGACGACTCCGGCCGCCGCGAAAGCCACGGGGAGGGAGAAGCGGTCCGCGAGGAACGACATCGCCGGCACTCCGAACGCGAACCCCAGCGTGACGCCGGCGAAGACGCGGGCCGCCGCCCCCGCCGCTTTGCCGGGCGCAGCCATGCTGCCGGCGGCGGTCAGGGCGAACGCGAAATAGACGGGATGCATCAGGGCCGGGAGGATCCGGAACACGACGAGCACCGGGAAGCTCTCCGAGACCGCGTAGACCGCGTTGGAGAGGGCGAACACGCCCATCGCGACGAGCAGGACACTCTTCCGGTCGAACCGTTCCGTGAGCAGCACGCCGAACGGCCCGCTCGCCGCGACGACCACGGCGAACACGCTCACCAGCAGCCCCGCCTCGGCCACCGAGACATGGGTGCGCGAGGCCACCAGGGGCAGCACCCCCACAAGCCCGATCTCGGTGCTGATGATGCCGAACACCCCCATCGACAGCGCCGTCATCGACAATCCACGTCTCATGTTGCCTCCATATATATAGATAAATAGATGTAAAACGCGAACAAGGAGCGCATGACGGAAGCCCCTGCCGGCGAGAGCCGTTCAGGCGGACAGGCGGCTGGAGCGAACTACAGCGAGCGACTCACGCGCTCGGCGAACTCGCGGATGGCGTCCTCATCGCGGCGGTAGTACGTCCAGCGCCCCGCCCGGAACGACCGCAGCAGTCCCGCGTCCTGGAGATTCTTGAGGTAGGTCGACGTCACCGACTGGGAGAGCCCGATCGCCTTCTGGATGTCCTGGACGCACACTCCGGCATCGACGTCCAGACCTTGGTCCGCGTACCGCTCGCGCCCGAAGCTCCGTTCCGGATCCTTGAGGAGTGCGAGGATCTCGCGCCTGGTCTCATTCGCCACGGCGCGATACACGCGATCCACCAGTACGCGATCATCTGCACTCACATATCTAAATTATCAGATGAATAGCCCCGCCGTGGTCGGAGCCCTCTCCCAGCCGCGCGACACCCGCGCCACCATAGAATTCAACTCAAGCCGCATCCCGCGGACGGACGGCGCACTGCGCGCCGCTGCAAGACCACCAGCGACGACTCCACGGACGGGAACCACCTGTGCACCACGCCGCCCTCATCCCCTGGCTCGACCCGAACGTCATCATCAACGGCGCCGGCCCCTGGGCACTCGCCGTGGTGCTGTTCATCATCTTCGCCGAGACGGGCCTGCTCATCGGGTTCCTCCTCCCCGGCGACACGCTGCTGATCATCTCGGGCCTGCTGACCCACACCAACCACGTGTTCGGGGTGGAGATCTGGGCCGTCGGCCTGCTGATCGCACTGGCGGCGTTCCTCGGCGGCGAGGTCGGCTACCTGATCGGGCACAAGGGCGGCCCCGCGGTCTTCGAGCGCAAGGAGTCCGGCTTGTTCAGCCGGAAGAACGTGGAGCGCACGAACCACTTCTTCGAGCGCTTCGGCGGTCTGACCGTGATCCTGGCCCGCTTCGTCCCGGTCGTGCGCACCTTCGCGCCTGTCGCGGCGGGCGTCGGGCACATGCCGTGGCGGAACTACAGCCTGTACAACCTCATCGGCGCACTCATCTGGGGCTTCGGGCTCACGTACGTCGGCTACCTGATCGCGTACATCCCCTGGATCGCGGACCTCGTCACCAAGTACATCGACGTGATCCTGCTCGGCGTCGTCGCGCTCACGCTCGCGGTCACCGTGTGGCACTATTTCAACGAGCGCCGCAAGGCGAAGAAGGAGTCCGCGGCGGGAGTCCCCGCCGTCGAGCCGGAGATCTGAGCCGGGCTCAGCCGGCGTCGCGGGCGGCTCCGTCCGCGACGCCCTTGCCGGACGCCTCGGCCCGCGCGGCCTTCGACTTCTCGACGCTCGCCCGCAGCGCTTCCATCAGGTCGATGACCTCGCCGCCCTTCTCGGCCGGCGCGAACGTCTCCTCGGTCTCGAAGGCCTCGCCCTTCTCGATCTTGGCGTCGATGAGCGTGCGCAGCTCGACCTGGTACTCGTCGACGAACGCGCTCGGATCGAAGTCGGCGGAGAACCCGTCGACGAGCGACGCCGACAGCTCCAGCTCCTTGTCGGAGACCGTGACCTCCTCCTGCAGGGCGGGGAAGTCGGCCTCGCGCACCTCGTCGGCCCACAGCAGGGTCTGCAGCACGAGCACGTCGCCGCGCACCCGCAGGGCCGCGAGCCGTGTCTTCTGGCGGAGCGTGAAGCGCACGATCGCGGTACGGTCCGTGGCTTCGAGGGTCTTGCGCAGCAGCACATAGGCCTTGGGCGACGTGGAATCCGGCTCGAGGTAGTAGGCCTTGTCCAGCGTCAGCAGATCCACCTGGTCCGAAGGCACGAACTCCACGACGTCGATCTCGCGGCTGCGCTCGGCGGGCAGCGACTCGAGGTCGTCCTTGGTCAGCACCACGGTCTGCGACTCGTCCTGGTACGCCCGGTCGATCTCCGAGTAGGCGACGGTCTCTCCACAGATCTCGCACACCCGCTTGTACCGGATCCGCCCGCCGTCCGCGTCGTGCACCTGGTGCAGCGAGACGTCGTGGTCCTCCGTCGCCGAGTACACCTTGACCGGCACGTTGACCAGGCCGAAGGTGAGCGAGCCCTTCCAGATCGTCCTCATGGCACCAGTACACACCACCGGCGCTCACGACGGATACCTCCGTGCGCACTACTGTGACCCACATGGCAGACGGCCCGCAGTTCGTGCGCATCGGAGAGCGGCGACTGCGCGTGACGAACCTCGACAAGGTGGTGTACCCCGAGACGGGGACCACCAAGGGCGAGGTGATCGACTACTACGCGCGGATCGCCCCGCAGCTGCTGCCCGTCGTCGCCGGCCGTCCTGTCACCCGCAAGCGCTGGGTGGAGGGCGTCGGCACCGCGGCGGATCCGCAGGGGTCCTTCTTCGCGAAGCAACTCGAACCGGGCGCGCCGGGGTGGATCCCCCGTCAGGAGATCCCGCACTCCGGCGGCGCGAAGGACTATCCGCTCGTCGACGAGGTCGCGACGCTGGTCTGGATGGCGCAGGTCGCCGCGATCGAGCTGCACATTCCGCAGTGGCGCTTCGCCCCGGACGGCGGCCGCGGCGACCCGGACCGCCTCGTGCTCGACCTGGATCCGGGCCCCGGCGTGACGCTCGCGCAGTGCGCCGAAGTCGCGCTGCTCGCCCGCGGGATCCTCACCGGCATGGGTCTGGATGCGGTGCCCGTCACGAGCGGGAGCAAGGGGATCCACCTGTACGCGCATCTCCCGGGAGATCGCACGAGCGACGAGATCTCCGCCTTCGCGCACGCCCTCGCGCGGGCGATCGAAGCCGATCGCCCGGACCTTGTGACGAGCGTCATGACGAAGACCCTGCGCGCAGGCAAAGTGTTCCTCGACTGGAGCCAGAACAACGGCAAGAAGACGACGATCGCGCCCTACTCGCTGCGCGGACGTCCGCAGCCGTGGGTCGCCGCCCCGCGCACCTGGGCCGAGTTGGAGGATCCGGACCTCCGCCAGCTGCGGTTCGACGAGGTGCTCGAGCGCGCCGGGAGGGGCCTGGATCCGTTCGCGGCGATTACAGCGGCCGCCACGGCGGCGGCTGACGCCCCGATTCGGGGCACAGATCACCGTTTTGGGGCGCGCCGCACCACAGAATCCGTGCGGGACGCGCCCCAAAACGAGGTTCCGCGCCCCAAAACGACTGTCGCCACGCTAGACGGAGCCACCGCCGCCGGGGACGGATCCCCCGTCCCCATGTACTCCCCGATGCTGGCCGAGCACGGGACCCCCGGCACGGCCCGGGGCCTCGGCTGGGCCGAGATCAAGTGGGACGGGATCCGCGCGATCGGCACCTGGTCGGACGGCCGTTTCCGGCTGCGCGCCCGGAGCGGCACCGACATCACCGACCGCTACCCCGAGCTCACCGCGGACGGCGCACCGGGATTCCCCGTCGGCGAGGCCGTGGTCGACGGGGAGATCGTGGCGCTGGATTCGGCGGGCCGGCCGAGCTTCCACCGCCTGCAGGACCGGATGCACCTCACCCGGGCGCGCGAGATCGAGCGCGAAGTCGTCCGCACCCCCGTGCGCTACCACCTGTTCGACCTCCTGCACCTGGAGGGCCACGACCTCACCCCGCTTCCGCTGCGGGACCGCCGGGAGCTCCTGGAGCAGATCGCCACGGATCTGCCCGCCCCGGTGCTCGTGCCGCCGGTGTTCGACGACGTCGACGCCGCCCTGGCCACGAGCGCCGCACTCGACCTCGAGGGGGTCGTCGTGAAGGATCCCGCCTCGCCCTACGCGTCGGGCGGCCGCTCCCCGCGCTGGCTGAAGATCAAGCTCACCCGGGCGCAGGAGGTCGTGATCGTCGGCATCCGTCCCGGCAAGGGCGACCGCACGGGGCGCATCGGATCCCTGCTGCTCGCGATCCCCGAACCCGGGCTGCCGTCCGGACTGCGCTACGTCGGCCGGGTGGGCACGGGCTTCACCGACCGGATGCTGCAGGATCTCGGCGCGCGGCTGGAGGCGCTGCGCACGCCGTCGCCCTCCGTCGACGGCGTCCCCGTCGCGGACGCCTCTGACGCGCTGTGGGTGAGCCCAGAACTCGTCGGAGAGGTCGAGTTCGCGAACTGGACCGACGACGGCGTGCTGCGGCACTCCCGCTGGCGGGGGCTCCGTCCCGACAAGCGGCCGGACGAGGTCGTCGTCGAGTCCTGACCCCCGGGCTCAGACGTGCGGCCTCAGGCGTGCACGGCCTCGCAGTCTCCGGCGTTTCCGGCGCCACTCTCATCGGGCTCGATCTGGAATGTGGAGTGCTCCACGTCGAAGTGCTCCGCGAGGCAGGTCTGCATCTGGACGAGGAGCGCTGCCGCTCCCCCGTCGGCGAGCACCGCAGGCTGCACCGAGACGTGTGCCGTGAACACCGGCGCGCCACGCGTGAGCTGCCAGACGTGCACGTCGTGCACCCCGGTCACGCCGGCATAGCCGAGCAGATGCTGACGGATCTCGCTGACGGCGGTGCCCTTCGGCGCCGATTCGGCGAGCACGGAGAACACCTCGCGCAGCAGTGCGATCGCGCGGGGGATGATCATGGCGGCGATCACGAGCGAGGCGATCGCATCGGCGGGCATCCAGCCGGTCGTGATGATGACGATCGCCGCGACGATGACCATGGCGGATCCGATGAGGTCCCCCATGACCTCGAGATACGCGCCTCGGACGTTGATGCTCTCCCGCTGCGCCGCACTGAGCAGCCACATCGAGATCGCGTTCGCGACCAGGCCGACCGCTGCGACGATCAGCATGAGGGATCCGGCGACCTCGACCTCTCCCGGATTCACCAGCCGGGTGATGCCTTCGAACGCCACCCACGCGGAGAGCAGGATCAGGATGATCGCGTTGATCAGCGCTCCGAAGACCTCGGCGCGCTGATAGCCGAAGGTGCGCCGGTCATCGGCCGGGCGCGCGGCGACGGCGCTCGCGATGAGGGCGATGACGAGGGCGGAGGCGTCCGTGAACATGTGCGCCGCGTCCGCGAGCAGCGCGAGGGACCCGCTGAGGATCGCACCGACCACCTGCACGATCATGATCAAGGACGTGAGCGTCAGTGAGATCGCGAGCAGACGGCGGTGGCCTGATGAGCGGATCCCCGTGGCGGGTGCGTGGTCGTGCATGCATCAAGGGTAGAGCCGGGATCCCCCGGTCGGAGGCGTTTTCGCCTAGTCGGGAATGGGGATGATTCTCACTTGCGCCGCACGTCGGCGGCGCAGCCTCAGAGCTCGGCGAGCAGGGGCACCAGCGCCACGAAGGCGCGGGCACGGTGCGACTGCGACTGCTTCTCCTCTGCCGCGAACTCGCCGACCGTGCGCTCGGCGCCGGCCTGTCCTTCCGGCAGGAACACGGGGTCGTAGCCGAAGCCGCCGTCGCCGACAGCGGCGTGCGCGAGGCGGCCCGGCCATTCGCCGCGGACCGTCCACTCGCGTCCGTCCGGAAGGACGAGCGCGATGACGCTGACGTAGTGCGCGGCGCGATGCGGATCCGCGATGTCGCGCAGCTGATCCAGCAGCAGCTCCCGGTTCGCGACGTCGTCCTTCTTCTGCCCCGCCCAGTAGGCGGAGAACACCCCTGGCGAGCCGCCCAGCACATCCACCGCGATGCCGGAGTCGTCGGCGAGCGCCGCGAGGCCGGTGTGCGCGGCCGCGGCGCGCGCCTTGATGAGCGCGTTCTCCTCGAACGTCACGCCGTCCTCGACCGGCTCCGGCCCGTCGTACCCGACGACCTCGAGATCGGGACGTGTGGCCGCCACGATCTGCCCGAACTCCGCGATCTTGTGCGCGTTGTGCGTCGCGAGGACGATCCTCACGCCTGCTCCTCGGCGAGCGCCGTGAGCTGGCGGTCGCGCAGATCGGCGCAGCCGTTGACGCCGAGCTCGAGCAGCGCGTCCAGCTCGCGCTTGTCGAAGGGCGCGCCCTCGGCCGTGCCCTGCACCTCGACGAACAGACCACGGCCGGTGACCACCACGTTCATGTCGGTCTCGGCGCGCACGTCCTCGACGTAGGCCAGGTCGAGCATGGGCTCGCCGTCGATGATGCCGACCGAGACCGCGGCGACCGAGTCGTGCAGGACCTGGGCCTTCTGCCCGATGAACTTCTTGCGGCGGCCCCACTCGATCGCGTCGGCCAGCGCGACGTACGCTCCGGTGATCGCCGCGGTGCGGGTGCCGCCGTCGGCCTGCAGGACGTCGCAGTCGATCACGATCGTGTTCTCGCCGAGCGCCTTGGTGTCGACGACCGCGCGGAGGGCCCGGCCGATCAGGCGCGAGATCTCGTGCGTGCGACCGCCGATGCGGCCCTTCACGCTCTCCCGGTCGTTGCGCTCGTTCGTCGCCCGCGGCAGCATCGCGTACTCGGCGGTGACCCAGCCCTTGCCCTTGCCGCTGAGCCAGCGCGGCACGCCGTTCGTGAACGACGCCGTGCACAGCACCTTCGTGTTCCCGAAGCTGATCAGCGCGGATCCCTCCGCCTGGGCGCTCCAGCCGCGTTCGATCGTGATGGGGCGGAGCTGGTCGACGGTGCGGCCGTCCTTGCGGATGGTGGACTCGGTCATGGGATCTCCTTGAGGTGGGGAAGGTCGATGACGCCGGTCTGCACGAGCCGGACGCCCCGCACCTCCTGGCCCATCAGGCGGTTGGCGAGGGCGGTGAAGTCGTCCGCGGACGCACCGGTCGCCTCGTACACGTAGTTGGGGCTGGCGTCGGCGGAGGCGAGGAGATCGCCGCGGACGAGCTGGCGGTAGACGTCGCCCGCGGTCTCGTCGTCGCTGGAGACGAGCGAGACGCCCTCCCCCATGACGTAGCCGATCGCACCGCGCAGGAACGGATAGTGCGTGCAGCCGAGCACGAGGGTGTCGACGTCCGCGTCGCGCAGCGGCGCCAGGTATTCCTCCGCGACCCGGAGCACCTCAGGGGTGTCGGTGATGCCGGCCTCCACGAACTCGACGAAGCGCGGGCACGCCGCCGCGAACACCGCGAGGTTCTCGTTCACCTCGAGCATGTCCTGATAGGCGCGGGATCCGATCGTGCCGACCGTGCCGATCACGCCGATCCGGCCGTTGCGGGTGGTCGAGATCGCCCGGCGGACGGCGGGGCCGATCACCTCGACGACGGGCACGTCGTAGCGCTCGCGCGCGTCGCGCAGCATCGCCGAGGACGCCGTGTTGCAGGCGATCACGAGCATCTTCACGCCCTGATCGACGAGCGTGTCGAGCACCTCGAGCGAATAGCGGCGCACGTCGGCGATGGGCTTCGGCCCGTAGGGCGAGTGCGCGGTGTCTCCGATGTAGACGAACGACTCCCTGGGCAGCTGCGCCCTGATCGCCCTCGCGACGGTGAGCCCGCCGACCCCGGAGTCGAAGATCCCGATCGGCGCGTCGTTCATGATGCTCCAGCCTAGTCGGGCGCACGCGTCCTCGCGCTTCGGACGGCCCGCCGCCCGTATGCTGATCGCCATGACCGCGTCCAGCGCCCTGAAGACCGATCGGTACGAGCTCACGATGCTGGAGGCTGCGCTGCGCGACGGCACCGCCGCGCGCCAGAGCGTGTTCGAGCTGTTCTCCCGGCGTCTGTCCGGGGGTCGGCGGTTCGGCGTCGTGGCCGGCACCGGGCGCCTGCTCTCGCTGCTGCGCGACTTCCGGTTCGGCGAGGACGAGTTGCGCTACCTGCGCGATGCGAAGGTCGTGGATGCGGCCACGCACCGCTACCTCGAGGGCTACCGCTTCTCCGGGACCATCCGCGGCTACCGCGAGGGCGAGCTGTACTTCCCCGGATCCCCGATCCTCACGGTCGAGGGCACGTTCGCCGACGCCGTGATCCTGGAGACCCTGGCCCTCAGCGTGCTCAACCACGACTCCGCCGTCGCGACCGCCGCCAGCCGCATGAGCATCGCCGCCGGAGAACGCCCGCTCGCCGAGATGGGCTCCCGACGCGCCGCCGAGGACTCCGCGGTCGCCGCCGCCCGTGCCGCCTTCATCGCCGGGTTCGGCGCCACCAGCAACCTCGAGGCCGGCCGCACCTGGGGCATCCCCACCATGGGCACCGCCGCGCACTCCTGGACGCTCCTGCACGACAGCGAGGAGGACGCCTTCCGCGCCCAGATCGACGCGCTCGGCACCAGCACCACGCTGCTCGTGGACACCTACGACATCCGTCGCGGGGTCGAGACGGCGATCCGCGTGGCCGGCACGGAACTGGGCGGGGTGCGCATCGACTCCGGCGACCTCCCGATCATGGCTGCCGAGGTGCGTGCACAGCTCGACGAGCTCGGCGCAATCGGCACGAAGATCACCGTGACGAGCGATCTGGACGAATACGCGATCGCCGCCCTCGCCGCCTCCCCCGTCGACTCCTACGGCGTCGGCACGTCGGTGGTGACCGGATCCGGATACCCGACCGCGAGCATGGTCTACAAGCTCGTGGCGCGCCAGGGATCCGACGGCGGCTGGGTCGCCGTGGCCAAGGCCTCGGCGGACAAGGCCTCGAAGGGCGGCCGCAAGGCGGCGTTCCGGATCCTCGCCGACGGCGTCGCCCAGTCCGAGCGCGTGCTCGTCGCGGACGGTTTCGAGGAACTCGGCGTCCAGGAAAGCTCGGACGGGCGGGCGCTCCAGGTGACCCTCGTCGAGGGCGGGGAGATCGACACCGCGTACGAGGGACCGGCCGGAACCGTCGCCGCGCGGGAGCACCACCTCAAAGTGCGCGAGGAGCTGCCGGTGCGCGCCCTCGCGCTCAGCAAGTCGGATCCGGCGATCCCGACCGAGTTCGTCGACGTCGCCTGACGTCGCCTGACGTCAGCCGACCATCGACTCGTAGATCTCCTTGCAGGTCGGGCACACCGGGAACTTCTCCGGATCCCGTCCCGGAGTCCACTTCTTGCCGCACAGCGCCCGCACGGGCTTGCCGGTCAGAGCGGACTCGAGGATCTTCTCCTTCTTCACGTAATGGGAGAACCGCTCGTGGTCTCCCGGCTCCTGCAGCTCCTCGTTGAGGAGCTGCTCGAGTTCGCGATCGAGGGTGGCGACGCCGCCCTGGTCCGGGGCATCCAGCGGGGTACTCATGACCGCGAGTCTAATCGCGCCCAGGCCGACCGGCGCCGCGATCGCGCGGATCTCTCACACCGTCTCGACGAACTCCATCAGCTGCGCGCCGCGGCGCTCGAACGTCCGGCCTCCGATCTGGACGCCGAGGAACAGCACCGCGGCCCCGACCAGCAGTCCGGTCCAGAGCACGGGCGCCGTGGAGACCTGGTCATCCGCCAGCGCGGGCCAGGCCAGCAGCAGCGCCGGCAGGCTCAGTACGGCCGCGCCCAGGAGCGTCCCCGCCTGCCCCAGCACACCGCCGCGGGCACGCTGCGGCTGCTGGAACGGGCTGTCGCCCGGGCGCGAGACCGCATAGGGCGCGACCGCGGACAGGATGCTGGACAGGCCGAGACCCGACAGCAGCAGGCTCGCGACCACGCCGATGAACAGCGGGAGCAGGGTCCATCGCCCGATCACCGCGAGTGTGACCGGGATCGCCACGGCGAGGGTCGGCACGGCGATCAGAAGGACGGGGATGAGACGGCCGAGCCGGTCCGGCACTCCCCTCACCCCGCTCGCAACGTGGATCCAGAAGGCGGTCGAGTCGTAGGCGACGTCGTTGTGCGGGAGCCAGCCGAAGAACAGCGCCATCACCGCGACCGGCAGCGCCGCCGCGATCTCGAGCGGCACGCCGGCGACGAGCAGCGGGACGATCGTCAGCACGCCCGCGATCGGGACGATCACGAAGTTCATGATGTAGCGGCGGTCGCGCAGCCAGTAGACGAGACTGCGCGCAGCCACGGCGCCGAAGGCGTTCGACGGCAGCAGAGCGAACCAGCCGAGCCCCGGCCGCTCGCGCACCGCGGTGGGCCGCTCGGTCGTGCTCAGCGCCCGACGCGCGAGCGCCAGCCACCCCGTCGTGACGATGGCCGCAGTCGCCACCGCGACGATCGCCGCGCCCCACACCCCGCCGCCGTGATCGGACAGCGCGAGGAACGGCATCGCAGCGGACGCGCCGAGCGGCGTGAAGCCGAGCACCCCTGCGACGGTGTGCAGAACCGGCGGAACCGCGCCCGCCCAGCCCAGAGAAGCCACGAACACGCACACCGGCACCGCGATGACGATCACGGCGAGTGCGAACAGCGACGTGAGCTCGCGGGAGCGGCGCTCTGGCAGCAGCCGCGCGCTCAGCGCCATCCCGACCCGCGCGGCCAGCACGGCCGTCGCGAGGGTGAGCAGCCCGGAGAGCACCGCGAGGATCCAGGGAACCCCGAACGAGATCGCCACGGTCACCACGGCTGCCTCCACCACGAGCAGCGCCAGGCTCGGCACGCTCACGAAGGCGGCGAGGGTGAGGACCACCGGAAGCCGGCGCTCGTCGACGCCGAAGACCACGAAGCGACGCGGATCCAGCTGGTCGACCGATCCCGCCAGGATCGGCGCCACGAAGAAGCCGAGGACCACGGCGGAGCTGCCGAGCACGATCACCGTGTGCGCGGCCGCCTCGGAGGTCTGCGCGAGGCTGCGGATGGCGACCACCGCCACCGTCGTCGCCGCGGCGGCGAGCAGCAGTGCCACGATGGTCCGCGCGACCCGGCTGCGGTCGCCGCGCAGCGCGCCGAGCGCCAGCATGAGCCTCAGTCGGAGAACGTGTGCAACCACTCGAGCCCCTCCACCTCGGCGCCCGCGCCGGACAGCTCCACGAAGCGCTGCTCGAGGGTCTGCCCCGCCCGCACCTCGTCGACCGTGCCTTCGGCGAGGACCTCGCCGCCGACGATGATCGCGATCCGGGCGCACACCTGCTCGACCAGATCCATGCCGTGGCTGGAGAGGATGACGGTGCCGCCGTGCGCGACGTAGGCGCGCAGGATGTCCAGGATGACTCCCGAGGACACCGGATCCACCGACTCGAACGGCTCGTCCAGCACCAGCACGCGCGGCGAGTGGATCATGGCGCCTGCGAGCATGATCTTCTTGGTCATTCCGGCGGAGTAGTCCGAGACGACGCGGCTGAGCGCGCCGGTGAGATCGAACGCCCTGGCCAGGTCGGCGACGCGCTTCTCGACGACGTCCGAGGGAAGACCCCGCAGCAGCCCGTAGTAGTGCAGCAGCTGACGCCCGGTCAGCCGGTCGAAGGTGCGCAGGCGATCGGGCAGCACGCCGAGCGCCCGCTTCGCGGCAGCCGGATCGGCGGTCTGGTCGATCCCGCTGATCCGCACGGTGCCCTCGTCGGGACGCAGCAGGCCGGCGATGATCGACAGAGTCGTGGTCTTTCCCGCCCCGTTGGGGCCGACGATCCCGTAGAAGGATCCGGCGGGCACCGTCAGGTCGATGCTCCCCACCGCCACGGCGTCGCCGAAGCGCTTGACGAGGCCGCGCACGACGAGCGCCTGCCCGTCGACGTCGGCAGCAGGATCCGGCGCGACCGCGGCGGCATCCTCCACGACATCCTCAATCGCCTCCGCAGGTGCGGTCTCGGCCTCGACCTCTTCGGTCGCGACATCCTCGTTCTCGATGACGGCGACCGTGGACGCGACGGATTCGGCCTCGACGACCTCCGCCGCGACCGGCTCGGCATCCGCGGCTCCGCTCGTGGCGGATCCCGCCGCCCCCGATTCGCTGTCCACAGGAGCATCATGCCCCGTGTCGGCGGGCTGTGGGGAGGGCTTTGCGCCCGAGTCCTCGACCGCTTCGATCGCGGGCTCCGCGACGACGGGCGGGTTCACCACCTCCAGAACGGCAGCCGCGGCCTGCGCGGCCACGGCAGCAGGTGCCGTCCGCGCTCCCCCTGCGGCCTTCGCCCGCGGAGCGCGCTTCGTGGCCGTCGTCTTCGGCGCGGTGCTCTTCGCAGCCGTCGTCTTCTCCGCGGCGGCTTTCGCCGCGGTCGTCTTCGCAGCAGCGGCCGTCGTCTTCGCGGCCGCGGTCTTCGCCGCCGTCGTGCGCGCGGTCCGGGCGGTCGTCGTGCGCTTCGGCGCGGACTCGCTCGCTTCCGGGTCCGTGACGCCCCCCGACGTCTCGGTGCCCGTGGCTGCGGCCTCGCTCTTCGCCGTCGCGGCCGTGCGCTTCGCCGTCGCGGCGGTCTTGGTCGCCCGCGGTGCGCGTGCGGTGCGCGGCGCCGCGGCCTTGACCGCGGCGACCTTGGCAGCGGACTCCTTCGCGTCCTCCGCCGCCGCCTCCGCCTTCGCGGCGCCGGCCTTCTCTGCTGCGGACTTCGCCGCCGCCGTGCGCGCGGCGCTCGTCCTGGCGGCCGTGCGCTTGGCGGCCACGGCGCGCGCCGCGGAGGCCTGGCTCTCGGCCTTCACGCGCGCCGTCTGCGCGGCCGTCGCCCGAGGGCTGGCGGACGCGGGACGACGGGCCTTTGTGGGCGGGGAAGAGTCCTTGGGCGCGCGAGGATCGTTGGGTGCTCCGGTCATGCCCTTCACGGTAGCAACCGACGAGCCCGCGAACCCGGGCGACGACCCGAAGTGACGGGATCCGAAGCATCGAATGTCGCCTATGCCGAACCTGGGAATGAACCGAGCAGTCGATAACGGAATGGCATCGCGCCCATTCTGACCATGATCCGCTCAGGGTCGGTCGATAGCATGATCACCGGCACGAGGAAGTGTCCCATCGGTGACGTAACCGTGAACACAAGTAACAGGAGCATTTCTGTGACTCTTCAGACCATCATTCTCGCTGCCGGGATGGGCTCGCGCCTCGGGCGCTCCCTCCCGAAGCCGCTGACCGAGCTCAACGACGGGCGTTCGATCATGCGGCAGCAGCACGACAACATCCACGCCGCGTTCGGCGACGACGTGCGCATTACGACGATCGTCGGCTACCGCGCCGAGACGATCATCGAGGCGTTCCCCGATGTGAACTACGTGCACAACGAGCGCTACGACGAGACCAACACGTCGAAGAGCCTGCTGCGCGGCCTCGCCGCGACCGGCCGCAAGGGCGTGCTCTGGATGAACGGCGACGTCGTGTTCGACCCGCGCATCCTCGGTCGCGCGATCTCCTTCATCGAGCGCGACCAGTCGTTCGTCACCGTCAACACCGCCAAGGTGAGCGATGAAGAGGTCAAGTACACCGTCGATGCCGAGGGCTACATCAAGGAGCTCTCCAAGACGGTCAAGGGCGGCATCGGCGAAGCCGTCGGCATCAACTACATCTCCTCGCGCGACAAGCAGGCGTTCATGCGCCAGCTGCAGCGCGTGGAGGACCAGGACTACTTCGAGCGCGGCCTCGAGCTCGCGATCGTCGAGAACGGCCTGCTGCTGGAGCCGATGGACATCTCCGACCTGTACGCGGTCGAGGTCGACTTCGCCGAGGACCTGGAGCGGGCGAACCTGTTCGTCTGACCCTCGCCTGCAACACAGAGAGCCCGTGCCGCGCCCGTCGCGTGCACGGGCTCTCTGCGTTGCGGGCGTTCTCGCAGCGCCGCGGACATAGGCTCTGCTCCATGGGGCGAAAAGAAGGCAAGGACGACAAGGCCATCCACCGGATCCACTCCCTGCCCGACGATGCGCCGTGGGCGGGCGGAGTCCCGCCTGCCGGTTCCTCGGAGCACCCGATGCACATCCGCGGTCTCGATCGCGTCCTGGCCGTGCAGCGGCCGCTCGTGCTCGCGCACATCCGCAGCATCCGCCTGCGCCACCCCGACGCCACCCCGGCGCAGGTCATCACCCTGCTCGAACGCCGCTACCTCGCCGCCGTCACGACCGGGGGTGCGGCCGTCGGAGCGACGGCGGTGATCCCGGGGATCGGCACGGGGGTGACGCTCGCCCTGTCCGGCGTCGAGACCGCCGGGTTCGTCGAGACGACGGCTCTGTTCGCCCAGTCGATCGCGGAGGTGCACGGCATCACCGTGACGAATCCCGACCGGGCAAGGGCTCTCGTGATGACCCTCATGCTCGGCAAGGAGGGGGTCGACCTGATCCGCCAGCTCGCGGGTCAGGCCGGCGGCAAGGGGCTGGGCAGATCCGCCTATTGGGGCGAGCTCGTGACGAAGTCGCTGCCGCGTGCCGCAGTCGGGCCGCTGGCCGACCGGCTGAAGAGCATGCTGATCAGGCAGTTCGCCGGCGTGGGCGGCGCGTCCCTCCTGGGCAAGGCGTTGCCGTTCGGCGTCGGCGCCGTGATCGGGGGTGCGGGCAACCACGTGCTCGGCCGACGCGTGCTGACCAGCTCGCGTCGTGCGTTCGGGCTTCCTCCCCAGTCGCTGCCCGCCGAGCTCGAACCGGTGCCGGGCGCGCAGCGCATCGAACGCCGGATCGCGCGCGGTGCGCAGCTGGCCGGAACCGCGGTCGCCGGGGCCGCCGGCAGTGCCGCGCGGGGTGTCGGCGTCGTCGGCCGGAAGGCCGCCGAGGTCGTGCGCCGCAAGCCCGCTCCGATCTCCGCTCCGGAAGGCCCCGGTCCGGAACTGCATCCTTCGCCGCCCGGCGAGCAGCTCTGACCGATCCGCACAATTCCCCGAGCGGGGAAGCTCTGCACAGCCCTCGTCGCCGCGGGGGATCTGTCGCCGCGATCGTCGGCGCCCGCTCCTAGCGTGGGGACATGAACCGCTCCCCCGACCCACCCTCGGCTCGACTCCCCGAGTCGGCGTATCCGGTTCCCTGGGCCGTCGACCGGCGTGACAGGACGCACCCGATGATCACCAACGGCGGCGGAGAGATCCGCTTCGTGCGCGTCTTCGCCCGCGCCTCCTCCGATCCGGGTCGCACTCAGCTCTGGGGACACGTGCGCGGAGGCGACCAGATGGAGGTGTGCCTCTGCGATGCGGATGTCGATGACATCGTGATCACCCTCGCCTGGTTCCGCCCCGAGGACGGGCTGGAGTACGTATGGCGGTTCGTCGTCTGAGCCGCGCGTCCCCGGTGTACGCTCGAATGCCCTCCCTGGGAGACACCTGAAAGAAGGACGGGACCATGAGCTCGGCACTGACCGGCAACGGCCGCACGACCCGCCTGGCGCTCCTCGTCGGCGTCGCCGCCGCGACCGTCGGCATCATCTACGGCTACGACTCGTCGAACATCGGCGGCGCGATGCTGTACCTCGCGAAGGACTTCCACCTCGACGCCGCCGCGCAGTCGTGGGTCACCACCACGGTCGTCGTCGGCGAGATCCTCGGCGCACTGTTCGGCGGGGCGCTCGCGAACAGGATCGGCCGGAAGCCGACGATGGTCGCCGTCGCATCGTGCTTCGCGCTGTTCTCGCTCCTCTCCGGCGTGGCCCCCGCACTGTGGGTGCTCGTGGTCGCGCGGTTCCTGCTCGGCCTGACGATCGGCATCTCGGTGGTCGTCGTGCCGGTGTTCGTGGCCGAGTCGGCCCCCACCCGCTCGCGCGGCGCATTCCTCGTGCTCTACCAGGTCGCCACCGTCTCCGGCATCATCCTCGGCTACCTCGTGGCGATGGCGCTCGCGCCCACCGAGAGCTGGCGCTGGATGCTCGGGCTCGCGGCGATCCCCGGCGTGATCATCACGATCGTGCTGCTCCGGCTGCCCGACACCGCGCGCTGGTACGTCATGAAGGGCCGCACCGCGGAGGCCCGCGCGACTCTGGCCAGGATCGAGGGTCCTGAGGTCGACGTCGATGCGGAGATCGAGACGATCACTGCGGGCTTCGCGTCCGCGCACGCCACGTCCTGGCGGGACCTGCTGCGCAAGCCCTTCCTCCGCGCGACGCTTTTCGTCGTGGGCCTCGGCTTCTTCGTGCAGCTCACCGGCATCAACGCGATCGTGTACTACAGCCCGCGCATCTTCGAGGCCATGGGCTTCACCGACGACATCGTCAAGCTCGGTCTCTCCGCCCTGGTGCAGGTCGCCGGCCTCGTCGCGGTGTTCATCGCACTGCTCGTGATCGACAGGATGGGTCGCCGTCCCGTGCTGCTCATCGGCATCGGCACGATGGTGCTGGCCAACCTGCTGCTCGTCATCGTGTTCGCGATCGGCGGCGGCCACTTCGACGGCGCGCTCACGATCGCCGGATTCATCGGCCTCGTCCTGTTCACCGCCGGCTTCACGTTCGGGTTCGGATCCCTGGTCTGGGTGTACGCCGGCGAGGCGATGCCCGCGCATCTGCGCTCCCTCGGCGCGAGCGTCATGCTGACGAGCGACCTCGTCGCCAACGTCATCGTCGGAGCGTTCTTCCTCACGATGCTGAACGCCCTGGGCGGCGCCGGCACCTTCGCCGTCTTCGGCGTCATCGCGATCATCGCGTTCTTCTTCGTGGCGTGGCTGGCGCCCGAGACCAAGGGCCGTCCGCTCGAGGACATCGGACAGTATTGGAAGAACGGCGGGCGCTGGTAGTCCGGCGCGCCCGGCACGGGCACCCTGGGGGCGCGCAGGTGCGACGTGAAAGGATCGACGGGTGAACCATCGCGAACCGTCCTCCCCCGGCGCGGGCGCCCCGCTGTCCGGCGCGGGCGTGTCCTTCGTGATGCCGGTGCTCAACGAACGCGCGTACCTCGAGCACGCCGTGGCGTCGGCCCTGGCGCAGGACGTGGACGGCCCGACCGAGCTCGTGCTGGCGCTCGGCCCCTCCTCCGACGGCACCACCGCGCTCGCAGAGCGCCTGGCCGCCCGTGAGCCGCGGCTGCGGATCGTGCACAACCCTGCCGCCGACATCCCGGTCGGCCTGAACGCCGCCATCCGGGCGAGCAGGTATCCGACGGTCATCCGCGTGGATGCGCACTCCGAGCTCTCGCCGGGATACGCCGCGCGCGCCCTGGCCACGCTCGAGCGCACCGGAGCGGCGAACGTCGGCGGGGTCATGCGCGCCGACGGGCGCACGCCGTTCCAGGCCGCCGTGGCCCGCGCGTACAACTCCCCGGTCGGACTCGGCGGCGGCAGCTATCACGGCGGGACGAAGGAGGGCAGGGCCGAGTCCGCCTACCTCGGCGTCATGCGGCGCACCGTGCTCGACGAGGTCGGCCTGTTCGACGAGTCGATCCGCCGTGGCGAGGACTGGGAGCTCAACCTCCGGATCCGCCAGGCGGGTCACACCGTGTGGTTCGATCCGCAGCTCGCCGTCACCTACTGGCCGCGTGAGAGCTGGACCCGGCTCTCACGCCAGTTCCGCTCCACCGGCGCCTGGCGCGGCGAACTGGTGCGCCGCTACGGCCGCAGCAACGGCGTCCGCTTCTTCGCCCCGCCCGCGCTGCTCGTGATTCTGGCACTCGCGGTCGTCGTCGGCGTCCTGCAGCTGACCGGGGTGCTCTCCGGTCTCGGCTCCGTGATCGCCTCCGCGGTCTATCTGCCCCTCGTCGCCTACGCGGCGCTGGTCATCGTCATGGCCCTGATTCCCGCTCGCCCCGCGGATCCTCCACGCAGCCCTCGGGAGCGCATGTGGACGCTCGCCGTCCTGCCGACCATGCACCTCTCCTGGGGCCTGGGGTTCCTCATGGGCGTCCTCCGCGGAGCGCACGACACGGTCGACACCTCACGGCTGGGCACGCGGAATACGCCGCTTCCCTGACGCCTCAGCCGGACGGCGTCAGGCGTCCAGCCAGCCGAGGTCCAGGATCCTGTCGACCACGCGCGCCGAAGCCGCGCCGTCGTCGCGACCGTTGAAATGGGCCTGCCACGCGACGTATTTCGGCGCATGCTCGGCGACCGCGGACACATCGGAGAGAGCCGACACCAGCTCCTCCTGGGTGCGCAGCAGCGGGCCCGGCGCGCGGGCCGCGAGGTCGAAGTAGAAGCCGCGCAGCTTGCCCCGGTAGTGCTCGAGGTCGGGAACGAGGAAGTACATCGGCTTGCCCGTGGCGCTGAAGTCGAACATGACGGAGGAGTAGTCGGTCACGAGCGCGTCGGCGACCAGCAGCAGCTCCGCGGTGTCGGGGTAGCCCGTCACGTCGATGACGCGGGATCCGGCCTGGTCCCGCCCTGGTCGGATCGTGCGGGAGTGCCCGCGCACGAGCACGACGGAGCCGGTGTCCGCGGCGAGCGCGTTCGGATCCACGAAGTCGACCATCTCCGACCGGTCATCGCGCCAGGTGGGCGCGTACAGCAGCACCCGCTCGTCCCCGCCGATCCCGAGCGCGGTGCGGATGCGGGCGGCATCCCCCGTCGCGAGCACGTCGTTGCGCGGATAGCCGTCGACCCAGATGGGCTTGCGCAGGAACGCGTACGCCTTGCGGAGCACGCGCTCGGCGTAGGGGTTCTGGGCGAGCAGGACGTCCCAGCGCCGCGACTCGCGCACGACGGCGAGCCAGCGCCGCGGGTGCAGTCCTGGACGATGCAGCGCGAGGCGCTTGAGCGGGGTGCCGTGCCAGGTCTGCAGCACGCGCTGACCCGGCTTGCGGTCGAAGCGGCGGCGCAGCCAGTCGTTCACGATGAGGAGCCGCGCGTCGGCGCGTGCGCGCCACCACTCTGGCGATCCTTCGACGACCGCGACAGCGCCCTCCGGAACCGGGACGGAGAGGTCCACGACGCTCCAGTAGCGGGTGACCTGAGGGGCACGCCGGGCGAGCTCCCGGTCGATCGCGCCCGGGTTGCAGCCGCTGGACTGGCCGTAGAACGACTCGAAGAACACCGCGTTCTCCCGTGCGCCGGGCAGCGCCGCATAGCGGCCCTCCAGGGCGAGCTTCCCCTCGGCGGTCTCGTAGACGGGGTCGACCGGAGGCGCGATCCGCACCGTACGATCCGAGGCGCTGACGCGGAGGCCGGCGAGCAGTACGGTCTCGATCGCGAGCCCGTCTGCCGCGCCGCCGTCCACGGTGAGCGCATACTCCCCGCTCGGCAGGGGCAGCTCGGCACCGCCCCAGCGCGAGGCCCGGAGCGGCAGCACGGCGCTCCACGCCTCTGGCCCGTCCTCGGCGATGCGCGCGGCCGCCACGGCACGGCGACCGGCGAGCTCGACCTCGGCGGGGGCGGATCCCTCCCCCGCGATCAGCAGCGCCTGCTGCTCCTCGTCGACGCGGACGGAGCTGACGCGGGGGGTCGTCATTCGGTTCCCTTCGGAGCGGGGGTGGGAGATGCGGGGATGGTCGCAGCGGCGCCCGTGCGGGCGAGGATCGCGGCGAGCACGCGCGCGGTGTTCCGGCCGTCGCGATGCGCGTGCATGCGCGCGCTGAGTTCTCGGGAGCGCCCGGCACGCCGGTCGAACTCCGCAGTGTCCTCGAGCGACGCCTGCAGCTGCGCGGATGCGGCGGTCCAGTCGGCGGCGGGATCCGGCCCTGAGACCTCGGCGTAGTCGCCGTAGAACCCCCGCGTGCGGGCGTACTCGGCGGGGTCGGGTGCCAGGTAGATCACCGGCATCGCGAGCAGCCCGACGTCGTAGGCCATCGACGAATAGTCGGTGACGAGCACATCGATCGCGGGAAGCACCGGCGTGATGTCCGGCACCACGGCGGATCCGATCGCGCGGACCCGATCCGTCGGGACGGGAGGACGGTATTCCCCCTCGCCGAGAGGATGCGAGCGCACCAGCAGCACGCTGTTGGTCCGCTCGAGGACGTCGAGGATCCGCGCCCATTCGGCGTCGTCCGGAACGGCCGGGTCCGGCGCTCCGTCGCGCCAGGTGGGCGCGTACAGCACCACGCGCGCGCCGTCCGGGAGCGCCCCGACCGCGGCGTCGCGCCGTGCGACCGCCTGAGACCGGCGAGAGGCAGCATCCCCCGCCGACAGCACGTCGACGCGCGGCTCGCCGGTCACGAGGACCTGCTGCACGCCGAGCCCGAACGCCGACTCCAGGCGGCCGCGCGAGCGATCAGAGGCGGCGGGCAACACGTCGATGCGCCGGGTCTGGGCCCGGTAGAGCAGGCCGAGCAGCTTCTGCAGCGGAACGAAGCCGGGCAGGAACGCGCTCTGCACGGTCGCCGGCGAGTCGAGGCCGATGCGCTTGAGCGGGATGCCGTGCCAGAGCTGAACGAGGTAGGCGCCGGAGCTCGCGTAGCGGTTCGCATCGCCGAAGCCGTGCGTGACCACGACCACGCGCGCGCGGGCGGTGGCCCACCAGCCGCGGAGGCCGTTCTTCGGAATGGCGCGGATGCCGAGGGCGGTGGCATCGCGCTGTTCGCGTGCGGATCCAGTCAGCCAGAGCGGGTCCAGCCCCGCGTCGACCGCCGCCTGCCAGAGGGCGAGTGCGCCGTCGCCGATCCCCGCTCCGCAGCCGATCACCCAGCCGCGTCCGCGCGGGACGATCAGGGTGCCCAGACGCCCGAGCAGGTACAGCGGGATCCTCAAGAGCTTGCCGGCGTTGCCCGCACGGAAGGAGAAGGACGCCACCCCGCGAGCCTACCGGTCGGGGGCGCCGGCGAGGAAAGAGGACGCCACCCCGCGACGGCGTCGCGGGGTGGCGTCCTTGTTCTGCTGCAGGGTTCAGGAGCGATGGTTCACTGGGCGAGCGTGCCCAGCGTGACCTTGATGTCCTGCGACTGTCCGTTGCGGTTGATCGTGAGCGTCGCGGAGCTGCCGCCGGCGACCGAGCGCACCTGTGCGGTGAGGTCGCTGGCATCGGTGATCGGGTTGCCGTTGAATCCCGTGACCACGTCGCCGGCCTGGATGCCCGCGCTGGCCGCGGCCCCTCCGCTGGAGACGGAGGCGATGGACGCGCCCACGACCGTGGCGCCCTTCTGGCCGCTCGCGTCCTGCACCGTCGCCCCGAGCAGGCCGTGCGTGGCGTTGCCGTCGGCGATGATGTCGTTCGCGATGCGCTTGGCGATGTTCGACGGGATTGCGAAACCGACGCCGATGTTGCCCGACTGCCCCGACGAGGAGGACGAGGATCCCGCGCTCGCGATCGCGACGTTCACTCCGATGAGCTTGCCGTCGCTGTCGACGAGCGCGCCGCCGGAGTTTCCGGGGTTGATCGCGGCATCGGTCTGGATCACCGAGATCGAGATCGTTGCCGCCGCGCTCTGGGATCCGGATCCGCGACCGGGGATGTCGAACTGGAACGGCTGCTGAGAGCCGTCCTGGTTCGGCGTCTGCTGCTGGTCCCCATTGGAGCCCTGCGACGGAGCGGCGGACGACTGGATCTGGATGCTGCGGTTGAGCGCGCTGACGATACCGGTCGTGACCGAGTTGGCCAGGCCCAGCGGGGCCCCGACCGCGACGGTCATCGACCCGACGTTGAGCTTGGACGAGTCGGCGAACTCCATCGGAGTGAGGCTCGAGCCGTCCTTCACCTGGATGACGGCCATGTCGTAGGTCGCGTCGACCCCGACGACGGTGGCGTCGAGGATGCGGCCGTCCGAGGTGGTCACCCTGATGGTGGGGTTCGAGACTTCGCCGTCCAGGGTCACCACGTGCGCGTTGGTGAGGATGTGGCCTTCCTTGTCGAGCACGATGCCCGATCCGGAGCCGGCCGCACTGGATCCGGAGACCTCGATCGTGACGACCGAGGGCACCGCCTTCGCGGCGATCGCCGTGGCCTCCGACACCGACTCCGGGTTGTTCACCGTGACGGTGCTGGGCCCCGTGCCCGTCTTCGTCGAGGAGGAGTTCGACGAGGTCAGCGCCCCGTAGCCGACGGCACCGCCGACGCCGGCGAGGCCGCCGACGAGTGCTGCGGCGATGATGATCGCGGCGATCTTGCCGCCGCCGACGCCGTTCCTGGTCTTGCGCTCCGGGGCCGGGGCTGCCGTCGCGGCGGCTCCGAACGCGGCACCGGTGTGCACGCCGGGGTTGACGGGCTGGGTCGGGTGCGCCTGGCCCGGGACCGCGTAACCGCCGGTGGGCGGGATCGGAGTCGTGGGGGCGGTGGCGCCATCCGGGGCGGGGACGCCCGAGGCGGCGGGTGTGGACGAGAACGCCGGGGGCACGGAGTGCCCGGCGTCCGGGTGAGGCGTCTGCTCGTTCATGTCTGCTCCTTTGAACCTTGCCCTTACAGACTGACGACCATTTCTGTGTTTTTCTTATGCCGGTTGGGAGATTCCGCTATGGCGTTACCCTGGGCGGCATGGGAATCCTGCCGGGCGCCTGGCGCCGTACGGCGGCCGGTGCCGGGCTGCTCTCCGCAGCCGGAGAGGTCGCCCCTACCATCTTCGCCGAGATCTCCGCCCTTGCGGGCCGCACGGGGGCGATCAACCTCGGGCAGGGCTTCCCCGACGAGGACGGCCCGACCGAGGTGCTCGAAGCCGCCCGTGCCGCGATCCTCGCCGGTGCCAACCAGTATCCGCCGGGGCGCGGGGTGCCCGACCTGTTGCGGGCGATCTCCGAGCATCAGCGCCGCTTCTACGGGCTCGACGTGGACCCCGACCGCGAGATCGTGGTGACCGCGGGAGCGACCGAGGCCATCGCGGCGGCCCTCCTCGCGCTCGTGGACGGCCCAGAGGACGAGATCGTGGTGTTCGAGCCGTACTACGACTCCTATGCGGCGATCGCCGCGCTCAGCGGCGCCACGCTGCGCACGGTGCCTCTGCGGCTGCCCGACTTCCAGCCGGATCCGGAGGAGCTCGCCGCGGCCGTCACCGACCGCTGCCGGGTGATCCTCGTGAACGATCCGCACAACCCCACCGGCGCGGTGCTGAGCGACGGGATCCGTGCCGAGATCGTACGGCTGGCGCACCAGCACGACGCGATCATCGTCACCGACGAGGTGTACGAGCACCTGTCCTTCACGGCGCCGCATGCGCCGATCGCGACCCTGCCCGGCGCCGCAGAGCGCACCCTCACGATCTCCTCGGCGGGCAAGACGTTCTCGGTGACGGGGTGGAAGATCGGGTGGATCCACGGTCCGGCCGAACTCATCACCGCGGTGCTCAGCGTCAAGCAGTTCCTCACCTACGTCAACGGCGGGCCGTTCCAGCCCGCCGTCGCCGTGGGTCTGCGTCTTCCGGACGCGTTCTTCACGGATGCGGCCGAGCGCCTGCGCGCGAAGCACGACCAGCTCGCGGCGGGCCTCGATGCAGCGGGCTTCGAGGTGCACCGCCCGGACGGCGGCTACTTCACGGTCGCGGACGCCTCGCCCCTCGGCGGAGCGGATGCCGACGCGTTCTGCCGGTCGCTTCCGGAGCGGATCGGCGTCGCCGCGATCCCGCTCACGGCGTTCGTGCGTCCAGAGCACCGCGACGCGTACCGCGGCCTGGTGCGCTTCGCCGCGTGCAAGCGCCCCGACGTGATCGCCGAGGCCGCCGAGCGCCTGGCCGGCCTGCGTGCAGGAGTGTGAGCGAGGTCAGCGCGGCACGACGCGGTAGCGGCGCAGCCGCAGCACGGGGTTGACCTCGCGCACCCGGGCGACGGTCGCGGCGTCGAGCTCGGCGACCGCGATCCCCTCCCCCGTGCCGACGCCGGCGATCACGACGCCCTGCGGGTCGATCACGGCCGAGTGCCCCACACCGACCGGGGCCGGGTGGTCCGCCGCGACCACGTAGGCGGTGCTCTCGATCGCGCGCGCCGCGAGCAGGGTGGTCCAGTGATGCTCTTTGAGCGGGCCGCGCACCCACTCCGCGGGCACGACGAGCGCCTCAGCCCCCGCGTCGACGAGAGTGCGCGCGACCTCGGGGAAGCGCAGGTCGTAACAGGTCATCAGTCCGAAGGTGAGGCCGTCCACGGCGAAGGTCGCCGCGGCGCCGACGTCTCCCGCCTCGATCCAGCGGGACTCCGACTGGCCGAACGCGTCGTACAGGTGCTGCTTGCGGTAGACGGCGAGCAGGCCCGTCCCGTCCACGGCGACGAGGGCGTTGCGGATCCGACCGGCGTCCGCGCGCTCGACCAGTCCCGCGACGATCACCACCCCGTGCCGAACCGCGAGCTGCCGCAGCCGCACGGTGAAGGCGTCATCCAGCTCCTCCGCATTCGCGGCGAGGGTCTCGTCCATCGGGTCGACGAAGTAGCTGGAGTACTCCGGCAGCACAACGAGCCGCGCACCGCGCTCCGCGGCTCGGGCGACGAGGTCGGCGATCAGCTCCCGGTTCGTCGCGCGGTCATCGACGGGCGCGAACTGGCACACGGCGACGGACACGGTTGCGGTGGTCATTGCTCCATCATCCCGCACCCTGTCGCGTCGGCGATCGGCGCGCACGGATCCTCCGGATCCCGCGATACGACCGGCCGACCGGAGGACAATGGAAGCACTGGCCCGCGGCACGTCACCGGAGCCGGAGGAGGCGGTTCCCATGATCCCGCTCATCACCCTGATCGTCGTGGTGCTCCTCGCGATCATCCTGTTCTTCATGTCCGCGCGGATCGTGCGGCAGTACGAGCGCGGCGTGGTGCTGCGCTTCGGACGGCTGCACAACGTGCGCGAGCCGGGGATCCGGTTCATCTTCCCGATCGTCGATGTCCTCATCCCGGTCTCGCTGCGCATCGTGACGATGCCGATCCAGTCGCAGGGCATCATCACGAAGGACAACGTCACCGTCGGCGTCTCCGCGGTCGCCTACTACCGGATCCAGGAGCCGGTGAAGTCGGTGATCGCGATCGAGAACGTCCGTGCCGCGATCGACCAGATCGCGCAGACCACGCTGCGGCGGGTCGTCGGACAGCACCATCTCGACGAGATCCTCTCCGACACCGCCGCGCTGAACGCGAACATCCGCGAGATCCTCGATGTCACGACGGTCGAGTGGGGTGTCGAAGTGACGCTCGTCGAGCTCAAGGACATCCTGCTGCCCGATTCGATGAAGCGCGCGATGGCGAAGCAGGCCGAGGCGGAGCGCGAGAAGAGGGCCAAGATCATCGCCGCAGAGGGCGAGGCGCTCGCCGCCGCCCAGCTGGGCACGGCGTCGGACACGATGATGTCGCACCCGCTCGCGCTCCAGCTGCGCACCCTGCAGACGCTGGTCGAGATCGGCGTCGACAAGAACACGCTCGTGATCGCGCCTGCGCCGCTCGTGAACTCGATCGGCGACGTGATGAACATGATCGACCGGGAGGCCGCCGTCGCGCAGATGCGCGCGCACTGAGGGCAAGCGAAAGGCCCCTGACTTGGATTTCTCCAGGTCAGGGGCCTTTCTTGTGTCGCATTCTCGTTGCGGGGACAGGATTTGAACCTGCGACCTCCGGGTTATGAGCCCGGCGAGCTACCGAACTGCTCCACCCCGCGGCACAAGAGATAGCCTAACACGGGATTTCGCACGGCGCGAATCGAGCGCTACTTCGTGGTGCTGCTGCCGCTCCCCTCGAGAGCGAGCAGGCGGTTCACCGCGTCGGTGAGCTTCTGGTCCTGCGCGGCGAACTCCGTCAGGTTGCCGGCCTTCAGCGCAGCGTCACGGGCGAGCATGGCCGCCTTGGCGTCGGCCAGAGCCGCCTGGAACGCGGCGTCGCCCGAGGGCGGCGTGGTCCCGGTGCCCGTCCCGGTGCCGGGAGTCGGCGTCGGGTTCGGCGTGGGCGTGATGTTGTTGTCGCCGCCCGCAGCGCCGGAGTCGCCGCCGAACAACTGGTCCAGCGCCTCGGTCAGCGTGTCGGCGAACGCGATCTTGTCACCGAAGGCGACGAGGATCTTCTGGAGACGCGGCACCTGGGTACCACCCGACGACTGCACGAACACGGGCTGCACGTACAGGAATCCGCCGCCGACGGGCAGAGTCAAGAGGTTTCCGTGGGTCACCTTCGACTGGCCCTGCTTGAGCAGGTTGAGCTGCTGGCCGACCGTCGGATCCGAGTCGAACGAGTTCTGCACCTGACCAGGGCCAGGCACCGTGGTGTCGGCATCGATCTCCAGCATCCGCAGTTTGCCGTACGAGTCGGACTTCTTGCCTGCGGTGGAGCCGGCGTCGGCGTCGACGGAGAGGTAGCCCATCAGCACGTTCCTGCTGTTCGCCCCCTGCGAGGCCGGGATGAAGGTCGTGTACATGGAGAACTGGGATTGGTTCTGTCCCGGCACCTTCATGGTCAGGTAGTACGGCGGCTGCAGCTCGGGGTTGGCCGAATCGCTCTGCGGGTCGTTCGGAGTCTCCCAGAGGTTGTCCTGCCGCGCGAACGAGGCCGCGTCGGTCACGTGATACGTGCCGAGCATCGCGCGCTGCACCTTGAACAGATCGGTCGGATAGCGCACGTGGCTCATGAGCTGCCCCGACATGTCGCTGATCGACTTCAGGGTCCCCGGGTAGATCTTCTGCCACGTCTTCAGCACCGGGTCGGTCGGATCCCAGGCGTACAGGGTGACCTTGCCGTCGTACGCGTCGACGGTGGCCTTGACCGAGTTGCGGATGTAGTTGATGTCGTCCGTCACGAAGCCGGGCTGCGTGTTCACGGAGTCGCTGATCGCCTTGGGCAGGTTGGCCGTGGTCGAGTACGGGTAGCTCGAGCTCGTGGTGTAGCCGTCCACGATCCACACGATCCGCCCGTCCACGATGCTCGGGTACGGGTCGCTGTCCAGCGTCAGGTACGGTGCAGCCTTCTGCACGCGGGTCGCCGGATCCCGGTCGTAGAGGATCTGCGAGTCCGCGTTGACGCTGTCCGAGAAGAGGATCTGCTCGGACTGGAACTTCAGCGCGTAGAGCAGCTTCGTGAAGAAGTTGCCGACGCGCGGTCCGCCGTCGCCCGTGAAGGTCGTCTTGGTCTGGTTCTCGCTCGAGTCCTGTCCGCGCGGATAGTCGATCTCGACGGGCGAGGTGCCCTTCGGCGCGCCCACGATCGAGTACGCCGGGGAGTTCTCGCCGAAGTACACCCGCGGTTCGAACTTCGCGCTGCTGGTCAGCGTGCCGGAGGTCGGGATCCCCCGCTCCAGGAAGACGGGTTCGCCGTCATCGGTGCGCTGGTTGCCCGCCGCGGCGACGAGCCCGTAGCCATGCGTGTAGACCAGCGTGCTGTTGTTCCAGGTGGGGCTGGGGATCCGGCTCGTATCGATCTCGCGCACCGCGACCACGGCGTCCTGGGTCTTGCCGTTGAGCGTGTAGCGGTCCACATCGAGCTTCGACGGGAACTTGTAGTAGCTGCGGTACTGCTCGAGCTGCTGGAACGTCGGGCCGATCACGTTCGGATCCATGATGCGGATCGACGCCGTGGTGTCGGCGTCGCTGCGCAGCTGCCCGGTCTCGGCCGTGGTCTGCGCCTTGAACGGCGTGGTGTCGACTCCGTCGATGCCGTAGGCGGCCTTCGTCGCCTTGAGGTTGCGCTCGTAGTACTGCGCCTGCAGCTGGTTCTGGTTCGGCTTCACCTGGAAGGTGGTCACCGCCCACGGATAGGCGATGCCCAGTACGAGAGCCGCGACGATGAGCAGTGCGGTCGCCGCCAGCGGGAAGCGCCAGTGCCCGATCACGGCCGTGACGAAGAACAGCACGGCCACGAGCGCGGCGATGATCGCGAGGATCGACAGGCCGGGGATCACGGCGTTCACTCCGGTGAAGGCGGCGCCCGTGATCTTGTCCTCGGCGGTGGTGAGGGTCTTGTACCGGTCGACCCACAGACTCACGGCCTGCGTGAGCAGGTAGATGCCGGCGATCACGGCCAGCTGCACCCGTGCCGCCTTGGAGATCCGCAGCTCGCCCTGACCGATCCGCACCGAGCCGTACAGGTAGAGCACGAGGGCCGACACGAGAAGGCACAGGATCAGCACCGCGGAGATGAAGCCGAGGAGCGCCTCGTAGAAGGGCAGGTCGAACAGGTAGAAGCCGGTGTCCAGGTGGAACTGCGGGTCTGTCTGGCCGGTCGCGGTGCCGTTGGCCCACTGCCACACGGTCTCCCACTGCCCGGCGGCGGCGAATCCGGAGAAGAGGCCGAAGAAGACCGGCATCCCCCACATCGCCAAGCGGCGCAGCGGCTCCACGACCTCCTGGTACCGGTCCAGCTGCGAGCTCAGCCGCACGTAGACGGGTCGCATCCGGTACGCGAGCTGGATGGCGATGAACATCGGCACCGCCATGCCGAGGAACCCGATGACGAACATGGTGGCCGTCGCGATCCACCGGGTGGTGAGCACCTGCGCGAAGTTCAGCTGGTCGTACCAGAGGAAATCGGTGAACATGGACGCGAACACGAAGAACGCGGCGATGAGCACGGCGAGGATCACCACCGTCGCGAGGACGATGCGTCGGGCAGTACGGGGCGCGGCCGGTGCAGGTGAGGTGGTCACCGTCCCATCCTAGGTCGGCCCCTTCGCGGGATCCTGAGCCGGGCGGTTCCCGGCTTCGCCCTTCGCGAACGCGCGCGCTACTTCTTGACGTCCGCGGCGGTGCAGGTGGGCAGCGCCGCGACGTCTCCCCCGTCGGCGATGACCTTCAACGCGTCCAGCGACTGCTTCAGGGTGTCGGTGCGCACCACCGTGAGCCCGGACGGGACGTGCCCGTAGACCTCATCGCAGTTGGACCCGGGGGCGAGGAAGTAGGCCGCGCCCGCCGCGCGCGCGCCGTAGAGCTTCTGCCGGATGCCGCCGATCGGGCCGACGGTGCCGTCGCCGGTGATGGTGCCGGTGCCGGCGACCTGCTTGCCGCCGTTGAGCGCTCCCGGCGTGAGCGTGTCGATGATGCCGAGCGCGAACATCATGCCGGCGCTCGGACCGCCCACGTTGTCCAGCTGCAGCTTCACGTCGATCGGGAAGTGGTACTTCTGCTGCAGTGTGATGCCGAGCAGCCACCGGCTGGTCCCGCTCTCGGTCTGCTCCTTCGGGGTGACCGAGACCTCCTGCTGCGCGCCGTCGCGCTCGATCAGGAGGGTGACCGGCGCTCCTGCCGACTGCTGGATCTCGGCGCGCATCGCGTCCGTGTCCGCCGGATTCGCCCCGTTCACCGCGATCACGGTGTCACCGGCCTTGAGGATCCCGTGCGCGGCCCCGTCGTCGGTCACCGAGGCCACCTGGATCGTGACCGGCACGTCGTGGCCGAGCTCGCGCAGCGCGGCCGCGGTGGCCTCCTGCTGCGAGTCGACCATCATCAGCTGGTTGGCCTGGTCGCGCTGCGTGGAGGTGACGCCCTGGGGGAACACGGCGTCCACCGGAACGACGGCCTTGGACGGTTCGAACCACGCCAGCACGAGCTGCATCCACGACGGCGGGTTCTCCCGGTTGCCCACGACCTGCACGGTCGTGAGATCCAGCGCTCCCTTGGTCGGATGCGTCTCCGCGCCGGTGACCGAGATCAGCGGAACGCCCTTGCCCTTCGCGTCCTTGACCTCGCCGAGCGTGTTGAAGACAGGGCCCGGCTGCTCGATCACGTACGGCAGCGGAAGGAACGTCAGCACCAGCAGGGCGGCGAGCGACGCGATGAACGCGATCAGCCCGATCCTGGTCCGGCGGGAGGCGCGCCGCGCGGCCTTGGTCGCGATCGCATCGGGCACTTCGTGCCCGGTCTGCTCGGGGCCGCTCGACGCGGGACTGATCGTCACAGGGCCTCCAGGCCGGGGTGTCGGATGCTCGTTCGCGAGCGGCGTACAGCGGAGCGGTCCGTTCCCGGCGCATCCTGTGGTGGTGCAACTAGCGTAGTCAGCACGGGCTATACACGTGCTGAGAGGGCTTCCGATGGCTGAGAACGACCCGAACTCCGACGACTTCCTGCAGTTCCTCCGCCGCATGCTCGGCGGATCCGCGGAGGACTTCGACCTGAGTGCCCTGCAGGGCATGGAGGGCCTGAACCTCGACCCCGCGATGATGCAGCAGATGATGCAGCAGATGCAGAACGCCATGAGCGGCGACCCCTGGGAGACCACGCTCAAGCAGGCGCTGCACATCGCCAACCGCGACGGCCTCGGCATCGACACGGGCTCCCGCTCCTCGATCGCGGACGCCTTCGCGCTCGCGGATCTCTGGGTGGGCGAGGTGACGACGATCTCCGAGCTCGGCTCGGCGCCGCGGGCGCTCACGCGCGGCGAGTGGGTCGAGCAGACCCTTCCGATCTGGAAGGAGGTCGCTGCTCCCGTGTCCACGAGCATCGCGGACGCGCTGATGAGCGCCCTCGAGGGGCAGACCCCCGAAGACATGCAGGGCATGGTGCAGGGCGCGGGACGCCTCATGCGCGGAATCGGCAGCTCGGTGTTCGCGATGCAGTTCGGGCAGGTGCTGGGCAATCTCTCCCTCGAGGTCGTCTCCGGCGGCGATGTCGGGATCCCCGTGCTGCCGGCGGGCACCGCCGCCGTCATCCCGCAGAACCTGGCCGCATTCGGCGAAGGCCTGGAGATCCCGGAGGACCAGATCGCGCTGTACCTGGCCGCCCGCGAGATCGCGTACGCGCGGCTGTACCGGCACGCGCGCTGGCTGCACCTGCACGTGATGACCCAGATCACCGAGTTCGCGAAGGGCGTGACGGTCGACGTCGACAAGCTCGAGGACGTCGCGGGCCGGCTGGATCCGTCCAACCCCGAGGAGCTCCGCGAGGCGATCGAGGGCGGGGCGCTGCTGCCTGAGCTGTCGGACGCGCAGCGCGAGGCGCTGGAGCGGCTGGAGAACCTGATCGCGACGATCGACGGATGGGTCGACGTGGTCACGACGCAGGCCACCTCGCGGCTGCCGGACAGCGTGCGGATCGCGGAGGCGGCGCGCCGTCGCCGCGCGGCGGGTGGGCCGGCCGAGGACGCTCTGGGCGCTCTGGTCGGATTGAAGATCCGTCCGCGGCGGCTGCGCGAGGCCGCCGCGATGTGGCGCGCCGTCACCGACGCGGTCGGTGTGGAGGCCCGCGACGCCCTCTGGGACTACCCGGACCTGATGCCGGATGCCTCGGACATCGACGATCCGGCCGCACTCGTCGCGCGGCTGCAGGCACGTGCCCGCGGCGAGCAGCCCGCGCCGGACGAGATGGACGAGGCGCTCGAGCGGCTGCTCAGCGGCGAGGACTTCGGCGGGCCGGCGGACGCGGACGACCATGCGGAAGACGGCCCCGCCGAGGGCGGTCCCGACGACGCGGATTCGGGCGACGCCGGCGGATCGGGTGACGGGTCCGGCGAGAAGCCGGTCTGAGCGAGTTCTCCACCGTTTTCGCATCCTGCTCCCGAGCGGGGCGCGGATCCGGTCATGATCGGGCATGCCCACGATCCGACTCGACCCCGCGCACCCCGTGCTGTGGCGCGACGCCGACACCGTGCAGCTCGGAGCCGACCCTGTGCTGACGCTGCCCGTCGGGGCGCCCTGGATCCCTCGCATGCTCCACGAACTCGCACGAGGGATCCCCGCTCGCACCTTCGAAGTGGTCGCGCACGGGATCGGCGCCCCGCTGCCCGCCGCCCGCCGGCTGCGCGCTCAGCTCGCTCCCGTGCTCGTCGAGGTGCTCCCCCGGCACTCGGCGCGCCTGGTGCCGTCGCCCGTCGTCGGTGCCCGCACGCTGCTCCGGCTCGAGGAGGCGCTCGCCGATCACGGTGTCGACGTCGTGGTCGGCTACGATGCGGTCGCGGTGCTCGTCCGGCACGGGGCCGTGCCCGCGCGGGACGCCACGACCCTGCTGTCCGCGGACAGGGCGCACCTGCCCGTGGCCTTCGACGCGGGCGGATCGACCGTCGGCCCCCTGGTGACGCCGGGGCGCACACCGTGCCTGTCCTGCCGTGACTCCCACGATCGCGACCGCGACCCGGCGTGGGCGGCACTGCACGTGCAGCTGCTCGAGCGGGATCCCGGCCGCATCCCGCTGGGCGGGATCGCGGCCGCCGCGCAGGCGATCGCTGAGCTGCTCGCGGCACGACGCGAGGCGGTGCGAGACGGATCGGGCCGGATGATCCGGATCAGCTCTGAGGGGCGACGATCATCGCGGACGGCCGGATTTCACTCAGACTGCCTCTGCCGATCTCCGCAAGGAAGCGCGACGGACGTCGTCCTGCACGATCGACGTCTCTGGACCACGACATCGTCAGCGTTGTCGCGGCCCGCGTGACGCCGACATAGGCCAGCCGCCGCTCCTCGTCGATCTGCTCGAAGCCGGTCGCATACGAGATCGGCAGCAGGCCCTCCGAACAGCCGATGAGGTAGACGTGCGGCCACTCCAGGCCCTTCGCGGCGTGCAGCGTCGACAGGGTCACGGTCCGCAGCACGGGCTCGTGCTGATCCTTGGCGCGCGCGAAGAGGTCGTCGGCGAAGGCGCGCATGGTCGTGCCCGTTGGCGCGTCCTCGGCGAGGCGCAGCACCGCGCGACGAGCCTCCCAGGCGTCGCGCAGCGCGCCCCCAGCCTCGGGCGGATCGTCCGTGTAGCCGAGCCCGCGCAGCACGTCGCGCACGGCGCCGAGGAAGGAGTGCTGCTGCGGGGCGACGGCGGAGGCGCGCAGCGCCTGCACGGCCTGGCGCACCTCCGGCAGGTCGAAGAAGCGCTTGCCGCCCAGCACCGTGGCGGCGACCCCGGCCCCGGCGAGCGCCTGCAGCACGGCCGCCGATTGCGAATGGGCGCGGTAGAGCACCGCGATCTCCTCGGGCGGCACGCCGGCGGAGATGCGCGCGGCGATCGCCGCGGCGACTCCTCTGGCCTCCTCCGCGTCGTCGTCGAATGCCACCACGACCGGATCCGGCACGGCGACGGCGGGCGGCTCCGCGACGGCCGCAGCAGCGGCGGGCACGAGTTCGAGCGCGCCGGGACGGCCCTTCATGAGCGCGTTCGCGACCCCCAGCACGCCCGCGGCCGAGCGGTAGTTGGTCTCGAGCCGCACGACGGTCGCATCCGCATGGCGGCGCTCGAAGTCGAGCAGGTAGTGCTGGTCGGCGCCGGCGAAGGAGTAGATGGTCTGCGAGGCGTCCCCGACCACGCACAGGTCTCCGCGCTCACCGAGCCACAGCTCGAGCAGGCGGTGCTGCAGGGGCGAGACGTCCTGGAACTCGTCGACGGTGAAGTGCCGGTACTGCTCGTGCACGGCGGCGGCGACCCTGGGCTCCGCCTCGAGCATGCCCGCGCACGCGAGCAGCACGTCCTCGAAGTCGAGCTGATGCCGGTCGTCCTTCAGCGTCTCGTAGGCGCCGGAGAGCTCGGCCACCTGCCCGGCATCCAGACGCCCGATCGACCGCCCTCGTCGGGCCGCCTCCTCGATCGACATCATGGATACCTTGCGCCACTCGATCGCCGAGGCCAGGTCGCGCAGCGTCGCCGTGTCGGGCCGGAGGCGCAGCATATCCGCGGCCTGGGCGAGCAGCCGCACCTTGTTGTCCACGATCGCAGGAGCCGGGGATCCGGCCAGCTGCGGCCAGAAGAAACCGAGCTGGGAGAGGGCGGCGGCGTGGAAGGTGCGCGCCGCGACGCCCTGCACGCCGAGCGCACGCAGGCGTCCGCGCAGCTCCCCCGCGGCCTTCGCGGTGAACGTCACGGCCATGACACGTGAGGGCGTGTACGCGCCGGTCTCCACGCCGTGCGCGATCCGGTGCGTGATCACGCGGGTCTTGCCGGTGCCGGCGCCGGCCAGCACCGCCACCGGTCCGCGCAGCACGGACGCGGCTTCACGCTGGCGTTCGTCGAGGCCGTCGAGCGCGCTCACCGTCGATACCAGTCGACGATGAGGCGGTGCGCGATGGAGGCCTCGCCCGGGAGACCGACGGGGCCGTTCCCGGCGAGAGCGGATCCGATCTCGGCGCGGGTGAGCCAGCGCACGTCGATGATCTCCTCGCCGTCGCCGTGCACCTCGTCCTCGTCCAGGGCGGTGGCGTGGAAGCCGACCATGAGCGAGCGCGGGAACGGCCACGGCTGCGAGGAGAAGTACTCCAGGGCGCGCAGGCGCACCCCAGCCTCCTCGAACAGCTCGCGGTGCACCGTGGTCTCCAGCGACTCCCCCGCCTCGACGAATCCGGCGAAGCAGGAGTAGAAACGCCCCTTCCACTGCGCGTTGGCTCCGAGCAGCAGGCGTTCGCCGTCGACGCTCTGCACGGCCACGATCACGGCGGGGTCGGTACGCGGGAAATGCTCGCGCCCGCAGGATCCGCAGTGCCGGGACCAGCCGCTCTGCCGCAGCTCGGCCGGGTTCCCGCATGCGGGGCAGAAGGCCGCGTCCCGCAACCAGCCCGCCAGGGCGATCGCGGCGACGACCAGCTCGGCATCGGCTGCGTCGACCACGGGAAGCGCCTCGCGCAGGTCGCTCCAGCGCGGCGCCCAGGATCCGTCCGCATCCGTGTCGTCCTCGGGATCCTGCAGCGCGAGGAGCAGACCGGTGCCGTCCGGACGGCGTCCGAGGAGCGCCCACTCACGGGTGCGGGCGAGCACCGGGTCCCCCGCGTGCAGGACGATCAGGCCGTCGCCCAGGGGCACGCGGCGCTCGCGCACGACGAGCACTCCGGTGCGGGCGTCGGCGCGGAGCCGGTCGATCGTCTGGGGATCGACGCGCCATTCCGCGGCCCTGTCGAGGACGGTGGCTTCGTCGGCGTTCGGTTCGGGGATGGTCTCCGGCACGGTCTCGACTCCCCTTCTCACAGGCGTGGCGGGCCCTGTGCGGACGAGGCTCGACCTACCCTGGTGACATGGCTCGCTCACCCTTCACTCTAGCCGCGGCGGTCACGGCGGCGGTGCCCGGAGCCGATGTCGTCGGCGCCCGTGCCCTCTCGTCCGACGGCGACGCCCGTTTCGACTCCGCCGTGGCGACGCTGGCCGACGGCACCGAGGTCGCGATCCGCGCGTCGAACGACGACGAGACCGCCTCCGAACTCGCCAAGGAGAGCCTGGCGCTGCGCGCGCTCACGCCCGGCGCGCGCTCGATGCTGCGCTTCGCCGCACCGGAGCACCTCGGCGACGGACGCGTCGGAGACACGCGCGCCCTGGTCACCACGCTGTTGCCCGGCTTCCAGATCGACGCCGCGGACGTGCCGTCCGGCCCCGGCGCCGCCGTCGCGATCGGCAAGGCGATCGCCGGCGTGCACGCGCTGCCCGTCTCCGTCGTGCGCAACGCCGGCCTGGCCGAGCGGACGCCGGCCGAGGCCCGCGAGGACGTACGCGTCCTCATCGATCGGGCCGCCTCGACCGGACGAGTCTCGGCGCGTCTCACGGTCCGCTGGCGCGAGGCCGTCGAGGCCGACGACCTGTGGCGCTTCGAATCCGCAGTCACTCTGGGTGGCGCGCATGCGGAGTCTTTCCTGTTCGCGGACGACGACGAGCGCGGCCCCCGGGTCACCGGCGTCGTGGGCTGGCATGCACTGTCGATCGGCGACCCCGCCGTCGACCTCGCCTGGCTGACCATGGCTGCCGACGCGCGCTCCGACGTGCTCGACGCCTACGCGTCGGCGACGCTGCGCGCCCCCGACGAAGGTCTCTCCCCGCGGGCGCGTCTGCTCGCCGAGCTCGAGCTGGCGCGCTGGCTGCTGCACGGGCACGACACGCACCGCGCGGACATCGTCGACGACGCCGCACAGCTGCTGGACGCCCTCGCCGACGGTGTCCACGACGACCTGGCCCCGCGCGCGGGAGCCGGCGCCGGCGTGGACGAGGCGATGTCCGCCCTGGACCGCGTACCCGCCACAGGCGCGACCAGGATCGACACCTCGATGCAGACCGACACCTACGACGCGAGCGCGTTCGCCGGGATCTCGATGGACGACACCTCCGCCTTCGGGCCGCGCGGCGGCACTCGCTCCGAGGCCGAGGCCTCGGAGCAGGGCGAGCAGGATCCTGCAGCGGACGATGCCGCGCGGGAGGATCTGACGGCGACCGGTGCGATCCCGGACCTGGATCCGAACGCCACCGAGGATCTCGGCGACCTGCGCGAGTCCTTCTCCTCCACCGACAGCGACCCTCGCGGCAGCCTCCCGGACGAGGATGAGGACGAGGATCGCCCGGCGCGCCCCGGCACGCTGCTGCCGAGCGAGGGCGGCATCGCGGGCTCCGACCCCGACGTCGCCGAGGCTCACCGCGCGGCGCGAGCCGCGTTCCAGCGCTGGACCAGCGCCTCCTCCGAGTAGACGACGTCGCCCCGCAGCACGAGGTCGTCGGCGACGTAGAACAGCGCCACGTCGATCTCGTCCAGGGGCACGCCGAACCGGCGGTGGTAGGCGAGCCGGTACAGCGCCAGCTGCAGCATGCGCTCCTCGCGCTCGGCCGCGGTCGCCGGGGGCCTGCCGGTCTTCCAGTCGACGATCTCGATCCGTCCGCCCCGGTCCTCGCGCCGGTAGACGGCGTCGAGCTTGCAGATCACGATGCGCGCGGGCTCGCCCTCGCCGACGGGCAGGGCGAAGTCGATCTCGGTCTCCACGGCGATCGGCTGGAGCGACGCCCATTCGCTGCGCTCGAAGATCTCCCGCAGGCGCGCGAGGTCTTCGGCATCCGCGCGGGCGATCTCGTCCCCTGCCACGCCGGCAGGGCTCGCTTCTCCCCCGGACAGCGAGGCGAGATCGTCGTCCAGATCCCACAGCGCGTCGTCCAGAGAGGTTCCGACGCCGACGGATCCCGAGCGGTGCTCGACCCACGCGTGGAAGAGCGTGCCGAGCCGGGTCTGCCGGTAGGGGCGTTCCGGCATGGGCCGGGCGATCGTGCGGATCGTGCCGCCGTAGTCGGTGACGTAGTCCTTGAAGCGTGAGGCGGGTACGCGCGTGGGCGCGTCGGCGATCGTCCCGCGCTGGCGGGCCGCCCGCTCGGCGAGCAGTCGCTCGAGCTCCTCGCTCGGTGCCGGGGTCTCCGGATCCGCCATCGCGCGGCGCACGTCCTCGGCCGCGCCCGCGACCCGATCCCTGCGCCCGCCGAGCGGATCCATCGGCCACACGCTCGTGCGGGCCGTGCCCTCGTACGGGTTGTCCTCGGACTCCGGGCCGGGCAGGGGGTCGAGGCCGAGCTCGTCGATCGCATCCAGCAGGTAGGGACTGGGCTTGCGCATGTTCTTCTGCCCTGACCAGTGCGAGCCGGTCAGGAGCAGATCGGTGCGCGCCCGGGTGACGGCCACGTAAGCGAGCCGGCGCTCCTCGGCGCGCTGGTAGTCGCGGTAGTCGTCCTTGAACCGGCGGAGCGCGCCGCCGTGCGGGTAGGCCTTGGTGACGCCCGCGGCGAGCGAGTCGAGGGCCGCCTTCTCGCGCTTGCGGGGGTCGTCGCCGACGGCGTCCCCGGCCGATTGCGGATCCCAGGTGAACCGCGGCAGCGCGTCGCAGTCGCCGCGCAGTGCGAACGGCACCACCCCGAACCCGAACCAGCCCTGCGCGTCGGAGATCCGTCCCGGCAGCTCGTCCTCGACGAGCCGCACCACCGCAACCGCGTCCCACTCCAGGCCCTTGGAACCGTGGATCGTGAGCAGCTGCACCACGCCGGGCTCCGGCGGCTCGGTGCGGGGCATGAGCTCGTCCGTCATCTCGGTCTTGTCCAGCCAGGCGAGCAGGCTCGAGATCGTGCCGCGGTCGTCCGCGACGAGGAACGCTCGCACCTCGTCGCCGAAGGCGCGCAGCTGGGTCGCCGCGACCCTCGCCGGGCCTCGCGTCTCGTTCACGGCGAGCTCGATGTCCAGCCGCAGCTCCGTCTCGATCGTGCGGATGAGCTCGAGGATCGGCTGGCCCGCGGCACGGCGCAGTCGCTCCAGCATCTCGCCCGCCGCGCGCAGCCTCGCGCGGCCGGTGGGGCTGATCCGCTCCAGCAGCCGGTAGTCGTCGCGGGCGGAGCGCACGAAGTCGACGGCATCGACGATCGAGACGGCCTCGTCGGCGCCGCGCGAGGAGCGCAGGCGCTGCTTGAGCTCGTCGGTCAGTGGCGCGAGCGAGCCGTCCCGCACGGCGAGCTCGCGCGCCAGATCGTACAGCGCTGCCATGTCGGCGACGCCGATCGCGAAGCGCGGCCCGACGAGGAGGCGGATCAGCGCCGATCCCGCGGTCGGATCGTGGATCACCCGCAGCGCCGACACCACATCGACGACCTCGGGCGTCGCCAGGAGCCCGCCGAGGCCGAGGATGCGGTGCGGGATCCCCTGAGCGGCAAGGGCTCCCGCGAACGTCTGCATGTGCCGCTTGGAGCGGAACAGGATCGCCCCGGTATGTTGACGAGCCTCGTGCGGGCGTCCCGCCTGCGCCTCGTCGTGCGCGGCGCGGCGCTCGGCGAACCACGTCGCGACCGCCGCGGCCTCGTCGTCCGCGGTCTCGCCGTACTGCACCTGCACCCGGCCCGCGCCGGATCCCGGACGCGGTTCGAGAGCCGGGACGTCGAGCCCAGGGCGCTGGAGCGGGAGCAGCAGGCGGTTGGCCACGTCGAGGATCCGCTCGTCGTTGCGCCAGCTGGTCATCAGGCTGTACGTCTCGGCGGTCCGCTCCGCGGCGAAGGTGCGCCCGAACGCGTACAGGTTGTCGGCGCTCGCGCCGCGCCACCCGTAGATGGACTGGTGCGGGTCCCCCACCGCCATCACTGCGCCGTCGCGGAACAGTGCGGCAAGGAACCGGGTCTGGATCACGGAGGTGTCCTGGTACTCGTCCAGCAGGACGACCCGGTGCTGCGCGCGCAGCTCCGCGCGCACGTCGGAGGACGCCTGCACGATGTCGAACGCGCCGCCGACCTGGTCGGCGAAGTCGAGGACGCCGCGGCGCCCCTTCTCCGCGATGTACTCGCGGACCAGATCCGCGAGGATCGGCATCGTCCGGAGGTTCTCCACGGCCTTGGCCACGTCGGCGTTGCCGCGATAGGGCTCGAAATCGTGGGCCTGCTCGACCGCGATGCGGACCATCGCCTCCAGGTCGACGCGATGGTCGAGCACGTCGCCCGCGAGGCGCTGGACGGCGTCGATCACGCCGTTCAGCGAGCGGTCCACCTCGTCGAGCCCCGGAAGATCCGCGCGCAGCACGACGGCGCGGGCGATGAGCCACGACGCCGACTGGCTGAGCATCGCGGAGTCGGGATCCCGTCCGATGTGCGCCGCGTGCTCGCGCACGATGCCGTCCGCGAACGCGTTGTACGTCGACACGCGGGGCCGGATGATGAGGTCCTCCGCGGCGCGGGGCGCCGCCGGATCCCAGCCGGTGTCGAATCGCATGGCGAGTTCGTCCAGCACCTCGCGCTGCACGACCGCGCGCTGTGCGGGGGTCGCCGCCGCGGAGACCCGGTCGAGCGCGCCGGTGCGGACGATCTCGGGAAGATGGGGCAGCAGGCCGCGATGGCCGTACTCGTCGATGCGGTCGAGGCGCAGCGCGATCCGCTCGGCGAGCTCGCCGGCGGCCTTGCGGGTGAAGGTGAGACCGAGGATCTCGTCCCGCGCGACGAGCCCGTTCGCGACGAGCCAGACCACGCGGCCCGACATGGTCTCGGTCTTGCCGCTGCCCGCACCCGCGACGACGAGCGCCGGCGTGGGAGGCGCCTCGATCACCCGCTGCTGCGCCAGGGTCGGCGTGGGCAGCCCGAGGGCCGCCGAGATGTCGGTGGCGGCGATGCCGTGGCCGCCCTCCCAGGCGCCGAGCCCGCCGTCATCCACCACCGAGGCGTCTGCGACGGCCTGCTCCCCCGCGCCGCTCACGCGCTCACCGCCGGGATCGTGTGGATACGGCACGGGCTGATCCGCACCTGGGTGTCGGCGCAGTGCGCCTCGACCTGGGCCGTGAAACTCGACGCGGCCATGCCGCGCCCGGCCTCGGCCACGCGCTCCAGGAAGGCGGCCCGCGCGTCATCGCCCAGTCGGTGCTGGTGCGCGACGCGGTAGGGGCTCTGCCCGATGGTCTGCGCGACGAGCACGAGGCGAGCGCCGGCGAGCGCGGCGGGATCCGCGTCCTCGACCTGCCCCTGTTCGACCGCGAGCTGATACGCGGCCAGCTGGGCGTGTTCTGCCACGAGCGCCTCCGTCCCCGGCTCGTACTTGCCCGTCTTCAGATCCACCACCACCACGCGCTCTCCCCCTGCGCCGTCCGCCATCGTGTTCCAGGTGCGCCCGCGGGCGGCCTCGTGCTCCCCACCGCCGGCCGGATAGGACTCGACACGGTCGATGTAGCCGCTGACGACCGCCTGCTGGGCGGGCTTCTCCGCATCGACGGGGTGCGCGGCGGGTTCGGCGGCGAGGTCGACGGCGAACCGGAATCCGCCCTCCGAGGAGACCACCCTTCCGCCCTCGCGTCGCACCTCGACCAGATAGTCGTGCAGTCGCTGCAGGTAGAGGTCGGCCCTGCGGCGCTCCTTGGCATCGATCCACGGCGTCTCGAAGTCGAGCTCGCCCCAGCGCTCGTCGAGGATGCGGCGCATGGCCTCCAGATCGCCGTCCGGCACGTGCTCCATCGCCGCGTGCACGATCGTGCCGATCCCGGCCGACGGCGGTGCGACCGTGTCGCCGCCGAGCGCGGACACGACCCAGTTCACCCCGCACTCCTCGAACGCCTCGAGCCGCGAGGGCGAGACCGGCACGGATCCGGTCTCGAGGTCGCGCAGAGGTCGCTCATCGGACGGAGGGCGCACGCCGAACCACTCGTCCGGATCCGCACCGGGGACATCGGCCTCGGCCAGCAGACGCAACTGTCCCGCCGCCTCGGCACGTGCGACCTGATCCGTCGAGGTGGTCAGCACCCTGCGGTGCTTCGCGACCAGACCGCGCAGTGTCAACGGATGCGCGTGCCGATCCTGAGGCGGCAGCGGATCCGGCAGGAAGCCGAAGAACGCGCTCGGGCTCTGGTCGTCGTCGTCGACCGCCGTGACCAGAAGCCTGTGGCGTGCGCGGGAGAGCGCCCGGACGAAGAGCCGCAGCTCGTCGTGCAGCGCCGCCCGACGCCGGTCGAGCGTGGAGTGCTCGTGCTCCGGCTCGCCCGAGCGGGCAGCGGCGACCGCCTCGCCGAGCCGCCAGGTCTCCAGCAGTCCGCCGCGCAGCCGCACGTTCGGCCAGACGCCGTCCTGCGCGCCGGCGATCACGACGGCGTCGAACTCCGTGCCGAGCGCGGTCGCGGGCGTCATCAGGGTGACCGTGGCCGGACGCTCGGGAGCGGACAGGGAGTCCTCCGGCACCTCGCTGTCGAGGATGTCGTGGATGAACGCCTCAGGACCCTTCTCCGGCGCGCGCTCGACCGAGCGCTTCGCCGCGTCGAACAGGGCGACCAGGGCGTCCAGTGCGCGCGCGGTCTCGGCGCCGGAGGGCGAGCTCGCCGCGTCCTGCCACGCGAGCGCGAGGCGCCGGCCGTCGGCGGCGCGCGAGGAGTCCCACACCCGCCAGAGCAGCTCATGGATCGTCTCCCCGCGCTGCCGGGCTTCGCGCACCTCGTGCAGCACGGTGCCGAACCGGTCTGCGACACGGGCCTCAGCGGTGTCCAGCCGGGCGAGCCTGGCGGGTTCGGCGATGCCGTCGCGCAGCAGCAGTCGTGCCGGGGCGGATCCGCCGGCCTCCAGCTCGAGGTGCCGCAACCGCGCGCGCAGTCGCCGCAGTCCCACGCCGTCGAGCCCGCCGAACGGTGTGCGCAATGCCTCCGCCAGCAGCTGCGGATCCCGCTCCGCCGGCTCGGCGAGCGCCAGCCGCACGATCCCCACGATGTCGCGGACGACCGTCTCGCTGCCGAGCGGGCGCTGCACGCCCGCCGCGCGGGTCGGCACCTCGCGGGCGGCCAGCTCGGCCTCGAGGGCGGCGACCTGGCGGGTGTCGTGCGCGATCACCGCCATGCGCTCCCAGCCGATGCCGTGGAGCAGGTGCCACTCCCGCAGTGTGCGCGCGATGAGGTCGTGCTCCTCGTGCGGCGACGGCGCGATGAACGCCTGCAGCGCGTCGCCGGGGGCATCGGCCGCCGCGGAACCAGGAGCGCGACGATGCTCGATCCGCCCCGAGGCTCCGATCGTCTGCACCACGGTGCGGGTGAGCGCGGTGAGCGGCGGATCCTGCCGGTGCGCTTCGTCGAGCACATGCACGTCGCCGAGCATCGCCACGAGGCTCGCGAACAGTTCGGGGCCTGCGCCGCGGAACGCCCCCGAGGAGATGTCCGGATCCCCGAAGGCGAGAACGGCGATCCCGCGGGTGCGGAGCGCCGCGACGAGGGCCACCCCGCCCGCGGTCAGCTCCTGCGCGTCATCGATGAGCACCACGCGCAGCCGGCCGAGCGGGCCCAGCATCTCCGGCTCTGCAGCGCGCAGGATCGCGGCGGCCTCCGCCAGCAGATCCGCGGCGTCGCGGTGCGCGGCGCGGGCGCGGTCGAGCACGCTCCGATACGACAGGGCGAAGGATCCGACCGCGCGCCAGGCCGGACGCTCCGACCGCTCCAGCTCGGCCGGGGTGACGCCGAGTTCGGTGCACTCGGCGAGGAACGCGCGCAGCTCGGAACGGAACGCCCGCGACGAGCGCACCGCCGCGCCGAGGTTCTCCGGCCAGCGGCTGCGCATCCCCGCACCCTCGTCCTCCACCTCTCCGGCGAGCAGATCCGCGATGATGCGGTCCTGATCCGCGCCGGTCAGCAGCGCGGGTGGCTCCTGCCCCGCGTGCACCATCGTGCCGCGCACCAGCTGGAAGGCGAATGACCCGAGGGACCGCGCGAGCGGGCCCGGCGTCGCCACGCGCACGCGCACGCCTACCCGGTCGCGCAGCGCGGTGGCGGCCTGTCTGTTGGGGGTCAGCGCGAGCACCTGCTCGGGGGCGAGGCCGCTCTCGATGAGCGCCGCGATCCGCTCCACGAGAGCGTGCGTCTTGCCGGTGCCCGGCGCGCCGATCACCGTGCCGACCGCCGCCGAGGGCGCGTCGATCACCGCCGCCTGCGCAGCGGTGGGGGCGGGCTGTGCGGGCATGCTCCCACGCTATCTGGCGCAACCGACATCGCTGTGTGCAGAGGCCGGATGGCGACCCGGATCCGGACTTGTGGTCGCGCTGGCAATCGCCGTCGGCGAACACCGCGGCACACGCGGTCCCGCCCTGCGGACCCCGCGATAGAGTGACGAGACCTCAACCTTTCAAGGAGCATTCCCGTGGAGATCCGCATCGGCATCATCAACACCGGCCGTGAGCTCAACTTCGAGACCTCGGCCTCCGCGGACGAGGTGCGCGCGCAGATCGCCGGCGCCCTCGACCAGGGCGCGAGCCACCTCTCGCTGAGCGACACCAAGGGCAACTCCTACATCGTGCCGACCGCGAACCTCGGCTACGTGGAGCTCGGGACCGAGGAGTCCCGCCGCGTCGGCTTCGTGGCCTGACCCGAGGCCGGCGGCGTGTACATCCTGCTCGCGCTGATCGCCGCCTGCGCGCTCGGCGTCGTGGTGCACTACGCGATCCCTCACCGGGATCTGCGCGGAGTGGCCCTCGTCCCTGCGGTCGCCACCGCCGTCGCGGCCGCGGCCTATGCGCTCGGACAGTGGGCCGGGCTCAAGGAGTCGAGCGTGTGGCTGTGGCTGCTCGCTCTGGGCGGCGCCGTCGTGGTCTCCGCGGCCGTCGGCATGATCCTCACGCGGGTGCGCCGACACGGCGACGCCGTGCGCCGCGCCGAGCTCGGGGTCTGAGCCGAGGGTGGCCGCCTCCTCCGGCGGTGGTCGCGCGCGCACGCTGCGCCGGATCCGAATCTGCCTCGGCATCCTGATCGCCGGGCTCGTGGTCAGCGGCGTCACCGCCTTCCCGCTTCGCGAGGAGCTTCACCTCGCCGCGCAAACCCTCGCCGGCACGCCTCTGCCCTCGATCCTTCCCGACGCGGTCGGCTGGGTGGACCGCGTGGCCGCAGCACTCGCCGACACGGGCGCCCGGTACCCGTTCATCGCCTATGGCACGGACTGGCTGGCATTCGCGCACCTCGTCATCGCCGTGGTGTTCATCGGACCGCTGATCGACCCGGTGCGCAACATCTGGGTTATCCAGTTCGGCGTGATCGCCTGCGCGGGGATCGTTCCGCTCGCGCTCATCGCCGGATCGATCCGCGGCATTCCGCTCGGCTGGCAGCTCATCGACATGTCGTTCGGGATCCTCGGCGTGATCCCCGTCGCGATCGCCTGGCGGCTGACCCGCCGGCTCGAGCGGATGCCGCTCGACGCCCATTGAGCGTCGCCGTGCCCACCCGCGCAGCGTGGCATGGATCACGCGAGCGAGAGGAACAGCTTCTCCAGCTCCTCCGGGTTCGGCGCACCCTCGGCGCCGGGATCCGTCAGGCACTCGCGCAGCGCCGTCGAGATCACAAGGAAGCCGGCGCGATCCAGCGCCTTCGTGACTGCTGAGAGCTGCTGCACGACCGAGCGGCAGTCCTCGCCGGATTCCACGGCGCCGATCACGGCCGCCAGCTGTCCGTGCGCACGGCGCAGGCGGTTCGCGATCTTCCGCACCGCCTCGGGGTCGTGCGCCGCTGCGCGCGCCCTCTCCTCGGCGATCCCCTGGGTCGTGTCGGTGCTGATCATGCCGTCCAGCATACCCCCGGGAGTATGTTACGGTGATACTCCCCGGGGTATCCACGACCGCCCGGGACGAGGAGCAGAGATGTGCCGTGCAGTGAACTGCAAGACGTGCGGGAAGACCACCTGGGCGGGATGCGGCCAGCACGTGTCCGAGGTGAAGCGCACGGTGCCCGCGGCGCAGTGGTGCGACGGCCGGCACACGCAGGCCGAGATCGATGCCGCGGCCCCCGCGAAGGCCGGGCTGCTGTCCCGGATCTTCGGGCGATGAGCGCCGCCATGGCAGACCGGCCGCGGCGGATCGTGATCGTCGGCGGCGTGGCCGCCGGGATGAGCGCAGCCGCGCGCGCCCGCCGCCTGGACGAGCACGCGGAGATCGTCGTGCTCGAGCGCGGCGCGCACGTCTCCTTCGCCAACTGCGGTCTACCGTACTACGTCGGCGGCGAGATCGAGGACCAGAGCAGCCTGCTCGTGCAGACGCCGGCGACCCTGCGCGCGGCACTCGATCTCGATGTGCGCGTGCACCACGACGTGATCGCGCTCGACGCCGCCACCAGGAGCGTGACCGTCCGCGGTCCCGAGGGCGACGAGCAGCTCGCCTACGACGCCCTCGTCCTGGCCCCGGGCGCGGTCGCGGTGCGTCCCCCGCTGCCCGGACTCGACTCACCGCGCGTGAGCACCCTGCGGACCGTCGAGGACGCGGTGCGACTGCGCGAGCGCATCGAGGCCGGCGCCGAGGCCTCCGCGCGGCGTGCCGTCGTGCTCGGCGCCGGGTTCATCGGCGTGGAGGCGGCCGAGGCTCTGCGGCGCCAGGGACTGGAGGTCGAGCTCGTCGAGCTCGCACCCCACGTGCTGCCGCCGCTCGAGGCCGAGATCGCGGCTCCGGTCGCCGCAGAGCTGCGCCGCCTGGGCATCCGGGGGCGCGCAGGCATCGCCGCCGAATCGGTCGAGCACCACGAGGACCACGACACCGTCGTGCTCGCGGACGGAACCCGCCTCGAGGCCGACATCATCCTGCTCTCGGCCGGCGTGCGCCCTGACACCGCCGCCTTCGAGGCCGCGGGAGTCGCCTGCGAACGCGGGGCCATCCTCGTCGATGAGCACGGCCGCACGAACCTGCCGGACGTCTACGCCGCCGGCGACGCAGTACTCTCCGTCGATGCCGTCACCGGTCTGCGCCGACCGGTCGCTCTGGCCGGTCCCGCGAACCGCGCGGGACGCGGCATCGCGGACCACATCCTCCGCCCCGACTCGGCGCGGCCGCTGCCCGCCCCCGTGGGCACCGCGATCGTCCGCGTCGGCGAGCTCACGGCCGCACTCACCGGGGCGAACAGCGCTGCACTGAGCGCCGCAGGCATCGAGACCGACACGCTGCATCTGCACCCCACGCAGCACGCCGGGTACTTCCCCGGCGCCGCCCAGATGGCGCTCGTGGTGCACATCCGCCGCGGGGACGGACTTCTGCTCGGTGCGCAGGCCGTCGGCCGCGAGGGGGTCGACAAGCGGATCGACGTGCTGGCCACGGCGATCAGGGCCGGGCTCACGGCGGCCGATCTCATCGACCTCGATCTCGCTTACTCGCCGGTCTACGGCAGCGCGAAGGATCCGGTGAACCTCGCAGGCATGGTCGGGGTCAACGTCCTCGACGGCACGCTCGCGCTCTGGTACGCGCAGGACTGGGACCGCCTTCGTGCGGAGGCCCTCATCCTCGACGTGCGCAGTGCGGCGGAGTACGCCGTGGGACATCTCCCCGGTACGCTGCACATCCCGCACACCGAGCTCCGCGACCGCCTCGATGAAGTGCACGACGCCGCAGCGGGCCGCCCCGTCCGCGCCCTGTGCGGATCCGGAGTGCGCTCGCACATCGCGCACCGCCTGCTCACGCAGTCGGGTTTCGACTCGGCATCGCTCTCGGGCGGGATGCTCACTGCTCGTGCGGTGCTCGGCGAAGGCGTCCTCGCGCACTGACCGCCACGGCCGGGCGTCGCAGGCCTGTCGTCAGGACGCGAGCCCCATCGCGTCCATGCGGCGGGCGTGCGCGCCCATCAGCTCGGTGAAGACGGGCTCGAGCCGGTCGTTCTCGGCGCCGGGGAGGTGCGGGCGCAGCGCCGCCCTGGCGACCAGGATCGTGTCGCCGACGAGCCGGCGTCCCCACATCGACAGCAGCGAGCGCCACTGCTCGTCGCTCGCGATCGTCGCCTGCACGATCCCGACGATCTCGTGCCGGTCGTCGGCCTCGGAGAGGATCCTGGCGACCTCCGCTCCGATCTCGCCGTAGCTGGACGCGAGCGCGATGTAGAAATCGTCGAGCATCCCGGCCGTCAGATACACCGCGAGCATGGTCTCCGCGATGCGCGGCCCGAGGGTCTTCCGCCGGAATGCATCCAGCTGCTCCCGGAACGGCAGCATCACCTCGGTCGGCCGGTCACCGTGCGCGGCGATGATCGCGACGATCGCGTGGTGCTTGGCGAGTGCGGCGCCGGCCGCGCGGGAGAGGATCTCCTTCTCCGCCAGATCGTCCGTTGCGCGGATGAGGCGGGTGAGCGTCTCGAAGTAGCCCAGCTGCAGGTACGCGGCCTGCCCGAGGAAGGTGTTCAGCTCTGGCGCCAGCTCGGCGAAGTCGACGCGGGTCGCGTCGCCCACGTCGCCCCGGGAGCGGAGCACCAGGGTGCGTCGCGGCGCCTTGTCGCGCTGCCAGAACCACCTCACCACGCGCCCAGCCTAGTGGAGCCGCTCGGCCGCATCGGGGGCGGCGCGCGCCCCGCGCGATCCGATCCCGAGGACGGGGGCCTGCTCCGGTAGGCTGGAACCCGCTCCGGCGACGGATCGGAGCCCCGCGCCTGTGCATACGGATTCGGCGTGGACCCCATCAACGAGGCGGCGCCGCGATCGCAAGGCCCGCCGGACAGGCAATCAAAGACTGTGACTTCTTTCGCCGATCTCGGCATCGATCAGGACATCGTGGACGCCCTCGCGGCGAAGGGCATCGTCGACGCCTTCCCGATCCAGGAGCAGACCATCCCGCTGGGCCTTCCCGGCCAGGACATCATCGGACAGGCCAAGACGGGCACCGGAAAGACCTTCGGCTTCGGCATCCCCGTGGTGCAGCGCCTCGGCGTCGACCCCGAGCACGGCGTCAAGGCGCTCATCGTCGTGCCGACCCGCGAGCTCGCGGTGCAGGTGTACGAGGACATGGATCTGCTGACCAGCAACCGCTCGACGAGCGTGGTGGCGATCTACGGCGGCAAGGCCTACGAGGGGCAGATCGACCAGCTCAAGGCCGGCGCGCAGATCGTCGTCGGCACCCCCGGCCGCCTCATCGACCTCGCGAACCAGCGCCTGCTCGACCTCTCGCACGCGACCGAGGTCGTGCTCGACGAGGCCGACAAGATGCTCGACCTCGGTTTCCTCGCCGACATCGAGAAGATCTTCTCCAAGGTCCCCGCGGTGCGCCACACGCAACTGTTCTCGGCGACCATGCCCGGACCGATCGTGGCGCTGGCGCGCCGGTTCATGACGAACCCGATCCACATCCGCGCGAACGACCCCGACGAAGGCCTCACCCAGGCGAACATCAAGCACCTCGTCTACCGGGCGCACTCGCTCGACAAGGACGAGGTCATCGCCCGCATCCTCCAAGCCGAGGGACGCGGCAAGACGGTGATCTTCACGCGCACGAAGCGCGCGGCGCAGCGCCTGGTCGACGAGCTGAGCGACCGCGGCTTCAACGTCGGCGGCGTGCACGGCGACATGGGCCAGGACCAGCGCGAGCGCTCGATGGCCGCGTTCAAGGCGGGTAAGAGGGACGTGCTCGTCGCGACCGACGTCGCCGCCCGCGGCATCGACGTCGACGACGTCACCCACGTGATCAACCACACGATCCCGGACGAGGACAAGACGTACCTGCACCGCGCTGGCCGCACCGGCCGGGCGGGCAAGACCGGAATCGCGGTCACGTTCGTGGACTGGGAGGACCTGCACAAGTGGGCCCTGATCAACCGCGCGCTCGAGTTCGGCCAGCCCGACCCCATCGAGACCTACTCGTCGAGCCCGCACCTCTACGAGGACCTGAACATCCCGGCCGGCACCAAGGGCCGCCTGGTCACCGCACCGGTGTCCGAGAAGCCCGCCCGCAAGCAGCGCGAGCCGCAGCGCGCCGCCGACGCGGCTGCCGAGGGCACGAGCGACGCCACCACGCGCCGCCGCCGCCGTCGTCGCAACGCGGAGGACGAGGTCGGATCGACGTTCGCCGAGGGTGCGGAGGCTCCCGCCGCCAAGGCCGCCGGATCCGGTGACGCCGATCGCGGCGCCGAGGGTTCCGGAACACACGACGGCCAGGGTGCGGAGCACCACGACGGCAAGCCGGCCGCACAGCGTCGCCGCCGCCGTCGTCGCCCCTCCGGCGGTGCCGCCGCCGGCAGCGCCCCGCAGCCCGGGGCCTGACCCCGCGGGCCTCCCCCGCCCCTGCGCCTGTCCCCGCACTGCGCTCACCTCTGACCGCGAGACTCCAACTGGGCGACGAGACTGCACTTCACATGTGCAGTCTCGTCGCCCAGTTGCAGTTTCGCGGATAGCGCCCCGAACCGGACCGGTTACCGGGTGCGGACCGGGTACACCGGGGCGGAGCCGAAACCGCTGTCGATGATGCGCTGCAGCATCGCCGGATCCGTAGTGTTCTCGCCGGGGACGTTCGGCTTGCCCGCGCCGTGATAATCGCTGGATCCGGTCACGATGAGGTCGTTCTCGGCGGCGATGCCGCGCAGCCAGGCGCGCCCCTCCGCCGTGTTCTCGCGGTGATCGATCTCGAGCCCGGCAAGGCCCGCGTCGATGAGACGCCGCACGGTCGCATCCGTCATGCGCTCGCGTCCCGCGGGGTGCGCGATCACCGGCACTCCCCCGGCCCCGACGACGAGCTCGATCGCCGTGAGCGGATCCGGCGCGTAGTGGGCTTCGTAGTACCCCTGACGCGGGTGCAGGATCCCGTCGAACGCCTCCCCGCGGTCGCGCACGATCCCGCGTGCGACGAGCGCATCCGCGATGTGCGGCCGGCCGACGGTCGCGCCGGGATCCGTCTGCTCCAGCACGTCCTCCCAGCGCAGCGGATAGTCGCGTGCGATGCCCTTCACGATGCGTTCGGCCCTGCCGATGCGGTCCTCGCGGATACGGGCGGTCTCGGCGGACAGATCCGGATCCGTCGGGTCGAACAGATACGCCAGGACGTGCACGCTCCGCCAGCCGTCCTTGGCGGACAGCTCCATACCCGGGATGAACGTCATGCCGTGCGCCGTCGCGGCCTCGGCCGCGTCCACCCATCCGGCCGTCGTGTCGTGGTCGGTGAGCGCGATCGTGCGCAGCCCCTCGTGCGCGGCGCGCTCGACGAGGGTCGCGGGATCCTCCGTGCCGTCGGAGCGGTTCGAATGCAGATGCAGATCGACCGGCCCGTCGAAGAGGGCGGGTCGTGACGTCGGATCGGCATCGGTCATCCTCCGAGCGTAGCGATTCCGCACGCCCGGAGACCGCCCCGCGCCGCCGTGGGCCGCCCCGCGCGCCGTGGACCGCCGCCGACCGCTCCGCGCCGCCGTGCTCGTCCTCTGCGGATCCAGGGCTGCACTCCAGAACCCTCACAGATCCGCTCGCCTAGGCTCGAAGGCGATGTTTCGACTGATCGGGATCCTCCTCACCGTCCTCTTCGCGATCGCCACCGCGGTCGTGACCTGGCCGCAGTTCTTCCACCTCGAGCAGACGTTCCCGATCACGCAGATCGTGGCCTCGCGCGCGGTGCTCGTGCTCGCGTTCGGCGCGATCCTCGTGCTGGCCCTGCTGCTCCTCCTCGCGCGCCCGCTACGCGGCTTCGCGGCGTCGATCGCGCTCGTGGCGCTGCTCGGCGGCGGCGCGTCGGCGGCCATCCTCGCGCTGCGCGGCGTCGACACCGCCGATGCCCTGCCCGAGAAGACCGCGACGAGCGTGCGCGTGCTCGCCTGGAACACCGCGGGCGAAGCCGTCTCCGCCGGCGATATCGCGAACACGATCGTCGCCCAGAAGGCCGACATCGTGGCGCTGCCGGAGACGACCGAGGCCGTGGGCGAGGAGATCGCGCTCACGCTGCGCGAGGCGGGGCACCCGATGTGGGTGCATCACGTGCAGTACCGCCCCGAGGTCACCCAGGGACCGGACTCGTGGCAGACCACGGTGCTCATCTCCCCCTCGCTCGGCGACTACTCGGTCATCCCCTCCTCCGCCGACGGGTCCAGCAACACGTCCTCGGTGCCGAGTGCCGTCGTGATGCCGGTCTCGGGCGACGGGCCCACCGTCGTGGCCGTGCACACGGTCGCCCCGCGCCAGGAGGAGATGGCGGACTGGACACGGGATCTGCGCTGGGTCGCCGACCAGTGCCCTGCCGGGAAGAACGTGATCCTCGCCGGCGACTTCAACGCGACGCTCGACCACATGAGCGGGCTCGGCACGGACGGAGGCGACCTCGGCGCCTGCCGCGACGTGGCATCGCGCTCCGGCTCCGGGGGTGTCGGCACCTGGCCGACGTCGGTGCCGGTGCTCCTCGGTGCCCCGATCGACCATGTCATGGCCACGACGCACTGGCGGGCGACCGGATCCGCCGTCCTCCCCGCGGGCACCGGCGGCAGCGACCACCGCGCGCTCATCACGCAGCTGGAGCGCGCGACCCCCTAGCGCCCGCCCGGAGCCGGCGCGGATCCCGCCGTCGGCTCAGCGGCGAGCGCGCGCCCTGGCGACGAGCGCGGCGATCCCCCGCCAGCCCACGAGGAAGACCAGCAGCGTCACGGTGGCGACGATGATGAACGCGATCGCGGTCGTGCCGCCGCTGACGACCCGCAGGACCATCCCCAGCACGACGGTGATCACGACCAGCCCCGCCCCGGTGCGCAGCGGCGCGGCGGGCGCCCTCCAGGCCCGGAGCGCGAGCCAGCCGACCGCGAGCCCCACAAGGAACGGCCAGGCCGTCTCCAGCACGCCCAGCGCGTCGATGCCGTGCTCGTGGCTCGCGCGTCCGATCGCGGCGAACACGATCACGAGCACGGCGTCGATCCCCACCGCCCACGGCCAGGACAGGGCGGATCGGCGGGCGGGGGCGGCTTCGGTCATGCCTCCACGCTAGCCCGGCGGACTATGCGCCACGGCGCCGCGGGATCCGGATCCGGATCCCGCTCCTACCCTGATACTCCGCTATCAGCAAGCATTGAAATGGCTGGGAGAGGCGGCTAGAAACGATGCAGGGCCATCCGCCCGCGCCGACCTGGTCGGCACCCACCCCCACGAGAGGACCCTCACTGATGAGGATGCCAAACGCCCACCGCTCGTTCCGCACCATCGCCTGCACCGTCGCGGCGCTGGGACTGGTCCTGGCGGGCTCCGTCAGCGCCACCGCGGCGACGAACGAGCCATCGACACCTGTCCCGATCACCCCGCCGGACGGCACAGTGATGAGCTACGTGGTCAACATCGGCCAGGCGAACCCCGGTCAGACCCGCAAGGCGGAGAAGGCCGTGACCGAGGCCGGCGGCGTCGTCGTGCAGAGCTGGCCCGAGATCGGCGTCGTCATCGCGCAGTCCGACCGCGCGGCGTTCCGCGACACCGTGAAGGCCAAGGGCAAGAACGTCGTGGCGTCGGTCGGCGCCACCCGCACGGTCGAGGTCAAGGACAAGGTCACCGGCCCGCAGGCGCCGTGGGGACCTGGCGCCTCCGGCTGGAAGCAGGGCAAGAACAAGCCCGTCAACGGCGACGAGCCCACCGAGCCGGTGCCCGCAGCCGCCTCCGACTCGCTCGAATCCCAGCAGTGGGACATGACGATGATCCAGGCGGATCAGGCGCACCAGGTCACCGACGGCAACCGCAACGTCCTCGTGGGCGTGCTGGACTCCGGCATCGACCCGACGCACCCCGACCTGCAGGCCAACCTCGACGTCGCGGACTCCGTCAACTGCACCACGGGCGGACGGCCAGACCAGGCCGAGGGCGGCTGGTACCCGACCACGTCCGACCACGGCACGCACGTCGCCGGCACGATCGCGGCGGCCCGCAACGACGTGGGCATCGTCGGCGTCGCCCCGAACGTGCGACTGGCGTCGGTCAAGGTCGTCAACGACGACGGTTTCATCTACCCCGAGTACGCGGTCTGCGGCTTCATGTGGGCCGCGCAGCGCGGGATGGACGTGACCAACAACAGCTACTACATCGACCCGTTCGAGTTCTGGTGCGACGACCAGCCCGACCAGGCGGCGGTCCGCGAGGCCGTGGCCCGCGCCGTGAACTGGTCCAACTCGAAGGGTGTCGTGAGCGCTGCGGCGGCCGGCAACTCCGGCCTCGACCTGACGGTGAACACACGCGATGAGGGCAGCCCGGACGACGCCGCCCAGCCGACCCCGCGCACGATCAACCAGGGCTGCAAGGACATCCCCGCGCAGGTCCCCGGTGTCGTGACCGTCTCCTCGCTCACGCAGACCGGCCAGCTGTCGTACTTCTCCAACCGCGGTCTCGGCGAGATCGACGTGGCGGCCCCAGGATCCCGGATCCTCTCCACGATCCCCGGCGGGAAGTACGGCCTCAAGAGCGGCACCTCGATGGCGTCTCCGCACGTCGCCGGCGTGCTCGCGCTCATGAAGTCCGCACACCCCGAGCTGACGCCCGCGCAGATGGTGCAGAAGCTCGAGGATGACGCGACGCCGACCGCATGCTCGGCTCCGCAGTATGACGAGGGCGCCGCGTGCGTGGGCACGCCGGAGCTGAACAGCTACTACGGTCACGGCATCGTGAACGCGCTCAAGGCCGTGCAGTGATCTGATCGGATCGACAGGAGGGGCTCGGATCGCCGAAACCGGCGGTCCGAGCCTCTTCGCCGCCTCCCGCCCCGGATCCTTCTCCCACCCGCCGGTGAGAGGATGGATGCATGACCTCCGAGCACGACACGATCGAGCAGCAGGGCGATGCCGCCACCGCGACGACCTCGACGATCACCAACCGCCGCCAGCCCTTCCCCCAGGGCTTCCTCGACACCATCTCCACGGGCTGGGCCGAGCGCCCTGAGTCCTCGCCCGCTCCGCGCGCGCAGGCGCCGTACGCCGCGGCCCGGCGCGCGGCCGTCTCGGCGGCCTTCCCCGGCAAGCGCCTCGTGATCCCCGCCGGATCCCTCAAGCAGCGCAGCAACGACACCGACTACCCGTTCCGCGCGCACTCCGCGTTCGCGCACCTCACCGGGTGGGCCGCCGACTCCGAGCCCGACTCCCTGCTCGTCTTCGAGCCCACCGCGGACGGTCACGACGTGACCCTGTACTTCCGCGAGCGCGCCGACCGCACCACGAGCGAGTTCTACTCCGACGCGACGATCGGCGAGTTCTGGATCGGACCGCGTCCCGCACTCGCCGGCGTCGCCGCCGACCTGGGCGTGGCCACCGCGCATCTCGACGACTTCGCGGCGGGCGATCACGACCTCGTGGTCGACGAGGACGGCGAACTCACGCAGTTCGTCTCCGAGCTGCGCCTCGTCAAGGACGCCTACGAGGTCGCCGAGATGCGCCGTGCCGTGGAGATCACCGCGAACGGTTTCGACGACATCATCCGCGACCTCCCCCGCGCGATCGCGCATCCGCGCGGCGAGCGCATCGTCGAGGGCGTCTTCCACCAGCGCGCCCGCAGCGACGGCAACTGGGAGGGCTACGACACGATCGCCGCGTCCGGCCCGCACGCCTGCTACCTGCACTGGACCCGCAACGACGGAGCCGTGCTGCCGGGCGACCTGATCCTCGTCGACGCCGGAGCCGAGGCCGACAGCCTCTACACCGCCGACATCACCCGCACCCTGCCGGTGAGCGGCACCTTCAGCGACGTCCAGCGCCGCATCTACGACACCGTGGTCGAGGCCGCGGACGCCGCGTTCGCCGCTGCGAAGGTCGGCGTGCTGTTCCGTGAGGTGCACGCGGCAGCGATGGACGTGATCGCGCGCCGCACCGCCGAGTGGGGCCTGCTGCCCGTCACCGCCGAGGAGGCGCTCGACGCCGACAACGGCGGCCAGCACCGCCGCTACATGGTGCACGGCACGAGCCACCACCTCGGCATCGACGTGCACGACTGCGCGCAGGCCCGCCGCGAGATGTACTACGACGGCACGATCGAGCCCGGCATGGTGTTCACGATCGAGCCCGGCCTGTACTTCCAGATCGACGATCTGACCGTGCCGGAGGAGTATCGCGGCATCGGCGTGCGCATCGAGGACGACATCCTCATCACCGCCAACGGCCCGGTGAACCTCTCGTCCGCCATCCCCCGCACCTCCGCCGAGGTCGAGGCCTGGATCGCCCGCGTGCAGGGATCCGCATCCTGACTGTCACCGGGCGTCGAGACCCCCTCTGAACGCCGAAGCCCCCTCGCAGTTGCGTAACTGCGAGGGGGCTTCGGTGCTGCGAGGGGGCCTCGGCGAAAGTGGGCGCGCGACCGGGAGCGCGCGGCGCGCTCAGCGCGCGGCGTGCTCGCGCAGTGCGGCGGCCATCTGGCGCACGGCCTGCTCGATCACGGGGCGGGGTGTCGCGAGGATGAAGCGCAGGTAGCCCTCCCCTGCGGCGCCGCACGCGATCCCGTCCGTCATGGCGACGCCCGCGTGCTCGCGGAAGAACGCGGCGGGCGAGCCCTCGATGCCGAGCCCGCGCGCGTCCAGCCACGCGATGTAGGTGCCCTCCGGCGCGCGGTAGCCCATGTCAGGGATGTGCTCCGCGAGGAGTTCGCCGAGGATCCGGCGGTTGCCGTCGAGGTAGTCGAGCGTCCCGTCGAGCCACTCCCGGCTCTCGTCGAAGGCCGCCGTGGTCGCGATGACGCCGAGGTTCGCCGTGCCGTGCTCGGCCCAGGCGACCTCGGGCCGCGCCCACGTCTCCGCATCCGCGTCGTTCGTCAGGATCACCTGCGCCGCCTTGAGGCCCGGCAGGTTGAACGCCTTCGAGGCGCTCGCCGCGGTGATCGTATGCCCCGCGGTCACCGCGCTGATGCTCGCATACGGGACGTGGCGGTGCGGCGCGAAGACCAGCGGCGCGTGGATCTCGTCCGAGAACACGCGTGCGCCGTGCCGTGCGACGACCTCCGCGACCGCTTCGAGCTCGGCCCGCTCGAACACGCGCCCGAGCGGGTTGTACGGGTTGCACAGGATCAGCAGGCCGCCGCCGTCCGCGAACGCCCGGTCGATGCCGTCCAGATCGTAGACGTGGCGCCCGTCCTCGACGAGCATCGGCACCTCGATGATCTCGCGATCATGCATCGCCGGGATCGTGAGGAACGGCATGTACGCGGGGGTGGGCAGCACGATCTTGGAACCGGGCGCCGTGAAATAGTCGATGGTCGCGCGCAGCGCGGTGAGCACGTCGGGCACGGGGCGGATCCGCTCCGCCGGCACGTCCCAGCCGTAGCGGTCCCGCTGCCACCGCGCCGTCGCCTCGGTCATGCGCGTGCGCACGGCCGCCGGCAGGTATCCGGTCAGGCCGTCGTCGATCGCGCCCTTCATGGCGGCGGCGATCGCCGGGGCGGGCGGGAAGTCCATCTCGGCGACGAACGCCCCGATCGCCTCGGGGAACACCGACCACTTCAGGCTGCCGATCTCGCGCAGCCTGTCGATCCCGATCGCGTCCAGCTCCTCCGCGGTGCTCATGCGTCTCCCTCTTCGTCCTTCCCTGATGCGCCCGGCACGGACGCATCGATCACGAAACCCGACCGGACGAACCCGGCGACGAGAGGCGCCAGATCCGCCCCGATCTCGTCGGCCGGGCGTTTGCGGCCCTTCACCTCGAACGAGTGCCCGCCGGCGTCGATCCAGAAGATCCGCGCGTCCTGACAGGACGCGACGGCCTCCTCGAGCTGCGAAAGCGGCTGCACGAAGGGGTCGTTCGAGCCTTCCACGAAGAGCTGCGGCTGCCCCACCGCCGGCAGATGCTCGATCCGGGGCTTCTCCGGCTTGCCGGGCTGATGCAGCGGGTAGCCCAGGTAGACCAGCGCGTCCGCGTCGAGGCCGGCCTCCTCGGCGGCGGCCATCGACGCCATCCGTCCGCCATAGGACTTGCCGCACGCGACGACGGATCCGGATCCGCGCTCGCGCACCGCCGCGATCACGGCACGCCAGGTGAGCATCGCGTGCGCGGCGGGGCCCGGCATGCGCCGCCCCGCCTCGAGGTACGGGAAGGTGAACCGCAGCGTGTGCAGGCCCGCGGCCCGCAGCGCGGCGGAGAAGCCGGTGAGGAAGGGATGATCCATCCCCGCTCCTGCCCCGTGCGCGATCACCACGGTCGGCGCGGCGGCCCCGACGTCCGCGCCGCCGCTCGCGGGCCCGAACACCGCAGACACCTCGACGGTCCCGGCGGGGAGCGGGACCGGAATACGGAACCGCTCCTCGGGGAGCGCGGTCATCGCGCGGCGCCGTCGCCCGCCGGGTTCTCGCCCTCGGCGGGGTTCGCACCCTCGGAGGGCTTGTCTGCCACGGCTGCACCTTCGACCGGCTCGCCCTCGACCGGCGGCGTCGCCGCGGGTGCCGGCGACACAGGGACGACAGGCGGGGCCGGCGGCATCGGCGGGCGCTGGGGCACGATGCGCTCGCCGTAGCGGGGCGGCTCCTCGATGCGCTCGCCGTACTGCGGGGGCGCGGCAGCGGGACCGGCAGCCGGGCCGGTGGCCGGTGCGGCAGCCGCCCCGGACGGCGGGACGGGCGTCACGGCGCGGCCGAGCACCTGACGCGCCTTGCCGACGGAATCCGGCAGCACCGTCACCTCGTAGTGGTCGGCCTTGAGCTGCATGACGCTCGCGTAGTCGCGGCGGCGACGCACGATCGAGTACGTGATGAGACTCAGGATCATGCCGATCGCGACGCCGACGAAGAGGATCCCGACGAAGGCCTGCATCGGCACGGAGGGATTGCCCAGCACGAAGATCGCCGAGAGGAAGAGTCCGATGAGCACGCCGTTGACGGCGCCGGAGCGCGCGGCGTTCGCATAGCCGAGGCGGCCGGTAACCCGTTCCACGGTCTGCACGCCGACGCCGACGATGGCGATCGCCCTGGCCGGGATCTCCCCCGCGATCAGCTGCGAGACGAGCTTCTGCGCGGCCTCGTACTCCGAGACGGAGGCGACCGTCTCGCCGATCTCGCCCGCGGGGCCCGACGCGTTCATCATGCTCATCGGTCCATTGTTCCATGCGCCCGCGATGCGGCCGCCGGATGCCGTCACCCGCCCCGGTTCAGAGGGATTCGGACAGTACGCTGGAACCATGAGCACACAGCGGGTTTTCGTCGCGCGCCTGGCCGGGTGCGCCGTGTTCGACCCCGCCGGCGACCGGATCGGGAAAGTCCGTGATGTCGTCGTCGTGTACCGAAGTAGCGCGGCCCCTCGCGTGATCGGCCTGGTGTGCGAGATCCCCGGCCGCAGGCAGGTGTTCCTCTCGATCGGGCGCGTCGGATCCATCAGCACGGGGCAGGTCATCACGTCCGGGCTGATGAACGTGCGCCGCTTCAAGCCGCGCAACGGCGAGGTGCGCATCATGGCCGAGCTCGTCGGCCGGCGGGTCGACTTCTCCGACGCCTCCGGAACCGCGGTGATCGAGGATGTCGCGATCGAGCCGAATCGGCTCGGCGAGTGGTCCGTGAGCCAGCTCTTCCTGCGCAAGCCCAAGACCAGCGCCTCTCCGTTCGCGAAGGGGCCGACCACGTTCGCGACGTGGAACCAGGTGCACGAGCACAACCGTCCCGGTGAAGCGCAGTCGGCGGAGCAGCTCGTCGCCACCTACTCCGAGATGCACCCCGCCGACCTCGCGAACACCCTGCTCGACCTGCCTCAGCAGCGCCGTATCGAGGTCGCAGAGGAGCTGCCGGACGAGCGCCTCGCCGACGCCCTCGAGGAGATGCCGGAGGACGACCAGATGGACATCCTGGATCGTCTCGGCGATGAGCGCGCCGCGGACATCCTCGACCAGATGGAGCCGGACGACGCCGCCGACCTGCTCGCGCAGCTGCCGCAGGGCCGCCTGGAGCACCTCCTCGAGCTCATGGAGCCCGAGGAAGCGGAAGACGTGCGCATGCTGCTCCGCTACAGCCCCGACACCGCGGGCGGTCTGATGACCCCGGAGCCGATCATCCTCTCCGCCGACGCCACGGTCGCCGAGGCGCTGGCCCTGATCCGCCGGCACGAGCTGCACCCCGCCCTGGCCGCCGCGGTGTTCATCACGCTGCCGCCGTTCGAGACGCCCACGGGACGCCTGCTCGGCGTCGTGCACTTCCAGCGCATGCTGCGCTACCCCCCGCACGAACGGCTGGGCGCGATCGTCGACGACACGCTCGAACCGGTGCCCGCGACCGCATCAGCGGCCGAGGTGGCGCGCATGCTCGCCAGCTACGACCTCGTCTCGCTCCCGGTCGTGGATCAGGCGCACCGGCTCGTCGGCGCGATCAGCGTCGACGACGTGCTCGATTACCTGCTCCCCGACGACTGGCGCTCTCACGACGCCGATGACCACAACGGATCCGCGCGGTCCGTCACGACGCCGGGAGCGGCGGGATGATGGCGAAGTCGGGCCGTCGGGGACTGGATCTGCCCCGCGGCCGCTCCGGCATGCTCGGCCGGGGCTCGTCCTCGATGCCGTCGAGCGACACCTTCGGGCGGTTCTCGGAGGCGTTCGCACGGGCCATGGGCACCTCCGGCTTCCTCATCGGGATGTCGGTGTTCGTCATCGTCTGGCTGTGGTGGAACATCGCCATGCCCCGGGACTGGCAGTTCGACCCCGCCGCGACGAACTTCACCCTGCTCACCCTGATCCTCTCGCTGCAGGCCTCCTACGCCGCTCCCCTGATCCTGCTCGCGCAGAACCGGCAGGACGACCGCGACCGCGTGCAGATCGAGCAGGACCGGCAGCGCGCAGAACGCAATCTCGCCGACACCGAGTACCTGGCCCGTGAGATCGTCGCGCTGCGCATGGCACTAGAGGAGCGCTCGGCCCAGGGCGTCACCCGAGAGGTGCTGCGCGCGGAGCTCAGGGCGATGCTGGCGGACCTGCGCGACGAGGATCCTGCGGAGCAGGCTCCGTGACCGGCGAACTCGCCGACGCGGTCCGGCGCGCCGTCGGCGCCGTCACCGACCCCGAGCTGCGCCGCCCGCTGGCCGACCTCGACATGCTCCGCGACATCACGGTGGACGGCACGGTCGCGCACGTCGGGATCGCGCTGACCATCGTCGGCTGCCCCGCGGCGACGCGGATCGAGTCCGACGTGCACGCGGCCGCAGCCGCCGTCCCCGGGATCGAAGCCGTCGAGGTCGCGGTGGGCGTGATGACGCCCGAGGAGCGCCGCGCTCTCACCGAACGCCTTCGCGATGGCAGGGCCCCCCGGCAGATGCCGTTCGGCCCGGACTCGCTCACCCGCGTGATCGCCGTCACGAGCGGCAAGGGCGGAGTCGGCAAGTCCTCGCTCACCGCCAACCTCGCCGTCGCGCTGGCCGCGCGCGGCCGCAGGGTCGGCCTGATCGACGCCGACGTGCACGGCTTCTCGATCCCGGGGCTGCTCGGCATCGCCCCCGGCACCCAGCCCACCCGGATCGACGACCTCATGCTGCCCCCGGTCGCGCACGACGTGAAGGCGATCTCGATCGGGATGTTCCTGCGCGAGGGCGAATCCGTCGTCGCGTGGCGCGGGCCCATGCTGCACCGCACGGTGCAGCAGTTCCTCACCGACGTGTTCTTCGGCGATCTGGATGTGCTGCTCATCGACATGCCGCCCGGGACCGGCGACATCGCGATCACGCTCGGCCAGCTCCTGCCCCACGCCGAGGTGCTCGTCGTGACCACGCCGCAGGAGGCCGCATCCGACGTGGCGATCCGCAGCGGGCTCGTGGCACGGCAGACCGGGCAGCGCGTGATCGGGGTCGTGGAGAACATGGCCGCCTTGACCCTGCCGGACGGGACCGTGCTCGATCTGTTCGGCTCCGGCGGCGGACAGGCCGTGGTGGACGCGCTCTCGCAGGACGCGGACCCCGTCCCGCTGCTGGCCTCCGTTCCGCTGAGCCCCGCACTGCGCACCGGCGGCGACGCCGGCCTGCCTGTGGTGCTCGGGGATCCGCAGGATCCTGCGGCGCGCGCCATCCTCGCGGTCGCGGACGCCATCGATCAGGCGGGCCGCGGCCTCGCCGGGCGGCGCCTGTCCGTCACCCCTCGCTGAACGGGATCAGGTGGCTTCGCTGTCGTAGGGGGGAAGCTCCTCGGAGGAGAACACCTTCGGCCCCTTCGTCGCCGGCACGGTCTCGCCCGAGGCCGAGGCGGCGTTCATCGCGGTCGCGGTGGCCAGCAGTGCCGCGGCGGAACCCGCGGCCGCGGGCGCCGGAGCGGCTTCGACCGCTGCCACGGGGGCGGCGGGAGCCTGCACGGCGGGGGTGTCGTCCAGCAGCGCATCCCGGATGATTCGACGCGGGTCGTACTGCCGCGGGTCGAGCTTGCGCCAGTCGAGCTCATCGATCTCCGGCCCGACCTCCTCGCGCATCCGATCCTTGGCGCCGCGCAGGTAGTCGCCGGCCTTCTTGACCAGGTGCGCGAACGATTCCGCGTACCTCGGAAGGCGCTCGGGGCCCACGAGAAGGGCAGCGATCACGCCGATCACGAGCAGCTTCTCGATGGTGATGCCGAAGAACATGTCACAAGGGTACCGCCGCGCCTCGCTCGCGCAGACACATAGGACGCCTACGCTGAGGGAACATGCGGTGCAGTGAGCGACCGCCAGGGAGTCGAAGTGAGCGAGCAGGACGCCAACGCACGGTACGTGCGAGAAGCCATCATCGAGCCGGATGAGATCGCGCGGGCGCGCGCGCATGCGGTCGAGCTCGGCGCGCAGCCCATCAGCGCCGCCGTCGGAGCCCAGATCGCCGTGCTCGCCGCGGCCACCGGCGCGCGCTCGATCGTCGAGATCGGCACCGGTGCCGGCGTCTCCGGCCTGTGGCTGCTTCGCGGCGCCCCCAAGGCCGTGCTCACCTCGATCGACAACGAGCCGGAGCACCTCGCCGCCGCCCGCAGCGCCTTCCAGGACGCGCGGATCGCCCCGACGCGCGCCCGGTTCATCTCCGGCAGGGCCGCCGACGTGCTCCCCCGCATGAACGAGGCCGCCTACGACATCGTCCTCGTGGACGCGGATCCGGAGAACGTCATCGAGTACGTCGAGCACGGCCTGCGACTCGTGCGCGCCGGCGGGACCGTACTCGTGCCGCGGGTGCTCGCCGGCGGCAGGGTCGCGGATCCGGTGCAGCGCGACGAGGTGACGGTCGCCTACCGCTCGCTCATCCAGGAGACCCAGCAGTCCCCCGCCGTGCTCGCCGCGCTGAGCACCGTCGGAGAGGGCCTGCTGCAGCTGACCGGCATCGCGGAATGACGAAAGGCCCGCAGGATGCGGGCCTTTCGAAGATCTGAGAAGATCTGGATCTGTGCAATCGTGCGGATCGCTCAGGCGGCTGCCACGACGTTGCTCAGCACGTCGTGAAGTTCCTTCGCCTCCGCGTCGTTGACGGAGACGACCAGACGCCCGCCGCCCTCGAGCGGGACGCGCACGATGATCAGCCGGCCCTCCTTCACGGCCTCCATGGGTCCGTCGCCAGTCCTCGGCTTCATCGCTGCCATCGCGGTGCTCCCTTTCCTCGGTGGTCTACGATTCCCATATTAGTGGGTGCTGGGACACCGCTTACCGCGGCGCGGCCGGGCCGGGCCGTGTTCGGACCGGTTCAGGGCACGCGCCAGAAGGTGTTCGCGAAGCCGTACACGTTCGCGATCCACAGCGCCTGCAGGCCGATGCACGCCAGCAGCACGGCGATGCGCAGCCACCAGGAGCGTCGCCACCCGACCGCGCCCCAGAGCGGAGCGATCGGGAACATGAGCCGCAGCGTGCTGGACTGAGGGAAGAACACGGCCAGCAGATACAGTGCGTAGCTCGCCGAGAAGAGGCGGATCTCCGGTCCGAGTCTCCGCACGCCGGGGCCGAAGATCAGCGCCGCGGCGAACAGCAGGACGAGCAGTGCCAGCACCACGAGCCCGAGCCACCCGGGCAGGCCCAGCAGCTGCGCCCAGTACGGCACCGCGCTCAGCCATCCCTCGAACGGCGAGAACACGGTGTGCCCGTCCTGCGGCATCCAGAACCCGCGCCAGCTCAGCTCGGTCTCCAGGTAGGCGTTCGGCACGCCCGTCGCGACCCCCGCGATCACCTGCCAGGCGAAGCCCACGACGACGCCGAGCGCTCCGAGGGCGAGATAGTGAACGACCTCGCGGCCGGTCAGCGGATCCGCCTTCCGGCGCACCCAGCGCAGCACGAGCATGAGGCCGAGCATGAGCGCGAAGGCCAGGACGCCGGGCCGCGTGAAGCCCATCAGCACGATCAGCGGATACAGCCGCACGTAGCGGCGGCGGATCAGGCCGTCCAGCGCGAGCAGCAGGAACAGCATGTTCAGAACCTCGGCGTAGCCCACCTGGAACAGGGCGCCCAGAGGGCCGGAGGCGAAGAAGACGACCGTCCACATGGCCGCCATCCGCCCGATCCGACCGCGCATCATCCGGAACAGCACGAGGCAGCAGAGATAGCCGGCCACGAGGGAGACGAGTGCGGCGCCCACGCCCCAGCCTCCACTGCCGAACGGGAACGCGAAGACCTGCGAGACCCAGGGGTACACCGGCAGGAACGCCCAGGCGTTCTGAGTGATGTGCCCGTCCGGGCCGAGCGGCAGGACGGTCGGATACCCGTACACGACGATGTACCAGTACCACTGCGCATCCCACCCGGTCACGAATGACGCGATCGATGCGCCGTTGCCGAACCGCGAGCCCGGCGCGCCGGACAGCGTGGTCGCCCAGAACATCAGGCCGGTGGTGATCAGGCGGGCGCCGACGTAGACGGCGAGGATTCCCGCCCAGGCGGGCGTGCGGGCGTAGAACCGCGCGGCCCACCGCGGCGCTGCGGCGGCGTTGCGTCGGCGAGGCACCGCCGTGGCGGCGAGCTCAGGCACCGCTGAGCCAGGAACGCAGGCCCCGTTCGGTGGCCGTGATCTGCGAGAGCGGCACCCGCTCTTCGTCATGGTGCGCGAGATGCGGATCCCCTGGTCCGTAGTTGACCGCGGGGATGCCCAGCGCGGAGAATCGCGCCACGTCGGTCCACCCGTACTTCGGCTTCGGGGTCGCGCCGACGGCGGCGACGAACTCCTGCGCGATCGGGGCGTCCAGGCCGGGGCGGGCGCCCTCCGCGACGTCGGTGATCTCGACCGCGAACCCGGCGAACACGTTGCGCACGTGCGCCTCGGCATCGGCGGCGGACTTGTTCGGGGCGAAGCGGTAGTTCACCTCGACCTCGCAGGCGTCGGGGATCACGTTGCCGGCGATGCCGCCGCTGATCCGCACCGCGTTCAGCCCCTCGCGGTACTCCAGGCCGTCGACGGCGACCTCGCGCGGACGGTACTCGGCCAGGCGGGCCAGGATCGGCGCCGCACGGTGGATCGCGTTCTCGCCGATCCAGGCGCGCGCCGAGTGCGCGCGCACACCGGTCGTGCGCACGACTGCGCGGAGCGTGCCGTTGCAGCCGCCCTCGACCTCTCCGTTCGAGGGCTCGCCGAGGATCGCGAAGTCGGCCTCGAACAGATCCGGCCGGTGGTCGGCGAGCAGCTTGAGGCCGTTGCGCGCGGCCTCGACCTCCTCGTTGTCGTACCACATCCAGGTGATGTCGACCACGGGCTCGGTGAGCTCGGCGGCGAGCTTGAGCTGCACCGCGACGCCCGCCTTCATGTCGACCGTGCCGCGACCCCAGATCAGCGCCTCGCCGTCGATCTCCACGTCGCGCGTGGGCACGTTGGCGTTGATCGGCACCGTGTCGATGTGCCCGGCGATCGCGACGCGCTGCGCGCGGCCCAGATTCGTCCGGGCGACGATCGTGTTGCCGTCGCGGAGCACCTCGAGATGGCCGAGTGCGCGCACGGCCTCCTCGATCAGGTCGGCGAGGGGCTTCTCCTCCCCCGAGACGCTGGGGATGTCGCAGATCGCGCGGGTGATGTCCGCCGCGGAGGCGGTGAGATCGAGCGGCATGGTCCCCACCCTAGCGCCGCGTCATGAAGGGGAACCTGGGGGCAGGCGTTCGGTAGCGTGGAGGCATGACCGACGCTCGCATGATCCACGGTTCCGGACTGACCACCATCGCCGGCGACGGAACCGTCCTGGACGCCTGGTTCGCCGAGATCGGCACGGTCGAGCCGTCCGCGGGAGCCCTCGCCGCCTCCGCGATGACCTTCGAGGCGCTCGCCGGTCCGGATGAGCGCCGCAACGTCACCGTCGAAGCGGTGCAGCTGTCGATCGATCTGGATGCCGCCCCGGCGTCGACCGCCGACGCCTACCTGCGCCTGCAGGCCCTCTCGCACCTGCTGGTGCGCCCCAATGAGCTGAACCTCGACGGCATCTTCGGCCACCTGCCGAACGTCGCTTGGACCAGCGCCGGACCGATGCTCCCCGCCGACGCCGCGCGGCTGCGCCCACTGCTGCAGCGCGCGGGGATCCAGATCTCCGGCGTGGACAAGTTCCCGCGGCTCACCGACTACCTGCTCCCGGAGGGCGTGCGGATCGCCGACGCCTCCCGGGTGCGCCTCGGTGCCCACCTGGCGCCCGGCACCACGGTCATGCACGAGGGCTTCGTGAACTTCAACGCGGGGACGCTCGGCGCATCCATGGTCGAGGGCCGGATCTCGCAGGGCGTCGTCGTCGGCGACGGATCCGACATCGGCGGCGGCTCCTCGATCATGGGCACGCTCTCCGGCGGCGGCACGCACCGCGTCTCGATCGGCGCGCGCACGCTGCTGGGCGCGAACGCCGGCATCGGCATCTCCCTCGGCGACGACTGCATCGTCGAGGCGGGGCTCTACGTCACGGCCGGGACGAAGATCGTGCTCGCCGACGGCGCCCCCCTGGCCGACGGCGGCCGCCCCGTCGTCAAGGGCGGCGAACTGAGCGGCGAGAACGGGATCCTGTTCCGCCGCAACTCGCTCTCCGGTGCCGTCGAGGCCGTGCGCCGCGCCGGGGTGGGCGTCACGCTCAACGAGGCGCTGCACGCTTAGGAGCGCAGCGAACCGATCGCGAGGCCGAGCACGCGGCGGCGCTGCTCCTCGTCGTCGTAGGCGACCGCGCTCACACCGGCGATGAGCTTGACGACGTCCGCGATCGCGACGTCCGCCTTGACGGCGCCGTCCTCCTGCGCGCGCCGCAGCAACGGCTCCCCCGCGCCCAGCATCACACCGCGGCACTCCGCGAACACCGTCGACTCCCGGTTCAGGCCGTCGAGCAGCACGTGCTTGGTGCCCACGTACTCGACGAAGCGGTCGAGCCACGCCTCGAACGCCTGCCGCGGCGGCAGGTCGGCCACCTCGTCGGCGGCGTCGGCGAGCGCGGCGACCTCACGGAGGTAGAGCGTCTCGATCAGGTCGTCCCGAGTGGGGAAGTTGCGGTACAGCGTGCCGATTCCCACGCCCGCCCGGCGTGCGATGTCCTCGAGCGAGGCGCCGGAGCCGTCCTCGGCGAACGCCTCGCGCCCTGCGGCGACGAGGGCGTCGAAGTTCCGCGCGGCATCGGCGCGGCGCGGTCGCCGCTCCTCCAGCGTCGTCGTCGCCCGGTTCTGGCCGCCCATCGTGCCGTCCTTCCAAAAAGTCTCGGAAGACCCCTTGCAAACCGGAGGGACCCTCCGGTAATCTCAATCCGGAGGCATCCTCCGTTCGGAGGCCTCCCTCCACTTTACCCCTCTTCTCCAGGCTCCGGAAGGGAACTCATGTCCCGCTCATCCACTTCGATCCTGGTCGCGATCGCCGTGGCGGTCTCCTCCATCGCGCTTCTTCAGAACCTCGTCATCCCGCTCGTGCCCCTCATCCAGGCGGAGTTCGGCGTCACCGCGGATGCGGCCAGTTGGACCATGACCGCGTGGCTGATCGCCGCCGCCGTCGCGACGCCCACACTCGGACGCGTCGGCGATCTGCGCGGCCGGCGCACGACCTTCCTCATCACCCTGGGCGTCACCGCGGCCGGCGACGTGCTCGCCGCGATCGCCCCGACGCTCGAGGTGCTCATCGTCGCCCGTGTGCTGCAGGGCGTCGGCGGCGCGCTGTTCCCCCTCGCCTACGGCCTCCTCCGCGACGCCCTGCCCCGCGAACGCGTGACCGGGGCGATCGGCGTGGTGAGCGCCGTCATCGGCATCGGCGGGGCCGCGGGCACCGTGCTCGCCGGCCCGCTGGCCGATCTCGTCGGCTGGCGCGGCACGTTCGCCGTTCCCTTCCTGGTGGCGGCGCTCGGCGCCTTCCTCACTCTCGCCGCGGTCCGCGACAGCGGCGTGCGTGCACAGGGGCGGGTCAACACGCTCTCCTCCGTGCTGCTCTCCGCCTGGCTCGTGGCGCTGCTCGTGCCGCTCAGCACGGGCTCGCGCTGGGGCTGGACGTCGCCGGCCGTGCTCGCGCTGTTCGCGGTCGCCGTCCTCGCGTTCGCGGCCTGGATCGCCTGCGAGCTCCGCGCGAAGGAGCCCCTCGTGGATCTGCGCCTGCTGACCTCGCCTGCGATCTGGCCGGTGAACGCGGCATCGCTCCTGATCGGAGCCGGCGTCTTCGCGTTCTGGGGCTACCTGCCGCAGTTCCTCGAACTGTCCACGTCCGCCGGCGGTGCGGGCCTCTCTGTGCGTGACGCCGGGCTCATGCTCGTCCCGATGCTCATCGGCATGAGCGGCGTCGGCTTCGCCACCGGTGCGCTCAACCGCGTCCTGTCGCTGCGCACCCTCCTGATCACCGGCTCGGTGCTCATGGGCCTCTCCGGCGCGTCCGCCGCCCTCGCGCACTCGGCGCCGTGGCAGCTCGCCCTGGCCGGCGCGGGCTTCGGGATCGGATGCGGGCTGGCGTACGCGGCCTCCGCGGGAATCGTCGTGCAGAGCGTGCCCGCCGCGGTCACCGGCGTCGCGACCGGCGTGAACGCGAACCTCCGCACGATCGGATCCGCGATCGGCTCGGCCGCGACCGGGGCGATCGTGTTCGGCGCGGCACCGCACGGCACCGGCTCCGGTTTCGCCACCGCGTGGGGGCTCGTCGCCGTCGCGACGCTCCTCGCTGGTGCGATCGTCTGGGTGGTGCGCACCCGCCCCGCGGTCACCACCTCGGCGACCGCGCTTCCCGAGCTCGTCGACGCCTGAACCTAGGATCGGGGGATCCAGGATATGATGGACGGGATGTCGGATCTTCCGGCATCTCGTCGCCATCCCGGATCCCCTGGATTCGATCCCTGGAAGCGGAGCCCTGCTCCCCCTCGCGATCCGGTTCTCGAGCGGCGACCTCTCGCGTCGAACAGACGCCCGTATGCGGCCGGACGATCCGGTCCAGGAGATATCCATGCCTACCTTCCTCGATCTCGGCGTGCCCGCCGAGCTCGCCGCCGTGCTCGAAGCCGACGGCAAGACCGAAGCGTTCCCGATCCAGCAGGGCACCCTGCCCGACTCCCTCGCCGGACGCGACCTGCTCGGCCGTGGCCGCACCGGCAGCGGCAAGACCCTCGCCTTCGCGATCCCGCTCGTGGCGCGCCTGTCCGGAGCCAAGGCCCGGCCGCAGCACCCGCGCGGCCTCGTGCTCGCGCCGACCCGCGAGCTCGCCTCGCAGATCGCCGCGACCATCGCGCCGCTGGCCAAGGCCGCGAACCTGCGCGTGACCACGGTCTTCGGCGGGGTCAGCCAGCGTCCCCAGGAGGAGGCGCTGCGCCGCGGCGTCGACATCGTGGTGGCCTGCCCGGGCCGCCTCGAAGACCTCATGAAGCAGGGCGTCGTGCGCCTCGACGAGGTGCGGATCACCGTGCTCGACGAGGCCGACCACATGGCCGACCTCGGCTTCCTCCCCGGCGTGACCCGCATCCTGAACGCGACGCCGAAGGACGGCCAGCGCCTGCTCTTCAGCGCCACGCTCGACAACGGCATCGACGTGCTCGCGCGCCGCTTCCTGCCCAACCCGGTCAGCCACGAGGTCGACGAGTCCAGCGTTCCGGTGGGCGAGATGACCCACCGCGTGCTCGAGGTCGCCGACGCCGACGTCAAGAAGGTGCTCGTGCAGACGCTCGCCTCCGGCGCGGGCCGACGCATCCTGTTCACCCGCACGAAGCACCAGGCCAAGAAGCTCGCCAAGGTGCTCACCACGGCAGGCATCCCCTCCGTGGACCTGCACGGCAACCTCTCCCAGGGGGCCCGCGAGCGCAACCTCGCGGCGTTCTCCGGTGACCCGGCCGACGGCGGCGTGCGCGTGCTCGTGGCGACCGACGTGGCCGCCCGGGGTGTGCACGTCGATGACGTCGACCTCGTCGTGCACGTGGATCCGCCGGCCGAGCACAAGGCGTACCTGCACCGCTCCGGTCGCACGGCGCGCGCGGGCGCGGCGGGCACGGTCGTCACCGTGCTGCTGCCCGAGCAGCGCCGCGACGTGAAGGACCTGCTGCGCAAGGCGAAGATCAGCGCGGCGATCGAGCCGGTCTCCGCGACCTCCCCCGCCGTGGCCGAGCTCGTCGGCGAGACCGCCGCGTACGTGAAGCCCGCACCGGTCCAGCAGCCGCAGCGTCAGGCGCCGAAGAAGAAGCCCGCCCCGCAGGCGCAGAACCGGCAGCCCCAGGGTCAGCGCCGCGCGGCCGGAGCCGGCGATGCCTCGGCTCCCGCTCCCGCCCGGCGTCGCCGCCGTCGCTCGTCGCGTCCGCAGGGCACGCCGACCGGCCGCTGACCGCTTTCGCCGACCGCTTTCGCTGACCAGCTCCTGACCGCGAGACTCCAACTCCGCGACGAGACTGCAGTAATTAGCCGCATTCTCGTCGCCCAGATGGAGTCTCGCGGTTGGAGGCAGCCGGAGACGCGATGACTGAGCCGGCGTGAGCCGCGATCCACGGATCGTGGCTCACGCCGGCTTTGCGTATCCCTTCACACCGGTGTCGACGAAGACGCAGGCGGTGTCGCCGACCGTCCAGGCATCGTGCCCGGGGCTGAGGTCGACCACATCGCCCGGACCCACGTCGAGCTCGGTGCCGTCATCGAACCGCACGGTCATCTGCCCTTCGAGGCAGATCCCGGTGTGATGCGTCTGGCAGGACTCCGTGCCCGCGATCGGCTTGACGTCGTTCGACCACCGCCAGCCGGGCTCGAAGACGCCTCGTCCCAGCGTGAAGTCGCCCAGGGTCACGACATCCATGTGGCCGTGGGCTTGGAAGGGGCGCCGCTCGTGCGGCGTCGCGATGTTGTGCTTGTCGGACATGAGAGCACCTTCCGCAGGGCGATCGGGTGAGCGGCGTCGGCAGCGCTCGCCCTCGGACGCTCGTGACCCCGCGACGGAGGCGGCCGACGCCGGTCACGCCGCCTGATCCTCATCGTCGTTGCAGCGGTCGCGACCACGAGTCCGCCCTGGTCCGCGACCGTCTCGCGGCGTCGTCAGGTCGACCTCGACCGTCCTCACCGCCCCCAGTCATGTGAGTCATACACCCGCCGGAACCCGCGGTCAAGAGCCTGCGCCCTTCGGCCTCCCGACCGGGAAGACGAAAGGAGGGAGGATCCCATGCGGATCCTCCCTCCTTCGCTTGTGCGCCGGCTCAGTTGCGGCGGAACTCGCGCTCGCGCGACCCCGTGTACAGCTGCTGCGGGCGGCCGATCTTGGTCTGCGGGTCGAGGTTCAGCTCGCGCCACTGCGCCAGCCAGCCGGGCAGGCGGCCGATCGCGAACAGCACCGTGAACATGCGGGTCGGGAAGCCCATCGCCTTGTAGATCACGCCGGTGTAGAAGTCGACGTTCGGGTACAGACGGCGCTCCTGGAAGTAGTCGTCCGCGAGAGCGATCTCCTCGAGCTCCTTCGCCAGGTCGAGAAGCGGATCCGTGACGCCGAGCTCGGTGAGCACCTCGTCGGCGGCGGCCTTGACGAGCTTCGCGCGCGGGTCGTAGTTCTTGTAGACCCGGTGCCCGAAGCCCATGAGCTTCACGCCGTCTTCCTTGTTCTTCACCCGCTCGACGAAGCGCTGCACGCTCTGACCCGAGTCGCGGATCTGGCCGAGCATGGTCAGCACGGCCTCGTTGGCGCCGCCGTGCAGCGGTCCGGAGAGCGCCTGGATCCCGGCGGAGATCGACGCGAACTGGTTCGCCCCGGTGGATCCCACCAGGCGCACCGTGGAGGTGGAGGCGTTCTGCTCGTGGTCCTCGTGCAGGATCAGCAGCAGCTCGAGCGCCCGCGACATGACGGGGTTGATCTCGTAAGGCTCGCTGTGCACGCCGAAGTTGAGCTTGAGGAAGTTGTCCACGAAGCTCAGCGAGTTGTCCGGGTAGAGGAACGCCTGACCGACGCTCTTCTTGTGCGCGTACGCCGCGATCACCGGGAGCTTGGCGAGCATGCGCACCATGTTCAGCTCGACGTGCTCCGGGTTGTTCACGTCCGTCTCGCCCTCGTAGTACGTCGAGAGGGCCGCGACCGCGCTCGACAGCACCGACATGGGGTGCGCCGTGTGCGGCAGTGCGGAGAAGAAGTGCTTGAGGTCCTCGTGCAGCAGCGTGTGCCGACGGATCTTCTCGTCGAACTCCGCCAGCTCCGTGGCGCTCGGCAGCTCGCCGTAGATGAGCAGCCAGGCGACCTCGAGGTAGGAGCAGGAGTTGGCGATCTGCTCGATGGGATAGCCGCGGTAGCGCAGGATCCCCTTGTCGCCGTCGATGAACGTGATCTCCGACTTGGTGGAGGCCGTGTTCACGAAGCCGTAGTCGAGACCGGTGTGGCCGGTCTGCCTGGTCAGGGTGGAGAAGTCGATGCTGGCGTGCCCGTCGGTGCCATGCAGGATCGGGAACTCCGCGGTCTTGTCGCCTACTGTCAGCGTTGCCTTCGTAGGCCGCTCGCCCGCTGCGCTCACGCAGACCTCCTCATGCGTCTGTCTCGTGTGGGGGATGCGCGATCCGTGCCGGTGGGCCCGCGATCGCGTCGCTCATACAGCCTAGTCCGCGCGCAGACCTACTGTGAAAACGACCAAGAGTGACGCCCTCGGCCCTGTGGAAACCTACGAAGCCATTCCGCGCAGGCGCGCCGCGGCCGCCTCGATCCGCTCGAGCGGCGCCGTCAGCGAGAGCCGGACGTGCTGCGGAGAGTGCTCGCCGTAGAACGGCCCTGGACCCGCCAGGATCCCGAGGTCGGCGAGCACGCCCATGGACTCCCAGGCGTCGCGACCCTGGGTGACCCACAGGTACAGGCCCGCCTCCGAGCCGTCGATCCGGAAGCCCGCGTCGAGGAGCGCCGGCCGCAGCACGTCGCGCCGCTGCCGGTAGCGCTCCTTCTGCGCCGCCACGTGCTCGTCGTCGCGCAGGGCGACGGCCATGGCGTGCTGCACGGGCGCGGGCGGCATGAGGCCGAGGTGCTTGCGGGCGGTGAGGATCTCCCCCACCACGCGGGCGCAGCCGGCGACGAACGCGGCCCGATAGCCGGCGAGGTTGGACTGCTTGCTGAGCGAGTACACGCTGAGCAGGCCCGCCCTGGTCCCTCCCGTGACGCGCGGGTCCAGCACGGAGGGCACGGGCTCCGTGGCCCACGGACCGTCCCAGCCGAGTTCGGCGTAGCACTCGTCGCTCGCGAGGATCGCGCCCAGCTCGCGCGCCCGTCCCACCGCCGCGGCGAGCTCGTCGACGCTCCAGGTGCGTCCGTCCGGGTTGCCGGGGGTGTTGATCCAGATGAGCTTGGCGCCCTCGGGCCAGAGCGCCGGATCGTCCTCGCTCACGACCGTGGCGCCGACGACCTGCGCGCCGACCGCGTAGGTCGGATAGGCGACGCGCGGCTGCACCACGATGTCGCCGGCGCCGAGCCCGAGCAGCGTCGGCAGCAGCGCCACGAGCTCCTTGGAGCCGATCGTGGGCATCACGTTGTCCACGCGCAGGTCGGGCACGCCGCGGCGCCGTGCGTACCAGTCCACGATCGCCTCGCGCACGGCCGGGGTGCCGACCGTCTGCGGATAGGAATGCGCGTCGGTCGCCTCGGCGAGCGCATGGCGGATGATCTCGGGCGTCGGATCCACCGGGGAGCCGATCGCGAGGTCGACGATGCCGTCGGGGTGCGCGGCCGCACGCTCACGGAACGGGGTGACCGCGTCCCAGGGGTAGTCGGCGAGATCGCGGACGGACATGGCGGTGGCTACTCGCCCTGCGGCGGCAGCACGGCGATGACCGGGTGGTCGTGGTGGATCACGCCGACCTTGGCGGCCCCACCAGGGGATCCGATCTCGTCGAAGAACTCGACGTTCGCCTTGTAGTAGTCCGCCCACTCCTCGGGGAGGTCGTCCTCGTAGTAGATCGCCTCCACCGGGCAGACGGGCTCGCACGCGCCGCAGTCGACGCACTCGTCGGGGTGGATGTACAACGATCGCTCACCCTCGTAGATGCAGTCCACGGGGCACTCGTCGACGCAGGCACGATCCTTCACGTCGACGCAGGGAAGAGCGATCACATATGTCACGGATCCAGTCTACGACCCGTCGGCGGACGCTTCTCCCGCCACCCGCCCTCGGGCCGCCTGCTCCTGCTGGAGACGGCGGATCCGCGAGAAGTCCGGCCAGGCGGCGACCAGGAGCACCATCACGGCGACGGTCCAGGTCCAGGTCACGCCCAGCAGATCATTCGGAACGATGACCGAGCCGCCGGGTCCGCGACCCGAGATCACGACCATGCCCAGGAGCATTCCGAGACCCGTCGCGAGCGCACCCCAGCGGTCGTGCAGCAGCAGCCGCACGGCGAGGAGCATCCCGCCGCACGCGATGGCGCCGAGCACCAGGCCGGCCCAGGGCAGCCCCCACACCGAGGTCGCGTGCGTGACCGTCGTCGCGAGGCCGAACACCGCCCCCACCACGAACAGGGCCACCCACGACAGCGCTCTGCCGAGCCAGGATCCACGCACGGTCCGAGCTTACGCGGCCCACCCTAGGAGCCGCAGGAGAGCCGCGACGACCGCGGCGGCGATCACCACGACCAGGAACGACTGCCGCAGCAGCAGAAGGCCCGCCGCGACGAGCACTGCGGGCACCCTCGCGTCCACGACGATGTGCGGACCGGCCGCGAGCGTCTGCACCGCCACGAGGGCGGCCAGCAGCGCAACCGTCAGCAGGTCGGTGATCCGCGCCGGCCGCGGCGCCTCGAGCACCGACGCCGGCACGAGATAGCCCGCGCCCTTGAGCGCCAGGCAGCCGATGGCGGCCAGCAGCACCGCGTTCCACAGGGTCATGCCGCATCCTCCCCCGGCGTCCGGACGACGCTCTTCGGCGCGAACCAGTTGAACCAGCCGACGAGGATCGCGACGAACGCCGCGACGAGCACCGGAAGGCCGGGGATCAGCACGGGGGTGAGCACCGTGGCGACGGCGGCGGCCGCGATGCCGACCGCGATGGCCTGACGCTTGCGCAGGCGCGGCCACAGCAGCGCGAGGAATGCCGCGGCGGCGGCCGCATCCAGTCCGTACGTCTTCGGATCCCCCAGCACGTCGCCCAGCAGCGCGCCGAGCAGGGTCGTCAGATTCCAGCCGAGATAGATCCCGACACCGGTGATCCAGAACCCGACGCGGCGCGCCCGCGGCGAGCGCTGCGCGAGCGACACAGCGGTGGACTCGTCGATCGTGAACGGAGCAGCGAGACCGCGCCGGAAGGCCCCTCGTCCGATCACCGGCGACATCCGCATGCCGTACGCGACGTTGCGGACGCCCAGCAGCAGCGCCGAGGCGATCGCGGCAGGTGCGGCGGCGAGCCCGCCCGCACCGATCACGCCCACGAAGGCGAACTGCGATCCACCGGTGAACATCAACAGGCTCAGCACGCACGTCTGCCAGACGTCGAAGCCGCTGGCGACCGCGAGCGCGCCGAAGGAGATCCCGTAGGCGCTCGTGGCGAGGGCGACGCCGAACGCCTCCCGGCGCGCGATGCGCACCTCGGTGGCGACGTCGTCCTCGTGGCCGCTCTCGATCGTTCGCTCCTCTGAACGCATGACGATCATTGTGAACAAGAGCAAATCGTTTGTCAAGGTGAACGATCGTTTGGAATACTGGCCTCATGGACGATCTCCGCGAGCGCATCTCCCGGTCCCTGCGTCGAGAGCGCGAGGCGGCGGGGATCTCCGTCTCCGAGCTCGCCCGCCGCGCGGGCATCTCGAAGGCGACGGTGTCGCAGCTGGAGAACGGATCCTCGGGCCCCAGCGTGGAGACGCTGTGGGCGATCGCCGACGCGCTCGGGGTCCCGTTCGCCGCGTTCGTCGAGGAGCGCACCAACGCCCCGACACTGATCCGCGCCGGTGACCATGCCGGCGTGCCCTCGGCTGCGGCGCCGTATCTGGCGACCCTCATCGCGGCCTGTCCCCCGGGCGCCCGCCGCGACCTGTACATCATCCAGGCGGAGCCGGGCGAACCGCGCCGCTCGCAGCCGCACCACGTGGGCACCACGGAGCATGTGGTCCTGATCAGCGGACGCGCCCAGATCGGGCCTGCGGACGCCTCCGAGGAGCTCCACCCCGGCGACTACCTCTCCTACCCCGGAGACGCCTCCCACGTGTTCGAGGCCCTCGAGCCCGGCACATCCGCGGTGCTCATCTCCGAGCTGCGCTGAGCCGCGTTGCGCGCCGCACCCCAAGGGCACGGCGCGCGAACGCCCGGCACGCGAAACGGCCCGCCTGCCGGAGCAGACGGGCCGTTTCGAGTATCGAAGACTCAGGCGTTGGCGTCCTGGCGCTTCAGGCGCGCGGTCTCACGGGCACGGGTGGTCTGATCCAGCGCCACCTTGCGAATGCGCACCACCTCGGGGGTGACTTCCACGCACTCGTCGTCACGGGCGAACTCGAGGCTCTCCTCGAGCGTCAGCAGGCGCGGGGGCGTCATCGACTCGAAGGTGTCGGAGCTCGCGGCACGCATGTTCGTGAGCTTCTTCTCCTTGGTGATGTTCACGTCCATGTCGTCGGCGCGCGAGTTCTCGCCGATCACCATGCCCTCGTAGACCTCCTGGGTCGGCTGGACGAAGAACGACATCCGCTCCTGCAGGGCGATCATCGCGAACGGCGTGACGACGCCCATGCGGTCGGCGACGATCGAGCCGTTCTGACGGGTCGTGATCTGGCCGGCCCACGGCTCGTAGCCGTGCGAGATCGCGTTGGCGATACCCGTGCCGCGGGTCGTGGTGAGGAACTCGGTGCGGAAGCCGATCAGGCCGCGCGACGGGACGACGAACTCCATGCGCACCCATCCGGTGCCGTGGTTCGACATGCCCTCCATGCGGCCCTTCCGGGCCGCGAGCAGCTGGGTGATCGCGCCGAGGTACTCCTCGGGCGCGTCGATCGTGAGGTGCTCGAACGGCTCGTGGGTCTTGCCGTTCACCTGCTTCGTGACCACCTGGGGCTTGCCGACGGTGAGCTCGAAGCCCTCACGGCGCATGTTCTCGACGAGGATGGCCAGCGCCAGCTCACCGCGGCCCTGCACCTCCCAGGCGTCCGGACGTCCGATGTCGACGACCTTGAGCGAGACGTTTCCGATCAGCTCGCGGTCGAGGCGATCCTTCACCATGCGCGCGGTGAGCTTGTGCCCCTTGACCTTGCCCATGAGCGGCGAGGTGTTGGTGCCGATCGTCATCGAGATGGCGGGGTCGTCGACGTGGATCTGCGGCAGCGGACGGACATCCTCCGGGTCGGCGATGGTCTCGCCGATCGTGATGTCCTCGAAACCGGCGATCGCGACGATGTCGCCGGGGCCGGCCTCTTCCGCGGGGTAGCGCTCGAGCGCGCGGGTCTTCAGCAGCTCCGTGACGCGGGCGTTGCTGGTGGAGCCGTCTGCGCGCACCCAGGCGACGGTCTGACCCTTCTTGAGGGTGCCGTTGAAGACGCGCAGCAGCGCGAGGCGGCCGAGGAACGGCGAGGAGTCGAGGTTCGTGACCCACGCCTGCAGCGGCGCCTCGTCGTCGTAGGCCGGGGCCGGCACGTGCTCGAGGATCGCCTCGAACAGCGGCTCGAGGTCCTCGTTGTCCGGCAGCGCGCCGTTCTCCGGGCGGTTGTGCGACGCAGCGCCGGCGCGGCCGGAGGCGTACACCACGGGCACGTCGAGCAGCGCGTCGACGTCGAGGTCGGGGACGTCGTCGACGAGGTCGGACGCGAGGCCCAGCAGCAGGTCGTGCGCCTCCTCCTCGACCTCGGCGATGCGCGCGTCGGGACGGTCGGTCTTGTTCACCAGCAGGATCACCGGGAGCTTCGCCTCGAGCGCCTTGCGCAGCACGAAGCGGGTCTGCGGAAGCGGGCCCTCGCTCGCGTCAACGAGCAGCACCACGCCGTCGACCATCGACAGACCGCGCTCGACCTCGCCGCCGAAGTCGGCGTGGCCCGGGGTGTCGATCACGTTGATCGTGATCGGGCTCTCGGCGTGGATGCCGTTGTAGGTGATCGCCGTGTTCTTGGCGAGGATCGTGATGCCCTTCTCACGCTCCAGGTCGTTGGAGTCCATCGCGCGCTCTTCGACGTGCGCGTGCTCCCCGAAGGAACCGGTCTGGCGGAGCATGGCGTCCACGAGCGTGGTCTTGCCGTGGTCGACGTGCGCGACGATGGCGACGTTGCGGAGATCGGAACGGAGGGCGTGCGCCATGAAGGAATCCAATGCAGCTGGGGTTTCGCCCGGGATTCCGGACTCTTCAAGATACATCACCGCTCCTGGACGTCCTCTGCGCGGTGACGCGTACGCTCATCGCATGAGGATCGCCCTGCCGCTCGACCCGCCGGACTCCCCGTCCAGGAAGCGCCTCGGATGGGAGATCGCGATCGTGCTCGGCCTCGGGCTCGGGCAATCCGCCGTGTACGCGATCGTCCAGCTCCTGGACCGTCTGTCCCTCTCGACGCCTCTCGCGGACCAGACGGCGACGCTGAATCCGTCGCAGTCCAGCCGCGAGCTGTTCGACTTCCTCTATCAGGTGCTCGGGATCGGGTTCTCCGTCGTCCCGGTTCTGCTGGTGTGCTTCCTGCTCTGGCGACCGGCACGCCCGCACCTCGGCGCGCTGGGCCTCGACGGCGCGCGCATCGGCCGCGACACGGGCGGAGGTCTCCTGCTGGTGCTCGCGATCGGGATCCCCGGGCTCGCGCTCTACCTCGCGGGACGCGCGATGGGTCTGTTCGTCGCGGTGGATCCTGGGGCGCAGAGCGCGTACTGGTGGACGATCCCCGTGCTGCTGCTGTCCGCCGCACGCGCCTCCGTGCAGGAGGAGTTCGTGGTGCTGGGATACCTCTTCGCCCGGCTGCGCCAGCTCGGCTGGGGCCCGTGGACGATCATCCTCGCCACCTCTGTGCTGCGCGCGAGTTATCACCTGTACCAGGGCCCCGGCGCGTTCATCGGGAACCTGGGCATGGGGCTGCTGTTCGGCTTCCTGTTCCTGCGCACCGGCCGACTCTTGCCGTTCCTCGTCGCGCACTTCCTCATCGACGCGGCGGTGTTCGTCGGCTACCCCTGGGCCGCTTCGACCTGGCCGGCCCTGTTCGGCCTGCCCGCGCACTGACGTGCGCCCGCCCCCGTCCCGGGCTCTCTTGACCGCGAGACTCCAACTGGGCGACGAGAATGCGCTGCCGACGCGCAGTCTCGTCGCGGAGTTGGAGTCTCGCGGTCAGATACGGCTGGCGCTCGCATCGGTCCGCACAGACGGGTCGGGAGGGAGGTTCTGCACGGGTCTCGCGATGTGGGAACCGTGCCGCACCCGTGTCGCGGAGGATCGGCGCATGCCGAAATCGACTCTCGCGCCAGGGCTCGCACCTTCTCCGACCGAGCTGATGCGTTCGCACGGTGCCGCGAACACGACCGTCCTCGACCGGGCCTGGCGGCAGGGCGATCTCGTCCGGGTCGTCCCGGGCGTCTACGCACCGACCGGAGGATGGGAAGCGATGGCGCCCTGGGACCGCTATCTTGCCCGAGTGCATGCCGTGAGCCTCGCCAACCCGGGGTTCGTGTTCTGCGGCGCGACCGCGGCGGCTCTCCGCGGCGTGTTCCTCGGGCGGCAACACGATCCCGTTCTCATCCTGGATCCTGATCGGACCAGCCGCGTCTCGGGCGTCGTCCGCGTTCTCACCTCCGCCGACCGGCGCGCGATCGACGAGATCGACGGGATCCGGCTGACATCGGCTGCCGACACCGCCGTCGATGTCGCCCGCGCGTCGTCTCCCGGCACCGGCCTCGCCTACGTCGACGCGCTGATGCGCCGTACGCCCCGACTCAGCGCCGCGCAGCTCCGCGCGATCAACGAGTCACGCCTGTCGTCACGCAACCGGCGCAGGGCCCGATGGGCTCTCGACCGGGCGACCGGCGTTCCCGAGAGCGTGCTCGAATCGCTGAGCCTTGCGGCGATGGAGTTCGCGGGCTTCGAGCTGCCGGAGACCCAGGTGACGTTCCTCATCGATGGCGCCGAAGACAGGGTCGACTTCTTCTGGCGTTCGCGCGACCTCATCGGCGAGGCGGACGGCACCGTCAAATACACCGGCGAACTCGGTGACCCGACGAAGGCGATCGTCAAGGAGAAGCGCCGAGAAGCCAGGCTCCTGCGCCGAGCCTCGCGCCGGATCCGATGGGGTTGGCCCGAGTTGCGAGAGGTGGATCCGCTCATCGACATCCTCCGCACGGCGCGCGTACCGCGCCCGCTCCCGGCCGACCCGTTCCTGCTGGCCTCACTCCGCGACGCCCTGCACTGACCGCGACTCCCCGCGTTGACCGCGAGACTCCAACTGGGCGACGAGACTGCGCTCAAACAGCGCAGTCTCGTCGCGGAGTTGGAGTCTCGCGGTCAGAGCGCTCGCGGTCAGAGCGCTCCCGGTCGGAGCGAGGGCGGTCAGAGAAAGGGCAGTCAGCGGGTGACGGCGACGGAGATCGCGGCCCAGGAGAGGATCGCGACCAGGGCGCCGATCGCGGGCCAGTCCCAACTGCGGCGGATCGGGGCGTCGACGCCCTCCCCCGCGGCACGGGCGGGCCGCTCCACCGCGTTCTCCCAGCGGGTGCGCACCTCGGTGAGCGCCTGCAGGCTCGGCGGCACTTTGAGCTCGCCGGAGCGCTTGCCGAGCCGCGGCGACTGGATGCGGCCAGGACCGCCCCAGCACGCGAGCTTCTTGCCGTCATCGAGGGTGAAGTCCAGCTGCCAGCGCAGGTCGAGCTCGGTCACGCGGTGCCAGCCGAATGCGGTGCGGCGCAGGAAGTTCTGCACCCTCGCGCCGTCCTCGTCCACGCGCACCTTCGAGACCACGCTGATCGCGTAGATCAGCCACAGCACGAGCAGCACCCACGGCGCGTACAGCAGCATCTGCGCCCAGCTGCCGCGCACGACAGCGTCGCCGAGCAGGAAGACGGCCAGAGCCGCGCACACCACCAGAACGGCGATGCCCGTGGACGCGCGGTAAGTCCGCGCGCCCACGGGCATCTGATCCATCGAACTCACGCGCCGCGACCACCCAGGGTGATCGAGACGCCGGGGATGGCCTGGAGCAGACGCTCCGTGTACTCCTCCTGCGGGTTGGCGAAGATCTCGTCCACCGTTCCCTGCTCGACGAGCTTGCCCTTCTCCATCACGCAGACCATGTCGGCCGCGACGCGCACGACGGCGAGGTCGTGCGTGATGAACAGGTAGGTGAGGTCGAGCTCGTTCTGCAGCTCGGCGAGCAGCTTCAGGATCTGATCCTGCACCAGCACGTCGAGCGCGGAGACCGCCTCGTCGAGGACGACGATGTCGGGCTTGAGCGCCAGAGCACGCGCGATCGCGACGCGCTGGCGCTGACCGCCGGACAGCTCGTTCGGGTACCGCGTGGCCAGCTCGCTCGGCAGCGAGACCTGGTCGAGCAGCTCCAGGACACGCGCATGCCGCGAGGCCTTGTCCCCGACGCCGTGGATGTCCAGCGGCTCCGAGATCGTGTTGCCGATGTTGCGCAGCGGATCCATGGATCCGTACGGGTCCTGGAACACGGGCTGCATGCGGCGGCGCAGCGCGAGCGTCTCCCGCCCCGACAGGCCGGACACGTCCGAGCCGTCGATGTGGATGGACCCGGAGGTCTGCTCCTCGAGCTTCAGCACCATCTTCGCCACGGTCGACTTGCCCGAGCCGGACTCGCCGACGAGCGCCAGCGTCTTGCCCTTCGGGATGTCGAACGAGACGTTGTCGACGGCACGGAACGGAACGCTGCGGAACTGGCCCTGACGGATCTTGTAGTCCTTGGTGAGGTCCCGCACGGAGACCGTCGGCGGGATGCCGGCGATGTCGTCGCTCGTCTCGATGCCCCGGCGCTCCGCGACCGCCTGGATGCGCTGCGACGCGATGCTGGGGGCCGCGGCCACCAGCTTCTTCGTGTACGGGTGCAGCGGGTTCTCCAGGATCTCGCGGCTCGGCCCCGCCTCGACGATCTCGCCGTTCTGCATGACGATGATCTTCTCCGCGCGCTCGGCCGCGAGGCCGAGGTCGTGCGTGATCAGCAGGACCGAAGTGCCCTTCTCCTTCGTCAGCGACGCCAGGTGATCGAGGATCACGCGCTGCACGGTCACGTCGAGCGCCGACGTGGGCTCGTCCGCGATGAGCAGCTTCGGGTCGGCCGCGAGGCCGATGCCGATCAGCGCGCGCTGACGCATGCCTCCGGAGAACTGGTGCGGGTACTGGTGCAGACGCTTGGCCGCGTCGGCAAGACCGGCCTGCTGCAGCACCTCGATCGCACGGGCCTCGATCTCCTTGCGCCCGGATGCGAGGCCGTTCGCACGGATCGCCTCCTTGACCTGGAAGCCGATCGACCACACCGGATTGAGGTTGGACATCGGGTCCTGGGGCACGTAGCCGATCTCGCGACCGCGGATCTTCTCCATCTGCGCCTCGTTGAGCCCGGTCAGCTCCTGGCCGTCGAGCGTGATGCTGCCCGCGGTGACGTGTCCGGTGCCGGGCAGCAGGTTGACGATCGCGGACGCGGTCGTCGACTTGCCGGATCCGGACTCGCCCACGATCGCGAGCGTCTCGCCCGCGTACAGCTCCAGGTTGATCCCGTGCAGGACCTCTCTCGAGCCCTTCTGGGTGTCGAACGCGACCCTGAGGTCACGGATCCGCAGCAGCGGCGTGTCGGCGGTCGCGCTCATCGACGAGCCCTCGCTCTCGGGTCGAGGGCGTCTCGCACGAGCTCGCCCAGCATGATGAACGCGAGCACCGTGACGGTCAGCGCGATCGACGGGTAGATGAGGGCCATCGGCGCCACGCGCAGGGACTGCTGCGCCTGGCTGATGTCGTTGCCCCAGCTCATCGTGTCGCTGCCGAGCCCGACCCCGAGGAAGGACAGTGTCGCCTCGGCCACGATCGCCGCCGCGAGGCTCAGCGTCGTGACGACGAGCAGCGGAGCGATCGCGTTCGGGATGACGTGCCCGATCATGGTGCCGAACCGGGACTTGCCCAGCGCACGCGACGCCATGACGAAGTCGGCCTGGCGCACCCTCAGCACTTCGGCGCGGACCACGCGGGCCGTGGAGGCCCAGGCGAACCCGCCGATCGCCAACGCGAGCGTGAACACGTTGCGGAACTGCGCGAACACGCTCATCACGACGACGGCCGCGAGGATGTAGGGGATCGAGAAGAAGATGTCGCCGATGCGGGACAGCAGACCATCCAGCCACCCGCCGTAGAAGCCGGCCAGGGCGCCCATGATGAGGCCGATGACCGATCCGATGAGCGTCGCGATGATGCCGACGGAGACCGAGGTCCGCGCGCCCCATACGGTCCGCGCGTAGATGTCGCAGCCCTGGAACGTGAAGCCGAGCGGGTGCCCGGCGGTCGGACCTCCGTTGGAGTCGGACAGCTGGCAGTTGCTGTTCGGCGGGGTCTGCGTGAACAGCGTCGGCCAGACCGCCATCAGCAGCACGATGAGCACGATGACCACGGAGACCCAGAACATCGGCCGGCGCCGCATGTCCGCCCAGGCGTCGCGCCACAGGTTCGAGGGCTTCTCCGCGATCTTGACCACGTCGACGGCGATCGTGCCGTCCTGGATGGGAGCGACGTAATGCGTCGCGCTGGTGTCACCGGACATAGCGGATCCTCGGGTCGAGCAGGCCGTAGAGCATATCGACGACCAGGTTGACGAGCACGTAGATGATCACGAACACCGTCACGAAGGAAACGACCGTCGAGCCCTCGTGCTGTCGAATGGCTTGGAAGAGAGTGTTGCCGACGCCGGGGATGTTGAAGATGCCCTCGGTGACGGTCGCGCCCACCAGCAGCACGCCGAAGTTGGTCGCGGAGTTGGTGATGACCGGGATCAGCGAGTTGCGCAGCACGTGCACCGGGATGACCCGGCGCCGCGGCAGGCCCTTGCTGTACGCGGTGCGCACCCAGTCCTGGTTGAGCGTGTCGATGACGGAACCGCGCATCAGGCGCATGCTCACCGCGTAGAGGCTGAGGCCCAGCACGATCGCGGGCAACCACATGTCGCCCCAGTCGTTCGTCGCGCCGACCGTGGGACTGAACCACTGCAGTTTGACGGCGAGGAAGTACTGCGCCAGGAACGCGATGACGAAGATCGGCAGCGAGATGAAGAACAGCGACAGCACCAGCATCGAGTTGTCGAAGATCTTGCCCTTGCGCAGCGCCGAGAACGTCCCGATGATGATCGCGAGCGTGAACTCGATCCCGATCGCCATGACCGCGAGTCGACCCGTCACCGGCAGCGTCGCCGCGAGCACGTCGTTCACGGAGCGTCCGGAGAACGTGGTCCCCATGTCGCCGCGGAAGATCCCGGTCAGGTAGTACCAGTACTGCACGATGAACGGCTGATCGAGGTGGTACTGCGCGACGAGCGCGTCATGCAGCTGCTTGCTCGGCTGCTTGTCGCCGAAGAGCGCCGCGATGGGGTCGCCAGGCATGGCGAACACCAGAAAGTAGATGAGCAGGGTGGCCCCGATGAAGACGGGGATCACCTGCAAGAGGCGTTTGAGGATGTAACCGACCACATTCGCCCTCCCTCCAGATGAGGAGGCGTCTCGGGTACCCGCACGATCGGTGCGGGCGTGACGCCTCGTTGAGAGAATCGTGTCACGTGTTCGACGTGCACGACACTGTTTTCGACAGCGCGCGAGGCGGTGACGTGGTCGTCACCGCCTCGCGGGTGTGATCCCTGGGGCTGATCAGCCCTTGGTGATCTCGTAGTACAGCGGAACCGAGTTCCATCCGAACTGGACGTTGTTCACGCCCTTGGCGAAGCCGCCGTTCACGTTCGAGTACCAGAGCGGGATCGCCGGGAGGTCCTTGAGCAGCAGCTCCTGGGCCTGGGCGTAGTCCTTCGTGGCCTCGGACTGGTCGGTCGCCGAGGCGCCCTTCGCGACCAGCTTGTCGAACTCGGGGTTCGAGTAGTCGGTGTCGTTCGACGACGCCTTGGTGCCGTAGATCGGCTGCAGGAAGTTGTACTGCGCCGGGTAGTCGGCCTGCCAGCCGGTGCGGAACGCGGTCTGGATGGTGCGCGCGTTCACGTCCTTGCGGAGAGCAGCGAAGTCGACGTAGGGGTTGCCCGATGCGTCGATGCCGAGGTTGTTCTTCAGCTGGTTGGAGACCGCGTCGACCCAGGCCTGGTGCGAGGAGTCGGAGTTGTAGGCGATCTGGAACTTGCCCTCCCACGGCGAGATCTTGTCGGCCTGAGCCCACAGGTCCTTCGCCTTCTTCGCGTCGAACTTCAGCACGTCGGCGCCCTGGAGGGAGTCGGACCAGCCCGCGATGACCGGCGAGGTGAAGTCGCTGGCTGGGGTGCGGGTGTTGTTGAAGATCGTCTTCGTGATCGCGGCGCGGTCGATGGCCATGGAGATGGCCTCGCGACGCAGCTTGCCCTCGTCACCGGTGAAGTGCGCGGCGTTGCCCGGGATCGAGAACGACTGGAAGATCGCGGCCGGCTGGTTGACGGCACGGTCGCCCAGGTCGGACTCGAACGTCTGCTGCGCGGACGCCGGGATCAGGTCGATCACGTCGACCTTGTCGCTCTGCAGGTCGGCGTACGCCGCGTCGGCCGTCGCGTAGAAGATGAAGTTCACGCCGCCGTTCTTGGCCTGACGTCCACCCTTGTAGGAGTCGCTCTTCACGAGGTCGAGCTCGACCTTGTGCTGCCACGCGCCCGCCTTGGCGAACTTGTAGGGTCCGTTGCCGATCGGGTTCTCGCCGGCCGTCGCCATGTCCTTGAGGGACGCCTCGGGCAGCGGGTAGTAGGCCGAGTAGCCGAGACGCTGCGAGAAGTCCGCGGCGACGGGGTTGGCCAGCTTGATCGTGAACGTGTAGTCGTCCACCTTCTTCAGGCCGGTCAGCTCGGAGTCGGCGGAGTCGCTGAAGCCCTCGATGTCGCTGAACCAGGACTGGTTGAGCTGCTTGTTGGAGAACTTGGCGCCGTACTGCCAGGCGTTGATGAAGCTGTCGGCCGTGACCTTCTCGCCGTTGGAGAACGTGTTGCCCTGCTTCACCTTGACCGTCAGGTTGTTGGCGTCGTCGACCTTGATCGAGTCGGCCATGTCGTTGACGAGCTTGCCCTTGGCGTCGTAGTAGGCGAGTCCCGCGAAGAGGGAGTCGAGGATCTTTCCGCCGCCGACCTCATTCGTGTTGGTCGGGATCAGCGGGTTCTCGGGTTCGCTTCCGCTGACCTTGATGACGGCGGTCGAGTTGCCGCCGGCCGACGCGGTGGCGTCTCCGCCACCCGACTTGCTGGAGCAGCCGGCGAGGGCGAGTGCGCCCACCGCAAGCAGCCCGATGCCCGCGAGGGCGATCTTGTTGCGCTTCACGTTGTGTCCTCCTGTGGACAGTTGACAGCAAACTGCGCACTCGTCGTCGAGTGCTCAGGGATAACTGAGCCTAACCGCCGATCCGCCGATCGCACGAATGCGTACCGTTAACCGTTACTTACTGGTGACCTGACACGACGAGGCGCCCTGGGACCGTTCCCAGGGCGCCTCGTCGTACTTCCGGCTCGCGCGGTTCCTACAGCGCGAACGCCTCCACCGGCGGGCACGCGCAGACCAGGTTGCGGTCTCCGTATGCGTTGTCGATGCGGCGCACGGGCGGCCAGTACTTGCCCGCGATGAGCGCGTGCGTGGGGTACGCGGCCTTCTCGCGGGTGTAGGCGTGGTTCCACTCGCCCATCAGCAGCGATGCCGCGGTGTGCGGTGCGTGCACGAGCGGGTTGTCGTCGGCCGGCCAGACGCCCGCGGCGACCTCGTCGGCCTCCGCCCTGATCTGGATCATGGCCTCCACGAAGCGCTCGAGCTCTCCGAGATCCTCCGACTCCGTGGGCTCCACCATGAGCGTGCCCGCCACCGGGAACGACATGGTCGGCGCGTGGAAGCCGTAGTCGATGAGTCGCTTTGCCACGTCGTCGACCGTGATCCCGGTCGCCTCCTTGAGCGGACGCAGGTCGAGGATGCACTCGTGCGCCACCCGGCCCTGCTCCCCCGAGTACAGCACGGGGTAGTGGTCGCCGAGGCGCGCGGCGACGTAATTCGCCGCGAGCACCGCGGCCGCCGTCGCGTCGCGCAGGCCGTCGGCGCCCATCATCCGCACGTACGCCCACGAGATCGGCAGCACGCCGGCGGATCCGTACGGCGCCGCGGAGACCGGTCCTCCCTCGAAGACGTGGCCGCCCGCGTGCGCGGTGCGCTGCGCCTGCGGGTGTCCCGGAAGGTACGGCGCGAGGTGCGCCTTGGCCCCCACGGGCCCGACACCGGGGCCGCCGCCGCCGTGCGGGATCGCGAAGGTCTTGTGCAGGTTGAGGTGCGAGACGTCGCCGCCCAGGTCGCCGAACCGGGAGTAGCCGAGCAGCGCGTTCAGGTTCGCGCCGTCGATGTAGACCTGGCCGCCGGCCGCGTGCACCGCCGCCGTGATGTCGAGCACGTCGTGCTCGTACACGCCGTGCGTGGACGGGTAGGTGATCATGAGCGCGGCGATCTCGTCGGCGTGCTGCGCGATCTTGGCGCGCAGGTCGTCGAGGTCGACGTTGCCCAGCTCATCGGTCGCGACGACGACCACCTTCATGCCGGCGAGCACCGCGGAGGCCGCGTTGGTGCCGTGCGCGGAGGACGGGATCAGGCACACGGTGCGGTGATCGTCGCCGTTCGCGAGGTGGTAGCCGCGGATCGCGAGCAGGCCGGCGAGCTCACCCTGCGATCCGGCGTTCGGCTGCAGGGAGACCGCGTCGTAGCCGGTGACGTCGGCGAGCCAGGCCTCGAGCTGGTCGATGAGCTCGAGCGAGCCCTGGACGTCGGCCTCGGGGGCGAACGGGTGCAGCTGCGCGAACTCGGGCCAGGTGATCGCGGCCATCTCGGTCGCGGCGTTGAGCTTCATCGTGCAGGATCCGAGCGGGATCATGCCGCGGTCGAGCGCGTAGTCGCGGTCGGCGAGGCTCTTCATGTACCGCATCATGGCGGTCTCCGAGCGGTGCGCGTGGAACACGGGGTGCGTGAGGTACTCGTCCTGGCGCGCAAGGGCCGCGGGCACGCTCGTGACAGGGATGTAGGCGAACGAGCCCTCCCCCGCGCCGAACACCGTGGCCACGGCGAGGATGTCCTCGTAGGTCGTGGTCTCGTCGGCGGCGATGCTCACCGTGTCCGCGTCCACCGGGTTCAGCAGGATCCCCGCCGCGTGGGCGTCCGCGACGACCGCGTCGGCCCGGCCGGGGATGCGCACCGTGATCGTGTCGAAGTAGTCCGCGTGCACGATCTCGGCGCCGGCCTTCTCCAGCTGCGTGGCGAGGAAGCGCGCCTTCGATGCGACGCCGGACGCGATCTCCTTCAGCCCCTCCGGGCCGTGGTACACCGCGTACATCGACGCCATGACGGCCAGCAGCACCTGCGCGGTGCAGATGTTCGACGTCGCCTTCTCGCGCCGGATGTGCTGTTCGCGGGTCTGCAGCGCGAGGCGGTAGGCCGGGTGGCCGTCCGCGTCCTGCGAGACGCCGACGAGGCGACCAGGCAGCTGACGCTCCAGCCCCGAGCGCACGGCCATGTAGCCGGCATGCGGGCCGCCGAAGCCCATCGGCACGCCGAAGCGCTGCGTGGTGCCCACGGCGACGTCCGCACCGAGCGAACCCGGCGAGGCGATCAGGGTGAGCGCGAGCAGGTCGGCCGCGACGACCGCGAGGCCGCCGGCGAGGTGCGCCGCGTCGATGACCGCGGAGGGATCCCAGATCCGTCCCGAGGCGCCCGGGTACTGCACGAACACGCCGAACAGGTCCTCGGGCAGCGTCTCGCCGCCGGCGAGATCGCGCTCGACGAGCTCGATCCCGAGCGCCGACGCGCGAGTGGCGAGGAGCGCCTTGGTCTGCGGCAGCGCGTCGGCGTCGACCACGAACGTGTGGGACGCGGCCTTGGATCCGCGCCGCGCGAGCAGCATTCCCTCCGCGACGGCGGAGGACTCGTCGAGCATGGACGCGTTCGCCGTGTCGAGGCCCGTGAGGTCGGACACCATGGTCTGGAAGTTGATCAGCGCCTCCAGGCGGCCCTGCGAGATCTCCGGCTGGTACGGCGTGTACGCCGTGTACCAGGACGGGTTCTCCAGGACGTTGCGCTGGATCACGCTCGGCGTGAGCGTGCCGTAGTAGCCCAGGCCGATCATGGGGCGGTTCACCGTGTTGCGGTTCGCGAGCACGCGCAGCTCGGCGAGGGCCTCTGCCTCGCTCGCCGCGGCCGGCAGCACGCTGACACGGTCGGCGGCCGAGCGGATCGAGGCGGGGACGGCCTCGCGCATGAGGGCGTCGACGGGACGCTCGTCGGCGCCGTACGCGATGCCGATCGCGTCGAGCATCGCCCGCTGGGCGTCGGCGGTGGTGCCGATGTGACGGTCGAGGAACGCGGTCACTCTCAGCCCTCCGTGTGGGCGACGTAGGCGTCGCGGTCGAGGAGACCGTCGACCGCGCCCGCCGCGACCGAGATCTTGACCAGCCAGCCGCCCTCGAACGGGGCGGAGTTGACGAGCGACGGGTCGTCGATGACGGCGTCGTTGATCTCGAGGACCGTGCCGTCGACCGGCGCGTAGAGCTCGGAGACGGACTTCGTCGACTCGGCCTCGCCGAAGACGTCTCCGCGGCTGAACGAGGTGCCGACGGCGGGCAGCTCGACGAAGACGATGTCGCCGAGGGCGTCGGCGGCGAAGTCGGTGATGCCGATGGTCGCGGACTCGCCGTCCACGGCGACCCACTCGTGCTCTTCGCTGTAGCGCAGGGTGTTCAGATCGGTCATTTCTTCCTCCGGTAGAAAGGCAGGGCGGTGATGGTCGCGGGGATCTTCGTTCCGCGGACATCGAGGAACAGGGGGACGGAGCCCTCGGCGACCGCGGGGTCGACGAAGGCCATGGCGATGGGGTGGCCGAGCGTGGGGCTCAGGGCGCCACTGGTGATCTCGCCGATCACCGCACCGTCCTCGGTCACGACCGCGTACTCGGCGCGACCGGCACGGCGGCCCTCCGCGGCCAGGCCGACCAGCACGCGCGCACCCTCGGCGGGGGTGGTGCCGCTCTTGCCGACGAAGCTCTCCTTGTCGGAGACGACGACGCGGCCGAGCCCGGCCTGGGCCGGCTTCGTGTCGCGGTTCAGCTCGTGACCGTAGAGCGGCATTCCGGCCTCGAGGCGCAGCGTGTCGCGCGCGGCGAGGCCCGCGGGGACGAGTCCGTGCTCCGCGCCGGCGACGACGACCGCATCCCAGAGCGCGGCGGCATCCTCCGCGGCGACGAGGAGCTCGAAGCCGTCCTCGCCCGTGTAGCCCGTGCGCGCGAGCAGCAGCGGCTTGCCGTTGTAGACCGCGGTCGCCCAGGCGTAGTACTTCTGCTCCGCCCAGGGGATCGAGACGTCGTCGATGCCGGGGGTGCCGGCGAGGATCGCTTCGGCGTTCGGTCCCTGCACCGCGATGAGGGCGTAGTCGTCGGAGACGTCCTCGACGGCGACCTCGCGGTCCGTCGTGCGGGTCAGGAGCGCCTCGCGCACGGCGTCGCGGTTGCCCGCGTTGCTGATGATGAGGAAGTCGTCGTCGCCGAGACGGTAGACGATGACGTCGTCGATGATCCCGCCGTCCTCGGCGAGCAGCAGCGAGTACTTCGCCTTGCCCACCGCGAGCGCGGACAGCCGGCCGGCCAGTGCGTAGTCGAGGTACTCCCCCGCGTCGGCGCCGATGATCGTGAACTCCGCCATGTGCGAGATGTCGAAGATACCCGCGCTCGCGCGCACCGCGTGGTGCTCGGCGAGGTCGGACGTGTAGCGGACCGGCATCTGCCAGCCGCCGAAGTCGGTGAACGATGCTCCCAGCGCCTCGTGGCGCTCCCGGAGCGGGGTGTAGCGGGGGTCTGTCATGGAGCTCTCCCGTGCGGATCGGTGAGAACCCGCGCGGCGCGCGGATCCGAGAACTCCCCCTCTGTCATAGGCCTGAGAGCTTCGCCCTGGCACCTCGAGGGGGCGCTGGGCTTTCACCGTCGGCGGATCCGTCGTGAGGCAAGAAGAGGTGGAGATCCGCGAGGGTCTGATCACCGGGGTTTCGGCTCGGGCGCCTTCGGCGGCCTCGCTCAACCTGATTTCTTGCTTCGCTCGAAATCACTTTCCAGAGCGGCCGGGTCAGCGCGGTGCGGTTACCTGAGAGATTGGCGGGGAGGCTTGCTCCTTCGGTGTCCGGCCACGATCACCGGACTCTCCCGCACAGACCATGCGGCCACGTGTTCAATTGTGCGCGCTCATCCTATCGCGACGAGGGCCTGCCGCGGCAGCACCGCGAAGACCTGCGTCCGCACTTCGTTACGTCATGGACTCGCCTTCTGGTCGGAATGACTCTAAGATCGGACCCCGGAGGTTAAAGTCACGGTGACCAGAAGCGAAGGATCCGAGGACGGCATCCGCCTCGCCGTCTCGACGGTGATCCTCACGATGCGCCGCGACGGCAGCGCCGCCCCGCGCATCGCCCTGCCTCTGGTGCGCCGCACGCGCGCCCCGCATGCCGGCGACTGGGCGCTCCCCGGCGGATGGCTCGACGTGCGCGAGGGCCTCGCGGCAGCGGCCGCGCGCACGCTCGCCGAGACCACGGGCCTCGCCCCCAGCTACCTCGAGCAGCTCTACGCGTTCGGCGCCGTGGACCGCGCCCCCGGCCGGGTGATCTCGGTCGTGTACTGGGCGCTGCTGCGCGAGGATCTCGTCGACCAGCAGCTGGCGGAGCGCCGGTCGGCCGGTGTGGAGATCGAGAACGTCGAGTGGTTCGACGCCTCCGACCTGCCCACCCTCGCCTTCGATCACGCGCGCATCGTCGAGTACGCGGCATGGCGACTGCGCAACAAAGCCGGATACAGCCGCGTGGCACAGGGATTCCTGCCTCCGGAGTTCACGCTGGCCGACCTGCGTGAGGCGTACGAGACGATCCTCGGTCGCAAGCTGGATCCCGCGAACTTCCGCCGCCAGGTCGACGCGACGCGGACCCTGATCCCCACCAACGCGTTCCGCACGGGCAGCCATCGGCCGGCCCGGCTGTACCGCGATGCCACCGACGTCGAGCTCGCCGATCGCGGCCCGCTCGCCTCCGACGAGACGAGGACCTCATGAGCACCACCTCTCTGCACTCACCGATCGATCCGTCCGTCGACCACGCACTGCGCCTGATCGTCACGGGAGCTTCCACCGAGTCGACCTGCACGACCGATCTCGCCGCGGGTCCGTGGAACTTCGACACGATCCCCGGCTACGGCCCCGGATCCTCCATGGGCGACGTGATCCCGACCGGTGCGCCCCGCCAGGGAGAGCTCCCCTCCTCCTACCGAGAGGCGGACGAGGACGAGCTGCACGACCGGATCCGCGCGGCCAAGGCGACCCTCGGCGAGCGCGTCGTCGTGCTCGGGCACTTCTATCAGCGCGAGGAGGTCGTGCGGCACGCCGATCACGTGGGCGACTCGTTCCAGCTCGCAGGGTTCGCGAAGCAGCACCCTGACGCGGAGGCCATCGTCTTCTGCGGCGTGCACTTCATGGCCGAGACGGCGGATCTGCTCTCCGGAGAGGACCAGGCCGTGATCCTGCCGAACCTCGCGGCGGGCTGCTCGATGGCGGACATGGCCGACATCGACCAGGTCGAGGACTGCTGGGAGCAGCTCGCCGATGTCCTCGGCCCGCTCGACGAGCCGGATGCCGACGGGCTCGTACCTGTGATCCCGGTCACCTACATGAACTCCTCGGCCGCCATCAAGGGTTTCGTGGGCCGGCACGGCGGCATCGTGTGCACCTCCTCGAACGCCCGGACCGTCCTGGAGTGGGCGTTCGCCCGCGGACGCCGTGTGCTGTTCTTCCCGGACCAGCACCTGGGCCGCAACACGGCGAAGGCGATGGGTGTTCCGCTCGCGCAGATGCCGATGTGGAACCCGCGCCGCCCCCTCGGCGGATCCACCGCGGAGGAGCTGCAGGATTCCCGCGTCATCCTCTGGCACGGCTTCTGCTCGGTGCACCGCCGCTTCACGGTCGCCCAGATCGACCAGGCCCGCGCCGAGCACCCCGGGGCGCGCGTGATCGTGCACCCCGAGTGCCCGATGGAGGTCGTCGACGCCGCGGACGAGGCCGGCTCCACCGACTTCATCCGCAAGGCCATCGCCGCCGCGACAGAACCGACGACCTTCGCGGTCGGCACCGAGATCAACCTCGTCCGACGGCTCGCGGCGGAGTATCCGCAGCATGAGATCTTCTGCCTGGATCCGGTGGTCTGCCCGTGCTCGACCATGTACCGGATCCACCCTGGCTACCTCGCCTGGGTGCTCGAAGAACTCGTGGCAGGGCGCACCCCGAACCGGATCACGGTACCCGCGGACGTGGCGGACCCGGCGCGGGTCGCGCTCGAGCGCATGCTGGCGGCGCGCCCTCCGGTGGCGGTGGCCTGATGACGGCCTCCCGCGAGCGCCGCGCCGCCGAGGCGCTGCACGTGCTCGTGATCGGCGGCGGGATCGCGGGCCTCACCGCGGCGCTGCACGCGCACGAGGCCGGGCACCGCGTCGACGTCGTGGTGAAGGACGCCCTCGGTGACGGCGCGACCGCGCTCGCTCAGGGAGGCATCGCCGGGGTGTACGGCGTGGACGCCGACGGCGTGGCCGACTCCCCCGCCGCGCACGCCGCGGACACGCTCGCCGCAGGGGCCGGCCTCTCGGATGCTGCGGTGGTCGACGTGCTCGTGGGCGAGGCGCCGGCACGGATCGCCGAGCTGGTCGCCCGGGGCGTGCCCTTCGATCGCGACCCCCAGGGGCGGCTCCTGCGCGGGCTCGAGGCCGCGCACTCCGCGGCGCGGATCGCGCATGCCGGCGGCGACGCGACGGGAGCGGCGATCTCCGCCGCGCTCGTGCGCGCCGTGCGGGATGCGGGCATCGCGGTGCGCGAGCACACGATGCTCGTGGACCTGATCGTCGAGGATGCGGCGGTGCGCGGAGCGCGCCTCCTCGCCGCCGGAAGGATCGTGGAGGTCTCGGCGGACGCCGTGATCCTCGCGACGGGCGGTGCGGGCCGGTTGTTCCGGCACACCACGGCCCCGGCGGTCTGCACGGGCGACGGCATCGCGGCCGCCCTGCGCGCGGGCGCCGCCGTCGCCGACCTGGAGTTCATGCAGTTCCACCCCACGATCCTGGCCGCGCCTGGGCCCGCGTTCCTGATCTCCGAGGCGGTGCGCGGAGAGGGGGCGACGCTCATCGACGACGACGGAACGCGCTTCGCGTTCGACGCGCACCCCGACGGCGAACTCGCCCCGCGAGACGTGGTGACGCGGGCCGTCGTGCGCCGCGCACGCGAACAGGGTCATCCGGTGCGTCTCGATGCCACGGCGTTGGGCGCGGAACGTCTCGCCCGGCGCTTCCCCACGATCGACCGGGTGACGCGGGAGCGCGGCTTCGACTGGGCCCGAGAGCCCATTCCGGTCACACCCGCCGCGCACTACCTCATGGGCGGCGTGGTCACCGACGCCGAGGGTCGCAGCACGCTGCCCGGCCTCTACGCGGTCGGCGAGACCGCACGGACGGGCGTGCACGGCGCCAACCGGCTCGCCTCGAACTCACTGCTCGAGGGAGCCGTGTTCGGCGCACGCGCCGCGGCGGCGCTGGGAACGGTCGCACCGGGGCCCCGCGTCGCCGCCGATGTCCCGGAGCGGACGCCCCTGGCCGGCGATGCCGATCGGGCTGCGACAGCGGATCCGTTCTCCCGCACCGCCCTGCAGGACCTCATGTGGGATCTCGTCGGCCCCCTGCGCTCCGTCGAGGGCCTGGAGGAGGCGCGGGCGACCGTGCGCTCCTGGCGGCCGTCGGAGGATCTGACCCGCACCGCGGTCGAGGACCGCAACCTGCTCCAGGTCGCCCGGGCCATGATCGACGCCGCGCTCGCCCGGCCGGTCTCGGTCGGCGCGCACCACCTCCTCGCCTCTTCCCGTCCGGTCTCCATCGCGGATCCGGCCCCCGCCCTGATCGGAGTCTGATGCTCACTTCCGCTCTCCTCACCCGCGTCGTCGGTGCCGCCCTCGAAGAGGACGCCCCGTGGGGCGATCTGACGAGCACGGCGCTGCTGCCCGCCGACGCGACCGCGACCGCCGACCTCGTCGCGCGCGAGCCCGGCGTGCTGGCCGGCGGCGACGTCTTCGCCGAGGCGTTCACGCTCACGGATCCGACGACTGTCGTCGACCTGCACGTCGCGGACGGCGACGCCTTCGCGGCCGGCGACGTGCTCGCGACGGTCACCGGATCCGCCCGCAGCCTGCTCACAGCCGAGCGCGTGGCGCTGAACTTCACGCAGCGCCTCAGCGGCATCGCGACGCTGACCGCCGCCTACGTCGCCGCGGTCGAGGGTGCCGGCCCCGACGGCAAGCGGGTGCGCATCGCGGACACCCGCAAGACCACCCCCGGCCTGCGCGCGTTCGAGCGGCACGCCGTGCTCGCCGGCGGCGGGCGCAACCACCGGTTCTCGCTGTCCGATGCCGTGATGGCCAAGGACAACCACCTCGCCGTGCTGAGTCGCGGCGGACGCGACCTCGCCACCGCGCTGCGCGAGGCGATCGAGACGCTGCCGCACACCACCCACGTCGTGGTCGAGGTGGACCGGCTCGACCAGATCCCTGCGGTCCTGGAGGGCGGCGCGCACACCGTGCTGCTGGACAACTTCTCCCTCGAGGATCTGCGCACCGGCGTCGCGCAGATCGACGGCCGCGCGACCGCGGAGGCCTCGGGCGGCGTCAACCTCGACACCGTGCGCGCGATCGCGGGCACGGGGGTCGACGTGATCTCGGTGGGCGCCCTCACCCACTCCGCGCGCGCTCTCGACCTCGGCCTCGACGTGCGGATCGACGCCGGTCCGCGGATCGACTGAGATGACCGGTCCGCTCTACCTCGATCACGCGGCGACCTCGCCCGTACGGCCCGAGGTGCTCGAGGCGATGGCCCCGTTCCTGACTCGGACGTTCGGGAACCCGTCGAGCCACCACACCGTGGGCGAGGCGGCGAGCGCGGCGCTGGAGGACGCCCGAGCACGGGTGGCCCGCGTGCTCGGGATGCGCACGGGCGATGTGGTCTTCACCGCCGGCGGCACCGAGGCGAACAACCTCGCGGTCAAGGGCATCGTGCTGGCCGCACGGTTCCCGAGCGACGAGCGCAGCGACGAGACGAGGGGCGGCCGGGGCCGGCCGCACGTGATCACGACGCCGATCGAGCACGAGTCGATCCTGGAGTCGGTCGCATACCTCGCGCGCTTCCACGGCGTGGAGGCGACCCTCGTTCCCGTCGACGGCCGAGGACGGGTGGATCCGGCCGCTGTCGCCGCGTCGACCCGCGATGACACCGCGCTGGTCGCGATCGGGCATGCGAACAACGAGATCGGCACGGTCCAGGACGTCGCGGGCATCGCCACGGCCGCGGCCGCGCGGGGCGTGCCGCTGCATGTGGACGCCGTGCAGTCCGCGGGCTGGCTGGCGCTGTCGGGCCTCGGCGCCGATTCGATCGCGATCGCCGGTCACAAGCTGGGCGCTCCCAAGGGCATCGGCGCGCTCGCTGTGCGCGGACGCGTGCCGCTCGAGCCCCTCGTGCACGGCGGAGGACAGGAGCGCGGACGCCGCTCCGGCACCGAGAACGTGGCCGGGGCTGTGGCCCTCGCCACGGCGCTCGATCTGGCCGAGGGCGAACGCGCCGACACCGCCGTCCGCGTGGGCGCGCAGTCCGCGCGACTCATCGCCGGCATCCTCGCGGCGGTACCCTCGGCGCGCCTGACCGGCGACCCGGAGCAGCGGCTGCCCGGCACCGCGAGCTTCACGTTCGCCGAGGTCTCGGGTGAGGCCGTGCTGCTCGAACTGGAGCGGCGCGGCGTGGTGTCGTCCAGTGGATCGGCGTGCGCTGCCGGCAGCGACGAGCCCTCCCACGTGCTGCTGGCCTGCGGGATCGACCCCGTCGTCGCGCAGACCGCGGTGCGCTTCACGCTCGGCCGCGCGGGGCTTCCCGGCGACGGGCCCGATCGGCTCGCAGGACTCGTCGCCGACGCCGTGGCCGCCGTGCGCTCCTAGACTGGCGAGGTGCCCGCTCCGCTCGTGACCGTGATCGTGCCCGGTCGCGACATCGCCGACTTCGCCCCTGCCGCTCTCGCTTCACTGCGCGCGCAGACCGAGAGCTCCTGGCAGGCGATCCTCGTCGACGATGGCTCGCGGGACGACACCGGCCGGATCTTCGAGGCCGCGACGCGCGAGGATCCCCGGTTCACCCTCCTGCGTCACGAGCGTTCGCGGGGCCTCGGAGCTGCGCGCAATGCCGCCCTCGATCTGGTCGACACCGAGTACCTCGGCTTCCTCGACGGCGACGACGAGCTCACCCCGACAGCTCTCGAGCGGATGACCGGCACTCTCGCCGCGACCGGCAGCGACTTCGTGACGGGCGCCTACGTGCGCTCCCGCTGGGACGGCCGTGGCTACGCGGCCGGACGGGTGCAGCCATGGGTCGCCGCGGCGACGGATCCGGAGCGCCTCGGGACCACGGTCTTCGCGCATCCGGCGGCATCGGCGAACATCGTGGCGTGGTCGAAGGTGAGCCGCACGGCGTTCTGGCACGATCTCCGGTTCCCGGAGGGCGTCGCCTACGAGGACCAGATCGTGGCGCAGCGGATGTACACGACCGCACGCGCCTTCGACGTCATCCCCGATGTGGTGGTGAAGTGGCGGCTGCGCGAGAACGGCACCTCGATCACACAGGGCAAGCACCGCGTCCGCGTGCTTCGCGACTACCTCACGGCGCTGCGCGGCGGCATCGAGGTGCTGCATCAGGCGGGCGCGCGCGCCGCGGTGGCCGCTAGGCTCGACCTCATCCTCGCGATGGACGTGCCGCCGCTCCAGGAGATCGCCGGCACCCACCCCGACCCCGCGTATCCCGCGGCGGTCCGAGCGTTCCTCGAAGAGCTCGAGGCACTCCCCGAGTTCGCCGACGCCCGCGTGGATCACACCCTCGCCGCCGCGCTGCACTGGTAGCCGCGGCCACTGCCAGGACGGCCGGCGCGCCCACGCGCATCGAGCCGCCCGGAATCAGGACCACCATGAACGACTACCTCTCCGAACTCTTCTCCCTCGACGGCCGCACCGCCGTGGTCACCGGCGGCAGCTCCGGCATCGGCCGCGGCATCGCGACCGCACTCGCCCGGGCCGGCGCCGCCACGGTGATCGTCGCGCGCGGCGCCGAGCGGATCGAGGAGACCGTGCGCGAGCTCACGGACGCCGGCTGCCGCGCCGCCGGCGTCGTCGGCGACCTCGGCACCCGTGACGGGATCCGTGCGGCGGGCGAGGCGGCGGCTCTGCCGTTCGGCGAGCCCGACATCCTCGTGAACTCGGCCGGCATCAACATCCGCCCCGCCTTCGCGGACATCACAGAGTCCGACTGGGACGCCACGATGACCGTGAACGCGCTCGCCCCGTTCCTGCTCGGGCAGAGGTACGCGACGGGCATGGCGGAGCGCGGCTACGGCCGGCTCATCCACATCAGCTCGCAGCAGGCGCACCGGGCGTTCGTGGGCAGCGGGATCTACGGCGTGTCGAAGGGCGCGATCGAGTCCCTGATGCGCTCCGAGGCCGAGGCGTGGGGCGGTTCAGGGGTCACCAGCAACACGCTCGTCCCCGGATTCGTGCTGACGCCGCTCAACGCCCGACTGCAAGAGGATCCGCAGCAGATCGCGGCGCTCGCCGCCCGTACGATGATCGGCCGCAACGGCCTGCCCTCCGACTTCGCCGGTGCCGCCGTGTTCCTCGCCGGCGCCGGATCCGCTTACGTCACGGGGCACTCGCTCTTCGTCGACGGCGGGCTGAGCGCGCACTGAGCGCGCTCGGCTCCGGCGCTCTGGCGATCAGGCCGAGCGGATATCGTCGTCGATCCGGGCGGCGGCCACCTGCTGCGCCGCGAGGTCGGCGTAGAGCCCGCCCTGCGCGAGCAGCTCGGAGTGCGTGCCCGACTCGATGATGCGCCCCTCCTGCACGACGTGGATGACGTCCGCGCCGATCACGGTGGACAGCCGGTGCGCGATCGTGAGCGTGGTGCGCCCCTTGGCCGCCTCGTCCAGCGCCTCCTGGACTACCCGCTCGGAGACGGTGTCGAGCGCCGACGTCGCCTCGTCCAGCAGCAGCACGGGCGGATCCTTCAGCAGCACCCGGGCGATCGCGATGCGCTGCTTCTCGCCGCCCGAGAGCCGGTAGCCGCGCTCCCCCACCACGGTGTCGTAGCCGTCCTCGAAGCCGGCGATCACATGGTGGATGTTGGCGGCCGTGCACGCCGCGACGAGCTCCTCGTCGGTCGCGTCCGGTTTGGAGTAGACGAGGTTCTCCCGGATCGTGGCGTGGAACAGGTAGGTCTCCTGAGACACGATCCCGATCTCGTCGATGATCGACTCCTGCGTGAGGTCGCGCACGTCGGCGCCGTCGAAGAGCACCGCACCCTCCGACGCCTCGTAGAGCCGCGGCGCGAGGTAGAGGATCGTCGTCTTGCCGGCGCCGGAGGGCCCGACGAAGGCCACGTGCTGTCCCGGCTCGGCCGTGAACGAGATCCCCTGCAGGGTGTCGCGCCCGGCGGACGACGCGTCAGGGTAGCGGAACCGCACGCCGCGGAATTCGAGGCGTCCGCGCGGGCCGGGCGCGGCCGTCGCGGACTTCGCATCCGGCGCGTCCTGGATCTGCGGCACCAGGTCGAGGTACTCGAAGATGCGCGCGAACAGCGCCTGCGACGTCTGCACGTCCAGCGCGACGCGCATGAGCCCGATGAGCGGCATGAGCAGGCGCGCCTGCACGGTCGTGAAGGCCACGATCGCGCCGGCGGTGATCGTTCCGGTGCCGCCGGCGACGAGGAATCCGGCGACGAGATAGATGATCGCGGGCACGCTCGACATCAGCACGGACACCACGGCGAAGAAGCCCTGCCCGCTCATCGCGGTGCGCACCTGCAGGCGGATCTGGGTGCGGTTCTGCGCCTGGTAACGGGCCGACTCGGAGCGCTGGCGGTTGAACGACTTGGAGAGCAGGATCCCCGACACGCTCAGCGTCTCCTGCGTGATGGAGGTGAGCTCGGACAGCGACTCCTGCGTCTGTCCGGCGATCCGCGCGCGCACCTGCCCGACCCGGCGCTGCACGAGCACCAGGATCGGCATGACGCACACGGCGATGATGGTCAGCCGCCAGTCCAGCAGGATCATCGCGACGAGCGAGGCGATCACCGTGACGGTGTTGCCGAGGATGCTCGTGACCGTGCTCGTGAGCACGCCGGAGACGCCGCCGACGTCGTTCTGCAGACGGGACTGGATGACACCCGTCTTCGTGCGGGTGAAGAAGCCCAGCTCCATCGACTGCAGGTGCTCGAACAGTCGCACGCGCAGATCGCCCGTGACGCTGTTGCCGACGGTCGAGGTGAGCCAGGTCTGCACGACGCCCAGTCCGGACGAGAGCAGATACAGGCCGATCATCGAGACGACCAGGACCACCAGCAGGTCGAGCTGCGGTCCGCCGCCGCCGTGCGGGAACAGCGCGTCGTCGAAGACCTTCTGCACCAGGAGAGGCGGGATGACGCCGAGCGCGGCTCCGACGATCACGAGCAGGACCGTCATCAGGATCCGGTTCCGGTACGGCCGGAACAGTCCCACGACTCTGCGCCCGAGGTCGGGGATGCGGGGCGCGTCCGCGTTCTGCTTGCGCTGCGCCGCCTCGTCCACGGGGCGGCCGCCTCGCACGCCGCCCATCCTGGCCATCATGCTCATCCGCCCACACCCCTGACCGCCGCCGGTCGCCCGCGCCGTCGGCACCTGCCGTTCTCTGCTTCGGGGCAAGCGTATGTCCGAGCGGGGACGTCGCGGCGCAGCCGCCGGACGCGTCCGCTCAGGGCGCAACGCCCACGGTCGGACGCTGCCCTCGGCAGCGCGGGCTTCTGCGGAGCCGATCCGGGAATGGAATGTCCGACCCTGTGGTTAGCCTGGGAGTCGCTCGCCGTTCCGCGCAGCTTCCCCCTCGAAACGCTTTCCCGGAGGAGCGCATGTCTGCTACACACACCGATTCCGTGCCCACGAGCGCAGGATCCTCTCTCATCCCCCGCCGCGACATGGCGGTCATCTGGGTGCTCCTCGCCGCCGCCTTCGTCGCGATCCTCAACGAGACGACGATGAGCATGGCGATCCCGCACCTCATCGACGATCTCAAGATCACGCCCCTCGCCGCGCAGTGGGTGACGAGCGCGTTCATGCTGACCATGGCGGTCGTGATCCCCACGACCGGCTTCCTGTTGCAGCGCTTCACGACGCGGCAGATGTTCCTCGGCGCCCTTGCGCTGTTCTCCGTGGGAACGCTGATCGCCGCGCTCGCACCCGGTTTCACCGTGCTGCTCATCGCCCGCGTCGTTCAGGCCTCCGGCACGGCGATCATGATGCCGCTGCTCATGACGACGCTGATGAATCTGGTCCCCTCGGCGAGCCGCGGCCGGATGATGGGGCGCGTCAGCATCGTCATCTCGCTCGCGCCCGCGATCGGGCCCACGCTGTCGGGCTTCCTGCTCGATCACTTCAGCTGGCGCGCGATCTTCGTGGTCGTGCTGCCCATCGCGCTGGTCGCGATGCTGATCGGCTGGCGTTTCCTGACGAACGTCGGCGAGCGCACCAACGCGCCCCTCGACGTGCTCTCGATCGTGCTGAGCGCGTTCGGCTTCGGCGGTCTCGTGTTCGGCCTCAGCCAGATCGGTGCCCTGGCGGGCGGCGGCGGAACCGCCGCTCCCCTGGTGATCTCGCTGATCGTCGGCGTGGTGGGGCTCGTCGCGTTCCTGTGGCGGCAGATCATCCTGCAGCGCAAGGACGACGCACTGCTCGACCTGCGCGTGTTCGCCTCGCGCGACTTCACCCTGTCGATGGTGCAGATGTTCCTGCTGTCGCTCGCGTTCTTCGGCACGCTCACGGTGATCCCGCTGTTCCTGCAGAAGGCGCTCGGCCTTGAGACCACGGAGGCGGGGCTCGTGCTGCTGCCCGGGGCGCTCGCGATGGGTCTGCTCGGTCCGGTGATCGGGCGGATCTACGATTCCCGGGGCACCAAGGTCCTGCTGATCCCCGGCTCGATCCTCACGGCCGCGTCGCTGTGGTTCTACACGACGCTCGCCACCACGACCCCGGTGTGGATCGTGCTGGTGGCGCAGACGCTGCTGTCGATCGGGCTCGCCCTGTCGTTCACCCCGCTGTTCACCGCATCGCTGGCGTCGCTCAAGCCGAAGTTCTACTCCTACGGCAGTGCGGTCATCGGCACCGTGCAGCAGGTGGCGGGTGCGGCCGGCATCGCGGTGATGATCGCGGTGTTCACGCTGATCGTGAACGCGAACGGCGGCACCGAGGTGCCCGACGCCGTCGCGGCCGGTTCGCGCAGCACGTTCGTGATCGGCGCGGTCATCGCGACCGTGACGATCCTCGGCGCGTTCGTCATCCGCAAGCCCGAGGACCAGCCGGACGAGGCAGGCTCCGCCGAGGGCTCCGCCCCCGCGATGCACTGACCCCGGTCGGTTCCTCGCTGCGTCGTCCTGTTCCGCTTCGTTTCGGTTCGCTCCTCTCGGTTCCGCTCCGTTCGGTTCGCTTCTCTCCGTTCCACTCTGTTCGAGTCGTCCCCGTCAGCGCACGCCATAGGCCCCGCTGGCGGGGACGACTCGGTGGTTGGGGCAGCACGCTACCGAAGTTGCGGCGCCCAGATCCGACTGACGCGGAGCACCGTATCCCGAGTCGTCCCCGTCAGCGCACGCCATAGACCCCGCTGGCGGGGACGACCTGGTGGTTGGGGCAGCACGTTTCCGAGTCGTCCCCCTGAGCGCACGCTATGGGCCCCGCTGACCGGGACGACTCGGTGGGTTGTGGATAGTTTCCGCGCCGACTCGCCGTCATGCGGCACGCTTGCGTGGCATGGGATGGCGCGAGGTCGCACGCACACAACAGGGGCTGATCACCCGGGCTCAGCTTCTCGCGCTCGGGGTGACCCGGGGCATGATCCGGCATCGGATCTCGACGGACCGCTGGGTCGCACGATCGTCGCTCGTGATAGGCACGACGACCGGCGAGCTCACCCGAGCACAGCTCATGCGGCTCGGCGTCCTGCACGCCGGCGGTGCCGCCCTCATCGGCGACCTCACGGCGGCGGAGCTCGGTGGGCTGCGCAACTGGCATCGCGACGCGGTCACCGTGCTGGTCCCGCAAGGCCGTGAGCTCGGACCTCCACTGGAAGGGATCCGCTTCGTCGAGACGCGGCGCCCCCTGAGAACGATGAGACAACCCGACCTCGACCTGCCCGTCTGCCGGCTCGAACCCGCCCTGCTCCATTTCGCGGCATATCAGCCCTCAATGCGTACGGCCGAGGGACTGGTCGCAGCGGCCGTGCAGCAGGGACTCACGACGCCGGAGCTGCTGCACGAATGGGTCGATCGGATGCGACCCCTGCGGTGGGCGCGGATGTTTCGTCAGACGTTGTGCGAGATCGCCGACGGATCCCAGTCGGTTGCGGAGCTCGACGTGCTGCGGATGTGTCGCGAGTACGGGCTATGCACACCGCGGCAGCAGACCAAGCGTCGGGATGCGCGCGGGCGGATCCGGTTCACCGATTGCGAATGGCTGCTGCCCGATGGGCGAACCCTGGTGCTGGAGGTCGACGGAGCGTTCCACATGGAAGTCGAGCACTGGGAGGACGACCTCGCCCGCCAGCGAGCACTCGCCGCGCACGACCGCGTGCAGATCCGCTGCACTGCACGGGAGCTCCGGGACACCCCGGGGGCCATCGCTCACGACCTCCGGCTGCTCGGCGTCCCCCGCGCCGCCTGACACCGTCGCGCCCAGGTCCGGATGCGGCCAGCACCCACTTTCGAGTCGTCCCCGCGAGCGCACCCCGTAGGCCCCGCTGACAGGGACGACCCGAAAGACGGGAAATCACAAACCCGAGTCGTCCCTACGAGCGCACCCCATAGCCTCCGCTGACGGGGACGACTCTGAAGTGGTAGCGCTGAGGCGGGAGCGGCGAAGCGGGAGCGGCGAAGCGGGGAGGCGCCGGGGCGGCGAGGGGGGCGGTCAGGCCTTCGAGCCGGGGAGACGGCAGACGCCGTCGATGCACAGTCCGGCGTCGGCGGCATCGAGGCCCGGGAACAGCGCCAGGCCGCCCGGCAGGACGCCCGGAGCAGCACCGTTCGTCGGGCGCTCGGCGTCCGCGGAGGTCTGCTGCTCGGATTCGGCTGCGGTGGTCATCCCTCGATGCTACGCCCGTGTGCGGCAGGGGGCGCCGTTGAGGCGTTTGCCCCATGCCGCCGGTTGCGCGCCGGGCGTAGTCTGCGCTCGTGCGCCGGGGTTTCGCCGCCCGCGAGAACGCCCCGACGCGGATGCGAAGGAGCTTCCCATGATCATCAGCACTCCCCCGACCGAGACGGCCGAAGGACACACCGCCGACATGTACGCCGAAGACATCGCGGACGCGGGATTCGTCTTCTCCTACACCCGGGCGATGGCGGTGAACCCCGCCGCGCACGAAGCGTTCATGGCACTCATCCGGGCGATCGTGCCGTCCATCGGGGTGCGCGTGTACGAGGCGACGACGCTCGGCGCGGCCCGCGCCATCGGATCCCCGCACTGTCTGCTCGCCCACGGGCGCAAGTCGCTGCGGGCCGAGGTACTCAACGATGACGGACTCTCCGCGTTCGCGCGCGGCGACGACAGCGGGTTCACTCCCGCCGAACAGGCCGTGATCCGGTACGCCGAGGCGCTCTCCACGGATCCTCGCGCGATGACCGACACCGACACGCAGCGGCTGCGGGACGCCGGCTACGACGACCGCCAGATCGTCGACATCACCCTCGCCGCCGCGGCTCGCAACTACTTCAGCCGGTCGCTGCTCGCCCTCGCCGTGCCGACGGACGAGGTGCCGGGGTTGGATCCGGCGACGGCCGCGTCGCTCCTAGCCGCCGCGGAATGAGGCCGGCGTCACCAGCGCCGAAGCCAGTCCGACCGGTGCCGCGCAGCGCCAGTCCGCCCCGCCAACGCCTGTCCGACCCACGCCCCGCCTAGGTGGGAAGACCCTCCGAATCACGCCGAATCGCCGCACAGCGGTTGAGAGCTCGGTCCTGAAGGGGAATCGTGGCCCGGACACATGCCGTGACCTCGGCATGTCCGCAACCGGAAGGAGTGCCTCGTGCTCACCTTGACCGACAACGCCACTGCGCTGGTCACCACGCTCGTCCGTCGTCGTACCGACACGGAGGGGGCGGGTCTGCGCATCCACACGGCCGAAACGCCGGGACAGGCGGGCGAACCCCGCCTCGCCGCCGACGTGGTCGTCTCGCCGGAGCCTGACGATCAGATCCTGGATCTGCCCGGCGCCCCGGTCTTCCTTGAAGGGGAGGCCGCCATCGTCTTGGACGACAAGGTCCTCGACGCGAACGTGAATGAGGAGGGCGCCGTGTCGTTCTCCCTGATGCCGAAGGTCGCCTGACCCTCGGCACCCCGAACGGGCGCATGGCCAGGACTTCCCGTCCGACCATGCGCCCGTTCCCCTCTCCGGTTCATGCAGAGTGCGGCATGCGAATCCCTCTACCGTGGACGGATGCTCAAACGCCTCGCCGCCCGCGCGTTCTGGACGCTTAGCCGTTGGACGCTCGCGACGGAACCGGCACCGACGCGTCCGACGGTGCTGATCGGTGCCCCGCACACGTCGAACTGGGACTTCGTGCTCATGCTCGGCATCGCGTGGCGGCTGGGCATCGATGTGCACTGGCTCGGCAAGAAGAGCCTGTTCCAGGGCTGGCGCGGCCCGCTCATGCGGCGCCTCGGCGGCATCCCGGTGGACCGGACGGATCCGTCCCGCGTCGTGGATGAGGTCGTCGCGCAGGTGAACGGCGGCGCCGTGTTCGGCCTGGTGGTCACCCCTGACGGCACCCGCGGCGGCAACGAGTACTGGAAGAGCGGCTTCTACCGCATCGCCCGGGAGACGGGAATGCCGGTGACCCTCGGGTTCGTCGACCGCACCACGATGACGACCGGACTCGGACCCACATTCGACCTCACCGGCGATGTCGCGGCCGACATGGACCGGATCCGCGCGTTCTACGCGGACAAGGCGGGCGTGCGCCCCGAGCGCCGTACCGAACCGCGCCTGCGCGAGGAGAACCCCGCGGTCACCCCAGGCCCGTGACGAGGTTGATGATCGTGCCGAGGATCAGCGCGCCGAACACGTAGGCGATCGTGGTCTGCGCGATGACGATGCGCCGGATCGCGTTGCGCGTGACGTTGGTGTCCGCCACCTGATACGTCATCCCGAGCCCGACCGAGAAGTAGACGAAGTCGGTGTACTCCGGATCCTCTTTCTGATTGAAGACGATCCCGCCGGATCCGTCGTAGTAGAGCTTCGCGTACCGCAGCATGTAGTCGGTCTGGATCAGCCCCCACGAGGCGGCGACGCTGAGCACGGCGCTCCCGGCGAGCGCGAACTGGGTCCACCCCTCGGCGTGCCGGGCCTGCAGCACCACGACCAGTACAGCCGCGATGCTGACGAAGCTGCCGGTCAGCGCGATCACCCGGGCGGCGCCGCGTCCCGGATCCTCCTCTGTGGCGTGCGCGTGGGTCTGCGCGGCGTCCATCCGCCACACCACCAGCAGGATCCACACGATGCTGACGAGGGCGAGCGTGCCCCACCCGGCGAGGATCCCCGCGGCGAGGCCGAGGAACGGCGTGACGACGAAGCCGACCACCACGCCGACGATGATCGCGACCGTCGCACGTACACGCCAACGGTGTCGCAGGGGAAGCTCGCTCACCACCGAATGCTATCTCCGAGGTCGTCTCATGCCGCGGAGCGTTCAGGTTGGCAATGCGGGCAGAGCTGCGCCGAGGCGCCGCCGAAGACGCGGTCGACGATCGTCGTGCCGCAGACCGGGCAGGCCTCGCCGCCGCGCCCGTGCACGGCCATCGCGGCGACCTTGGCCTGCTTGAGCTGATCCGGCCGCAGCCCCCGGCGATCCGAGAGCGCGCCTCGCAGCACATCGACGGTGGCGTGGAAGAGCCGTTCTCGCTCCTCGCCGTCGAGCAATGCGGCGTGCACCACGGGCGAGATCTTCGCGCGGTGCAGGATCTCGTCGGAGTAGGCGTTGCCGATCCCTGCGATCGACGTCTGCTCCTGCAGCAGCGCCTTGATCTGCTTGCGCCGGGTGCCGAGCGCGCGATCGAAGGCATCGCGATCGAAGTCCTGCGCGAGCGGATCCGGCCCCAGCGCCGCTATGCCTGAGACATCGGCGGGCGCGTCGACGACGTTGGCGGTCACGGCCAGGAAGTCGCCCATGTCCACGAGCTGCATCACGGCGCCGTCGTCGAGCGCGATCCGCGCGACCTCCGGCACGGGCTCCTCACTCGGCGGGTCTTCCGGGGCGTGCCAGCGGATCCAGCCGTTGCGACCGAAGCCGATCATCAGCCACCCCGCGTCGGTGTCGAAGCCGACGTGCTTGCCGAAGCGTTCCAGACGTCTGATGCGCGCCCCGACCAGCGACGCCGGCGGGCGATCCCGCGTCTTGATGATGCGGAACTCGCCGACATCAAGATCGGCGATCGCGCGACTGCGGATCCGCTCGTCGAGGAACTCGACCAGCGCTTGCACCTCCGGAGACTCGGGCATGCGCCCATCCTCGCACCGGGGTCGGACATCCGTGCGAGGCTGATCAGGCTAGCGCGACCTCGTCATGCCGCGCGACGGCGAACTCCTGCCCCGGATAGCGGAGCCCGGCGAAGTACATGTTGGTGTGCGCGACGATCTGCTCGCCCGTGATCCGGACGCCGTCCGCGATCGTGTCGACCGTCGTGTGCGCATCGCGCACGAGCGTGACGTCGTAGCCCTCCGCCGCCGCACGCTGGGTCGTCGTGCGCACGCAGAAGTCCGACTGCGCGCCGGCGACGACCAGACGGGTCGCGCCGTAACCGTCGAGCACTGTCCGCAGATCAGTGTCGGCGAACGCGTCTCGGTAGCTCTTGCGCACGATCGCCTCGCCGTCGGCGCGGGCGAGCGGTGCGGCGAGTTCCCAGTCCGGGGTGCCGACGCCGACCGGGTCGTGATGCACCCACACCACGGGGACGCCTTCGCTGCGTGCCCGACGCACGAGAGCGTCGGTCCTCGACAGCACCCCGCGCTCGTCGAAGCAGCCCGGCAGCACCCCCGCCTGCATGTCGATCACGAGGAGGACGGTGCGCGCCGGCGTCTCCGAGGATTCAGGCATGGATCCATCCTGGCACCCGAGACGGAGGCGGCTGGCTCACCGTGCGATCGCCTGCGTGAACAACGAGATCCAGAGTCATCGACAAGAGATCTCAGGTAGCCGGCTCCGCGTCATCCTCATTCAGATACGTCGTGCCGAAGAGGTCGCAGCCCAGCAACGCGAGGTCGTGCTGCAGCGCAGCCGTCATCACGAATCCGCCCTGCGTGCTGTCGGAGAGGCCGCCCCACCAGATCCGGGTCTCGCCGTCTTCGCGGAGGATCGCAAGCGCGTTCGCCCGGGGCAGCAGCAGAGCGACGAGCGAGGCGAGGCTGGCGAAACCGGTACTGTCATCGGCTGGTTCGATCTCGCAGCGGTACGCCCAATAGGTCTCCTGGTATACGAGGTACTCGGGCTTCAGCTTCCGACCTGCAATCCCGGACGGTGTCGGATCGCCTCGATCACCGAAGCCGGTGGGAGCGAAGCCGAGAAGGGAGGTGATCTCTGCCACATCCCTGGTCTCACTTCGGACCACCAGCGACGCGATGTCGGAGGTGATCATCAGTCCCAGGCCAGGTAGTCCTCGATGGCGAACGCCGTGTCGACCGGGTCGCTCACGGGGAACAGGTGTCCGCCGCCCTCTATCGTCACGAGGCTGGCACGCTCCACGGCGGAGGCGCGCAGCTTCTCGCCGTTCGCCGTCGGCATGACGTCGTCCGCGGATCCCTGGATGATCAGGATCGGCACGGAGGGCGCGATCGGCACGTCGACGTCCTCGACGCCCAGCAGCAGCACGCCGAGGGCGCGGTCGGTGCGCTTCGCGGAGAGTGCGCGGGCGACCGTGCCGCCGACGCCGTGGCCGCCGATCCAGGTCGCGCCGATGCCGACGTGGTCCATGACGTCGCTCGCGTCCTGCACCCGATCTTCGAGTGTTGCGTCGTCGTCCTTGCGGTTGCCGACCCGCAGCACGCGGATCCCCTCACCCGCCAGGATGTGTGCGACCGATCCCAGCGCTCCGCCTTCGAGGCCGCGTCCCGGGATGAGCACCAGAACGGGCCCGTCACCCTCCGACATCTCATCGATGTAGGGGATCGCGCGGCCATCGGGTTCGTAGATGCTGTTGTTCTCGGTAGTCACCGAGATATCGTACCGAGTCTCACTGGGGCCTCCGCTGGGGCCGCCATCGGGACGAGAGGGGCCGCACGGGTTCGGTGCCGAGGCTCGAAGGCGCGACATCCCCGGGCGTACGATCGCGAGACGGCCTGTGACCACATGGGCGATGCGAGGAGCGGCGATGACTCAGTACCTCATCTACTTCAACCAGCAGTGGGTCGGCGATCACAGCCCTGAGTGGTTCGCCGCGCGCGGTCCGCTCGCCAATGCCGTGGTGTCCGACCTCAGGGACGCCGGCGCACTCGTCTTCGCGGCAGGCGTGCACGAGGACGACGATGCGGCGTTCACCGCCGACGCGACCAGCGGGACGACGGTGATCACCTCCGGCGCCTTCGCCCCGGCCGAGCAGCGCATCGGAGGCCTCACGATCATCGACGTCGCCGACGACGACACCGCGAAGGAGTGGGCGGGCCGGATCGCCGAGGCTTGCGGCTGGCCGCAGGAGGTCAGGCAGGTCAGCTGACCTGCTCCCCCTCATCGGGCTCGGCACGGAGCAGATCCGCGATCTCCTCCTCGGGGCGAGGCGCGATGTTCTCGTCCTCCTCGAGCTCCGGGATCGTCGGCTCGCCGGGCGCCGGGACATGCCGGGGCGTGGGTTGCGCATCGGTATCGGACATGGCCGTGCCTCCTCTGGACGACACCGTCATCCTACGAGCCGCGAGACAGGAGGGGGCGCTCAGCGCGAGACTCGATCCAGCCAGTCCTGGATCAGCGCACGCAACAGCTCGGGCCGCTCGTGCGGAAGCGCGTGACCGGTGTCGTCGAGGACCGCCGCCGTCGCGTGCGGGTAGCGATCCGCGAGATCGAGTGCGGCGGCGTATCCGACCGTTGAGTCGAGCCGGCCCGCCACGACGAGGGTAGGACCGTCGAACGGCGTCCCCTCCCCCGGCGCAAGCTCCCAGCGCTCGCCGATCCGCTCCATCGCGGTCTCGTCCGCGAGCTCCATGCCGGGCACCACGAACCGTTCGTAGCGCTCCAGCATCTCCGGCGTCTGCACGACGAAGTAGCCCCGGAACTCCTCGTCTCCGAGACCGCCCGATCCGACGACCACACGGTGCTCCGGCACATCTCGGATGCCCGGCAACAGCGGACAGACCAGAGCGAGTCCCGCGACCCGGGTGGGGTGGCGCTCGGCCATCGCCAGCGCGAAATGCGCGCCCGCCGAATGACCGATGAGCCAAGACGGCTCGTCGCCGCTCACCTGCTCCACGAACTCGAGGAGCACGGTCAGAACATCCTCAGCGCTGCGGATCTCCACCGGAGCCGGTGTGCGACCCATCCCGGGCAGGTCGGGATAGATCCGTCGGATCCCCGTTGCGCCCGCGAAGGCGAGCTCGAAGCAGGCTTCTGACTCGCGATGGTCCACGCCTGCTCCGTGAAGGATCACCGCCGGTCGCCCCGAACCGTGCTCGACGTAGTGCACCGTGGTCTTGCCCGTGCGCGCTTCCACGGCCCCAACGTAGTGCGTCCGGCCCGGCGAGGCAGCCCTCATCTCCATGAGGATCCGGCCTTCCGCCCGCCCCGGGTGCAACTGATCGAAGGAAGCCCCGTACGCTGGACGACGCCGCGATCTGCGCGCGAAAGGAAGGGTTCCATGAAGATCACCCAGCTTCGGCGGTTCGTCGCCGTCGCGGAGGAACTGCACTTCCCGCGCGCAGCCGCCCGGCTCGGAATCCCGCTCGCCGCCCTGTACTCGTCCATCGAGAAGCTCGAGGAAGAGGTCGGGCACCCGCTCGTCACGCGGGGAAGCTCGACCAGCCTGACCAGTGCCGGCGTTCTCCTACTGCCCGAGGCGCGAGACAGGATCGCGGCGGCACCACCGCCTCCGCAGAAGTCGGACGCGCCGTCCGGTGGCAAGGCCAAGGCCTCCAAGGGAAAGGGTCGGGCTCCCGCCGTGAAGGGACAGCCCAAGCCCTACAAGAAGCGCCAGGGCCGCTGACGCGGTCCGAGATCAGCCGAGTCGAGAGAGGCTCGCCAGGCGTCTAGCGAGCCTCGAAAGTCACGCAGCCCTCAGCGGTGTGATCGCCGCGATCTGCTCGGCGGCCCGATCCTCAGCCAGGTCCAGCTCATACCGCGTCTGCAGGTTGAGCCAGAACTGGGCCGAGACGCCGAAGTAGCGCCCCAGGCGGAGCGCGGTGTCCGCCGAGATCCCGCGCTTGCCATGCACGATCTCGTTGATGCGCCGCGGCGGCACCCCGATTGCCACGGCGAGCTTGTTCTGCGTGATCTCGAAGCCCTTGATGAAGTCCTCCATGAGAACCTCGCCCGGGTGAATCGGGGGAATCTTGTCAGTGGTAGTCAACGATCTGCACCTCCTCTGGTCCAGCGGCGGTCCACACGAAGCAGATCCGCCACTGATCGTTGATCCTGATGCTGTGCTGGCCGGCGCGATCGCCCTTCAGCGCTTCGAGCCGGTTTCCGGGTGGGAGCCGTAGATCGTCGAGCGACTCGGCGGCCCCCACCTGACGGAGCTTGCGCAAGGCGGTCGAGTGGATCCGAGAATCGATCGACGGCACGCGATCACGACGCCACAGTCGTTCGGTGGCCTTGTCACCGAACGATCTGATCACGGGCTCAGAATATAACGGATACCGTCAATAACGCTAGACGTTAAACCGGAACTCCACCACGTCGCCGTCCTTCATGACGTAGTCCTTGCCCTCCAGGCGGGCCTTGCCCTTGGAGCGGGCCTCGACCACGGATCCGGTGTCCACCAGGTCCTGGAACGAGATGACCTCGGCCTTGATGAAGCCCTTCTCGAAGTCGGTGTGGATCACGCCGGCCGCCTGAGGAGCCTTGTCGCCCTTGTGGATCGTCCAGGCGCGCGCTTCCTTCGGACCCGCCGTGAGGTAGGTCTGCAGGCCCAGGGTGTCGAACCCGATTCGGGCGAGCTGGTCGAGGCCCGACTCGTCCTGGCCGGTGGAGGCGAGGAGCTCCGCGGCGTCCTCGGGATCCAGGTCGATGAGCTCGGACTCGATCTTCGCGTCCAGGAAGATCGCCTGCGCCGGGGCGACGAGAGCGGCGAGCTCCGCCTTGCGGGCGGCGTCCGTGAGCACGGCCTCGTCGACGTTGAAGACGAAGATGACCGGCTTCGAGGTCAGCAGGCCCAGTTCCTTGATCGGAGCCAGGTCGATCCCGCTCGTCGAGAGCAGCTGACCGCGCTCGAGCGAGTCCTTCGCGGCGTTGGCGGCCTCGAGCACGGAGGCGTCGGTCTTGCGTCCGCGGACCTCCTTCTCGATGCGCACGATCGCCTTCTCGAGCGTCTGCAGATCGGCGAGCATGAGCTCGGCGTTGATCGTCTCGAGGTCGTTCTTCGGGTCGATCGCGCCCTCGACGTGCACCACGTCGTCGTCGGCGAAGCCGCGGACGACCTGCGCGATCGCGTCGGCCTCACGGATGTTCGCGAGGAACTGGTTGCCCAGCCCCTCGCCCTCACTCGCGCCGCGCACGATGCCCGCGATGTCGACGAACGACACCGTCGCCGGCAGGATCCGCTCGCTGCCGAAGATCTCGGCGAGCGCGTTCAGCCGCGCGTCGGGCAGGTTCACCACGCCGACGTTCGGCTCGATCGTCGCGAACGGGTAGTTCGCCGCGAGCACGTCGTTCTTGGTGAGGGCGTTGAAGAGGGTGGACTTGCCGACGTTGGGCAGTCCTACGATTCCGATGGTGAGAGCCACGGGGTACGAGTCTACCGGGGCGCGCCTCGGCTCAGGATCCGCGGATCGCGCGATAGGCGGCCGTCACGTACGGCATCGACAGCGTCGCACCCTCGGCGAGGCCGAGCTCGTCGAACAGGTCGTCCATGGCCTGCGCGATCCGCGCCTTCTCCTCGGGCGGCGACGTGATGATCATGCTGCGCGAGCTCGCCATCGCATGCAGTTCGGCGCGCGTCATCTCCCGGGCCCATTCCCAGCGCCGCTCCTCCAGCTCTCCGAACGGTGCGGCGACGCGCACGGCGTTCTCGCCGATCATCTCCTCCGCCGCGCTGCCGCCCATGATCTCGGTCAGCCGTCGCACCCATTCGGTGCGGTCGTCCCGCACGTTCCAGATGAGCCCGAGAACGCCGCCGGGGCGCACCACACGACCGATCTCTGCGGACGCGGCGACGGGATCCACCCAGTGCCACGCCTGGCCGAGGGTGGCGGCGTCCGCGCTCCTGTCCGCCAGCGGCAGCGCCTCCGCGGTGCCCGTGACAGCCTCGACCCCGGGCGTCTTCTCCCGCAGGGCCTCGAGCATCTGCGGATCCGGATCCACGGCCGTCACGCCCGTGCCCCCGAGGGCGAGCACGGCACGGGTGAGCTTGCCGGTCCCCGCACCGATGTCGACGACGGCCTTGTCGCCCTCCGCCAGCGGCTCCAGCAACCAGGCGACCGCGTCCGACCGGTACTCCGGTCGCCCCTTCTCGTAGCTGCCCGTCTCGGATCCGAAGCTCGTCGCACGTTCGACCATGCTTCGACACTACGCCCGGATCCGGTCCGTCCCGGCGCGCCTGAGCCGCGCCGCCCCCTCCCCGGCGGAGGGTGGATGCGTGGCACTGGACTTCACCGCGATCGACTTCGAGACGGCGAACTCCTCCCCGGCCTCCGCGTGTGCGGTGGGCCTGGTCCGCGTCAGGGACGGCATCGTCGTCGCACAGACGGGCTGGCTGATCCGCCCGCCGGCAGGTCACGACGCCTTCCAGGAATGGAACGTGCGGATCCACGGCATCGAGGCGCATGAGGTCGCCGACGCCGACGGGTGGAGCGAGCAGCTCGACCGCCTCTGCGCGTTCGCCGGCGCCGACGTGCTCGTCGCGCACAACGCGGGCTTCGACCTGAACGTGATCCGCCGGGCCTGCGAGGCCACCGGAGACGAGTGCCCTCCGTACCAGTCGCTCTGCAGCCTGAACGTCGCGCGCAAGGTGTACGACCTCGACTCCTACAAGCTCCCGGTCGCCGCGGCCGCGGCCGGCTTCGGCGCGTTCCCGCACCACGACGCCCTGGCCGACGCACGCGCCTGCGCGCAGATCGTGATCGACGCGGCCACGCGCACGGGGTCGGGCACGGTGCAGCAGCTCGCCGACGCAATCGGCGTGCGCCTCGGCGACCCGCTCGCTCCCGCCGCGCCCGCGAAGGTGCGCGCCGCCGCCTGACACTGTTCCGGCCGCCCACGGCCACGCTCTCCTGCGATGTCGGTGGCCCCGCCCATGATGGACGCATGGACGCGCTCGCACTGCTCATCGCCGCACTCACCGCCGTGGCGGGCCTCGCCGTGGGCTGGTTCCTCGGCCGCAGCCGCGGCGCCGCCGACCTTGCCCGCGCCAATGCGGAGCTCGCCGTCGTGCGCGAAGACAGGGACAGGCAGAACGACCTGTACCGCGATGCCGTCGAGCACGCACGCCGCGAGCAGCACGACGCCGCGGAGCGCGTCCGCCAGGAGAACGCCGTGCTCACCGCTCTCGCCCCGGTGCGCGAGAGCCTGCACCGCATGCAGCAGACCGTGACCGTGCTGGAGCGCGAGCGACATGCGCAGTTCGGCCAGCTCAGCGAGCAGCTGCGGCGCACCGAGGAGAACGGAGAGGCGCTGCGCTCCACGACCGAGTCCCTGGCCGGCGCGCTGCGCTCGACGTCCGCGCGCGGCGTGTGGGGCGAGACCCAGCTCCGCCGCGTGGTGGAAGCGGCCGGCCTCACCCGGCACGTCGACTTCGATCTGCAGGCCACGATCCACTCCGATGCGGGCCACGGCCGCCCCGACATGGTGATCCGGCTCGCCGGCGGGGCTTCGATCGCGGTGGACGCGAAGGCCCCGCTCGACGCGTTCCTCGCCGCGGGGGCACTCGGATCCGACGACCCGCAGCGGCGCCCCCTCATGCAGCAGCACGTCAAGGCCGTGCGCGCGCACATCGACGCCCTGGCGAAGAAGGCCTACTGGTCGGGGCTCGAGGTGAGCCCCGAGTTCGTGATCTGCTTCCTGCCCACCGAATCGCTGCTGTCGGCCGCGCTCGACGAGGATCCGGCTCTCCTCGACTACGCCTTCAACAAGCGGGTGGCGCTGGCCACCCCGGTGAATCTGTGGGCCGTGCTGAAGACCGTCGCCTACACCTGGAAGCAGCAGGAGCTCTCCGCCGAGGCGGCTGTGCTCCTCGACCTCGGCACTCAGCTGTACGACCGGCTCGGCGTGCTGGCGAATCACGCCGACGACCTGCGCCGCGCTCTCGAGCGCACGGTCGACAGCTACAACCGCTTCGCCGGCTCCTTGGAGAGCCGCGTGCTCGTGACGGCCCGCCGCTTCCCCGGCGTGGATGCGGATGCCCTCACCGCCCCTGCGACGCTGACCAGCTCGACGCGCCGGTTCACCGCGGACGAACTGGCGTCATCCGCGGAGGAAGACCACGCAAACGGGATGCGTGCGGACCTCGGCGAGCTGCGTGCCCGTCTGGGGAGTAAGGATACCGACGCCGATGCGCCGATCGATCGGGACTCCGACCGCTCCGAGCACGCCGATCAGGCCGAGCAGGAGGAGGTCACGCGCTCCCGGGAACCCCGCTGAGCAGGGCGACGACGGTGGCGGAGAACAGCACGAAAGCGCCGATCATCCACCAGGCGCTGATCTCGTGGCCCTCTTCGCGACGCACGCGGAACAGGACATCGGTGCGGCGAGCGGCGTCCATCTCGACGATCTTGACGGATCCGGTGTCAGTGACCGTCTCCTGGCGGTAGATCTTCTCCGCAGCCATCGTCCACGCTCCCCTGCTCCGCATTCCGAATTGCGCTGAATGCGCCGTGCACGCCGGTCGGCGCCTCCTCCATTGTGCCAGGTGACGCCGAGAAGACGCGGAATGCGATCAGGTCGTTACCCACGGGCCTCCACAGGAGGCCGCTGCGGCCCGGCTCTCTCAGGAAGCCGGCACCGCGGGCGCCCCGCTCAGAGCCACTTGGAGACGAGGTGCTCCGAGGCGACCCGGCGCAGGGTGCCGGAGGCGCTGCGCAGCACGACGCTCTCCGTGTAGAGGTAGTCGCCGTCGCGGCGGACACCGGCGACGAGCTGACCGTCGGTCACCCCGGTCGCGACGAAGATCGTGTTGTTGCCGCTCACCAGGTCGTCGGCTTCATAGACCTTGTCCATGTCGAGTCCGGCGTCGATGCCGCGCTGACGCTCGTCGTCGTCGCGCGGCCACAGCCGGCCCTGGATGTGCCCGCCCAGCGCCTTGATCGCGCACGCCGTGACGATGCCCTCTGGACTTCCGCCGACGCCGATGCACATGTCGGTGCGCGCGCCGTGCCGGGCGGCGTTGATGCCGCCGGCGACGTCGCCGTCGCTCATCAGGCGCGTACCTGCGCCGGCGTCGCGGATCTCCTGGATGAGCTGCTCGTGGCGCGGACGGTTCAGCACCGAGACGACGATCTCCTCGACAGGCTTGCCGAGGGCGCCGGCCAGACGCTTGATGTTCTCCGCGACGGGGAGGCGGATGTCGACGACGCCGACGCCTGCGGGGCCCGTGACGAGCTTGTCCATGTAGAAGACGCTGGAGGCGTCGAGCATCGTGCCGCGGTCGGAGACCGCGATCACCGAGAGCGCGTTCTGACGGCCGGCCGCCGTCAGCGAGGTGCCGTCGATCGGGTCCACCGCGATGTCGCACTGCGGGCCCGTCCCGGATCCGCTGCCGACGTGCTCCCCGTTGAAAAGCATGGGGGCGTTGTCCTTCTCGCCCTCGCCGATGACCACACGGCCGTCGAAGTCCACGGTGCCGAGGAAGGCGCGCATCGCGTCCACGGCGGCGCCGTCGGCCGCCTCCTTCGCGCCGCGTCCGATGAACGGGACGGCGCGGATCGCCGCGGCCTCCGTCGCACGGACGAGTTCCAGTGCGAGGTTGCGGTCGGGGCTGAGGGGGCTGAGATCGGCTGTGAGGCTCACCATGCCCCCAGCGTAGGGGCGGACCGGTTACGGATCCGCAGATTTCCGCGCCGCGAAACCGAAAGATCCACGCTTCTTTACCAGGCCGAAGATCCGCCTTCCCGGGCCCGCCGTCACGCGCTCTGAATCGCCGATCCTGCGGCGCTAGAGTGGCACAGACCCCCGTCGTCCAGCACAGGAGAAGCCATGCCCGTTGCCACCCCGGATCAGTACGCCGAGATGCTCGACCGCGCGAAGGCAGGTGGCTTCGCCTACCCGGCTTTCAACGTCTCCAGCTCGCAGACCATCCACGCCGTGCTGCAGGGTCTGACCGAAGCCGGCTCGGACGGCATCATCCAGGTCACCACCGGCGGCGCCGACTACTTCGCCGGTCAGACCGTCAAGGCCCGCGCCACCGGCGCGCTCGCCTTCGCGAAGTTCGCCACCGAGGTCGCGAAGTCCTACCCGGTCACCGTGGCGCTGCACACCGACCACTGCCCGAAGGACGCCCTCGCCGGCTTCGTCGAGCCGCTCATCGCCGCTTCCGAGGAAGAGGTCAAGGCGGGCCGCAACCCCATCTTCCAGTCGCACATGTGGGACGGCTCGGCGGTGCCGCTCGCGGAGAACATCGAGATCGCCCGCGATCTCCTCCCCCGCATGAAGGCGATCAACGCGATCCTCGAGGTCGAGATCGGCGTCGTCGGCGGCGAGGAGGACGGCGTCGCGCACGAGGGCTCGAACGAGGCGCTCTACACGACGTTCGCCGACGTCGACCAGGCCGTTCAGGCGCTGGGACTGGGCGAGCAGGGCCGCTACATCGCGGCGCTCACCTTCGGCAACGTGCACGGCGTCTACAAGCCGGGCGGCGTGAAGCTCCGTCCCGAGCTGCTCGGCGAGATCCAGCAGCAGGTCGCCGCGAAGTACGGCACGGGCGCCAAGCCGCTCGACCTCGTCTTCCACGGCGGATCCGGCTCGACCGACGCGGAGATCGCCCTCGCGGTCGCGAACGGCGTGGTGAAGATGAACATCGACACCGACACCCAGTACGCGTTCACGCGCTCGATCGCCGGCTACATGTTCAACAACTACGACGCCGTCCTGAAGGTCGACGGCGAGGTCGGCAACAAGAAGGTCTACGACCCGCGCGCCTGGGGCAAGGTCGCCGAGACCGCGATGGCGCAGCGCGTCCTCGAGTCGACGCGCCAGCTCGGCTCCTACGGCCAGTCGAAGAGCTGACGACCGGCACAGTCGCACCGGCATTCAGGAGCGCCGCGGGGATCCCTCCCCGCGGCGCTCCTGTCGTTCGGCGGATCAGCGGCCCGGTTCACCCCGATGACGAACCGTGGCCGATGTCCTGGCGCAGGATGACGGTGCCCGCGGTGTTGCGGATCTCGACCGTGCGGATGTCCGCCAACGGCTGCGCGGTTCCCGCCGAGAGCGTCGCGGTGCGTCCGGGATCCGCCTTCCAGGTCGAGAGGTCGGTGCTCTTCCCGTCGTCCCCGACGACGGTGAGGACGTAGGTCCAGCCCGCATCGGGAGCGCCCGCGGCGTAGAGGCAGGCCATGTCGATCTTCGTCCCCCAGGCGACGGGGGTCAGTGAGATCGTGGCGCTCAGGGGTACGGCGCCTGCTCCCTTCAGCGCCACCGAGACCGCCGGCCGCGGAGCGAGCGCGACGATCGTGACCGGCACGGCGATGGCGAGCGCGGCCGCGATGCCGACACCGGTCCACAGCGCGCGGCGCCGGGAGCTCCGCCTGGCCCGGGCGATCGACAGCAGCTTCGGCCCCGCAGGGTCGACGTCATCGGTGCCGATCCGCGCCGCGTCGTCCGCGTGCACGCGCGAAAGCAGACCCACGGCGGGGACGAGCTCTGCGAGCGCCGTGCGGCATTCCGCGCAGACCGCGAGGTGCGCCTCGTACTGCGCGCGGTCCGCCGCGGACAGCGCGCCCATCGCATAGGCGGCATCCCATGTCGCGAACGGATCCGGATCCACGCTCACCGGATCACCCCTCTCTCCTGCAGCGCGAGCCTCAAGGCCCGCAGTCCGTAGTGCATCCTGGACTTCACCGTGCCGCCCGGAATCCCTAGCTCGGTCGCGATCTCGTCGACGCTGCGACCTCGGTAGTAGCCGGCGACGATCACGGCGCGATGCTCGGGGCTGAGGTCTGCGAGCGCGTCCTCGATGAGGATCGCGTCGAACAGCCGGTCCGTGACGTCGCCCGAGACGCGCTCGGGGACCTCCGCCATCGGATGCTCGTGGCGCCGCCTGGCGCTGCGCGCCTCGTCGATGACCAGGTGACGGGCGACCGTGAACATCCACGCCCGGGTGGTCGTCACCTCCTGCTCCAGGATCCGTGGCGTGCGCCAGGCGCGCAGCAGCGTCTCCTGCACCACGTCGTCCGCCGAGGCACTGCTCCCGGTGAGGTGCACGACGTACCGGCGGATCGGTCCCGCGTGCACGTCGTAGAGCGCCGTCAGCCGTTCGTCGTCGTCGTCCACAGTCGCCTCCTCACAGGGAAACGAGGCCCGTGCCCCGGAGGTTCACCGGCGGGTGGGCCCTGGTCCGCATCGCCGCGAACCCCGATCCCCGAGGCGTCTTGCTCTCAGTATGGTCGCTGCGCTCTTCTTCGAGCCGTTCGATCCGACCGGCGGCGTCCGTCACCGAGGGATCATCCGGTCGGCGACGCCCGAAGTAGCCGATCGGCTGATGCGGGGCCCGTGGTCGGATTTCTAACGTGGAGGGCATGAACATCTCCCTCTCGCGCAGGCTCATCGCCGCCTCGACCATCGCCCTCGCCGCCGTCGCCGTCGTCCCCACGATAGCCGCCGCGGAAGCCCCCGCCGCCGCGGTCTCCGCCCCCTTCGCGAAGAAGGTCCTGACCCCGTCCGAGACGCTCGCGTCCACCCCGTGGAAGACGACGAGCGCACGCGACGCCCAGGGCGACCGCGTCGCGCTGGACGACCCGGCAGTGTCGAACTTCGTGGGCTGGGCCTACTTCAAGGCCGATGGCACGTTCACGATGTACAACCTCGACGACAGCCCGAAGATGCACGGCGACTGGAGCGTCGCGGCCGACGGCTCGTCGCGCTGGATCGCCGCCAAGGATGCGAACGGAGCGGTGCTGTTCCAGCGGGTCGTGCCGATTGTTCAGCTCGACAAGAACGTCTTCACCTACCGCGTGTTCCCGAACGCGGCCGACCAGAGCGTGTACTACGACATCGTGCACACCAAGACCAACCACGTCGAGCCCGGCACCGGCGGCCGCGGTCCCGGCGCGCACGGCGGCCACGGCGCCGGAAACGGCGACTACCACTTCAACAACGGCAACGCGCACTGATCCACGGATCAGGATGAGCCCGGTTCCTCACAGAGCCGGGCTCTTCGCGTCCGAGGACCTACTTCTGCAGCTGCCCGTTCAGGTACGAGATCACAGCCGGATCCGCGAAGAACGGCACCATCAGGCAGACCGCCGCCAGCATCCCGAACACGATGCCGCCCGCGACCGGGAGCCACCACGTGAGCTTGCCGCGCCGCAGCCTGGCCACCGACCAGGCGGCGGTCGCGATCCAGCCGACGATCAGGACGACGCCGGCGACGATGCCCCAGGTCCGCGCCTGCCCGTAGTTCGTGAACGTGCCGGAGATCCCCATGGCCTGCATCAGGGTCGTCAGGAGCGAAGACGGATTGAGGTAGGTGATGACCGTGGTGATCACGTTCCAGAGCCCGTAGGCGAGCAGCGCGATCGACGCCATCCGATCGACCGGGTGCGCCGGGCGCTCCCCCGCCGCCTCCGCGGGAGCCGTAGGGGTCACGGGCTGAGCGGCGGGCGCCGTCGGCGGAATGTGCACGGCGGGCGGCGGCACCAGTGGCCGTCCCGCTCGCCTGCTCTGCTCCTCCGGCGTCGCGTACTCGCCGAAGGCAGGCCGGCGCGGCTGCTCCACAGAACCGGAATCGGTCATCGGCTGCGTCCGCCCAGTGCCCGCTCGTCGCGCTGGCCAGAGACGTCCTGGCGGAGCTCCTTCGGCAGCGAGAACATCAGATCCTCCTCCGCCGTGCGCACCTCCTCGACGTCGCCGTATCCCGCCTCGGCGAGCGCCTGCAGCACCTCCTGCACCAGCACCTCCGGCACGGAGGCACCGCTCGTCACACCGACCGTCGTGACGCCATCGAGCCACTCCTGTCGCACCTCGTCCGCGTAGTCCACGCGATACGCGGCCTTCGCGCCGTACTCGCGCGCCACCTCGACCAGGCGCACGCTGTTGGAGGAGTTGGCGGATCCGACCACGATCACCAGATCCGCGTCTGCGGCGACCTTCTTGATCGCGACCTGACGGTTCTGGGTGGCGTAGCAGATGTCGTCGGACGGCGGATCCTGCAGCTCCGGGAAGCGCGTGCGAAGCCGGTTCACGGTCTCCATGGTCTCGTCGACCGAGAGCGTGGTCTGCGAGAGCCAGACGACCTTGGACGGGTCGCGCACCTCGACGATGTCGGCCTCCGCCGGGGAATTCACCACGGTGACGTGATCAGGGGCCTCGCCGGCGGTGCCCTCGACCTCCTCATGGCCGTCGTGGCCGATGAGCAGGATCTCGAAGTCGTCGCGGGCGAAGCGCACGGCCTCGCGGTGCACCTTGGTCACCAGCGGGCAGGTCGCGTCGATCGCGTGCAGGTGGCGGTCCTCCGCCGCGGAGACGACCATCGGCGAGACGCCGTGAGCGCTGAAGACGACGTGCGACCCCTCGGGGATCTCGTCCACCTCGTCGACGAAGATGGCGCCCTGATCCTCGAGCTCGGTGACCACGTGGATGTTGTGCACGATCTGCTTGCGCACGTACACCGGGGCGCCGTAGCGCTGCAGCGCCTTCTCCACCGCGACCACGGCGCGGTCGACGCCGGCGCAGTAACCGCGCGGCGCGGCGAGCAGCACGCGCTTGCGCCCCTCGACGGGACGGTCCTGGAGCGGCTCGCGCACGGCCGTGGGGCGGCGGCGAGGGATCTGCGGCACGGGCAGCGCGACGGGAGAACTCACGCCCCGATTCTACCGGCGGCGTCCTGACAGCCGGCCGGGATCCGGCAGATGGCCATTGCTACGCTGGGGAGGCGATGACCGTCTTCGAAGCAGCCTCCGTGCCCGGTGAGGCCCCGCCCGCCGATTCCGTCGCGCCGCGCGAGTCCTCCGCGGACGCCCCGACCTCGATCGCGAGGCTGAACGCCACGATCCGCGACTTCGTGGCGCAGTGGGGCACGGTCTGGGTCGAGGGCGAGATCACGAGCTGGAACGTGCGGGCCGGCAACATCTTCGCGCGCCTCAAGGACACCCGCTCCGACGCGCAGATCTCGATCCGGGTGTGGTCGAGCGTGCGGGCGCGGATCCCCGCCGATCTCGCCGTCGGCGACCACGTGATCGCGGCGGTCAAGGCCGACTACTTCGTCAAGGCGGGCGACTTCAGCTTCACGGTGTCGGCGATGAAGCACGTCGGCCTCGGCGACCAGCTCGAGCGCCTCGAGCGGCTGCGCGCACAGCTGCGCCAGGAGGGTCTCTTCGACCCTTCCCGCAAGAAGCCGCTCCCCTTCCTCCCCCACGTGATCGGACTGATCACGGGCGAGAACTCCGACGCCGAGAAGGACGTGCACCGCAACGCCGAGCTGCGCTGGCCGCAGGTGCGCTTCCGCACCGTGCACGCCGCGGTGCAGGGCGATCGCTGCGTGCCCGAGACCCTCGCCGCGCTCAAAGTGCTCGACGCGGATCCCGACGTCGACGTCATCGTCATCGCCCGTGGCGGCGGGGATCCGCAGACCCTGCTCGGCTTCAGCGACGAGCGCCTGGTGCGGGCGGTCGCCGCGGCGACCACGCCCGTGGTCAGCGCGATCGGTCACGAGAACGACCACCCACTGCTGGACGACGTGGCGGACCTGCGCGCCTCGACTCCGACCGACGCCGCCAAGAGGGTCGTGCCCGACCTGGGTGAGCAGCGCGCGCTCGTCGCCCAGCTGCGGGCCCGCGCGACGACCAGGGTGTCGCAGCGCATCTCACATGACATCGCCCAGCTCGAGCAGCTGAGGTCGAGACCCGTGCTGCGGGATCCGGAACCGCTCATCGAGCGCCGCGCGCAAGAGGTGTGGCTGCTCGCCGCCCGCTCCCGCGACACGCTGGGACGTGCGGTCGACGCGGCGGGAAGACGCACGGCCGAGCTGCGCGCGTCGCTGCGCGCGCTGTCGCCCGCCGCCACCCTCGCCCGCGGATACGCGATCGCTCACCGCGAGGACGGACTGATCGTGCGCGACGCGGCAGACGCTCCCGCCGGCACCGTCCTCACCCTCACCGTCGACCGCGGCTCGCTGCGCGCCGTGTCGGAGGGGGAGATCGCCGAGGCCGACGTCGCCGAAGCCCCGGGATCGGGCTCCGCCGCACCGGACGAGGGCTCCGACGCGCGCCGGTAGGATGGAGGCGTGACTGTGTCGAACGAGCCGTCCGCCTCCGCAGGGAGCTCTGCGCCGACCGTCGCTGATCCCGCCGCCCTCAGCTTCGAGCAGGCGAGAGACGAACTGGTCCGCGTCGTCGCCGAGCTCGAGCAGGGAGCCCCGACGCTCGAGCAGTCGCTCACCCTGTGGGAGCGCGGCGAGGCTCTCGCCGCACGCTGCGAGGAATGGCTGCTCGGCGCGAAGCGCCGCCTGGACGCGGCCCGCCCCTCCGAGGGGGACGCGCGATGAGCCGCACCCCGAAGCATGCGCCCGTCGTCGCCGAGCTCGGCCGCCCGGAGACCGCGCAGGAGACCGCCGACCGCAAGGCCGCATCCTCCGCCGCCTACCGCTCCAGCCAGACGTTCCGCGGCCTCATCGCCGCGCTCATCGCGACCGTCGGCGTCGTCCTGCTGATCGTGCTCATCGTGCCGCGCGGCGACTTCACGGGATCCAACGCCGTGGACCTTCCCGCCGCCGCCAAGAACGCACAGAGCACCTTGAACCGCCCGGTCCTGCTGCCGACCCCGCCCAACAACTGGCGGGTCAACAAGGCCGTCCTGATCGACGGCAAGCCCGTCGTGTGGGACATCACGGTCGCGCCCCAGGCGGACGACGCCCGAGGCTACGCGCACGTCGCGCAGGCGTTCGACGCCGACGCGGACTGGGCCGCCACCCCGCTGCGCGGCACCTCCTCGAAGGGCACCGTTAAGATCGGCGGCCGCTCCTGGGACGAGTACGTGATCCCGAATCCCGACTCGGCCGCGAACATCAACTACGCCCTCGGCACGCAGGTCGGCAAGGACTACGTCCTCGTCTACGGCGCTCTGGGCAAGGCGGGCACGGCGGAGCTGGTCGCCAAGATCAGCCCGCAGGTCGACCAACTCGAAAGCGGACGATGACCGACAGCACCACGCTGACCCCCGACGAGGCCTGGCAGCTCATGAGCGAGGGGAACCGGCGCTTCGTCGCGGGCGACCCGGAGCACCCCAATCAGGACGTCGGCAAGCGCCACGAGCTCGTGGACGGGCAGGCGCCGCTCGCGACACTGTTCGGCTGCTCCGACTCGCGCCTCGCGGCTGAGATCATCTTCGACAAGGGCCTCGGCGATCTGTTCGTGGTGCGCAACGCAGGGCAGGTCCTCGGCGAGTCGATCGTCGCGAGCCTGGAGTACGCCGTGGCGATCCTCGGCGTGCCGCTCATCGTGGTGCTCGCGCATGACAGCTGCGGCGCCGTGCGCGCCGCGATCGACGGCACGGCGATCGACGCCGCTCCGCTCCCCCCGCACATCTGGCGGCTCGTCGCCCCGATCGTGCCGGCCGCCCGGAAGGTGCTCGCCGAGCACGGCGGATCCACCGTGGCCGAGATCGACGCGGAGCTCGTGGGACAGGAGCACCTGCGCAACACCGTGCGCGACCTGCTGCAGTCCTCGGAGCTGATCTCCCAGGCCGTCGCCGACGGCAAGCTGGGCATCGTCGGCGCCAACTACCGACTGAACGAGGGCACGGCCGTGCCCATCGTCACCGTGGGCCTCAGCGACGCCCACGCCTGAACATCCCCCCTCATCACCCCCGTCACATCTGGAGGAACAGCAGTGACCGACAACGAGCAGTACCGCATCGAGCACGACACCATGGGCGAGGTGCGCGTGCCCGTGAACGCTCTGTACGGGGCGCAGACGCAGCGCGCCGTGGAGAACTTCCCGATCTCGGGCAAGGGCCTGGAGTCGACGCAGATCGCGGCTCTCGCCCGGATCAAGAAGGCCGCCGCGCTCGCCAACAAGGAGCTCGGCACCCTCGACGGCGCCATCGCCGACGCGATCGCCCAGGCGGCGGACGAGGTCGCAGAGGGCAGGCACGACGGCGAGTTCCCGGTCGACACCTACCAGACCGGATCCGGCACGTCCTCGAACATGAACATGAACGAGGTGCTCGCCACTCTCGCGACCCGGATCCTGGGCGCGACCGTGCACCCGAACGACCACGTGAATGCGTCGCAGTCGTCGAACGACGTCTTCCCGACCTCGGTGCACATCGCCGTCACCCAGGCGCTCATCGACACCCTCATCCCCTCGCTCGACCATCTCGCGGTCGCGCTCGAGGCGAAGGCGGTGCTGTGGAAGGACGCGGTCAAGTCCGGCCGCACCCACCTCATGGATGCCACCCCGGTCACCCTCGGCCAGGAGTTCGGCGGCTACGCCCGCCAGATCCGCCTCGGCATCGAGCGCGTGCAGGCGGCCCTCCCGCGCGTCGCCGAGGTCCCCCTGGGCGGCACCGCGGTCGGCACCGGCATCAACACGCCGCTCGGCTTCCCGCAGAAGGTCATCGCGCTGCTCGCGGCCGAGACCGAGCTGCCGATCACCGAGGCCAAGGACCACTTCGAGGCCCAGGCCAACCGCGACGGCCTCGTCGAGGCGTCGGGTGCGCTGCGCACGATCGCGGTCTCGCTGACCAAGATCAACAACGACCTGCGCTGGATGGGCTCCGGCCCGAACACGGGTCTCGGCGAGCTGCACATCCCCGACCTGCAGCCCGGCTCCTCGATCATGCCGGGCAAGGTCAACCCGGTCGTCCCCGAGGCCGTGCTCATGGTGTGCGCCCGCGTGATCGGCAACGACGCGACCGTCGCCTGGGCCGGCGCCTCCGGCTCGTTCGAGCTGAACGTCGCGATCCCCGTCATGGGAACCGCGCTGCTCGAGTCGATCCGCCTGCTCTCCAACGCCGTGCGCGTGCTCGCCGACAAGACGGTCGACGGCCTGCAGGCCAACATCGAGCGCGCGGCCGCGTTTGCGGGCATGAGCCCGTCCATCGTGACGCCGCTGAACAAGCTCATCGGCTACGAGGCCGCGGCGAAGATCGCCAAGCACGCGGTCGCCAAGGGCATCACCGTCCGCGACGCCGTGCTCGACCTCGGCTACGTCGAGCGCGGCGAGCTGACCCTCGAGCAGCTCGACGCCAAGCTCGACCTGCTGTCGATGACGCACGCCGGCTGAGCCGGATCCGCTCGCGCGGAAGCCGCGGTCCCTTCGGGGCCGCGGCTTCCGTCGTTCTCGGGGGGGTGTTTGCACGACCCGGACACGGATGCACGACCATTTCCCCGGATCCGTCGTGCATCCGTTCCGTGATCGTGCATTTGCCCCTTCCACGTTCGTCCTCCCCCACCGGACTCCGGACCGAACATTCCCCGGATCGCGGAGATACGCCCCCACGAGGTCTGTGCGGGCGACAGGGTGAGGGGATGCTGGATCCTTCGACCACACTCGCCCGCCTGGGCGGCATCGCCCGTGGCACGCAGCTGCAGCGCCTGGGGCTCAGCCGAAGAGCGTTGGCCGAAGAGGTCGCGCAGGGCCGGATCCGACGGATCCGCCCGGGTGTCTTCGCCGTCCCCGCCCTGTCCATCGATGTCGCCGCGGCGGCGGGGCACGGCGGAGCGATGACCTGCGGGTCTGCGCTCCGCCATCATGGCGTGTGGGTACTGGACGATCCCGAGACGCTGCACGTCTGGCTCGGCCGCAACGGCAGGATCCATCCCCATCCGGGTTGCGTCTGCGTCGCCCACTTCTTCGAAGGGCCGACCCGGTTCGGAGTGGTCGACATCGAGACGGCGCTCCTGCATCTGTACCGATGCGGGGGCGACGAGGCGTTCTTCGCCTCCTTCGAGTCCGCCTGGCGCCGCGGGCAGCTGCCACGCACAGCCCGGAATCGAGTCCGGGATGCGCTCCCCGACGTGGCTCGATGGCTCGTGGACGTCGCGCGTGGAGATGCAGACAGCGGGCTCGAATCGCTGGTGCGACTGCGCCTGCACCTCCTCGGGATCCGACTCGACTGCCAGGTGCGGATCCGCGGGGTCGGAAAAGTGGACTTCGTGATCGCGGGGCGTCTGATCCTGGAGGCGGACGGCAAGAAGAATCATGATGGCCGCTCCGCGCGGCACAAGGACCTGGTGCGAGATGCCGCGGCATCCCGGCTCGGGTACGAGACTCTCCGTTTCGACTATGCGCAGATCCTCTACGACTGGCCCACTGTTCAGGCCGCGATCCTCGCCGCCCTCACCCGACTTGCTGACTGACTCCGCCCTGGCCTCAGAGGTTTCGCCGGACCTCGGGGCCTGACACGGGACGGGTCAGGCCGGGACGACCCGGAAGCGAACGAGCACGGCGAGGGTGTCATCGTCAACCGTGAAGGACGGATCTCCGACCGACGAGCGGTACTCGACGCCGTGCCAGAAGCGTTCGTGGCCGGCGCGCCACTCCGCGACGGTCTCGAACCCCTCGCCTTCGGCGATGGCATGCGCGAGATCCACGTCGCCGACTCTGGCGATCGTCACCTCCGTGATCTGCTCGACCGCGATCCGATCGCCAGCGGAATCCACGATCGCAGAGTGCTCGCCGACAGACGGCATAGCCTCGCCCTCGAGCTCGTAGTCCACCACGAGACTCGTCGTCGCTGTCTTGTCTCCTCGCAGGATCGCCGCGATCAAGCTGTCGCGCAGAGGGCCGGGGAACGCGTACTCGGAGACGGGGAGATGATCGATCGAGGTCACGTCCCCACCCTACGGTCGGCGCCCGCTCACCCACTGACCCGCCCTCCCGACCGGAGCCCGCAGAATGGCCAGCGCACCTGCACGATCCGTGAACACCTGCACGACGGATCCAGCGAATCAGTCGTGCATCCGTGCCCGGATCGTGCAGGTGCTCACGGCATAGTAAAACCGGACACCCGCCTGTCGTCAGCTCAGCTCGCCGCCCTCCAGGAGCTCCGTGACCAGCGCCGCGATCGCGGAGCGCTCGGAACGCTGCAGGGTGACGTGGCCGAAGAGGCTGTGCCCCTTCAGCGTCTCGATCACGCTCGCGATGCCGTCGTGGCGGCCCACTCGCAGGTTGTCGCGCTGACCCACGTCGTGGGTGAGTACGACGCGGGAGTTCTGCCCCATGCGGCTCAGCACGGTGAGCAGCACGTTGCGCTCGAGCGACTGCGCCTCGTCGACGATCACGAAGGCGTCGTGCAGCGAGCGTCCGCGGATGTGCGTGAGCGGAAGCACCTCGAGCATGCCGCGCGCGATGATCTCCTCGACGACGTTGCCGGAGACGACGGATCCGAGAGTGTCGAAGACCGCCTGACCCCAGGGGCTCATCTTCTCGTCCTTATCGCCGGGCAGGTAGCCGAGCTCCTGGCCGCCGACGGCGAACAGCGGCCGGAAGACGATGATCTTCTTCTGCTGCTGCCGCTCGAGCACCGCCTCCAGGCCCGCGCACAGGGCGAGGGCCGACTTGCCGGTACCGGCGCGACCGCCGAGCGAGACGATGCCGACGTCGGGGTCGGACAGCAGATCGATCGCGATGCGCTGCTCGGCCGAGCGCCCGTGCAGGCCGAACACCTCGCGGTCGCCGCGGACCAGCGCGTACTCGCCGTCGCCCGTGACCCGGCCGAGGGCGGAGCCGCGCTCCGAGTGGATGATGAGGCCCGTGTTGACCGGGAGTCCGATCGCCTCCTCGCTCGTGCCGACCTCGCTCTCGTAGAGGTCGCTCATCTCGTCGCCGGAGAGCGAGATCGAGCTGATCCCGGTCCAGCCCGAGTCCACCGCCTGCTCGGCCAGGTACTCCTCGGCGTTGATGCCGAGGGAGGCTGCCTTGACCCGCATCGGCAGATCCTTCGAGACGACCGTGACGTCCTGCCCGTCCTGGGAGAGATGCATCGCGACGGCGAGGATCCGGCTGTCGTTGTCGCCGAGGCGGATGCCGCTGGGCAGCACCGTCTGGTCGGAGTTGTTCAGCTCGACGCGCAGCGTGCCGCCGTCGCCGATCGGGACCGGGAAGTCGAGCCGGCCGTGCTCGACGCGCAGTTCGTCGAGGTGGCGCAGCGCGCGTCGGGCGAAGTACCCGAGCTCGGGATCGTGGCGCTTGCCCTCCAGCTCGCCGATCACGGCGACCGGCAGGACGATGGAGTGCTCGGCGAAGCGGAAGAACGCCTGCGGATCCGACAGCAGCACGGACGTGTCGAGCACGTAGGTCTTCAGATCCTGATCGAGCGTTGCACCCCCTTCGCTCACGGCGGTGGTGCGGGTGGTGCTCTTCAGTGCGGTACGTGCGGCCACAACGCTCTCCCGACCCGGGGATTCCCGGTACTAGGCGAGTCGACCAGGGCCACGAGTCGCGATCCTTGAGGCCGACTCGATCGGACGCCGTGTCCGATGCCATGAACGTACGACTCCCCACCGACATCGCGCAGGAAGGACACGCGCTCTTCTCGGTTAAGGGCGGGTGAACTCTCGCGCATCGGCGAGAGCGGCGTCGAACAGGCCGAGCGTCTCGGCGCTCGTGCCGGCATGCGGCGCGACCCGCACGGCCCCCGCCCGCACCGTCACCTGGATGCCGGCCGCGGCGAGCGCGTCCCCGACCCGCTGCGGATCCGCGGGCACGAGCACCACGATGCCGGCGCGCTCCGCGGGCGCCCGCGAGGACACCACCTCGATCCCGTGCCGATCGGCGATGTCCAGCAGCGCATCGACGTTGCGGGACAAGCGCCCGGCGATGGCGCCGACCCCGACGTCCTGGATCTCGGTGGCGGCGGCCGCGAGACGTCCCGCCGCGAGCGGATCCGGCGCGCTGACCGCGTACGCCTGCGCCGAGAGGGCGGGATCCGGCAGCGCGTCGGTGGGAAGGCCCGCAGCGGCGGTCGCGATCCGGCCGCTGAGCACAGGACGGATCCGCTCGCGGGCGCGATCCGTGAACCGCGCGAAGCCGGTGCCGCGTCCCGCCCGCAGCCACTTGTAGCCGTGCCCGACGACGACGTCGGCGACCGCCCAGTCCTCGTCCACAACACCGAAGGACTGTACCGCGTCGACGATGAGCAGCCGGTCCTCGCCGAGCACCTCGCGGAGGGCGGCGAGATCGGCGCGGTACCCCGAGCGGAAGTCGACATGGCTCACGACGAGCGCCGTCACGGCGGGGTTCAGCGCCTCGGCCACGGCCGCGGCCGTCACGCGGGTGCCGGCCGGTGCGATCCAGCGCGGGGCGAGACGGCCGCCCGACGCTGCCGCCGCGCGCTCGAGGGTGATCGTGACGCTCGGGAACTCGGCCGCGGAGGCGACGACCGCGCCGTCGAGCCCCGCGAGCGCCTGCTGCAGGGCGTGCGTCGACGAAGGATGCACCGTGACCTCGTCCGGAGCGGATCCGAGCAGCCCCGCCACCGCCGCCTGCGCCTCAGCCGTCCGCCCGGCGGTCGCGGCGATGCCCTCGGCGCGCCCCGTCGCGAGCAGGTCGGCATCGTCGGCCAGAGCGGTGCGCGCGGCCGGGGACATCGGTCCGAAGGCGGCCCAGTTCAGATAGCCCGGATCCTCGCGGAACGTGGCGGTGTAGTCGTCGATCGCGCCCATCCCGCCAGTCTGACACGCAGCACACGCGCTCCTGGCGCCGCTCGCCGCTCAGCGGCCGAAGCGGCGGTCGCGGTCGGCGTAGTCGCGGATGGCGCGGAGGAAGTCGACCTGCCGGAGGTCCGGGCCGAGGGCCTCGACGAAGTAGAACTCGCTGTGCGCGCTCTGCCACAGCAGGAAGTCGCTGAGCCTCTGCTCTCCGCTCGTGCGGATGACGAGATCCGGATCCGGCTGGCCGCCGGTGTACAGGTGCTCGCCGATCATCTCCGGGGTGAGGTTGGCCGCGAGGTCCTCCAGCGTGCCGCCAGACGCGTCGTGCTGCGCGAGGATCGAGCGCACGGCGTCGACGATCTCGTTGCGCCCGCCGTAGCCGACCGCGAGGTTCACGTGCAGCCCGGTGTGGTCCCGGGTGCGCTCCTCGGCCTCGGCCAGCACCCGGGCGAGCTCTGCGGGCAGGATGTCGGCGCGCCCCACGTGCTTGACGCGCCAGTTTCCCTCGCGGGAAAGACTGTCGGCGAGTTCGCCGATGATCTCGATGAGGTCGGCGAGCTCCGCCGAATCGCGCTTGCCCAGATTGTCCGCGGACAGCAGGTAGAGGGAGACCACCCGGATGCCGAGCTCATCGCACCAGCCGAGGAACTCGCGCATCTTCGCGGCTCCCGCCCTATGGCCGTGCGCGGGGGTCGCGTAGCCCAGCTGCCGGGCCCAGCGGCGGTTGCCGTCGATCATCATGGCGATGTGGTGCGGCATCGTCGCGGGATCCAGCCGTCGCCGCAGGCGTCGGGAGTACAGCCGATAGAGGGGGCCATTCCCTGGCTGCTCGGACCGTGCGCTCACTCCCCTACGCTACCGCGCGGACGCGATCCGGCCGTCATGTCATCCAGGGGATATGTACGGTTTGAGGCATGGGCGGACGCCTAGAGTTCAACCATGCGCAGAGCGACCCGATCCGCTGCACCCGACGTCCCCGAACTGCCCCTCATGGAGGCGGCCGAGCACGACGCGCAGATCGAGATCAAACCGACGTGGCGGGGCTGGATCCACGCCGGCACGTTCCCGGTGGCGATCGCGGCCGGCATCGTGCTCATCGTGCTCGCCCACGGCACGGTCGCGAAATGGGCCGCCGTGGTGTTCATGATCACCTCGCTGCTGCTGTTCGGCAACTCGGCGCTGTACCACCGCTTCAATTGGAAGCCCAGGACCAAGTCGATCCTGAAGCGGATCGATCACGCGAACATCCTGCTGCTGATCGCCGGCACCTACACCCCTCTCGCGACGCTCGCTCTGCAGCCGGAGAAGGGCGTCCTGCTGCTCGTGCTGGTCTGGTCGGGAGCGCTCCTGGGGATCCTGTTCCGGGTCTTCTGGATCAACGCCCCGCGCTGGCTGTACGTCGCGCTCTACCTGCTGCTCGGCTGGGGCGCGATCATGTACGTCGTCGACCTGGTCAACGCGAACGTCGCGATGATGGTGCTCGTCTGCGTCGGCGGCCTGCTCTACACCGGCGGCGCCATCGTGTACGCGCTCAAGAAGCCCAACCCGTGGCCCGGCAAGTTCGGCTTCCACGAGATCTTCCACGTGTGCACCGTGCTGGCGTTCCTCTGCCACTGGACGGCGTGCCTGCTCATCTCCCTGGCGCCGCTGCAGCCGTCGCTGGGCCTGCCCGGCTGAGCCGCCCGGCTCCTCCGAGCCGTCAGGGCTTCGGCGCGCCCGCGTCGCCCTCACCGTCAGCGGCACCGCCCTGGGCGGCCTCTTCGGCGTCGAGCTCGGCGCGCACCTCTTCGCGGTAGCGCACGCGACGGATCCGCCGCTGCATGTCCCAGATCAAGAGGACCGCGAAGACGACGACCACCGCGACGATCACGAAGCCCACGGGGCCCGGGGTGACCAGGTTCGGGTCGACCGTCGGGGTCGGAGTGGGGGTGGCCGCCGCAGCGGCAAGGATCGCCTCGATCATCTCTCAGCCTTTCTGGGCACGGCCCGTTCGGGCCCCTGGCCTCCCGCGGGATAACCTGGAACCTCAAGCCTAACGATCGGAAGCACCCCGCCGTGACGACCCCCGCCCAGCTCGACGAGCGCTACGGCCGCGGACCCCGCCGCCGCCTGCCGATGGTCCTCACGATCGCGGCCGCGGCGATCGTCGTCGGTGTCTTCGGCTGGTGGACCTGGCAGGGCTCCGCGGACACCGTGGACGTGACGGGAACGGGCTTCCGCCTCGTCGACGACCACAGCGTGACCGTGAACTTCCAGATCACGGCGCCCACGAACCGCCCCGTGCACTGCATCGTGGAGGCTCAGGACGAGGAGTTCGGAATCGTCGGCTGGCGACTCGTCTCCTACCCCGCCTCGGAGAAGCATTCCAGGGCGTTCACGGAGCATGTCCCGATCGTCTCGGCCGCGACGACGGGTTTGGTGAACTCCTGCTGGGTGTCCTAGGCTCATCGTGTTGATCGACGCCCCGGCAGGAGCCGGGGCGTCTTGGCATATCCGGGACGTTCCGTTCTCGGATCCGATTCGCAAGGAGTTCGCCGTGTCGAACGACGCACAGGTCCCCTTCCTCACGCAGGAGGCGTACGACCGCCTGGTCGCGGAGCTGGAGAACCTCTCCACGGTCGGCCGCGAGGAGATCGCCAAGCGCATCGAGCTCGCGCGCGAGGAAGGCGACCTCAAGGAGAACGGCGGCTACCACGCCGCCAAGGACGAGCAGGGCAAGATGGAGGCGCGCATCCGCACGCTCGAGCTCCTGCTGAAGTCGGCCAAGGTCGGCGAGGCCCCGGCCAGCCGCGGCATCGTCGAGCCCGGCACCGTCGTGACCGCGACCGTCGCGGGCGGCGAAGAGGTCTTCCTCCTCGGCAGCCGCGAGATCGCCGGTGGCACCGACCTCGACGTGTACAGCGAGGCGAGCCCGCTCGGATCCGCGATCCAGGGCCTCAAGGTCGGCGAGAAGACCTCCTACGAGGCGCCCAACGGCCGCTCGATCGAGGTCGAGATCCTGAAGGTCGAGACCTTCGCGGGCTGACCGCATCCTGCAGACGACGAACCCGCCGCGCCATCGAGGGCCGGCGGGTTCGTCGTATCAGGAACGTTCTGCGCGATCGATCGTCAGTCCTGCACGACGATCGGCTCGAAGCCCGCCGCGCGCAGCGTGTCGAGGGTCAGCTCCGAGTGCTCGGGGCCGCGCGTCTCGACGCTGAGCTCGAGGATGACGTCGTTGATCTGCAGTCCGTGGCCGTGGCGCGTGTGCATGGCCTCGATCACGTTGGCGCCGGCATGCGCGATGAGCTCGGACACCCGGGCGAGCTGGCCGGGGCGGTCGGGCAGCGGGATGCGCAGCGTGAGATAGCGGCCAGAGGCCGCGAGTCCGTGCGACACGACGCGCTGCAGCAGCAGCGGGTCGATGTTGCCGCCGGAGAGCACGGCCAGCGTGGTGCCGCTCGCGTGCACCTTTCCGGCCAGGATCGCCGCGACGCCCACCGCGCCCGCAGGCTCGACCACGACCTTGGCCTGCTCCAGGAGCAGTAGCAGGGCGCGGGCGATGTCGTCGTCGCTGACGGTCACGACCTCGTCGACGAGCTCGGCGATCATCGCGAAGGGCACGTCGCCAGGGCGCGCCACGAGGATGCCGTCCGCGATCGTCGGCTGCGTCGTGATCTCGACGGGATGACCCGCGGCGAGCGACGGACCCATCGCGGCGGCGTTCTCCGCCTGCACGCCGATCACTCGCACCGTGCGCCCCTGCTCGGCCGCGCGCGCCTTGACGGCCGCGGCGACGCCGGCGATCAGTCCGCCGCCGCCGATGCCGACGAGGATCGTGTCGACGTCCGGCACGTCCTCGACGAGCTCGAGGCCGAGCGTGGCCTGCCCCGTCACGATGTCGCGGTGGTCGAACGGCGGGATCAGCACCGCGCCGGTGCGCTCGGCGAACTCGGCCGCGAGGCGCAGCGACGTGGCCACCGTCTCGCCCTCGAGCACGACCTCGGCGCCATATCCGCGGGTCGCGAGCAGCTTGGGCACCGGCACGCCCATGGGCATGAAGATCGTGGCGGGGATCCCCAGTGCCTGGGCCGCCAGGGCGACGCCCTGGGCATGGTTGCCGGCGGACGCGGCGACGACGCCGCGGCTGCGCTCCTCCGCGGTCAGCCGGGAGAGCCGGTGCACCGCACCGCGGATCTTGAACGACCCCGTGCGCTGCAGGTTCTCCATCTTCAGCATCACGGGCGAGCCGAGCACCTTCGTGAGTGCGACCGAGGGCAGCGTCGGAGTGCGCACGATCACGCCGTCCAGGCCGTCTGCCGCCTGCCGGATCTCGGCGAGGGTGGGGATCGTGTCGTTCGTCATCGCTTGCTCCTTCTCCGCGCCCGGGGCACGGTCTGCCAGATGTAATCGCCATCCGGGGCGGCGCCGGTGCGCCACGCACCGGAGTTGATGGTCACGGCGGCCACGTTCACGAACGCCGCGAGCGGCACCGCGAACAGGGCGCCGGGGATCCCGGCGATTAGGGCGCCGCCTGCCACGACGAGCACCACGGCGAGCGGGTGCACCTTGACGGCGGATCCCATCAGGATCGGCTGCAGGAGGTGCCCCTCGATCTGCTGCACCGCGAGCACCACGATCAGCATCCAGAGCGCGATCCATGGCCCGTTGTAGACGAGGGCGAGGAACACCGCGAGCGCTCCCGTGACGACCGCGCCGACGATCGGGATGAAGGAGCCGAGGAAGACCAGCACGGCGACGGGGACGGCCAGCGGCACGCCCAGCAGGAACGCGCCGAGGCCGATGCCGACGGCGTCGATGAAGGCGACCAGCATCTGCGTGCGCGCATAGTTGATCACTGTGGCCCAGCCGTTGCGGGCCGCCGCGTCGACGGCGGTGCGCGACGCCTTCGGGAACAGCTTCAGGGTCCATCGCCAGATCCCGCCGCCGTCCGCGAGCAGGCAGAGCAGGATGAACAGCGTCAGCACCGCGCCGGTCGCGACGTGGCCGAAGGTGGTCCCGACCGCGATCGCCCCGCTCTTCAGCAGCTCGCCCTGCTCGCTGAGGAACGTCACGGCCTGGTCGAGCAGATCCTGGATCTGCTTCGCCGTCAGGTGCAGCGGACCGTCGAGGAGGAACTGCTGGAACTGCGCCCAGGCCGCGACCGAGCGCGACTGCACCCCGTCCCATTGCTGGGTGATCTGCCAGATCGCGAGCCACAGCAGGCCGCCCACGATCGCGAGCGTGCCGATGAGCGCCACCACGATCGCGAGCCAGCGCGGCCAGCGCGCCCGCAGCATGGTGCTGAACGCGGGCCAGAGCAGGGCCGTGAGCAGGATCGCGACCATCAGCGGGATGACCAGGATCTTGAACAGCATGACCAGCCAGATCACGACGCCGAGCGCGGCGGCGATCACCAGCAGGCGCCAGGCGTAGGAGGTGGCGATGCGCAACCCTGACGGCAGGGATCGCTGCACGTCGTCGCGCACATCGACATGGCCGGTGACGGTGCGCTGGCGGATGAGATCGCGCAGCCGGGGCGTGCTGTCCTCGCTCATCGGCCCAGTCTACGGGCGCGGCATGGGCCGTCTCGTCCGTGCGACGGCGCCGCCGACGGACTCCGTCGATGTCGGCGGCTGTCGATACGCTGACCGACGTGACAGCATCCACGGCCGGCCCCTCCCCCGTCGACACGCTGAGCGCCGGCGAAGCCAGGCGGATCGCGCTGGCCGCGCAGGGGTTCTCCCGGCGACGGCCGGCGGATCCGGGCGTGCGCCACCTGCACACGGCGATGGCGCGCATGGGCGTGCTGCAGATCGACTCCGTGAACGTCTTCGCGCGCTCGCACTACCTGCCGCTGTTCTCGCGTCTGGGCGCGTACGACCCCGCTCTGCTGGAGCGGGCGTTCCTCTCGCGCCCGACGGCGGCACGCTCCGGCCGGTACACCGAGTACCTCGCGCACGAGGCGACCTTCCTGCCGGTCGAGGACTGGCCGCTGTGGGGCTTCCGTCGCGAGGCGTTCCGCGCCAAACGTGGCGAGTTCTGGGGACGCACCTCGTCGGCCCGCACGCTGGACTGGGTCCGCTCCGAACTGCAGGAGCGGGGTCCCTCACGCCCTGCCGAGATCCGCGGCGACGCCCCGGGCGGCAAGGGCGGCTGGTGGGAGTGGGACGACGTCAAGCACGCCCTGGAGTACCTCTGGCGCGTCGGCGAGGTCGCGATCGCGGGGCGCGACGGCTTCGAGCGCCGCTACGCCCTCGCGGAGCACGTGGTGCCGGCAGATCTCCTCGGACGCGATCTCGACCGCCCCACCGCGATCGGCGAGCTCGTGCGCCGGGCGGCCAGGGCGCACGGGGTCGCGACCGCGGCGGACATCGCCGACTACTACCGCGTCAAGGACCGCGCGCTGATCCTCGGCGCGATCGACGACCTCGTGGAGCAGGGCGAACTGGAGCCCGTCCGGGTGCGCGGGTGGGAGCGCGGCGGGCGGCCCCTTCCGGCCTGGCGGCACGTCGATGCCGTCCTGCCGCGCCGGATCGACACGACGGCGATCCTCACTCCGTTCGATCCGGTCGTCTGGTTCCGTGATCGCGCGCTGAGGGCGTTCGCCCTGGACTACCGGATCGAGATCTACACCCCCGCCGACAAGCGCCGCTACGGCTACTACTCGCTGCCGGTGCTGGTCGGCGACCGGATCGCCGCCCGGGTGGACCTCAAGGCCGATCGCGCCTCGGGCACGCTGCGCGTGCAGTCCGCGTGGTGGGAGCCGCAGGCGCGCCCGGCCCACGACGTCGAGCCCATCGCCGCCGAGCTGCGCGCGGCCGCCGCCTGGCAGGGGCTCGAGCACGTCTCGGTGTCCGGCTGGGGCGACGCCTCGGCCGCCCTCGCCGATGTGCTCGACGGACACTCCGCACGAGTACTCCGGCACGATGTGGGCCGGACGGATCAGGTGCCGCTCGGGGCCTGACCGCCCCGAAAGCGGCGTGTCAGAACTGCACGCGCGGCGGCTCTGCGATGGCGGCGCCGTCGGCCACCTCGAAGAACTCGCGCTCGGTGAAGCCGAGGTTGCGGGCGAACAGGTTGTTCGGGAACACCTTGATCTTGGTGTTCAGCTCGCGCACGCCGCCGTTGTAGAACCGGCGAGAGGCCTGGATCTTGTCCTCGGTGTCGACGAGCGCGGCCTGCAGCTGCAGGAAGTTCTGGCTGGCCTGCAGCTGCGGATACGCCTCGGCCACGGCGAAGAGGCTCTTCAGCGCCTGCTGCAGATGGCCCTCGGCAGCTCCGGCCTCACCGGGGCTGGAGGCGGAGAGCGTCTCGGCGCGGGCGCGCGTGACGTTCTCGAACACCGCCTTCTCATGCGCGGCGTAGCCCTTCACCGTGTCGATGAGGTTGGGGATCAGATCGGCGCGACGCTTGAGCTGCACCGTGATGTCGCTCCACGCCTCGTCGACGCGGACCCCGAGCTGCACGAGCGAGTTGTACGTGGCCCACAGATAGATGCCGATGGCGACGATCAGAACGACGATCACACCGACGACGACGAGCACTGGCACGAGAACATCCACGGACGACAACCCCCTAGCAGACGCGGTTTCGGCTCATCCTATCCCGGCATCCTCCGTGTTCGCCGGGCTGCCAGCGAACGGTCAGGCACCGAGAACGCGCTCCAGATAGCGGTTGCCGAACCGGCGCTCCGGATCCAGCTGGTCGCGCAGTGCGAGGAAGTCGTCGAAGCGCGGATAGCGTTCCCGGAGCTGATCGGCGCCCAGCATGTGCAGTTTGCCCCAGTGCGGCCGTCCGCCGTGCGCGAGGCAGATCTGCTCGACCGCGTCGAAGTACTCTCGGGGGTCGTGGCGCCAGTACCGGTGCACCGCGAGGTAGGCCGAGGCGCGCTCGTGCGCCGTGGACAGCCAGCGGTCGTCGGCCGCCGCGAAGCGCACCTCGATCGGGAACTCGATGCGCCACCCGCGCTTCGCGATGAGCGCCTTCACGGCGCGGAACACAGGCACGATCTGGTCCTGCGGGAGCGCGTACTCCATCTCGCGGAAGCGCACCGTGCGGCTCTGCGTGAGCACGCGATGGGAGAGATCGGTGTACTCGCGGTCCCCCGTGAGCTTCACCGCGAGCCTGCTGAACGGCGGCGTGATCGCCGGAACGGCCACACCGCCCGCGCAGACGGCCCGGTACACGCCGTTCGAGAGCAGCGTCTCATCGATCCACCTGCCGACCTTCGGCAGCGGACGGCGCACCACCGACTCCGGGAGCCGCTCCGTGGTCTTCGTGAGTGCCACGTCGGTGTGCGGGAACCAGTAGAACTCGTAGTGGTCCGCCGCGGCCACGCGCTCGTGCACGCTCTCCAGCACCTCGTCCAGCGGGACCGGCGCATCGATCGCGTGCATCACGAACGCGGGCACGCACTGCAGCGTGACCTCGACGAGGATCCCGAGCGCGCCGAGGCCGAGGGCCACGGCGGGCAGCATCTCGGTGTTCCGGGTCTCGTCGACGCGGAGGAACTCCCCCGCGGCGGTGATCAGCGTGGCGCCGACGACCTGGGCGGCGATGCCGCGGAAGCCCGCGCCCGTGCCGTGGGTTCCCGTGGAGATGGCCCCGGAGATCGACTGGCGGTCGATGTCGCCGAGGTTCTCCATGGCGAGCCCATAGGGCGCGAGCAGCGCAGGGATCCGGTGCAGACGGGTGCCGGCGAGCAGGGTGACGCGCCCTCGGGCCTCGTCCGCGGACACCAGTCCCTGCAGATCGTCGAGTTCCAGCAGCACGTCGGGCGCGACCGCCACCCCGGTGAAGCTGTGGCCGGCGCCGACCGCCTTCACGCGCAGGTTCTGGGCCGCGGCGGCGAGCACCGCGCGCTGCACGCCCTCCGGGGTCCGAGGACGCTCCACCCTGATCGGCCGGACCGACGCCGAACGACCCCAGTTCTGCCAGGTTCCCCCGGGTCGTGTCATAGGAACGCCTTCCCCTCACCGCGATACGTGGGCAGCTCTGCGACGACGCGATCGCCGTCCACCAGGTGGTAGCTCAGGATCCGCTCTGCCGGCTCACCGCTCTTCGCATGCCGCAGCCAGACGCGGTCGCCGATCCGGAGCGTGCGAGCGGCCTCGCCGCGCAGCGGCGTCTGCACCTCGCCCGCGGCCTCCCGCGGCGCCGTCTGCAGGCCCTGCGGCCACACGGGTGCGGGCTGGCGCGATGCCACCGGGGGCCCGGACGCGATCCATCCGCCGCCGAGGATCGTCGCGATATCGGGTGCGGGCCGGCGCACCACATCGAAGGCGATCGCGCTGGCGGGCGCCGGAGCGAAGGCCCGGTAGCCGTCGAAGAGGTGTCCGGCGAGCAGCCCGCTCCCGGCCGTGATCTCGGTGAGGACGGGATCGGATCCGGTGTACTCGAGGGATCCCGTCCCTCCTCCGGTGACGAATTCGAGGGGCACGAGCGCCCGCACCGCCTCGACGATGCGCGTGCGACGCTCGCGCAGCTCCTGGCGCGACTGCGCCTGCACGGTCCGGATCAGGGTGTCCCCGCTGCCGGTGTCGTCGCCCTGTCCTGCGATCTGCGCCTCGTACATCTGCAGACCGACCAGGTGGAACCCGTCGCGCTCGGCGGCCCGACGGGCGAACCGGGCGACCTCGTCCGGAGTGTGCAGCGGCGAGCGGAAGACGCCGATGTGGCCGAGTGCGGGGGCGCGCCAGGAGGCGTCGGCGTCGATCGCGATGCGCACCCGGGGGCGTCCGGCGGGTGCGACGACCGCGTCGATGAAGTCGAGCTGGGATTCGTCGTCGACCATGAGGGTGATCCGCGCGCTGGCTCGCTCATCGGTGAGCAGCCGTTCGAGGCTCTGACGGTCGGCGGTCGGATAGGCGAGCACGATGTCGTCATGGTCCTCGGCGAGCCAGAGCGCCTCGGCCAGGGTGAACGCGAGCAGACCGCGGTAGCCCGGCACTCTGAGAACGGCGTCGATGACTTCCCGCACGCGCACCGACTTCGTCGCGATCCGGATCGGCAGCCCGCCGGTGCGCACCACCATGTCCATCGTGTTGTAGCGGAGCGCCTCGAGGTCGATGACGGCGACCGGCGCGGGCAAGTGCGCCGTGGCCTCGGTCAGCCTCGGCCACCATCGGGCCGGATCCTCCCAGGCGTGCGCAGTGGGACGGGGGGTCGCATGGCCCTGATCGGCGATGAGCTCGAGCACTCCCCCACCCTATTGGCTCCGAGTCAACATCGCTCACGGTGCCGCGCTCGCTAGGCTCAATGGGCGGCCCCCGTAGCCCAACGGCAGAGGCAGGCGACTTAAAATCGCTTCAGTCTGGGTTCGAATCCCAGCGGGGGCACCGATGCGCGCGCCGCTGATCGCCGTTTTGGGGCGCGTTCAGTCGTTTCGGGGCGCGTCCGGCCGTGATTCCGAGGGATTCTGCGCCCCAAAACGACGGTGGGCGAGTTACATTCATCCCATGAAGCGCTCCGCGATGATCACGTACGCGGTGACGGGGCTCGCCGTCGCCGGGCTCGTGGCTCTCGCGGCACCGCCTGTCATCGCAGCCGTCACGTCGTCGCCTCACTCTCAGTCGACCGCGGCGGGCGCGCCGAAGGCGACACTGCATCCCACGACCAGTCCGACCCCCGATCCGGACCGAGTCATCTGGCTCGGGGACGGGATCAGCGTGAAGGTCAGCGACCTCCCGAAGGGGTGCACGACCTATTCGAAGATCCAGATCTTCGACGTCAACGGCCACAGCTACGGCAGGCTCGTCGGAGACGCCGCAGACCGAGGACCGTCCGACGGTGCAACCGGCACCGTGAACCGCGACACCGCAGGGAACATTGTCGGCTACACAGCTGCCCCCGGCGACAACACCTGGTCCATCGGCGACCGCCTCTGCACGAACGGTCTCATGCTCGGGCGGTACAACCACGTCGGCACCGACCCGGGCGACCACGCGCTCCAGCCGGGCGAGACCATGGTGATCCGCCCCGACATGAACGCCGAATGGGTGCCCGCCGGCTGAGGTCCACCACGGCCTCGCGCAACGCGCGATACGTTGGCGGGATGCGGTTCCCTGCGTTCGAGGCCTACGCGGCCGTCCGGCGGATGCCTGTTGCGGTGACTCCGGCGAGTCAGAACAGCGACTACGAGTCGGGTGTCGCTCGAATCGGCGACGAGAAATGGCACATCAGGACGGCACGGAACACTCCGACCAAGCCCGGCGCCTTCGTCGCCTTCTGGCAGCGGGATGCCGACGGAGCCACGGCGCCATTCGGTGACGACGACCTCGCCGCAGGGCTGTACGTCTTCGTGGAGCAACAGGGCCGCCGCGGCGTGTTCCGGTTCACCAGCGCCCACCTCGCAGCGCTCGGCATCACCTCGGGCAAGCACCCTGGTAAGCGCGGATTCCGGATATACCCGAACTGGTGCGACGAGCTGAACGCTCAGGCAACCGCCACGCAACGTGCTCAGGGATCCGCGTTCCAGGAGTACTGAGATCAGGCCGAGTCGCCGGTCAGCCGGCCCAGGGCACGGCGCGCCGTCTCCACTGCCTTCTCCGTCGTCGCGACATCGTCGGCCGCCCGCGCCTGCCGGTCTTCGGCGGTCGTCACCTCATTGCGCACGGCGCTGACGGCGGCCCTTGCCGCGGACAACTCCGCTTCGAGCCGCGCGATCCGGGCTTCCGCTTGGGCGACGCGATTCGCGGCGTCCCGTACCTCCCGGTCCGCGGCGGCCAAGTCCCGGCCGGCGCGGGCGTGCGCCTGCTCGGCGTCGTGGAGCGTACTCTGCGCCTTCCTCAGTTCGCGCCGCGCCTTGACCTCGTCCACGGGCACGGGCGGCGCCTCCGGCGCGTCCGGGGCACCGCCACCGACGACCGTGTCCAGATCGAGCGGGAAATCCGACGCCGGCTCGAGTTCGTGCACGAGCCGGCCTGAAGCGACGGCCGCGGCCGCGATCGCGTCGAAGAACGCGGCCGTGATCGTCTGCCGGACGGCTTCAAGGGTCGAAGCAGTGACTCTCTCCCCGCGTGCGGTGGCCAGGGCGACGGCATCGTCCGAGAGGCGGTTCGTCAGGGCGCGGCGTTCACGGGTGAGGCGCGCGAGCGTCACCGCATCGACGTCAGCCTGCGCCTCCCTGAGATCGTCGGCCAGGCGCAGCGCCTCTCCGAGCTGCTGTGCACGCTCGCGGGCGAACACGTTCACGACCCACGCGGAGACGCTCGGCTTTCGCAGCGCCCTGATGCGCGCAGCGAGATCGGCGTCGTCCGCCTCCTTCGCACGCGCGTTCCGGGACGACACGAAGTCGCCGGGCGGCCCTGCGTACAGGTCCGCCGCGATCGTCTCGAGGTCGGTCACGGTTCCTCCTGTTCGATCATTCCCGACGATTCTCCTCGCCCCGCGCCCCCGCCGGCGGATCCGGCTGTTCCGAGCTGCGGACTGTCAGGACGTCCGGATCGTCCTCGGGCTCGGCATGGCGGGAAAGCGCGGGTACGGGATCGCCCGCCCCGGCGCGCACATCGCTCCTGCTCTCGCCGTCTTCGATGAAGTCGACCTCGACCTCGGATCCCCACTCGACAGCGATCCCCGGCAGCGTCCACTGCGCCGTCACCCAGAACAGCCCAGGCCAGGTGAGCGCACGGAGACTCGGACCATCCGGATCCGGACCGACCAGCACCAGGCCCACCTCGGCCGCGGCTTCCATCGCGACGTGGACGGGCTCACCGACGAAGTCCGGGACGACCACACGACGACGCTCACCCATCTCCGCCCCCGTCGCCGAGACCGGACTCCAGCCAGACAGCGTTCCAGTCCAGGATCCGCGGCTCGGCGAGTCCCTCCGTCGCGAACGGATCCGCGGCGATGAAGCGCTCCGCGGCCTCGCGCGACGAGAAGACGCCCATGGATCCGGCGGCAGGATCCGCTGTCGCGAACGGGCCGAGTGCGATCAGCCCGTCCCCCGCCTCATGAAAGGCCCGGTAGTACGCCTGGTGACGAGGGAAGACCTCGAGGATCCGGGCGCGATCGACGCCGTCGCGTAGACGGTAGAGGACGACGACATTCATCGATCCAACCCCTCAGTGCCGGAACGCCGGGCTCGCGGTCCGATCCGGCAGCGGCGAGGTCAGCGCGTCCAGATACGCGACCTCCTCGCGGATCGTGGCGAGCAGCGCCTCGGCGAGGTCCATCGTGACGCCGTTGCGGATCACGATCCGCTGGACCGTGATCTCCGCCATGTCGTCCGGCAACGGATAGGCGGGAACCAGCCAGCCCCGCATCCGCAGCCGGTCGGACAGGTCATAGAGCGTCCAGTTCGCGGTGTGCCCGTCGACGAGGCGCCAGGCGAACACGGGGATCGTCGAGCCGTCGCTGATGAGCGCGAACGGCTCCATGCCGCCGATCCCGTCGGCGAGGTAGCGCGCCACGGCCCGTGACGTTCCCTGCACCTCCGCGTACCCGTCCCGCCCCAGCCGCAGGAACAGATAGAACTGCAGCAGCACCTGCGCACCCGGCCGCGAGAAGTTCAGCGCCAGGGTCGGCATGTCGCCGCCGAGATAGCTGACCCGGAACACCATCGACTCCGGCAGCGCCTCCGCGTCGCGCCAGACGACCCAGCCGAGCCCCGGATAGACCAGCCCGTACTTGTGTCCTGAGGTGTTGACGGACGCGACGCGGGCCACCCGGAAGTCCCACTCGAGATCCGGATCCAGGAACGGCGCCACCATTCCCCCCGAGGCCGCGTCGACATGGATCGGCACATCGTGGCCATGCTCGGCGGCGATGGCGTCGAGCACCGCGGCGATCTCGGCGACGGGCTCGTACGCGCCCGTGTAGGTGACGCCGAGGATCGCGACCACGCCGATCGTGTTCTCGTCGACGTACTGCTCCAGCAATGCGCCATCGAGGGCCGGATGCTCCGCGCTCACCGGTACGTAGCGCGCCTCCACCTCGAAGTAGTTGCAGAACTTCTCCCAGCAGACCTGCACCGCGCTGGACATCACGAGGTTGGGCCGGGACGCATCCTGCCCTGCCGCACGCCGCTTCTCCTGCCAGCGGCGCTTCAGCGCGATCCCGGCGAGCATGCACGCCTCGCTGGATCCGATCGTCGACGTCGCAGGCGCCGCCGCCGCATCAGGAGCGTGCCAGAGCTCGGCGATCATGCGCTGGCAGTAGGTCTCGATCGCGGCCGTCTGCGGATACTCGTCCTTGTCGATCATGTTCTTGTCGACGGCCTCGGCATAGAGCCGCTGCGCCTCCTCGTCCATCCAGGTGGTGACGAAGGTGGCCAGGTTCAGCCGGGCATTGCCGTCGAGCATGGTCTCGTCGCTCACGACGTGATAAGCCGTGAGCGGATCCATGCCGCGGTCCGGGATCCGGTGCTTGTCGACGAAGAGGCCGGATCCGGCCCGGCGGTGCAGCGGGTTGACGTGGATGCGTTCCTGCGACATGGTGCCTCCGGATCCGAGCGCGGCGTTCGGGCGCCACCATAGCATCGGCGTCGATCCGGGCTGTGAAAGGCGAACGCCCCCGGATCCGCGCTCGTGAGCGGAATCCGGGGGCGTTCGGGAGGGCCTTACTTGGCTGCGGCCTCGGCGGGCTTCTTCGCAGCGGCCGGGCGCTGAGCGGCGGCGGGCTTGCTCGCGGCGGGCGCGACGGCAGCGGGCGCCGGTGCGGCGTCCACAGCCGGTCGCGGGCGCGCGGCGAACTCGTCGAACACCGCGCGCGGCGTCTGCAGCGCCTCGAGACCGACGATGTCGCGGCCGAGCCAGAGGTTGTTCCACCAGCCCCACAGCACGCGGAACTTGCGCTCCCACGACGGCATCGCGAGGCCGTGGTAGCCGCGGTGCGCGATCCAGGCCACGAAGCCCTTGAGCGCGAGCTTGCCGGACTGGAAGACGCCGTTGTAGAGGCCGAGGCCCGCCACGGCGCCGAGGTTCTTGTGGAAGTAGTCCTTGGGCGTCTCACCGCGCAGCACCGCGACGAGGTTCTTCGCGAGCAGCTTGGCCTGACGGACGGCGTGCTGCGCGTTGGGCACGCACATGCCGCCGACGCCGCCGCCGGACAGGTCGGGGACGGCCGACACATCGCCGGCGGCCCAGGCTCCCTCGACGAACGCCTCGGGGGTGCCCACGCGCAGGTCGGCGCGGGTCTGGATGCGTCCGCGCTCTTCGACCGGGAGGTCGCCGCCGCGCACGACGGTGGGGTTGGCCATGACGCCCGCGGTCCAGACGATGAGGTCGGACGGGATGACCTCGCCGGTGGACAGCTCGACGTTGCCGTCGACGGCGCCCTTCACCTGCGTGTCCAGGTGCACGTTCGCGCCGCGCTTGGCGAGATCCTTGAGCACCCACTCGCTGGTCTTCAGCGAGACCTCGGGCATGATCCGGCCCATCGCCTCGATGAGGTGGAAGTGCGTGTCGTCGAACGACAGCTGCGGGTACTTCGAGATGAGCGATGAGGCGAACGAGCGGAGCTCGGCGAACGCCTCGATGCCTGCGAAACCGCCGCCGACGACGATGACCGTGAGCAGGCGGTCCCGCTCGGGCCCGGCCGGGATGGAAGCGGCCTTGTCGAAGTTCGACAGCAGCTTGTCGCGCACGGCGACGGCCTCTTCGATCGTCTTGAGCCCGATCGCGTTGTCGGCGATGCCGGGGATCGGGAAGGTGCGCGAGACGGCACCGGCGGTCACGACGATCTGGTCGTACGCGAACTCGTACGGCTCGCCCATGGCCGGCGCGATCGTGGCGACCTTGTTGGCGTGGTCGATGCCGGTGACCTTGGCGGTCACCACGTTCGTACGCGAAAGGTGGCGACGGTGGGCGACGACCGCGTGCCGCGGCTCGATCGACCCGGCGGCGACCTCCGGCAGGAAGGGCTGGTAGGTCATGTACGGCAGCGGGTCCACCATCGTGACCTCGGCCTCACCCTTGCGGAGGTGCTTCTCGAGCTTCCACGCGGTGTAGAAACCGGCGTAACCACCGCCCACGATCAGGATCTTGGGCACGGCAGTGCTCTTTGCCACGGTGCTCTCAGTCACGGAGGCTAACTCCTCAGTCATCGGGATTTTGGCGTGCAGATGCGCGCGCCGAACGGATGCGCCGGGCAGCAGCGGTGACGCCAAGCGCTATCAGGATACCAGGCACCGTGAGTGCGACGAGCGGCAGGGTACCGTACAGCAGCGAATCGGGGCTGGGGATCAGCGGCGAGGTGGCCTTGGTGGGCGTATCGGCGCGCGGCAGCGGCGGGATCGCGAGCGGCGTCGAGGTCGGCTGCGCGGGCGCAGGAGCCTGCGCGCGCCGATTCAGGCGGATCCAGTCGGACAGGTCCCCGAGCGGGTTCTGGTCCACCGACGGCAGCGACGCGGACACGGCTGCGGCCGCGTCGATGAGGCCGTAGCCGTACAGCGGGTCGGGGTGCGCTGTCGCCTGCGGTGCGGGACGCGCGGTCTGGATGATGTGGTTGATCACGTTGTTCGCGTCCATGTCGGGGTGCGCCGCGCGCACCAGCGCGACCACGCCCGCCACGATCGGAGCCGCACCGCTCGTGCCGTTCCAGGTCTCGATCGTCCCGTTCGCGTCGACGCCGAGCAGCGACTCGCTGGGCGCGGAGACGGCGATCGAGATGCCCTGTGTGGACGCGGCCTTGCTCGCGACGCCGTGCTGATCCACTCCCCCGACCGCGAGAACGCCGGGGATCGTCGCGGGGGCGCCGACCATGGCCGTGCCGCTGCCGCGGTTGCCCGCCGCCACCACGACCACCACGTCGTGCTCGAAGGCGTAGAGGAACGCGTCGTCCCAGCTGGAATCCCATTCCAGGGTGTTCGTGGTGAAGGACAGGTTGATCACGTTCGCGCCGTGATCGACCGCCCACTTCATCGCCTCCGCCACCTGCTTCGCGAAGGGCACCGGGGCCGTGGCGCCGAATCCGAGCGAGATCGAGAGCAGCTTCGCGTCGGGCGCGACGCCGATCATGCCCGTGCCGTCGGCGTTGGGCCTCCCCGCGGCGAGGGAGGCGACCCTCGATCCGTGGTCGCTGTCGAGCGGACCGAGCGGGGTGCGCCCGTCGTCGGAACCGATGCCCGAGACGTCGGTGCCATCGGTGACGGCGCCGTCGAACTGCGATGGGCCCTTGGCGATGCCCGTGTCGATCACCGCGATCGTGACCCCTGCGCCGCGCGTGGTCTTCCACGCCGCGTCGACGTGGGCGCCCTCGAGCCAGTACTCGGCGGCCCGCTCGGGATCCGGGGTCGGAGTGGGCGTCGGAGTCGCCCCGATCACGAGCGGCGCCGCGAGCGCGAGCGCGAGCACCGCCACGACGGATCTGATCCGCCGTGCGTTCGGGGGGCGTGTGGTCGGCGAGGTCATCGGACTCGGATCAGCGCGCCCGCGCAGCTCCCGGCTCGATGCACTCGCAGCGCTCGGGCGACCAGCGCGCGCGGCGCAGCGCCTCGTCGCCGATCGGGTTGACGCCCTCCCCCGCGGCCAGCGCGTGGCCGGCCAGCGCGTGCAGGCACTTGACGCGTGCAGGCATGCCGCCCGCGGAGACCCCGGCGATCTCGGGGACGTCGCCGTACTGCGCGCGATCGGCGAGATACGCCTGATGCGCCCGCAAGTACGCGGCTGCGGTGTCCTCGTCGTCCAGCAGCTCGGCGAGCTCGGGCATCACGTGCTCGGCCTCGAGGGTCGACATCGCGGCGGCTGCGGCCGGGTGGGTGAGGTAGTAGAACGTCGGGAACGGCGAGCCGTCGGCCAGGCGCGGCAGAGTCGCGACGACCGTGGGGTTGCCGCACGTGCAGCGCGCGGCGATGCCGACGACTCCCCTGGCCTCGCGGCCGAGCTGTGCGGAGACGACCGCGATCTCGGCGTCGGTGGGCGGGGCGAAGGGGGGCGTGGTCACCCCTCCAGGGTACGGGGTCCGCCTGCGGGACGCCTCAGCGCGCGCCCGAGCCTGCGGCCGTCTTGGCGAGACCTGCACCGGTCACGCTGCGCAGAAGCTGGCCTGCCCAGTCCGAGGACTTCTCCTTCACGGTGTCGCTGACGGGCCCCTGTTCGACGGGTTGTGCAGCCGGGTCGATGTCGTTGTCGATGAGGTAGACGACTTCGCCCGGCTTGACGTAGAACAGCCGTTCCCTGGCCTGCGCGGTGATGTACGCCGGATCGTTCCAGCGCTCGCGCTCCGCGGTGAGGGCGTCGATCTGCTTCTGCGTGACCTGCACGGAATGCTCCAGCGCCGCGATCCGCTGCCTCTGGTCGAGGTACGTGCCGAGCGTGGGCACGAGCACCCACGCGCCGAGGATGACGAGCGAGAGCATGATGACCATGAACCCGCTGAGCCGGATGCCGCCGACCCAGCCGCGCACGTCGACCGCGCGGGGCGCGCGGGGCGCGCTGCCGTTCGCCGGCCCGGCGGGCGTGGACGACGAAGGAGGAGTCCGACGTGGTGTCATGACTCCTCCTCCGTGTCCGTCAGCGGCCTCTGGCCGATGACCAGACCCGCGATATGCGGTCGTGCAGCTCAGCCCTTGAAGCGCGGGAAGGCGGAACGCCCGGCGAAGACCGCCGCGTCGCCCAGCTCCTCCTCGATGCGCAGAAGCTGATTGTACTTCGCGACGCGCTCCGATCGAGCGGGCGCGCCGCTCTTGATCTGGCCCGAGTTCACAGCGACGACGAGGTCGGCGATCGTGGTGTCCTCGGTCTCGCCGGAGCGGTGCGAGAGCATCGTGGTGTAGCCCGAGCGGTGCGCGAGGTTGATCGCGTCGAGGGTCTCGGACAGCGTGCCGATCTGGTTCACCTTGACCAGCAGCGAGTTCGCGACGCCGAGGTCGATGCCCTTCTGCAGGCGCTCCGGGTTCGTCACGAACAGGTCGTCGCCGACCAGCTGGATCTGGGCTCCGAGCTTCTCGGTGAGGGCCTTCCAGCCTTCCCAGTCGTCCTCGGCGAGGGCGTCCTCGATCGTGACGATCGGGAAGTCCTTGACCAGGCCCACGTAGTAGTCGGTGAGCGACGCGGCGTCCCAGTCCTTGTTGTCCAGGCGGTACACGCCCTCGTTGTAGAACTCGGTGGCGGCGGCGTCGAGGCCGAGCGCGATGTCGGTGCCGGGCGTGAAGCCGGCCTTCTCGATCGCCTTGACCAGGAACTCCAGGCCCTCTCGGTTGCTGGGCAGGTCGGGAGCGAAGCCGCCCTCGTCGCCCAGACCGGTCGCGAAGCCGGCCGCCTTGAGCTCGCCCTTGAGCACGTGGTAGACCTCGGTGCCCCAGCGCAGCGCCTCGGAGAAGCTGTCGGCGCCGATCGGAGCGAGGAAGAACTCCTGCATGTCGATGCCGTTGTCGGCGTGCGAGCCGCCGTTGATGACGTTGAACAGCGGAACGGGCAGCAGGTGCGCGTTGGGGCCGCCCAGGTAGCGGAACAGCGGCAGGTCGGCCGCGTCGGCGGCGGCCTTGGCGACCGCGAGGCTCACGCCCAGGATCGCGTTCGCGCCCACACGGCTCTTGTTCTCGGTGCCGTCGACCTCGATGAGGATCTCGTCGATCACGCGCTGCTCGCTCGCCTCGACGCCCTCGATCGCGGGGCCCAGCTCGTCGATGACCGCCTCGACCGCCTTCAGCACGCCCTTGCCGCCGTAGCGGCTCTTGTCGCCGTCGCGCAGCTCGTACGCCTCGAACGCACCGGTGGACGCGCCGGACGGGACGGCGGCCCGCTGCACGATGCCGTCGTCGAGCAGAACCTCCACCTCGACGGTCGGGTTGCCACGGGAGTCGAGAATCTCGCGTGCGCCTACAGCCTCGATCAGTGCCACAGAGTGCTCCTTGTTCAAGAGGGAAGTGGGGTGGTGGAGCGACGTCGATCCGCCGCCCAGTCTAGTCGGAGCCGGTCTCGCGGCGCGTCGATGAAGCGCCGCGCGCACGACGAAGGGCCGCGCGGATGCGTCCGCGCGGCCCTTCCGGAAATCCTTGCCTACTTGTAGGACTTCACGACGTCGAGCAGGGCCGGGACGTTGGCGTACGCCTCGGCGGCGTTGTCCTTGGTCACGATGACCGGCGCGAGCAGGAACGACGGGACGACCTTGACGCCGTTGTTGTACGACTTGGTGTCGTTCACATCGGCCTTGTCACCCTTCTGCAACTCCTGCGCCATCTTGATCGCCTGGGCGACGAGCAGCGTGGTGTCCTTGTTGATCGTGGAGTACTGCACGCCCTCCATGATCGACTTCACGGACTCGACCTCGGAGTCCTGACCGGTGACGACGGGGACGGTCTTGCCGGCCTGCTGCACCGAGGTGATGATGGCGCGGGCGAGGGTGTCGTTCGGGCTCAGCACGCCGTCGAGCGTCGCCGAGCTGTAGCTGGAGGTGAGCAGCGAGTCCATACGGCGCTGCGCGTTCTCCGCCTTCCAGCCGTCGGTCGCCGTCTGGGTGATCTCGGTCTGACCCGAGACGACCTTGAGCGTGCCGTCCTTGATCTTCGGCTCGAGCACGTCCATCGCGCCCTTGAAGAAGACCGCCGAGTTGGCGTCGTCCGCAGATCCGGAGAACAGCTCGATGTTGTACGGCGCCGGGTGGCCCGCGCGCTTGGCGAGGCCGTCGAGCAGGGCCTGACCCTGCAGCTGGCCGACCTTGAAGTTGTCGAACGCGACGTAGTAGTCCACCGCGTCGGTGTTCTCGATCAGACGGTCGTAGGCGATCACGGTCGCGCCCGCGTCGTGCGCGGCCTTGACCTGGGTGGACAGCTGCTTGCCGTCCTTCGCGCCGATGATGATGACCTTCGCACCGCCGGTGACCATGGCCTGGATCTGGTTCTGCTGCTCCGCGACCGTGTTGCTGGCCGGCGCGTACTGCACGTCGGGCTTGAAGCCCGCCTTGGTCAGACCGTCGGTGAACAGCTTGCCCGCGAGCACCCAGTTCTCACTGGTCTTGTCCGGCAGGGCGACACCGATCTTGGCGTCGGCGGCGAAGCCCTTGGCCGCGGCGCCGCTCGAGGCGGGGGTTCCGCCTCGCTCGGACGAGCAGCCGGTGAGGGCGAAGGCACCCGCGACGACGACCGCTGTCGCCGAAAGGAGGATCTTCTTCATTGGGATCTCTTTCTCTCTTGTGTGTGCATCTCAGGTGAATGCAGGATCGTGCCGCGAACGGCGCGTACCTCTTTTACTTGCCGCTCGCGGTGCCGGGAGCGGTGGTGGCGAAGGGTTCCTCCGCGCGGGAGAACCGCCGGGTGATGAAGCCCGTCAGGGAGGGACGGCCCTGCTGCTTGTTCCAGACGTCGACGGCGACCGCGAGCAGCAGCACGAGGCCCTTGACCATCGAGACCACGTCGGCGCCGAAGCCGAGGAGCGCCATGCCGTTGTTGAGGAAGGCCATGACCAGACCACCGATGATGGATCCGATCACGGTGCCGATGCCGCCGGAGACCGCGGCGCCGCCGATGAACACCGCGGCGATCGCGTCGAGCTCCCAGCCGTTGCCGTCCTGCGGACCGGAGGCGGTGGCGCGGGCGACGTAGATCATCGCCGCGACCGAGGCGAGCACCGACATGTTCATCATCACGAAGAAGTCGGTCCAGCGGTCCTTCACGCCGCTCAGGCGCGCGGCCTGGCGGTTGCCGCCCACCGCGTACAGGTGGCGGCCGAACACGGTGTTGCGGGTCACGAAGGTGTAGACGATCACCAGGACCAGCAGGATCACTCCCGAGACCGGGAAGCTCGTCCCGGGCCGACCGGTCGCGAACAGCCATCCGGCCACGAGGATCAGGGCGGAAAGGATGACGACCTTGACGACGCTCACCCAGACCGGGGCCACGTCCGTGCCGGCCTTGCGCTGCGAGCGGCGCAGGAAGCCCTCGAACACGACGACCCACACCACGGCCAGGACCGCGAGCAGCATCGTGAGGAAGTTGAACGGAACCGGGATCGGCAGCTCGGGCAGGTACCCGGCGCCGATGTACTGGAAGTCCGCGGGGACCGCGACCGACGTGGACTGGCCGACCCACTGGTTCGCACCGCGGAAGAACAGCATGCCCGCCAGCGTCACGATGAACGCGGGGACACCCACGAACGCGACCCAGAAGCCCTGCCAGGCACCGACCAGCACGCCGAGCGCGAGACCCAGCAGGATGGCGGCCCACCACGGGAAGTGCCAGTCCGCCATCGACTTGGCCACCACGATGCCGACGAACGCGGCGACCGAGCCGACCGACAGGTCGATGTGGCCCATGATGATGACCATCACCATGCCGATCGCGAGGATCAGGATGTAGGAGTACTGGTTGACGACGTTGATCAGGTTGCCGGGAGACAGCGTCAGCCCGCCGGTCCAGACCTGGAAGATGATGATGATCACGACCAGGGATCCGAGGATGCCGAACTGGCGGAGCGTGGACTGGCCGCCGCCCATCATCTTGGAGATGTCGCGGAAGCGGAAGCCCTCTTCCGGAGACGGCGTCGTCGTCGGAGGGGTCGGGGTGGTCGTGGTGCTCATGCGGACGCCTTCTGATTGAGGGAGGTCATGCTGCGCATGAGCGCCTCCGGGGTGGCTTCGGATGCCGGGAGGCAGTCGGTGACCCGCCCCTCGAACACGGTGTAGATGCGGTCGGACATGCCGAGGAGTTCGGGCAGCTCGCTGGAGATGACGATGACGCCCTTCCCCTGGGCCGCGAGCTCGTTGATGATGCCGTAGATCTCGTACTTGGCGCCGACGTCGATGCCGCGCGTGGGCTCGTCCAGGATCAGCAGATCCGGATCCGTGAACATCCACTTCGCCAGCACGACCTTCTGCTGGTTGCCGCCGGAGAGCGTGCCGACGCCCTGATCCACGGTCGGGGTCTTGATCCGCAGGGACTTGCGGTAGCGCTCCGCGACCTTCGCCTCCTCGATGTCGTTGACGACGCCGTTGCGCGCGATCTTCGAGAGCTTGGCCGAGACGATGGAACGCTTGATCGTGTCCAGCAGGTTGAGGCCCAGCACCTTGCGGTCCTCGCTGACGTAGGCGAGGCCGTGCCTGATCGCGCTGCGGACGTCGGGGAGCGAGATCTCCTTGCCGTCCTTGATGATCGTTCCGGAGAGGAACTGGCCGTAGGAGCGCCCGAAGATGCTCATCGCGAACTCGGTGCGGCCGGCGCCCATGAGTCCGGCGATGCCGACGACCTCGCCGCGGCGCACCTCGATGCTGGAGCCCTTCACGACCATGCGCTCGGCGACCGACGGGTGACGCACCCACCAGTCCTTGACCTCGAAGAACACGTCGCCGATCTCCGGGGTGCGGTCGGGATAGCGGCTCTCCAGCGAGCGTCCGACCATGCCGCGGATGATGCGGTCCTCGTTGATCTCGCCCCGGCCGACGTCGAGCGTCTCCACCGTGCGTCCATCGCGGATGATCGTGATCTCGTCGGCGATCTGCTCGATCTCGTTGAGCTTGTGGCTGATGATGATCGACGTGATCCCCTTGGCCTTCAGCCCCAGGATCAGGTCGAGCAGGTGCTGCGAGTCGTTTTCGTTCAGCGCCGCCGTCGGCTCGTCGAGGATCAGCAGCTTGACGTCCTTGTTGAGCGCCTTGGCGATCTCGATGAGCTGCTGCTTGCCGACGCCGAGGTGCTTGACCGCGACATCGGGGTCCTCCTTGAGGCCGACGCGGGCGAGCAGCTCGACCGTGCGCTGCTTCTGCGCGGTCCAGTCGATGCGCGGACCGCGACGGATCTCGTTGCCGAGGAAGATGTTCTCGGCGATCGACAGCTCCGGGATCAGCGCGAGCTCCTGGTGGATGATCACGATTCCGGCATGCTCGCTCGCCGCGATGTCCTTGAAGCGCTGCTCCTGTCCGTAGAGCAGGATCTCGCCGTCGTAGCTGCCGTACGGGTACACCCCGGACAGCACCTTCATCAGCGTGGACTTGCCGGCACCGTTCTCGCCGCAGATGGCGTGCACCTCACCGGTGCGAACGGTGATCGACACTTCCGAGAGGGCCTTCACGCCCGGGAACTCCTTCGTGATGCTGCGCATCTCGAGGATCGGTCCCGCCACGGTGGGCAACGCCGTCGTCTCGCTCACGGATCTCCTTCGATACCAGGTCCGGTGATGTTCCAGGCAATGTTACCGTTCACATCGGGATACATCGTGCCTCCCGCGCTTCGGCAGTGTCAAGTGCCGCAGCCGAATTCGTGTCCTTACCGTGACGCCGCGGATTCGCGGCCGCACAGCACCGGCACGACGGGACCGAACGCCGGCACGGTCTCTCCGCGCAGCTGCGCCAGCAGGATCCGCACGGCGCGACGGCCGAGTTCGGCGAAGTCCTGATGCACCGTCGTCAGCGGCGGAGCGACATGTGCCGCGACCGGAATGTCATCGAAGCCCACCACGCTCACGTCGATCGGAACACGGAGCCCCGCGTCGCGGAAGCCGTGCATGAGGCCGATCGCCATGAGGTCGTTCGCCGCGAACACGGCCGTGAAGTCGCGCCTGCGGGCGAGCTCCTGGCCCGCGAAATAACCGAAGTCGGCGCTCCAGTCGCCGCGGATCGGCGGAATCGTCGGCAGATCGGCGTCGCGCATCGCGTCCAGGTAGCCGCGCATGCGCGACTCGGCCTCGATCCAGTCCTGGGGTCCCGCGAGATGCAGGATGTCGCTGTGCCCGAGCCGGATCAGGTATTCGGTGATCATGCGCGCCCCGGCGAGCTGATCCGCGGAGTGGCTGAATCCGTCGGATCCCGAGGCCGTCTGCAGGCTGACGAACGGCACCGACACGGCCATCCCCCGCAGCACGTTGAAGACCCGCACCTGGGGCGCGAGCACCACGATGCCATCGACCGCTTCCCGCACCAGCTGACGCACCGCCGCACCGATCGCCTCGGGCGTCGTGTCGGGCAGATTCAGCGTGGTTACGGAGTAGCGCTCCGCGCGCGCCGCGTCCTCGATCGCCGCGATCGAGGACGTCGGGCCGAACTCGCCAGTGGTCGCGGAGAGGATCCCGAGCGTGTTCGACCGACTGGTGGCGAGCGCCCGCGCCGCGATGTTGGGCCGATAGTCGAGCACGCGGATGGCGTCGAGCACCCGCTCCTTGGTCTCGGGGCGGATGCTGGGGTGGTCGTTCAGCACTCGGGAGACCGTCTGATGCGAGACGCCCGCCAGGCGCGCGACGTCTCGGATGCTGGGCATGCGGGCACGCTCGGAGGAGGTCGACATGCAGAGCCTCCTCGATGTGCACGGTCACATGGATGAGTCCATTATGGGGGTCGGAGCGTTCCGGCGCGCATCCGCTCCGCCGCCGCCTCGCCCGCGATCTTGTCCTGGTGCACCGGAATACGCGGGAACTTCGTCCGACCGGATCGGCCGCCTTCGCGCGGAGACTGGCACGGTGGTCGCGTGGACACTCTGCTGCGCGGCGGGCGCGTCATCGACCCGAAGACCGGTTCCGACAGGATCTCCGACCTCCTGATCTCCGATGGCAGGATCGCGGAGATCAGATCCGGGATCGCCGCGCCGGAGGCGGCGACCGTGATCGACGCGGACGGTCTCATCGTCGGACCGGGCTTCGTCGATCTGCACAGTCACGTGCACTCGATCGCCGGACATCGCCTGCAGGCCATGGACGGCGTCACCACGGCGCTCGATCTGGAGGCGGGCCTCATGCCCGTGGCCGAGGCGATCGCCCGCGCCGGCCGCGAGGGACGTCCGCTGAACTACGGGTTCTCGGCGTCCTGGGCACAGGCACGCGCCTACGCGCACCTCGAACGCGTTCCGGTCGCCGACTTCACCGCGTCGATGGACCTCCTCGGCAACCCGAGCTGGCAGCGCTCCTCGAGCCCGGCCGAGCGCCGCCGCTGGCTCGGACTGCTGGAGAACGAGCTCACCGCCGGAGCCCTCGGCATCGGCGTGCTGATGGGCTACGCCCCGCGCTCCGACCCCGACGAGTACCTGGAGCTCGCCCAGCTCGCCGCCGCGGCCCACGCCCCGACCTTCACGCACGTGCGCGAGCTGATCGAAGCGGACCCTGCCACCCCGATCGACGGCTCGGAGGAGCTCGTGCGCGCGGCGGCGGAGACGGGCGCCGCGATGCACCACTGCCATGTGAACAGCACATCGCTGCGCCACATCGACCGGGTGCTGGCGCTGCTGGACCGCAGCCGCGCAGCCGGATCCCGGGTCACGGTCGAGGCCTACCCCTACGGCGCAGGCAGCACTGCGATCGGCGCGTTCTTCCTCGCGCCGGAGAAGCTCGCGGGCCTGGGCATCGCCCCGACCGCGCTCGTGCTCGTGGACACCGGCGAGCGCATCGCCGACGAAGCCCGGCTGCGCGAGGTGCGCGCCTCCGATCCCGGCGCCGCCTGCATCGTCACGTTCCTGGACGAGGCGGATCCCCTCGATCGCGCCCACCTGCACCGGGCGCTCGCCTATCCCGACGCGATCGTCGCGAGCGACGCGATGCCGATCTCGTGGCCCGGATCCGGCGGGGCGCCGACCGTGTACGAGCAGCGCCGATGGCCGCTCCCCGAGGGCGGGCACACGCACCCGCGCACGGCAGGAACCTTCGCGAAGTCCCTGCGCCTGATGGTCCGCGAATCCGGCACCTGGAGCTGGATCGAAGCGTTCCGCCGCTGCTCCTACCTGCCCGCGCGCGTGCTGGACGAGGCCTCCCCCGCGATGCGCGCCAAGGGGCACCTCAGCGTCGGCGCCGATGCGGACATCGTGGTGCTCGACCCGGCCGCGATCACCGATCGCGCGACGTACGCCGACTCGACGCGCCCTTCGCAGGGCGTGCGGCAGCTGTACGTGCACGGCACGGCCGTCGTGCACGCCGGAGACATCGTGGCCGACGCCCATCCGGGGCGCGCCGTACGAGGAGAGGCATGATGCACAACTCTGATCTGCAGGAGTTCTTGGACCACACCGCCGCGGAGCTGGAGGTGCCCGGCGCGATCGTCGGCATCGTCGACGGCGACCGCGAGATCATCGCGACGACGGGGATCGCCGACACCGCCACCGGCGCCGCGGTGTCGGAACGCACCCTCTTCCAGATCGGCTCCACATCGAAGACCCTCACCGGGACGGTCGCGATGCGTCTCATCGAGGACGGCGACCTCGATCTCGAGGCGCGGATCGTCGACCTCCTCCCGAGCTTCCGGCTGGCCGACGAGCACGCCCTCGACGCTCTCCGCGTGCGTCACCTGCTCACGCACTCCGGCGGGTTCCTCGGGGACGCGGATGAGCGGCCGGGCTGGAACGACGACGCCCTGGCACGCAATGTGGACGATTACGCCGACCTGCCCCAGTTCTTCGCCCCCGGCACGATCGCCTCCTACAGCAATGCCGGCATCCGCGTCCTCGGCCGGGTGATCGAGGTCGTGACAGGAGAGGCGTTCGAACAGGCGGTGCGGCGCATCGTCATCGATCCGCTCGGCATGGCGGACACGTTCTACTTCCCCTGGGAGGTCATCGCCCGCCCGCACGCCGTCGGTCACGTGCGCGGCGAGGACGGCGCTCCGGTACCCCTCGCACAGTGGCCCCTCACCAGGGACATCAACCCGGAGGGCGGCGTCGTGTCCTCGGTGGGCGATCAGCTGCGGTACGCACGCTTCCACCTTCGCGGCGAGAGTGCGGGACCGGCGCCCGTCAGCGAGGCGACGCGGCGGCGCATGCAGGAGCCGCAGCTGACCGCCGGCCCGCCGGTCGACGCGATCGGCTTCCCCTGGCTGCTCGCGCATCACGGCCCGGCCCGGATCGTGATGCACGGCGGCAACATCGCCGATACGCAGTTGAGCGAGTTCGTCCTGGCACCGGATCAGGATCTCGCCATCACGGTGCTCACGAACAGCGCCGGCGGCAAGGCGCTCGGAACCAGGGCCATCGACTGGTGCTTCCAGAATCTGCGCGGGATCTCGAAGACGCGCCCGACGGCCCGGCTCGCACCGCCCGAAGCGCTCGACGGCGCCGTCGGCACCTACGACGCCGGGCAATGGCACTACGACGTCGCCCGCGCCGGCGACGCCCTCGAGGTCACCATGGTCCTGCGCGAGGACATCGCCGCGCTCGGTGTCCCGCCCCGCCCCATGATGCGGTTGCGCGTGCGCTCGGACGGTGCTCTGGTGACCGACGACGACACCGCCGTCGGCCGTCTGCTCGCACCCGGCGAGGGAGGGCCCGAGCTGCTGCATCTCGGCCTGCGCGCCGTCCGCCGCCGCTGACCGGCGAGGCCTTGTCCCGGGGCACCAAGGTCTCGGCAAGCCTCGTCGGCACGCACCAACGAGACGCGGATCCGCGCGCATAGTCTCGGCCCATCGCCGTCGCCTCCCCCTGATCGACGGCGCACTCGACGAAGAGGAGCGCACATGTCCGACCTGAACGAAATCGGCACCTGGGTGCGGGAGAACCTGCCCGCATTGATCGCCGAAGCACATGTCCCCGCCGCATCCGTGGGAATCCTCGCCGGCGGCGAGGTCTTCACCGCGGCGGCAGGCGTCCTGAACAAGAACACCGGGGTGGAGGCCGATGAGGACTCGGTGTTCCAGATCGGCTCCATCACGAAGACCTGGACCGCGACGCTCATCATGCAGCTCGTCGACGAGGGGCTGCTCGACCTCGACGCCCCGGTGCGCGACACCGTCCCCGCTTTCGCGGTCGGGGACGACGCCGCGGCCTCCGCGATCACCACCCGCCAGCTGCTCAGCCATGTGAGCGGCTTCGAGGGCGATCTCTTCAACGACACCGGCGTCGGCGACGACGCGGTCGAGAAGTACCTGGCGACGATCGCCGACGCCCCTCAGCTCTTCGTCCCCGGCGAGCGCTTCTCGTACAACAACGCCGCCTTCGTGGTGCTCGGCCGCATCGTCGAGGTGCTGCGCGGTCAGACTTACGACCAGGCGCTGCACGCGCACCTCGCCCGCCCGCTGGGCCTCACGCACGTGGCGACGGATGCCTCGCAGGCGATCATGTTCCGCGCGGCGCTCGGCCACATCCCCGGCGATGACGGCGAACCCGTTCCCGCGCCGGTGTGGAGCCTGGTGCGCTCCAACGCTCCCGCCGGATCGATGCTCGCGATGACCCCTCGGGACCTGCTGGGGTTCGCGGGCATGCACATGGCCGGCGGCGTCGCCCCTGACGGCACCCGGGTCCTCTCCGCGCAGAGCGTCGCGGCGATGCAGGAGCGCCAGGTGGACCTCCCGGATCTCGGTGTGCTCGGCGACGCCTGGGGCCTCGGCTGGGAGATCTTCGACTGGGCCGGCGGCCCGGTCTACGGACACGACGGCGGCACGATCGGACAGAACGCGTTCCTGCGCTTCGCACCCTCGGCGGGCGTCGCCGTGGTGCTGCTCACGAACGGCGGCGACACGGTCGACCTTTACTACCGCCTGTTCTCGAAGGTCCTCTCTGCCCTCGCCGGCGTCGACATGGCCGCGCTCCCCGTGCTCCCCGAGTCGCCGGTCGAGGTCGACCTGGACCGCATCCTCGGCACCTACTCGTCCTCGGTCTCGGACTCCACGGTGAGCGTCGACGACGAGGGCAGGATCTGGCTCAGCCGCACGATGAAGGGGATCTTCGCCGAGCTGGGACCGGCTCCCGCGCCCGTGGAGCTCGTCGGCTGGTCCGGCGACAGCCTCCTCCCCCGGGAGGAGAACCACGGCATGCGCATGCCGCACGCCTTCGTCGGCGACGACGGCAGCGGCCGCGCCCTGTATCTGCACACCGGACGCGCCGACCGCCGGGTCGACGCATGAGCCCCCTCACCGCGATGACGACCTCGATCGCCGAGATCTTCGCGGACGCGGATGCAGAGGGCTTCCTGCACGCCCGCGAGATCGGCGCCGAGGTCGGTCCCGAGGTGGACTCCGGCGCCGACGAGCCCGTCGTGCTCGCCTCGGTTTTCAAGATCCTGGTGCTCACCGCGTACGTGCGCGCCGTCTCGGCCGGCACGCTGGACCCGACCGAGAGGACGACCGTCACCGCGCGCTACCGCATCGGCGGCATCGGCACGGCCGGGTTCTCGGACGACGTGCAGGCGAGCTGGCGCGACCTCGCCCAGAACATGATGACGATGAGCGACAACGCCGCCACCGACGTCCTGTACCACCGTCTGGGCGGAGACGCCGTCGATCGCGTGATCGCCGACCTGGGCTTGCGGAACACACGGCTCGTCGGCTGCTGCGAGGACCTGTTCGCCTCCGTGGTGGCCGACCTCGGCGGCGCCGCGGACGACGATCTGGAGGAGCTGCTGGCCGGGACGGATCCGGAGCGGCTGCTCGGGATCTCCGCACTCGACCCCGCCCGCACCTCGGCATCCACTCCCCGCGACGTCACCACGCTGCTGAACGCCCTGTGGACCGACACCGCCGCGCCCGCCGAGGCGTGTGCGCAAGCGAGGGCGATCATGGCGCAGCAGATCTGGCCGCATCGCCTGACCTCCGGGTTCCCGAACGGGGTGACGCTCGCGGCGAAGACCGGAACCCTCCCCCGCTGGCGCAACGAAGCGGGTGTCGTCACCTATCCCGACGGTCGCCGGTACGCCGTCGCGGTGTTCACCCGCGCGCACACGCTCGACGAGCGGCTCCCGCGCGTCGACGCCTCGATCGGCCGCGCCGGATTCGCCGCCGTCGAGCAGCTCCGCGCCGAGCGGTCCTGACGTCCGGGCCGATCCGCCCAGGATCGGCCCTGGCACCCCTCGTTCCTCCCCGTCCCTATCCCCCATCATCCCCGTCCTCATCCCCGCACCACCCGAAACTGCTGGAGGCTTCTGATGCGACACCGCACCCCGCTGATCGCGCTCCTCGGCGCGACCGCCCTCGTCCTGACATCCTGCGCGGGAGGCGGCGCGGCCGGCGCCGGCAAGGATGCCGCGCTCGCGAACGGCAAGACGTTCACCTCGGCGATCGCCACCGACCCCGGGAACCTGGATCCGTTCGTGACGGCGATGTCCATCGCCCGCAGCATCGACAGATTCCTGTATTCGCGCCTGATCGAGGTCAAGGACGACGGCACGGTCACCTCCGGACTCGCCGAGAAATGGACCGCCGATACCACGACCGCCACGTTCACGCTGCGCGACAAGCTCACCTGTGAGGACGGCACCCCCCTGACCGCGAGTGACGTCGCCGCGAACATCGCCCACCTCACCGACCCGGCCACCGGCTCCCCCCTGGTGGGTCTGCAGGTGCAGCCTGGCACGACCGCGGTGGGCGACGACGCCACCCGCACAGTGACCGTGACCAGCGGCCGCCCCGACGCGTTCCTGCTCGACAACGTCGGCAGCATCGCGATCGTCTGCGGCTCGGTGTTGAACGATCCCAAGGCGCTCGCCGCCGGCAAGGGCGCGACAGGCATGTTCACGATGACCGAGATCACGCCGAACAGCCAGTACACGCTGACTCGGCGCAAGGACTTCGCCTGGGGTCCCGGCACATGGGATCCGACCCAGAAGGGCCTTCCGGACAAGGTCGTCTTCCGCGTGATCCCGAACGAGACCACGGCGGCCAACCTGGTCCTGTCCGGAGAGGTCAACGCTGCGGAGGTGGCGGGACCGGATCGCAAGCGCCTTCAGGATGCCAAGCTCTTCCACACCCAGATCATCGCGCCCGTCGGCCAGCTGAGCTTCAACCAGGCCGCGGGGCGCCCGACGAAGGATCCCGCCGTGCGCAAGGCACTCGCCCAGGCCGTGGACCTCGCCCAGGTCCGTCAGGTGCTGGCCGAGAGCACCGAACCGACCGGACTCGTCACCGTCGCACCCAACCCCTGCCGCGCCGACACGGTGAAGGGCAACGTGCCCGGTTTCGACGCCAAGGCCGCCGACGCCGCCCTCGACGCCGCCGGATGGAAGCGCGGATCGGACGGCATGCGCGTCAAGGACGGCAAGCCCCTCGCCCTCAAGATGATCTTCCCGACCCTCCTCGGCGACACCGGCACGGCGGGCGTCGAGCTCCTGCAATCGATGTGGAAGAAGGCGGGCGTGAACGTGACCACGACTCCCGTGGACGGGCCGGCGCTCAGCGAGACGCTCTTCTCCTCCGGCGACTGGGACATCTCCGGCGCCGCGATCACGGTCTCGCTGCCCTCGATGCTGGTGCCGTTCTACTCGGGCCCCACCCCGCCGAACGGCACCAACTTCGCCTCGGTGGACGACCCCGCCTACACGGCGGCGGTCGCGGCGGCCTCCGCCAAGCCGGGCACCGAGGGCTGCTCGGACTGGGCCGCCGCGGAGAAGGCGCTTCTGACCACGACGACCGTGGTGCCCTATGCGGACATCGCGCGAACCATTTTCGCGAACAAGGCCACGTTCACCGAGGGCGACGGCATCGATCCGACATCGATCCGCATGTACCAGTGAGGACCCAGCCGTGACCAGCACCACCGCCACACAGGCGATACTCATCCGATCCGCACGGTCGGGCAACCCCTGGCTGTCCTTCCTGGTCCGTCGTGGAGGGCTCTTCGTCCTCTCGGTCTGGGTGCTGGTCACGGCTGCTTTTCTGATGATCCATCTGGTACCGGGAGACCCGGTGCGCGCCGCGCTAGGGCTGAACGCGCCGGTCGCGCTGGTCGAGGCGCGCCGCGCAGCTCTCGGACTGGACCAGCCCCTGGTCGTGCAGTACCTGCACTACCTCGGCAACCTCTTCACCGGCGACATGGGCGTCTCGCTGCTGACCAACCAGCCCGTGTCCGAGATCGTCGCGGCCCGGCTTCCGGCCACGCTTCAGCTCGCGACCCTCGCCGTGCTCGTGGTGCTGCTGGCCTCGGTGCCGATCGGCGTCACAATGGCGGTCGCGACGCGCGGCGGCCGCCGGCGCGGGCTCGAGCTGGCCTTCGCGGTCGTCACGGTCGTGCTCGCTGCGGTCCCCGAGTTCCTCCTCGCGGTAGGACTCGTCTACGTCCTCTCCGTCTCGCTCGGCTGGTTCCCGGTCGCGGGCGCTTCGGGACCGCTCTCCTTCGTGCTGCCCGTGACCGCTCTTGCGGTCGGTCCGATCGCCGTGTTCTCCCGTCTGATCCGTGTGGAGGTGCTGAGCGTGCTGGGGCAGGACTACATCCGCACGGCGCGCGCCAAGCGGCTGCGTCCCCACCGCATCTACACGCGCCACGCGCTGCCCAATGCGATGACGTCGACGCTCACCCTGACCGGGCTTCTCCTGGCAGGCATGGTCACCGGCACCGTACTCGCCGAGAACGTCTTCGCCTGGCCGGGGCTCGGCACCATGATCGTGCAGTCGATCCTCTCGAAGGACTACTCCGTGGTGCAGGGCATCGTGCTCGTCTATGGCCTGGGCGTGCTGCTGGTGAACCTGGTGGTCGACATCGCTCTGGCCACCCTCGATCCGCGCTCGACGATCAAGGAGGCCTGATGTCCGTCGCATCCACGTTGAAGGCGGTCGTGCGCACACCGCTGGGGCTGACTTCGCTCGCGCTGGTGATCCTGCTCGTGCTCGTCGCGCTGCTGGGCCCGCTGATCTGGGGTGCGCAGGCGCAGCGGATCGACCCGACCGCCGCGTTCCGGAGCCCCAGCGGCGCCCATCTGCTGGGGACCGACGCGCTCGGCCGCGACGTGCTCGCCCGGGTCATGGTCGCGACCCGCCTGTCGCTGGGACTCGCGATGGCCGCGGTGCTGATCGGGGTCGTCACCGGAACGGTCCTCGGCACCGCGCCGGCGGTCCTGCCTCGCTGGGCGGGCCGCATCCTGTCGACGTTCGTCAACATCGCGGTCGCCTTCCCCGGGTTGCTGCTCGCCCTGTTCTTCGCCGTGATCTTCGGCGTGGGCACGATCGGGTCCGTCCTCGCGATCGGCTTCGCGATGGCCCCGGGCTTCGCGCGCCTCACCCAGACGCTGTCTGCGGCGATCTCCGGGCGCGACTTCATCGCCGCAGCACGCGTGGCCGGAGTCTCCCGGTTCCGCGTACTGATCCGGCACGTGCTGCCCAACATCGGAGAGCCGCTCATCGTCAACGCGACGATCAGCGCGGGCGGCGCCCTCCTCGCCTTCGCAGGCCTGTCCTTCCTCGGCCTCGGCGTGCAGGTGCCGGCCTACGACTGGGGCCGGCTCCTCGGCGAGGGCCTCAACCGGATCTACCTGAACCCCGCCGCCGCCCTCGGGCCGGCCACCGCCGTGGTGATCGCCGGGCTCGCCTTCAACCTCCTCGGCGAGACCGCCGCCGCCGCCCTCGGCGGCCGCAACGCGCGGCGCCCCCGCCGACTCCCCCAGACCGCCCTCTCGGGCGCCCCCGGGCACGCGCAGGTCGTGAACGATGACATGGTTCTCCTCGTCGACGATCTGCGCGTGTCCTTCCCCGCAGCGAACGGCTGGGTCACCCCGGTCCGCGGCGTGAGCTTCTCGATCTCCCGCGGCGAGGCGATCGGCGTCGTCGGCGAATCCGGATCCGGCAAGAGCCTGACGGCCCTGGCCGCGGCGCAGCTCATCGAACGGCCGGGTCACGTGGACGCGGCCCGGCTCGAGTTCTGCGGCACACCGCTGCTCGACACCCCCGAGCGGACGCTGCGCCCCCTGCTCGGCACGTCGCTCGCGATGGTGTTCCAGGATCCGATGACCTCGTTCAACCCCACCCGCCGGATCGGGCCGCAGCTCGCCGAGGCCGCCGCGGAGCATCAGGGCCTGGGCCGCACGGCCTCGATGGCACGGGCGATCGAGCGCCTCAAAGCGGTGCGCGTGCCGGCGGCCGAGCGGCGCGCACGACAGTTCCCGCACGAGTTCTCCGGTGGTATGCGACAGCGCGCGATGATCGCGATGGGCCTGATGAACCACCCGCGGCTCATCATCGCCGACGAGCCGACGACTGCCCTCGACGTCACCGTGCAGCGTCAGGTGCTGCAGCTGCTCGCGAGCGTGCGTCGCGACACCGAGGCCGCGATCCTGCTGATCAGCCACGACATCGCCGTCGTCGCGCAGACCTGCGATCGCGTGCTCGTGATGTACGCGGGACGCATCGTCGAGGACCTCCCCGCGAGCCGTCTGAACGAGAGCGCCCGGCACCCGTACACGCGCGCACTGCTCGACGTCGTCCCCGAGCTGGACACCGACCGGGACACGCCGCTGCGCATGATCCCCGGCCGCCCGCCGGCACCCGGGGCATTCCCCGCCGGGTGCGCGTTCGCGGATCGCTGCCCGCTCGCCTCCGCGCTGTGCCGCGAGCAGGATCCCGCGCTCACCGACGCCGGAGACGGGCACAGGGTCGCCTGCTGGCATCCGGTCGACGGCGATCTGCCGGTGGCCGCCGTGCCCGCGATCACCACCGCCGTGCCCGTGCCCGACTTCGAACCCCAGGAGGCCGTCCGATGAGCGAGCTGCGCTTCGACCAGGTGAGCGTCCGCTACGGCACCCACCGCTCCGGCCTCACCGCCGTCGACGACGTGAGCCTCGTCGTCCCGTCCGGCTCGGTCGTGGGCCTCGTCGGCGAATCCGGATCCGGCAAGTCGACGCTCGCCCGCGCCGCGATCGGCCTCGCGCCGATCAGTGGCGGCGCGATCACCCTCGACGGCGCCGATGTGCGCTCGCACCGCCGGCGCAGGCCCATCCAGATGGTGTTCCAGGATCCGTTCTCCTCGCTCGACCCGCGGATGAGCATCGGCGAATCGATCGCCGAGGCGCTGCCCCGCAGCCTGCGCGGCAGCGCAGCCCGGCGGGCCAGAGTGGCCGAGCTGCTCGAGATGGTCAGCCTCGACCCGGAACGAGCCGGATCCCTTCCGGCGGCACTCTCCGGCGGTCAGCGCCAGCGCATCGCCCTGGCCCGCGCGCTCGCCGCGGATCCCGAGGTCGTGATCGCCGACGAGATCACCTCGGCGCTCGACGTCTCCGTGCAGGGCTCGGTGCTGAACCTCGTCCGCGAGCTGCGGCGGGAGCTGTCGCTCACGATGCTGTTCATCTCGCACAACCTCGCCGTGGTCCGCTACCTCAGCGATCATCTCGCCGTGATGTACCTCGGCCGCATCGTCGAGTTCGGTCCGACCGAGCAGATCCTCGCCGACCCGCAGCATCCGTACACGCGAGAGCTGCTGGCCGCCGCGCCGACGAGGCACGGCGACCTGCTGCGCACGGGTGACACCGCGGCGCTCGACGCGGAGCCGCCGGACCCGCACTCGCCGCCGAGCGGGTGCCGCTTCCATCCGCGGTGCCCGATCGGGCCCGTCGCGCATCCGGATCGGGCGGTCTGCCGCACCGTGATCCCCGTCCTGCCCACCGGCATCCGCGGCGCCTCGTGCCACTTCGCGGCGCTCGGATCCGACCCCTCGGCCCGACCTGTGCGCGGCGCCCAAGAGGGTGGGGGCCTTTCGGCCGGCCGGACAACATCCGCCGTCCCCGTGCGGACACAGTGAGTACCGACCACCGATTGGAGTCCGCATGAACCGCCCCGCGACCGTTGACGATCTCCTCGCCATCGCCTCCCCCGAGCAGCCCGCCCTCTCCCCCGACGGCACGCGCGTCGTGTACGCGCTGCGCACGACGGATCGTGACGCCGACCGCGATCGTCGATCGCTCTGGCAGGTCTCCACCCAGGGAGGCGAACCCGAGCGCCTCACCCGAGGTGACGCGGACAGCACACCTGTGTGGAGCCCAGACGGATCCGCGCTCGCCTTCCTGCGCGCCGCGGATGGCCCGGCGCAGCTCTGGCTGCTTCCCGCGTCCGGAGGGGAGGCCCGCGCTCTCACCGCGCTGCCGCTCGGCGCCGGCTCCCCGCAGTGGAGCCCCGACGGCGCACGCATCGCGTTCGCCGCCCCGGTGGACGGCGCGGCCCTGCCCGACGAGGGCGCGGACACGATCCTCGCCCGCCGCTCCGCTCCGACCGTCGCCGACCGCCTCGGGCACAAGATCGACGGCGCGGGCCGACTCGGAACGCTCGTGCAGCAGCTGCACGTCGTCGACGTGGCCACCGGGGCCGTCACGGTGCTGACCCGCGGACACGCGCACGCCTCCGATCCGTTCTGGTCGCCCGACGGATCCCTCCTCGCCTACTCCTCGGCACCGGACGACGACGCCGACCTCACCCTGCGCATCCAGGTCTTCGTCACCTCTTCGACCGACGCGAACAGCGCCCCCGTGCGGGTGAGCGCCGCCGATGTGCAGGCGAGCCCGGTCGGCTGGAGCACGGACGGAAAGCACGTGCTGGCCGCCGGCCGCACCGACACCGAGGTCGGCAACGCCGGCCTGCTGCTCTTCCCGCTCTCCGGCGGCGCTCCGATCGACCTCACCTCCGCACTCGACCGCAACGTGATGCCCGGCGGCCCCGGGTACCCCGGCGGCATGCCGCAGCACACCGCCGACGGAGCGCTCGTGTTCTGCCTGCGCGAGAACGGATCCTCCCACCTCTGGCGCATCGCGGAGGACGGCTCGGGCGCCCGCGCGCTGGTGGCCGGCACGGCGAACATCTCAGGGCTGTCGGTCTCCGGGTCGGCCGCCGCGATCGTGCGATCCACCCCCGACTCCTTCGGCGAGGTCGTCCTGGTCGACCTCGCCGAGGGCACGACCACGGCGCTCACCAGGTCGCCCGCTCCCGGCTTCGACCTCGTCCCCGCCGAGGAGCGCACGTTCACGATCTCCGACGGCACCGTGGTCACCGGATGGCTGCGCCGGGATCAGGACGCCTCGGGACCGCTGCCCCTGCTGCTCGACGTGCACGGCGGCCCGCACAACGCATGGAACGGCGCGGCCGACCTCGTCCACCCGTACCACCAGGTGCTCGCGAGCCGCGGCTGGGCGATCCTCACCCTCAACCCGCGCGGCAGCGACGGCTACGGCAACGCGTTCTTCCGCGCCGTGGCCGGCGGCTGGGGCGTGAGCGACGCGAACGACTTCCTCGAGCCGATCGACGCGCTCGTCGCCGAGGGCATCGCGGATCCGGCACGCCTCGCGATCACCGGCTACAGCTACGGCGGGTTCATGACCTGCTACCTCACCTCGCGCGACGATCGCTTCGCGGCCGCCGTCGCCGGCGGCGTTGTGACCGACCTGTTCTCGATGGGCGGCACGTCCGACATGGGCCACTTCCTCTCCGCGAAGGAGAACGGCGGCCTGCCGTGGCGGGACGAAGCCCTCATCTCGGCGCAGTCGCCGTTCACGCACGTCGACCGGGTGACCACGCCGACCCTGATCCTGCACGGCGCCGAGGACGACCGCTGCCCCGTCGGGCAGGCCGAGCAGTGGTTCACCGCCCTGCGCGAGCGCGACGTGCCGGCCCGCCTCGTGCTGTACCCCGGCGGCTCGCACCTGTTCCCCCTGTCCGGTCCCCCGTCGCACCGCGCCGACTTCTCCCAGCGCGTGATCGACTGGGTCCAGCAGTACGCCCCCGTGTCCGGCCGGCCGGTGCGCGCGCCGCTGGACGCCCGGCACTGGCAGCAGCGGCTCAGCGCCCTCGCGACCGCGCACAAGGTGCCGGGCGCGACGCTCGGCATCCTCCGTCTCGGCGAGGAGCCCGTCTTCGCCCGCCACGGCATCCTGAACGCACGCACCGGGGTCGCCACGACCGATGACTCGCTGTTCCAGATCGGATCCATGACGAAGGTCTGGACGACCACGGCGATCATGCGGCTCGTGGACGACGGCGTGCTCGACCTCGACCGCCCGGTCGTGGAGTACCTGCCCGAGTTCCGTTCCTCCGAGGACGAGATCACGGGCATCGTGACGCTCCGGCATCTGCTCAACCACACGAGCGGCATCGACGGCGACGTGTTCACCGACACCGGTCGCGGGGACGACGCTCTCGAGAAGTACGTCGGGATCCTCGACGGCGTCGCGCAGAACCATCCCATCGGCGCGACCATGTCCTACTGCAACTCCGGCTTCGTGCTGGCCGGACGCGTGATCGAGAAGGTCACCGGGACCACCTGGGACCAGGCCCTGCGGGACCTCGTGATGACGCCGCTCGGCCTCGAGCACTCGGCGACGCTGCCCGAGGAGGTGCTGCTGCACAGCGCGGCCGCGGGACACACCGAGATCCTCGACGACGGACCGAAGCTCGCCCCCGCCTGGATGCTGCCCCGCGCCATGGGGCCGGCCGGCCTGGTCTGCTCCACGACCGCCGACGTGCTCGCCTTCGCCCGCATGCACCTCACCGGCGGCCTCGCCTCGGACGGCACGCGAGTGCTCTCCGAACGCAGCGTGGCGCGCATGCAGGAGCGCCAGGTCGACATGCCGAACCCCTACACGCTCGGCGACGCCTGGGGCGTCGGCTGGATCCTGTTCGACTGGAACGGGCGGCGGCTGTACGGTCACGACGGCAACACGATCGGACAGGCCGCGTTCCTGCGGGTGCTGCCCGACGAGGGCGTCGCGGTGACCCTGCTGACCAACGGCGGAGGCGCGCATGACCTCTACCTCGAGCTCTTCGAGGAGATCTTCTCGGAGGTCGCCGACGTGCACCTCCCCGAGGAGCTCGCTCCGCCCGAGGACCCCTTCGTGTCCGACTTCTCCGAGGTGCTGGGCACCTACGACCGGGCCGGCGTGCGCATCGACGTGATCGACTCCGCGGACGGACTGCGGCTGCGCACGACGCTGACCGGCCCCCTCGCCGAGCTGCTTCCGGATCCGGTCGAGGAGCATGCGCTGATCCCGGTGCGGGAGAACGAGTTCGTCCTGCGCCCCGAGGGCTCGCAGGCCTGGAACGCCGTGGTCTTCTACCGTCTCGCCACCGGCGAGCAGTACCTGCACTACGGCGTGCGCGCCGCGCCGAAGGTCTCGTGATGGCCGCGCAGGCCCGCACCGCAGAGGTTCCGGAGATGACCATCGACGCGATCGTCGCGGACATCGGCGCACTGGTGCGCTGCGAGTCGCCCTCGCACGACCGGGAGGCACTCCTCCGCAGCGCCGACGTCACCGCCGCACTCGGCGAGCGCGTGCTCGGCGCTGCTCCGGAGCGCATCGTCATCGACGGCACACCCCATCTGCGCTGGCGGTTCGGCACGCCCCGGGTGCTGCTGCTCGGCCACCACGACACGGTGTGGCCGGTCGGCTCGCTCGAACGCCTTCCCTTCGGCGTCGAAGACGGCGTCCTGCGCGGACCAGGGTGCTTCGACATGAAGACCGGCGTGGTGATGGCGATGCACGCCGTCGCCGCGCTCGACGACCGCGAGGGCGTGAGCATCCTCATCACGGGCGATGAGGAGCTCGGATCTCCGTCGTCGCGCACCCTCATCGAGACGGAGGCACGCGACTGCGCGGCGGCCCTCGTGCTCGAAGCCTCGGCCGACGGCGGCGCGGTGAAGGTGGCCCGCAAGGGCGTCTCGGTCTACCGCGTGCTCGTCACAGGACGGGCCGCGCACGCGGGCCTCGAACCCGAACGCGGGGTGAACGCCTCGGTCGAGGCCGCACACCTCATCCTCGCGATCGCGGCACTCGGCGATCGCGACGCCGGCACGACCGTGACGCCCACGCTGCTGCGGGCGGGCACGGCGAGCAACACGGTGCCCGCGGAGGCCGAGTTCTCGGTCGACGTGCGCGCGGTCACCCGCGCAGAGCAGGAGCGCGTCGACCGGGCGCTGCACGCACTCGGCGCGACCCTTCCCGGCGCCGAGGTGCGCATCGTGGACGGCCCGCGGAGCACGCCGATGGAGCGGAGCGCCTCCGCCGACCTGTTCGCCCGCGCTCGCGCGGTCGCCGCCGACCTGGGACTCGCGCCTCTCGAGGGCGTCGCCGTGGGCGGCGGCTCGGACGGAAACCACACGGCGGGCATCGGGGTGCCGACCCTCGACGGCCTCGGCGCCGTCGGCGGCGGCGCGCATGCCGACGACGAGCACGTGATCGTCGACATGATCCCCGAGCGCATCGCGCTGCTGCGAGAACTCATCGCGGATATCCGGACAGGAGGCGGAAGATGACCATCATGGGAACCTCCATGCAGGAGACCGCGGCCGCCGCGGATGCCGCCGGCGCCGCTGCCGCGGAAGCCGGGATCGAAGTCCGGATCCTCTCCCGGGTCGAGGAGTTCGCTCAGGTGACCGCGCTGTTCCGCAGCATCTGGACCGCCGAGGGCGACCGTGCGCCGGTCAACGTGGAGACGCTGCGCGCGCTCTCGAAGGCCGGAAGCTACGTCGGAGGAGCCTTCGAGGGCGACGAGCTCGTCGGCGCGTGCTTCGGCTTCTTCGCGGCGCCCGAGCGGAGGGCGCTGCACAGCCACATCGCGGGAGTGTCGGCGCGCATGCGCGGGCGGAACGTGGGCTTCGCGCTCAAGGTGCACCAGCGATCCTGGGCGCTCGAGCAGGGCCTCGACGAGATCTCCTGGACCTTCGACCCGCTGATCAGCCGCAATGCGTACTTCAACCTCGTGAAGCTCTCAGCCACTCCGACCGGATACCTCCGCAACTTCTACGGTCAGATGAGCGATGCGCTGAACGGCGCGGACGACACCGATCGGATGCTCGTCACCTGGTATCTGCACGATCCGGCGGTGACGGCGGCGTGCCGCGGCTCCGCTCCCGACGCGCCGACGGCTCTCGCCGAGCCGCTGCTCTCCCGCGAGGACGACACGATTCCGGTCGTGCACGAGACCTCGGCCCGGCTGGTCCGCGTCTCGCTCCCCCGCGACATCGAATCCCTCCGCCGCACGGATCCGGAGCTCGCCACGCGCTGGCGCCTCGCCGTGCGCGCGACCCTCGGCGACCTCATGGACGACGGAGCGCGCGTGCTCTCCTTCGACCGCTCCGGCGCCTACACCATCGACAGAGGAGAAGTGCAATGAAGCTCAGCGGGATCGAACTCCGCGTCATCGAGATGCCCCTGGTGTCTCCGTTCCGCACGTCGTTCGGCGTCGCGACCGCGCGCGAGGCACTGCTCGTGCGGGCCGTCACGGATGAGGCCGAGGGCTGGGGCGAGGGCGTCGCGATGGCCGATCCGCTGTACTCCTCGGAATACGTCGAGGCGAGCGTCGACGTGATCACCCGCTTCCTGCTCCCGGCGCTGGCCCAGGTGCCCGACCTCGACGCCGCCAAGGTCGCGCCGGCCCTGGCGAAGTTCAAGGGCCACCGGATGTCGAAGGCTGCCCTCGAGCTCGCGATCCTCGACGCGGAGCTGCGCGCCAGGGGCGTGCCGCTCTCTCGCGAGCTGGGAGCGGTGCGCACCCAGGTCGACTGCGGGGTCTCCGTGGGGATCATGGACTCGATCCCCGAGCTCCTCGACGCCGTGGGCGGCTATCTGGACGAGGGATACGTCCGGATCAAGCTCAAGATCGAGCCGGGATGGGACATCGAGCCCGTGCGCGCCGTCAGGGAGCGCTTCGGCGACGAGGTGCTGCTGCAGGTGGACGCCAACACCGCGTACCACCGCGGCGACGCCGGGCATCTCGCTCGCCTCGACCCGTTCGATCTGCTGCTCATCGAGCAGCCGCTGGACGAGGAGGATCTGCTCGGCCACGCCCAGCTGGCGAAGGCCGTGCGGACGCCGATCTGCCTGGACGAGTCGATCGTGTCCGCCCGCGCGGCGGCCGACGCGATCGCGCTCGGCGCGTGCTCGATCGTGAACATCAAGCCGGGCCGGGTCGGCGGCTATCTGGAGGCCCGGCGGATCCACGACGTCTGCGCCGCCAACGACATCCCCGTCTGGTGCGGCGGCATGCTCGAGACGGGGATCGGCCGGGCGGCCAACGTCGCGCTCGCCGCTCTTCCCGGTTTCACCCTCCCCGGCGACACGTCCGGCTCGGACCGCTACTACAGGCACGACATCACGGACCCGTTCGTGATCGAGAACGGCACCCTCACGGTGCCGACCGGCCCGGGAATCGGCGTCACCCCGACCGCGGAGGCGCTCGAGGAGGTCACGGTCCGCACCGAGTGGATCACGTTCTGAACCAGGAACCTCCCCCGAGATCGAGAAGGGCGGCCCCGCATCCGCGGGGCCGCCCTTCTTCGTCGTCAGCGGGCTGTCATTGCCGGGATCCGATCTCCTCGATCGGCCGCGTGCGCATCGCGCCCAGGGTCGCGACCCACAGCGTCGCCAGCGCCAGGGCGCCCATCGCGCCGACGAGCCCCAGCACCGCCAGCACCGGGAGCTCCGGGATGAGACGGCCCGAGATCCCGATGCTCATCCCGATGAGGGGCGGGATCGCGACGGCGACGCCGAACGCCGTCGAGATGACGGCGACCATCACCGCCTCGGTCCGCATCATCGCCCGCACCTGGCGCCGCGAGGATCCGATCAGCTGCAGGAGCGCGAACTCCCTGGAGCGCTCGCCCGTCGCCATCACGAGCGTGTTGACCACGGCGATCGCGATGTAGCCGAGGATCACGATCAGCGCCACGAGGTTCACCCAGCCCTGCTGCGACTGCGCGTCGGCGCCCGCGGCCTTCTGCCCGCTCCCTGGAACCACGTGCAGCCCCCGTGCGGTCGCGGCGGCCTGCACCTGGTCGGCCTGCCCGGCGTCGACGGCGACGAGCGCGAAGGCGTCGAGTCCGCTCGTGGTGCGCGCGCGCACCGCCTCGGCGTCCATCGTGAGATCGCCGAATCCGAGGCCGCGCTCGTAGACCGCGACGACCGTCGCGCGCAGCGGAGTGCCGTCGCCGAACCAGCCCTCGATCGCGTCTCCCAGGCCCACGCCCCAGGTCTGCGCTGCATCGCTGCTCACGGCCACGGTCTCCGCGCCGCCGAGCCCGGTCAGCGCGCCCGACCGGACCTCGAGGTCCATGGTGCGTTCGACCGCTGCCGGATCGACACCCTGCAGCACGGGTTCTGCGTTCTTCGGCGTGCCGTCGAACTCCTTGTAGCCGATGATGGCGCCGCTCAGAGCGATGGGGCCGACCGCGGTCACGCCGGGGATCTCCCCGAGCCCTGCGACCGCGCCCGACGACAGGCCCGCGGGCGCGCTGACCCGCAGGGCGGCGGTCACGCCCGCGTCCGCCTGCGCGGCGGATTCGTGCGCGACGATCGACGGAGCGCCGATCTGCACGAGCCCGAGGCCCACGCCGAGGGCGATCGGGAGGATCGCGCCGGCCAGGCGACGACTGCTCGCGATGCCGTTGGCCGAGGCCAGGAAGTCGGCCGCCGACAGGCGGCTCAGGAGCGGAGCGGCGGCACGCATCACGAGGGCGACGAGCCACGGGCCCAGCAGAGCGAGGGCCACGATGAGCATCAGTGCTGCCGCGGCCGAGGCTCCGGCCGCGGCCACCCCGCGAGCGAACAGCGGGACGGCGGACACCGCCAGCCCTGCCACGGCGAGGATCCCCCCGCTCACGAACCGGGCCCGCCCGATGCGCGTCGGCCCGCTCGAGGACTCCCGGAGCGCCTCGATCGGATCCAGTCCGGCCGGCCGGCGGGCGGCGATCCTCGCCGCCGCCCATGCGGCGCCCAGCACGAGCAGCAGCGCGCCGGCGGCGGGCGAGGGGCCGACCGCGAGCGCGAAATCGCCCGGGATCACCCCGCCGGAGACGAACGCCCTTTGCAGCACGCCGGACAGGAGGTATCCGGGGACGATGCCGAGGACGCCCGCGACGACCGCGATCGACATCACCTCGCGCGACACCAGCGCGTGCACCTGCTTCGGACTCGCGCCCACCGCCCGCAGGAGCGCGAAGTCGCGGCGGCGCGACTGCACCGACAGCGACAGCGTGCCGGACACGATGAACAGCGCGACCAGGACGCAGGTGCCGACGAAGGCGCTGCCGATCGTCACGAGCGTCGAACGCGCCGCGCCGGAATCGAGGAACTCGATGTCGCCGCGCCCCGCGCCGGTCTGCACGGTGAGGCCGGGCACCGCGTCGCGGATCGCAGCCGCGAGCTCCGCCGCGTCCGCCCCTTGCGCGGGGAACACCCCGAGGGTCTGCGCGGCGCCGCCTCGGGGATCCAGCTCCGCGATGCGCGTGCTGCTGAGGTAGACCTGCGGCGCACGTTCGGTGCCGACAGCGTCGACGACGCCGACGACCCGGTACTCAGCGGGGACCCCGCCGTGCGCGAGCAGGATCCGGGCGCCGAGGCCTTCCGCGCCGCCGGCGGTCACGACGACCTCGTCCGCGCCCGCAGGCTCTGCGCCCTCCCGCAGGGCGGAGCCCGCCAGGGCGACCGCGCTCCAGGGATGCGCCTCCACGCGGTGCCCGCCCGCGTCCGCGAGGGGCACCGTGACGTCGGCGACGACGTGGTCGACGCCCGACACCGCGGCCACGTGCGCCGCGGCATCCTGGGGCAGGGGTGCACGTTCGTGCAGTGGGACCGGGAGGTCCTCCGGCACCTCGACCTGCTGCGAGGCTCCGACGACGACAGGAGCCGCCGTGTAGCGGACCGGGGCGAGCCCGCCGCGGACGCCGGACTCCACCAGGACTCCCAGGCCGGTGACGAGGGCGCTCGCGACGAACACCGCGACGGCCACGCCGACGAAACCGCCCTTGTTCTGCCGGAGGTCTGCGCGGACGAGCCGGCCGAACCCCAGTCGTGCGCCCGCCATCACCACTCCCCCAGCGCGCTCATGCGGTCCGTGATCTCCGCGGGCGTCGCCCCGTCGAGGTGGCCCGCGAACGCGCCGTCCGCGAGGAAGATGACGCGGTCCGCGTGCGAGGCCACGACGGGATCGTGCGTGACCATCACGACCGTCTGCGCGAGCGCCTTCGTGGTGTGCGCCAGCAGGTCGAGCACCTGCTTGCCCGACCGCGAGTCGAGCGCGCCCGTGGGCTCGTCGCCGAAGACCACGTACGGCCGCGTGATCAGCGCGCGGGCGATCGCCACGCGCTGCTGCTGCCCGCCGGAGAGCTCAGAGGGACGCCGCCGACGGCGTTCGGACAGCCCGACCGACTCGAGCAGGAAGTCGAGCCATTCCCGGTCGAGCCTCTGCCGCGCGAGCCGCAGCGGGAGCGTGATGTTCTCTTCGACGTTCAGGGCCGGGAGCAGGTTGTACGCCTGGAACACGAAGCCGACGTGATCCCGCCGGAACTCCGTGAGCCGTCGTGCGCTGAGCGAGGAGACCTCGGTGTCGCCGAGGATCACCCGGCCGCTCGTCGGCCGATCGAGTCCTGCGGCGCTGTGCAGCAGCGTGCTCTTGCCGGACCCAGACGGCCCCATGATCGCGGTGAAGGTCCCCCGGGCCAGGGTGAGGTCGACGCCGCGCAGCGCGGGGACGGCGTTCGCTCCGGACCCGTAGGTCTTCACGATGTTCTCGAGGCGGAGCGCGTCACCGGCCTGCACGGGCCGGGACGGTGCGGATGAAGTTGTCATGCTTCGACGCTAGGAACGACGGCAGGCGATGCCCATCCTGCTGGGCACCGCTCGGATGGTGCAGCTGGCTGTACCGTGCGGGGCGTCGGGCTCGGGCAGACTTGTCGGGATGACTCAGGGACCGGTGCGGCGCTGGCTGCGGGATTGGCGCTTCGTGGCCGTCGAGGCCGTGACGTCCGCCGTGTCGATCCTGTTCTTCTGCGCGGGCCTCGTGCTGATTCCGCTCATGATCATCCCGGGCGGCGTCCTCCTCCTGCCGGGAGCGGTCAGGATCCTGCACGGCTGGTCGGACCGCGCGCGTCGCCGGGTCGGCTCCTACCGCCACGAGAGCATCCGGGGTCATGCGCCGGTGCCGCGGGACCTGCGGTCGATCGACGAGCGGATCCAGCTCGCGTTCTCCCCCGCAACCGTGCGCGACGCGCTCTGGCTCGCCGTCGACGCGGTCCCCCTCTTCTCGGTCGCGATCGTGACGATCGTGATCCCGCTGGGCGCGGTGAACTCCCTGGCGGTGCCGTTCTACTGGCAGTTCGCCCCGGTCGACGAGCCGGTGACCGCGCCGTACCCTGTCACCTCCTGGCCGCTCGCGGCGACCATGCCGCTCATGGCCCTCGTCTACGTGCTGATCTCCTGGGCGCTCATCCCCGCGGTCGCCCGCCTGCTGGCGCTGATCTCCTCGCGCCTGCTCGCCGCACCCGCGCGGTCGAGCCTGGCCGAGCGCGTGGACGCCCTGACGCTGAGCCGGGCGGCAGCGCTGGATGCGCACGCCGCCGAGCTGCGGCGCATCGAGCGCGACCTGCACGACGGCGCCCAGAACCGACTCGTCTCGGTCGTCATGATGCTCGGGATCGCCGAGCGCTCGATGCAGGGCGAGGACGCGCAGACCGTCGAGCAGCTGCGCCGCGCGCAGGACGCGGCGACCGAGGCGCTCTCGGCCCTGCGCCGCACCGTCCACGACATCTACCCGCCGATCCTCGACGAACTCGGCCTCGAGGGCGCCCTGGCCTCACTCGCCGGCCGCAGCGCCGTGCCCTGCACGCTCGAGACGGGAGGGGTGGGCAGAGTGCCGGCCGCGGTCGAATCCGCGACCTACTTCATCGTCGCCGAGGCGCTCAGCAACGTGAGCAAGCACAGCGCGGCGGCCCGCGCCGCCGTGCGGGTGCGACGCCGCGACGACGTTCTCGAGGTCGCCGTCGAGGACGACGGCATCGGCGGCGCCGTGGAGCGCCCCGGCGGAGGCTACGCCGGGATCCGCAAGCGCCTCGAAGCCTTCGAGGGCGCGATGACGCTCACCAGCCCGCCGGGCGGGCCGACAGTACTGAGGACGGAGCTGCCATGCGGATCGTGATCGCCGAAGACGACACCCTGCTCCGGGAGGGGCTCGCCCTCCTGCTGCGGAGCGAGGGGTTCGACGTGATCGCCGCGGTGGACAACGGCGAGGACTTCCTCGCCCGTCTCGACGAGGCGGACGCCGCGGTGCTCGATGTGAGGATGCCCCCGACGTTCACGAGCGAGGGACTCAAGGCCGCCGCCGAGGCGCGTCGCCGTCGCCCCGGCTTCCCCGTGCTGGTGCTCTCCGCCTACGTCGAGGACCGCTACGCGGGAGAGCTCCTCGCGGATGGTGCGGGCGCCCTCGGCTACCTCCTGAAGGAGCGGGTCGGGAAGGTCGCCTCGTTCGTCGACGCGCTGCACCGGGTGTCCGCCGGCGGGACCGTCATGGATCCCGAGGTCATCTCGCAACTGATGAGCCGCCGCCGCGCCGACGACCCGGTCCGTGCGCTCACTCCGCGCGAGCGCGAGGTGCTCGGCCTCATGGCGGAGGGGCTCGACAACGCCTCGATCGCCGGCCGCCTCTTCGTCACCGAGACCGCGGTGAGCAAGCACATCGGCAACATCTTCGCGAAGCTCGGGCTCGCCGCCAGCGACAGCGGTCATCGTCGGGTGCTCGCGGTCCTCGCCTACCTGCGCAGCTGAGCTCGGATCCCGCATGACGTGCCTACCGCGCCCCACCCCTTCGTCGAAGACGACGAACTCCGCCCTCGATTCGGGTGTGCTGCACCATCGCGGCCCTCACGTCCACCGCCTACCCTGGGGGCTGTGCTCATGTCAATGACGACGCGTCCACGTGCCAGCCTCGGGCGCGTGGTGGAGGACCTCGGCAACACGCTCCTCGAGGTGGTGTGCGGTGCGGCCGACGGGGACGCCGAGATCGAGACCGTCGTCATCCACGACGTGCTCGACGACGGGATGCCGATGCGCGGGGCCATGGTGCTGGGCGTGGGGCTGAGCGATCCGGCCGAGATCGCCGAGCTGCTCGCGGTGCTCGCCGCGCAGCAGGCCACCGCCCTCGTGCTGCGCGCTCCGGTGCGCGCGGAGGAGCAGGTGCTCGCGGCATCCGAGGCGGCAGGCATCCCGGTGCTCGCCCTCACCCGCGGCGCATCCTGGGCACAGCTGGCCGCCATGCTCCGCTCCCTGATCGCGGAGGGCGACGTCGGCGAGCAGGGCGCGCAGACGCTCGGCGGCATGCCTTCGGGCGACCTCTTCGCCCTCGCCAACGCGATCGCCACCCTGCTGAACGCGCCGGTGACCATCGAGGACCGCAATTCGCGCGTCGTGGCCTTCTCCGGACGCCAGGACGAGGCGGACCCGGCCCGCGTGGAGACGGTCCTGGGCCGACAGGTCCCCGAGCGCTTCACCCGCCAGCTCGAGGAACGCGGCGTCTTCCGGGATCTGTACCGCAGCGAGGATCCGATCGACATCGACCCGGTGGACGCCGACGGGGTCCCCTCGATCCCCCGGGTCGCACTCGCCGTGCGCGCGGGCGATGAGATCCTCGGCTCCATCTGGGCCGCCGTGCGCGAACCGCTGACCGCGGATCGCGTGCGCGCGCTGAAGGACTCCGCGGGGCTCGTCGCCCTGCACATGCTCCGCCGTCGCGCGGGCGCCGACGTCGAGCGGCGACTCCGCGCCGACCTGCTTGCCACGGTGCTGGAGGGCGGCAGCGGCGCCGCGGACGCCGCGTCCCGGCTCCGACTCGACGGACACCGCTGCGTCGTGCTCGCCCTCGCCGCTGCGGATCGCACCAGGGACGAGTCCTCGGCGGACGCCAGGGCCATCGCGGAGCGGCAGCACATCGCGGATGCGTTCGCGATGCATCTCGGCGCGGTCTACCTGCGCTCCGCGGTCGCACCCATCGGCGACGTCGTCTACGCCGTCGTCGGGATCCGCGCCGATCACGGCGACGCCGACCTCCGCGCATCGCGGGTCGCGTCCGACTTCCTCGGTCGCCTCGGCAGCACGCGAGAAGTGCGCGTCGGGGTCGGCACCGTCGCCGAGGACGTGCAGGGCATCCCCGCATCGCGCGTGAACGCGGATCGCGCGCTGCGCGTGCTGCAGAACTCCCCGCACCGAGAACCGGTGGCGCTGTTCACCACGGTGCAGGTGGACGCCCTGCTCGTCGAGCTCGGCGATCTCGCCCGCGCGCGCGGGGACCAGCCGACCGGTCCGGTCCGGCTGCTGATCGATCACGACCGCGAGAAGGGCACCCAGCTCGTCGAGACCCTGCGGGCGTGGCTGGACGCGTTCGGCGACGTCAGCATCGCCGCCGCCCGCATCTACACGCACCCGAACACGTTCCGCTACCGGCTGCGCCGGCTCGCCGAGATCAGCGGACTGGATCTCGCAGACCCCGAATCGCGGTTCTCCGCGATGATGCAGCTGCGCCTGCTGACCGCCGAGGAGCGCTGAGCCCCGGACGGCCCCGTGGGCGACCTCAGTCGTCCGCGGAGACGACGTGCGCGCCGCGCACCGGGCCGTGCGCACGCAATGCGGTGCGCCCCCACCCGCGCAGCCGCTCGGCGGTGCTGTCCGCGCCTTCGGCGGTCTCGCAGAGGAACGCGAGGGTCGGGCCGGAGCCCGACACGATGCCCCCGACGACGGGTCCGCCGCCCTCGCCGACCACCGCGTCGATCGTCTCCTCGAGCTGAGGGCGCAGCCGGAAGGATCCGGCCTCCAGCTGATTGCGCAGGCTCTGCCCGAGTTCGAACGCCTCGCCGGAGAGCAGCGACTCGAAGAACGACGGCGGCACCTGCACAGGATCCAGGCGGCGGCGCTGAGCGTGCCGCTCCGGATCGCTCTTCAGGTCCTCCGCCATCACCATGTCGAACGCGCGGTACACCGCGGGCGTCGACAGGCCCTCCTCGTCGAGGAGCAGAACCCATTCGTACCGGCCTCGGGACAGCGCAGGCGTCAGCACATCGCCGCGCCCCGACCCGACGGCGGTGCCTCCCATGAGCGAGAAGGGCACGTCAGCCCCGAGCCGCGCGGCGAGCTCGTGCAGACGCCCGTGGTCGAGACCCGTGCGCCACAGCTCGTTGCAGGCCACGAGCGCGGCCGCGGCATCGGCGGATCCTCCCCCCATCCCGCCGGCGACGGGCACGCTCTTGTGCACGTCCAGGTGCACGCCGCCCGCGTAGCCGGTGGCCGCCGCGAGCACCTTGGCCGCGCGCATCGCGAGGTTGCGGTCGTCGAGCGGGACCGTGGACGGATCCGCCACGCCGGAGACCGAGAGCGTGAAGTCGTCCGCTGGGGTCGCGATCACGTCCTCATAGAGCGAGACCGCCTGGAAGACCGTGGAGAGCTCGTGGTAGCCGTCGTCGTCGAGCTCCCCGACGCCGAGGAACAGGTTGACCTTGCCCGGCGCGCGCACGTGCACGCGCTGCACCGGCTGCTCGTCCGCCTGTTCCTCCGCGATGCTCATCGGCTCACAGCTCCGACGAGACCGACCACAGGTTCACGTCGAGGCCTGCGCCCGCGATGCCGTCGATGCGGGCGATCTCCGCAGCCGTGAGCTCCGGCGCGTCGAGGGCGGCGAGGTTCTCATCGAGCTGCGCCGGACGCGAGGCCCCGATGAGCGCCGAGGCCACCACGCCGTCGCGGAGCACCCACTGCAGCGCCAGCTGGGCGAGGCTCTGCCCTCGCTCACGGGCGAGTTCGTTGAGCGCCCGCAGGATCGCGAGGCCCTGGTCGCTCAGCGGCTTGTCGGGCAGGGACCCGCGCTTCTGCGCGCGCGCCGCAGTGCCGTCACCGAGGTACTTGTCGGTGAGCAGTCCCTGCGCGAGGGGGGTGAACGCGATCGCGCCCATGCCCTCCTCGCGGAGGGTCTCGGTGAGCCCGCCCTCGACCCAGCGGTTCAGGATCGAGTAGGACGGCTGATGGATGACGAGCGGCGTGCCGAGCTCGCGGGCGACGTCCATCGCAGCCTCGGTGCGCTCCGCGCTGTAGGAGGAGATGCCGACGTACAGCGCCTTGCCTTGGCGGACCAGGGTGTCGAGAGCGCCGATGGTCTCCTCGACCGGCGTGACGGGGTCCACGCGGTGCGAGTAGAAGATGTCGACGTAGTCCAGTCCCATCCTGGTCAGCGACTGCTCCGCGCTCGCCAGGATGTACTTGCGGCTGCCGAGGTCGCCGTACGGCCCCGGCCACATGTCCCAGCCCGCCTTCGACGAGATGATCAGCTCGTCGCGGTACGGCCGGAAGTCCTCCGCGAAGATGCGGCCGAAATTCTTCTCGGCGGATCCGTAGGGCGGTCCGTAGTTGTTGGCCAGGTCGAAATGCGTGATGCCCCGATCGAAGGCATGCCGCAGCAGTATGCGCTGGTCGTCCAACGGGATGTTGTCGCCGAAGTTCCACCACAGCCCGAGCGAGATGGCCGGCAGGTACAGGCCGGAGGATCCGACCTGACGGAAATGCGCCCCCTCGTACCGGTCCGCCGCAGCGGAATAGGGGCGGTGGATGTCGAGGACGTCTGGGCGGAAGCGCGGCTCGGTCACCGTCCCAGGTTAGCGTCGCCCGCCCTGTTCGGCGCATGCGCGATGCACGGGCCGCCCGAGACGGCCGCCGGATCCGACGCCGGACCGGACCCCGTACCGGTCGCCGTCGGATCCCCGGCTCGCTAAGATGATCCGCCAACCGCGGACCGAGCCCGATCCGCGTCCGATCACGCTCGCCCGAGTGCGGATCCATACCCGGCCAAAGCATTCGCCCGAGCGTGCGGCGACAGGATCGTCATGCGCTGGCACCGACGCGTACCGTTCGTCCTCACGGCGGCAGGCGTGCTCTGCGCGAGCATCCCCGCCGCCGCTTTGACGACCTCCGACCCGCTCTGGTGGCTGTCCTGCTTCAGCCGGCTGGGGGCGACGGACGATGCGTCGAGCATGTTCTTCAACGGCGGTATGGTCCTGGCCGGCACCGTGATCGGCCTGTCCGCCGTGCCGGTGATGCGCGGCCTCCGCGGCGCTTCTGCCGCGGGATTCCGGGATACGGGCGCGGCATCCGTGCTCGTGCCGCTGCTCATCGCGACCCTGGGACTCAGCCTCATCCTGATCGGGATGCTGCCGCTCTCGTTCAACGTCTTCGCGCACGAGCGCGTCGCCAACGGGGCTCTCGCGTCGTCGGCGGGACTGCTGCTCCTGCACCGCCGATACCTGCGCGGCCTGTCCCGGAACCTGGATCGCATCGCGATGGGCGCGGTCGTCATCCTGGCCCTCGGCATGGCCGGACTGATCGCCGGCGTGCTCACCCTCACCGTGTTCGAGGGGCTCGCGTTCGGGTCGGTCATCACCTGGCTGCACGCCCTCGAGATGCGCGCGAAGCACTTCCCGACCGGCCCGGCGACCCCATTCACGGCAAACTCTCAGCATTTGTTTTTGTCCCCCATTTGGGGGACAAGGCGATCCGGTGTTACTGTCTAATCCTCAGCTGAGGAAGTCGACCGGGACTGGGGACTCGGTCGACGTGAAGGTACCTCCAGTCGAAGTGAATGTGCCCTCTTGGGAACCCGATCCCGAGAGGGCACAACTTCGCCCGGGAGACCCTGCCGATCAGGCGCCGGAGCGGCCCGCGCCTCGGATTCTGCGCCTGCGTCGTGCGAGCGCGATCCGCCGCAGGATCCAGCGACCGCGCCTCTTCGCGGTCCAGACGACGGCGAGAGCCAGCAGGACGAGCGGAACCAGCTCCGGTGCGATGAGCATCGCGCCGAGCAGCGCCTCCAGACCCTCGAATCCGAGCAGCGCGCCCGCCGCGAGATAGATCCACACCTCCATCCGGACGGCATGGCGGAGCGCCGCCTCCGCGCACCGGTGCCGGAGCCGCAGACAGCGGTAACGGATCAGCCGAAGCAGGCGCGGGCGGACACCAGGCGGGGGCAGGACGGGCATGACGGACTCCGGGTCGACGGGCAGGCGGATATGCGCCCGCACCCGTGCATCCGGCCGCGGTCGATGACCTGTCGATCGGAGACGTCGATGACGCCCCTGAGGTCCGGCGGACCGCTCAGCCGTGCAGCGGGGAGCGCAGCGAGCTTCTCCCCGGTGACCGCGCGCCTCGCGCGCCTGCCGGTCTGAACTCCGCTCTGGCCGGCCTCTCGGATCGCGCACCCGCATCGGGGCGCACGACCGTCGGAGTGCTACCGCCGAGCATCGCGGCCAGGATCGCCTGGATCCTGATCCGACCGCTCGTTCCCGCGAGCACGATGCCGATGACCACCAGCCCGAGGGCGAACAACCACGCAGCCGGCATCGCGGTCAGCGACAGCGCCAGCGACACGTCCATCCGGACCACCGCCTCGTCGAGCACCGCGATCAGCATCACGATCGGCACTCTACCTGTCAGAGTCCACGGCGGTCAGGCGACCGGGGCCACCAGCGCGATGCGGTGGTAGTCGTCGACCGTGAGATCCTCGCCGCGCGCGGTCGGCGCGACCCCCGCGGACTCCAGCACGGCCGACGCCTCGGCGGAACTGCCGAAGATCCCGGACAGCGCCTGGCGCAGCATCTTGCGCCGCTGATTGAACGCGGCGTCGACGATCGCGAAAGTGCGCCGGCGCTCCTCCTCGGATCCGCGCGGCTGCGGATCCCGGTGGAACCCGACGAGCAGGCTGTCGACGTTCGGCACCGGCCAGAACACCTGGCGCGACACCGTGCCGCTGAGCTTCCACGGCCCGTACCAGGCGGCCTTGACGCTGGGCGTGCCGTAGATCTTCGAGCCGGGCTTCGCCGCGAGGCGCTCTGCGACCTCCGCCTGCACCATCACGACGCCCCGCTCGAGGTAGGGGAACGTCTCGAGGAAGTGCAGCAGCACCGGCACGGACACGTTGTACGGCAGGTTGGCGACGAGCACCGTCGGCTCCCCCGGCAGTGTGGTCACGCGCATCGCGTCGGCATCGACCACCGTCAGCGCCCCCTCGGGCACACCGCGGTCGAGCGCGGTCTGCGGCAGGCGTGCGGCGAGGCGGTGGTCGATCTCGACGGCCGTGACACTCGCGCCCGTCTCGAGGATCGCCAGGGTGAGGGATCCGAGACCCGGCCCGATCTCCACCACCCGCTCGGAGGGCCGCACGTCGGCGGCCTGGACGATCTTGCGCACCGTGTTCGCGTCGACGACGAAGTTCTGGCCGAGCTTCTTGGTGGGCGTCACGTCGAGTTCGGCGGCGAGCCGGCGGATGTCGGCGGCGCCGAGCAGGGAGACGGTCATCTGACCATTGTCCCCTACGGTCGATAGTCTTCTCGGATGCCCTGGATCGGTGAACTCGTCGCGCCTCGGCGCATGGGCAGAGACTTCCGCTGGCTGCTCGCCTCCAGCTGGACGAGCAACGTCGGCGACGGCGTCGCCCTGGCCGCCGCTCCCCTGCTGATCGCGTCGATGACCTCGTCGCCGATCCTCGTCGCGTCCGGCGCGATCCTGCAGTTCCTGCCCTGGCTGGTGTTCGGCCTGCACGCGGGCGCGATCGCCGACCGTTTCGACCGCCGCCGGCTCGTCATGGTCGCGAACGCGGCGCGTGCGGTCGTGCTGCTCGCGCTGTGCGCCTTCTTGGTCACCGGCGTGGCGGACATCTGGATCGTGCTGGCCTCGGCGTTCCTCTACGGCACCGCGGAGGTGTTCGTCGACACCGCCGGATCCACGCTGCTGCCCATGCTCCTGAAGCCGGCGGACCTCGGCCTCGGCAACGCGCGCCTGCAGGCCGGGTTCCTCGTCGCGAACCAGTTCGCGGGACCCCCGCTCGGCGCGTTCCTGTTCGCCGCGGGCCACGCGTGGCCGTTCCTGCTGGAGGCCGTGTGCGTGAGCCTCGCGGTCGTGCTCATCTCGCGCATCGCCCGCACGCCGGTGCCGCCGCGCCCTTCGACCGGCTCAGGGACCGCCATGGCCGGCTCGGTGGGCGACGCGACCGGATCCTCCCCTGGCGGGGCGAAGGTGCACACAGATATCGCGGAGGGCCTGCGCTGGCTGTGGCGCAATCCACCCGTGCGGATGCTCGTGCTCATCATCCTGTTGTTCAACGTGACCTGGGCGGCGCCGTGGGGCGTGCTCGTGCTCTATGCGACGGAGCACCTGCACATGGGAGCGGTCGGCTACGGGATGCTCACGACGGCATCGGCCGCGGGCGGGCTGCTCGCAACGATGAGCTTCGGCTGGCTGGAGCGTCATGTGTCGTTCGCCGCCATGATGCGCGTCTGCCTCTCGCTCGAGGTGGTCATGCACCTCGCGTTCGCGCTGACCACGCAGGGCTGGCTGGCGCTGCTGATCATGTTCGTGTTCGGGTTCTACGCGTTCATCTGGGGAACGATCTCGACGACCGTGCGGCAGCGGCTCGTGCCGCACGAGCTGCAGGGCCGCGTGTCGTCGGTGAACTCCGTCGGCGTGTTCGGCGGCATGGTCATCGGGCAGGCGCTGGGCGGCGTGATCGCGCAGGCCTGGGGCCTCACCGCCCCGTGGTGGTTCGCCTTCGCGGGTGCAGCGCTCACGCTGCTGTTCGTCTGGCGCCCGATCTCGCAGATCGTCTCCGCGCGTCCCGTGCTCGACGAGGTTCAGGCGAACGAGCCGTAGACCTCGAGCGTGTTCGCGGCGATCTGCGCGCTGAGCTCGTCGACGTCGAGGCCGAGCTCGGCGGCCATGAATCGCAACGTGATCGGGATCAGATAGGGCGCGTTCGGACGCCCGCGCAGCGGCACCGGCGTCAGGAACGGAGCATCCGTCTCGATGAGGATCCGCTCCCGCGGCGTCACCGCGAGCGCGTCGCGCAGGTTCTGGGCGTTCTTGAACGTCACGTTGCCCGCGAACGAGAGGTAGTACCCCGCGTCGGCGCAGATCCGAGCCATCGGCTCGTCGCCCGAGAAGCAGTGGAACACCGTGCGGTCGGGGGCGCCGACGCGGCGCAGCGTCTCCAGCACGTCGTCGTGGGCGTCCCGGTCATGGATCTGCATCGCGATGCCGTGCTTCTTCGCGAGCGCGATGTGCGCCTCGAAAGACGCGTGCTGGGCGGCGCGTCCTGGCTCCTCCGTGCGGAAGTAGTCCAGCCCGGTCTCGCCGATCGCCCTGGTGCGCGGGCGTGCGGCGAGCTCGTCGATCACCGCGATCGCCTCATCCAGGCGTCCCGCCTCGGCGTACGTCGGGGCATCGTTCGGATGGATCGCGACGGCGGCGAGCACGCGCGGATCCGACTCGGCCGCGTCGACGGCCCAGCGCGACGACTCGACGTCGCCGGAGGCCTGCACGACGCCGGCGATGCCGACGGCCTGCGCCCTGTCCAGCTGCTCCTCGAGCGACAGCCCCACGTCGCCATCGGAGATCTCGAGATGGCAGTGGTTGTCGTACACCGGCACCGCGAGCGGCTCGGGCGCCGCGGGGTAGCGCAGGTCCTTGCGCCCCTCCGTGGCACGCTCGCGCACGTAGGTGTCCGGCGTCTCGGTCATGCGGTCAGGCCGTGGCCTCGATACGCGGGAACAGCGGTGCGAGCGCCTGCACGACGGTGCCCGCAGGCAGCTGACCCCAGCGCCCGGCGTCGCGCAGCGGCTGCGCGGTGAGCGCGCCGAGGCCGCCCTCCGCCCCGAGCGCGCCCCAGAGCTTCGCCGTCGACTGCGGCATCACGGGCGACAGCAGCACGGCGAGCGCGCGCAGACCCTCGGCACAGGTGTACAGCACGGTGCCGAGGCGCTCGCGCTGCTCCTCGTCCTTGGCCAGCGCCCACGGCTCGTTCTCGGTGATGTAGCCGTTGAGCGCATCGACGATCGTCCACACGTCGGCGATCGCCTCGTCGATGCGGAACCGCTCGACGGCGGAGTCGGCACCGGCCGCGGCCTTCGCGACGAGCTGCTGGATCGCGAGGTCCTGCGCGGTGTACTCCCCCGCCGACGGCACGACGCCGTCGAAGTAGCGCTCGATCATCGCGATCGTGCGCGAGGCGAGGTTGCCGAAGCCGTTCGCGAGTTCGGCCTGGTAGCGCGCCGACAGGTCCTCCCAGGAGAAGGATCCGTCCTGGCCGAAGGCGATCGCGGAGAGGAAGTAGAACCGGTACGCGTCGGATCCGAAGACGTCGGTGATCTCGGACGGCGCGATGCCGGTGAGCTTCGACTTCGACATCTTCTCGCCGCCGACGAGCAGCCAACCGTGCGCGAACACGCCCTTCGGAACCTCGAGACCCGCAGCCATGAGCATGGCCGGCCAGATGACGGCGTGGAAGCGCAGGATGTCCTTGCCCACGACGTGGTACGCGGGCCAGCGGCGCTCGAACGCGGTCTCGTCGGATCCGTACCCGACCGCGGTGACGTAGTTCAGCAGCGCATCGACCCACACGTAGATGACGTGCGAGGTGTCCCACGGCAGCGGGATGCCCCAGTCGAACGTGGACCGCGAGATGGAGAGATCCTTGAGACCCTGCGAGACGAATGAGACGACCTCGTTGCGCGCCGAATCCGGGCGCACGAAGTCGGGCTCGGTCTTGTACAGCTCGAGCAGGCGGTCCTGGAACTCGCTGAGCTTGAAGAAGTAGTTCTTCTCCTGCAGCAGTTCGAGCGGCTTGGAGTGGATCGCGCAGACCTTGAGTCCCTCGAAGGGGCCCGTGCCGTCGACGATCTCGGACTCGGGCTTGAACTCCTCGCAGCCCACGCAGTACAGCGCCTCATACTCGCCGGCGTAGATGTAGCCCGCGTCGTAGAGCTTCTGGAAGAACACCTGCACGTTGGTCTCGTGCCGCTCCTGCGTGGTGCGGATGAAGTCGTCGTTGGCGACGTCGAGGGTCGTCAGCAACGGGAACCAGCTCTCGCTGACGAGCTTGTCCACCCACTCCTGCGGGGTCACGCCGTTCGCGGCCGCCGCGCGCAGCATCTTCTGGCCGTGCTCGTCGGTGCCGGTGAGCATCCAGGTGTCGTCACCCGACTGGCGGTGCCAGCGCGCGAGGGTGTCCACGGCGACGCTGGTGTAGCCGTGCCCGATGTGGGGCACGTCCGACGGGTAGTAGATCGGCGTGGTGATGTAGAAGGACTCGCCTGCGGGCATGCGTTCGATTCTAGGCGGGATGCGGGACCCGGTTCGGACGATGACGAATGCACCCTACTAGTCAGTGGCACGAAGTAGTGGTACTTTGTGACACGTAGTAGTAATCGACGGAACGTGAACGCGAGGATCACCATGGACGGCCTGACCGAGATGCTGAAGGGGACACTGGAGGGATGCGTCCTCACGGTCATCCAGGCCGAGGAGACCTACGGGTACGCCATCACCCGCCGCCTGAACGATCTCGGGTTCACCGACGTCGTCGAGGGGACGGTCTACACGATCTTGCTGCGGCTGGAGCGGAGCGGTCTCGTCGATGTGACGAAGAAGCCGTCCGAACTCGGGCCGCCGCGCAAGTTCTACGCACTGAACGACGCGGGCCGTCAGGAGCTCGCGACGTTCTGGGAGAAGTGGCGTTTCGTCTCGACACGGATCGAACGACTGAAGGAGAGCGGATCATGAACTTCTGGGAGAAGGTGACCGGCAGCGACCTGACCAAGGACTGGAAGGACTTCGCCGCCCGCGCGGAGGCGCTGCCCGACGACTACCGGCGAGCCTGGGACGAGTTCACGAAGAGCCTCTTCCTGCACGGCGACTTCACCGGGCGCAACCTCACCCCGATCGCCGACGGCGTGCTGGGGCTGCTGGAGGCCACGTCGGCCGATGGGCAGAGCGCCGAAGAGGCGCTGGGCGACGACATCCCCGCCTTCTGCGCCGCGGTCGTCGGAGAAGAGGGCGCCAAGAACTACCGCGATCGGTGGCGCGCCCAGCTGAACCGGAGCGTCGCGCGCCGGCTGAACAGGTTGGAGGCCTGACATGAGCATTCAGGACATCATCGAGGGCAAGCGGAAGTGGCGCGCGCACACCGCCCGCGTCCGCGCATTGCCGGCGGACTACCGGATCGTCTACGACGAGCTCCAGAAGTACTTGTTCAAGGTGGGACCGGTCTCTCTCGTGGAGGGCGATCTGCTGAGCGACCTCGTCGACTTCTTCGAGAGCGGCGCCGCGGACGGCAAGGGCGCGATGGAGCTCATCGGACCGGATGTCGCTGCGTTCTGCGACGGATTGATCGGTGACACCCCGACGTACGCCGACCGCTACCAGGACGGCCGGCACGGCTGACCGGCCTCAACGGATGCGCTCTGCCTCGAGTGCGCCGTGCGGGCGGACGCTGCCCGCGGCGCCGGGTTCGCGCTCGCGGCGCTCTGAGCGGATCACACGCAGCCCCGCGCTCTCGAGCAGCGGGGTCAGGGCCTCGGCCGACCAGTAGTACGCCGGAGCGACGGCATGTGCGAACCGCTCCCGCGGCTCGCCGTCGAAGAACCCGACCCGGATCCGGCCGCCGACCGCGAGCACCCGCGCGAGCTCGGCGACGACCTCCGCCATCTCGACCGGCGGCACGTGGATGAGCGAATACCAGGCGAGCACTCCCCCGAAGGATCCGTCGGGGAACGGCAGCTCGCGCATCGACGCGGACTCGAACCGCAGAGCGGGATGCCGCGCGCGGGCGGCGGCGAGGAACGCGGCCGAGACGTCCACGCCGACGACCTCGCGACGGGGCGAGCGGGGATCCGGGGCGGGATCCGGGTTCGCCAGGAACGCGGTCCACAGCCCGGGGCCGCACCCGGCGTCGAGGAGCACTCCGGGCGTCTCGTCCCGCCACCGGCCGATGCGGGCGACGTCGTCGCGCTCCATCTGGTCGATGCTCCCGATCAGCGCGATGTACTCCGCCGCGCGCGCGTCGTACGCGGCCGCCACCTCGTCGTCATCCACGTCGAGAATCCTGCCCGAGCACCTGCGCGTGCGTCGCCTTCGCCACTCCGTCGCCGCCGAACCGAGAGAATCGTGAACACGATCCGCCCCTCCGAGGAATACAGGATGTGAACAACGACAACACGGTGATCGCGAGATCGGTGACGGATCCGTCGGCCTTCGGCGAGATCTTCCACCGGTACGCAGGAGCGGTGCATCGCTACGCGGCCCGACGGGCCGGTGACGCCGTCGCCGACGACGTCACGAGCGAGACCTTCCTGATCGCGTTCCAGCGCCGCGCACGATTCGATCCCGCACGGGAGGATGCCCGACCCTGGCTGTTCGGCATCGCGACGAACCTCATCCACCGCCACCGCATCGCCACTGCACGCGTGCTGAGGGCGATGGAGCGCAGCGTGCCGGAGGCCGAAGCCGTGTCCGTCGACCCGGACGACGCGCTGGACGCTCGGCGCGAGGTCGCCCGCCTGGCGGGGAGGATCCGGCGGCTCTCCGCCGGTGACCGCGACTGCCTGCTGCTGTTCTCCTGGGCCGAGCTCTCGTACGACGAGATCGCCGAAGCCCTGCACATCCCTGTCGGCACGGTGAAGTCACGACTGAACCGCGCCCGACGCCAGATCCGCACGGCACCTGAGGAGGGTGAGAATGGACGAGCTGACACTGCTCCGCAGCCTGCGTGACGACATCGCAGAACCCAGCGCTGAGCGACTCGCACCGGCATTCGCGAAGCTCGACAACGCCATGCACGACGCAGCGTCGAAGAAGGCCGCGCGTCCCCCGCGTCCCCGGCATCCGATCCGCTGGGCCGCCGCAGGCCTCTCGGTCGCCGCCGCCGCAGCCGCGGCGATCGTCATCGGCGGGGTGATCGCGCCACCGCATCCGGAAGCGGCGAGCGCGGCGGCGATCGTGTTGCGTGAGACAGCCAAGGAAGCCCTCAGCGATCCGGATCCGTTGCCCATCCCAGGCCAGTACTTCAAATTCGAGGTCCGCAGCGTGTCACTAGGAAACTGGACCACCGCAGGCGACACAGGCGGCGAGGCGACGCGTGGCCCGGAGCAGCGAGGAACCATGGATCTCTACATCCCCGCCAACCTCGACGACGAGTGGGTGCAGACCTTCGATTTCACCCGGGGGCAAGAGACTCGCCGGGGAGCGGGCGGCAGTTTCTACGGCGCGCGCCCTCAGTCAGAAGAAGTCAGAAAGCAGGCGGAGATCCCGACCGGATCCGCGCAGGAAACGCTCGCGTACTTCGATAAGCGCTATTCCGGGGGCGGATCGTCCCGCGATGCTGACAACTTCCGGCGCATCGTCGACGTCCTCCAGGCCTACCCAGTGCCGTCATTGCTGCGGGCACGGCTCCTCGAAGCCATCGCGCTGATCCCCGGTACGGTTTCGACGCCCGGCGTAGCGAACCTCGATGGCACAGTGGGAGTGGCGATCGGCAGGGCAGAGTCAGCCGGCTCGAACGGCCGCACCGAACTCATCGTCGACCCGTCGACAGGGCAGCTCATCGGAATGCGGGACAGCGCCGGCTCCTGGTTGACAGCGATGTCCACGACCGTCGTCGATTCGGCACCGTGATGAGCGCGGTCACCCCCTCCTCGCTCGCGCTGCCGCCGACGGTCAGCGTCCCCGTGCCGCTCACCGCCGCCGCGCCCCCGGTATCCCCGGCACCCTCGGCATCCCCGCATCCGCGACGGTGACCTCGCCTCAGGATCCGACGCGCTCCAAGCGCACCCCGCGGGTGCAGCCCGAGTGCGGCGGATCCTGTCGAGTGCACGGGAACTTCGCGCCGACACCCCGTGCAGTCAGCGGGCGCAGCCCGAGCGCGCCGGATCCAGTCGAGTGCACGGGAACTTCGCGCCAACACCCCGTGCACCGGGCAACAAGCCGTGCCCCCGGCCGGCGAGCACCCGACCGCACGCCGCTTCTGCGCCAAGAACCCGTGCACCCGGCAACGCCCCGTGGCCTCGCCTCGCCTGCGCCGACCTCACGCCATGTCTGCGTCAAGAACCCGTGCACTCGCCTGGCGCGGCCCGAGCGCACCGGATCCTGTCGAGTGCACGGGAACTTCACGTCGACACACCGTGCACTCGCCCGGCGCAGCCCGAGTTCACCGGATCCTGCCGACTGCACGGGACCCTCGCGCGAACAACCCGTGCACCCGGCAGCAACCCGTGCACTCGGCGTGCGCGGAACCGCGGAAGCGGCGGATCCCCCGGGCGCTCCGCCCTCACCGCGCGGCGAGCGCCGCCTGGTACAGGTCGCGGGAGCCGAGGCCCGTGGCGGCGGCGACCTCGGCGCACGCGTCCTTGAGGCGCACGCCCGAGGCGACGAGCGCCTGCACCTGGGCCAGTGCGTCCTCCGGGGAGACGGCACGGGGTTCGGCGCCCGAGACGACCACGACGATCTCGCCCTTGACGCCCTGCTCCGCCCAGGCGGCGAGCTCGGCCGCGCCGCCGCGGCGCACCTCTTCGTAGAACTTGGTGAGCTCGCGGCACACCGCCACCCGCCGAGAAGCGCCGAACGCCGTGGCCATGTCCCCCAGGGTCGCGGCCAGGCGCGACGGCGACTCGAAGAACACCATGGTGCGGGGTTCTGTCGCGAGCGCGTTCAGTGCCGAGCGGCGCTCCCCCGGCTTGCGCGGCAGGAAGCCCTCGAACGTGAAGCGGTCGGTGGGCAGCCCCGACACGGCGAGCGCCGTGACGACCGCGCTCGGGCCGGGGATGACGGTCACGGTGACGCCGCGCTCGGCAGCCGCCGCGACGAGACCGTATCCGGGATCGCTCACCGTGGGCATTCCCGCGTCGCTGAGCACCACGAGGTCTTCGGTCTCGGCCGACTCGGCCAGCTCCGCGGCCTTGGCCTTCTCATTGTGGTCGTGCAGCGCGATGAGCCGGGGCCGGTTCGTGATGCCGAGGCCCTGCAGCAGCCGCTGGGTCGTGCGGGTGTCCTCCGCCGCGATGATGGTCGCGTTCTCCAGCACCTCGATGAGGCGGCGGGACGCGTCGCCCAGATTTCCGATCGGAGTGGCCGCGAGGATGATCACCCGCCCCAGCATAGGCTGAGCGGGTGACCGCGCCTCTGCTGCCCGGCCTCGACGCTCGCATCGACGGCCGCCCCACCGCCTGGGAGCGACTGCGGGACGCCTGGCTCGGGGATCCAGCCCGGCTCCGGCTCGTGTCGTGGCTCGCGCCGACCCTCATCACCCTCCTCGCCGCCGTGCTGCGCATCGCGGGGCTCGGGCATCCGCACACGATCGTGTTCGACGAGACCTACTACGTCAAGGACGCCTGGTCGCTGTGGGTGCAGGGGTACGAGGGATCCTGGCGCACCGGCGCGAACGAGATGTTCGCGAAGGGCGACACGAGCGCGCTCGAGGACACCGCTTCGTTCGTCGTGCACCCGCCCCTCGGCAAGTGGCTGATCGCGCTCGGCATCGCCGCGTTCGGCCCCGGATCCAGCTTCGGCTGGCGCATCTCGACGGCGGTCATCGGCACGCTCACCGTGCTCGTGGTCTACCTGCTCGCCAAGGCCCTCACCCGCTCGGTCACGGTCGCGAGCATCGCCGGCCTGCTCATGGCCGTCGACGGCCTCGGCATCGTCCTGAGCCGGATCGGGCTGCTGGACGGGATCCTCACCTTCTTCATCATGCTCGGGATCCTGTTCCTCGTGTACGACCGGCGGCAGACGATGCCCCGGCTCGAGGACCGCGCCTCGCATGAGCGCGGCGATGACCCGACGCTGTGGGGTCGCGTGTTCTGGCGCCGCCCGTGGGTGCTCGCCGCGGGCGTGGCCCTCGGAGCTGCGACCTCGGTGAAGTGGTCCGGCGGCTACGTGCTCGCCGCAGCCGGGATCTACCTCGTCGTCACCGACGCTCTCGCCCGCCGCCGCGCGGGGGTCGCCCTGTGGCCCACCGACGCCGTGATCCGGCAGGGCCTCGCGAGCTTCGTGCTGCTCGTGCCGGTCGCCGCGGCCGTGTACGTCGCCTCGTGGAGCGGCTGGTTCCTCACCGCGGGCGGCTACGACCGCCAGATCACCGACAACGTGCTCACCTCGTGGTTCAAGTACCACTCGGACATCCTGGCATTCCATGTCGGGCTGACATCCTCGCACCCCTACGCGAGCCCGGCGTGGCAGTGGCCGCTGTTGATCCGGCCCACCGCGTTCTGGGTCGGCGGTCAGGATGCGCCCTGCTTCGGCACGGATCGCTGCATCGGCACGATCACCTCGATCCCGAACCCGCTGATCTGGTACCTGGGCGCCGCCGCCGCGGTCCACCTGCTCGTGCGATTCGTGCGCGGACTCGTGCTGCGCGCGCCCATGCCGTGGAGCTACGCGATCCCCCTGGTGGGACTCGCGGCGACGTACCTGCCCTGGCTCGCGTTCCCCGAGCGCACGATCTTCCAGTTCTACACGGTCGTGATGGCCCCGTTCCTGATCCTCGCGCTCGCGCTCGCACTGCGCGACATCGCGGGCAGGCGCAGCGATCCGAGACACCGCAGGCAGTCCGGGCAGCGCACCGTGGTGGTCATCCTGGTGCTGATCGTGCTGCTGAGCGCATTCTTCTACCCGCTGTGGATCGGCCTGCCCGTGCCCTGGTGGTTCTGGCAGGCCCACAACTGGATGATCACCTGGATCTGACGTGCGCATCCTCGACTCCATCGACGAATCCCTGATCGCACAGCTGCGCGGGCAGGGCGAGTTCTTCTGGCTCGACCTGACCTCCCCTTCCTCGGAAGACGTGCAGCGGCTCGGCACCCTGCTCGGCTGGCATCCGCTCTCGATCGAGGACACCCAGCGCATGGGGCAGCGCCCCAAGCTCGACGTCTACGGCGAGGGCGCCCTCCTCGTGCTGCAGGGCGCGGTCGAGCTGCACCCCGAGGACGAGAACGACCACCCTCTGGAGGAGGTGCACTGCCACCTCAGCGGCGAGTTCATCGTCACCGTGCACTCCGAGCGCTTCCAGGATCTGCGCCAGGTGCGCACGCTGCTGCAGAACTCCACGGCGCCCAAGTCCGAGCGCTACTACGTCTACAAGATCATCGACGTCATCGTGGACAGCTACTTCCCGATCCTCAGCGACCTCGACGAGGAGATCAACAGCCTCGAGGACGCGATCGTCGCCGGCGGCGGCCGCAAGGAGCTGCAGCAGACGTTCGGCCTCAAGCGCCTGCTGCTGAAGCTGCGGCGGGCCGTCGTCCCGATGCGGGACCTGTTCGCCCGGCAGGCCGAGATCATCACGGATCTGGCGGGGCTGGAGGCCGACAGTCACGACTACTTCCGCGACATCTACGACCACCTCATCCGGATCACGGACGAGATCGACGGCTATCACGAGATGGTCTCCGGGTGCACCGACCTCTATCTGTCCACGGTCGCGAACCGGCAGGGCGAGACGTCGAAGCAGCTGGCGATCATCGCGTCGATCTTCCTGCCGCTGAGCTTCCTCACGGGGTTCTTCGGCATGAACTTCGACTGGTCGATCGCGCACGTACTGTCCGGCCCGTGGTCCTTCTTCCTGCTCGGCATCGGCTCCATGGTGATCTCGGGCGCGATCATGTGGTGGTGGTTCCGCCGCAAGGGCTGGACCGGGAACGACGAATAGGCCGGCGCCGGCCGCAGCCGGGGCACCGCCACGAGGGCTCAGCCCCGGGCCGCGTGCTCCACGAGAGGCAGCATGCGCCCGCTGAGGTGCGTGCGCATCGCGATCGAGCTCGCGGTGCGGGCGACGCCGGGCACCAGGGCGATGCGGTCGAGCACCTCCTGCAATTGCTCGGCGCTGTGCGCGACGAGGCGCAGCTGCATGTCGCTCGCCCCGGTGACCGTGTACATGTCGACGACCTCGGGGATCGCCGATGCCAGCGCCTCCGCGACCTCGTCGTGGCCGACCTTCTGGTCGATCTCCACCTGGCAGAACGCGGTGAGCGCGTATCCGAACCCTCGCGGGTCGATGCGGGGCACGATGCCCTCGATCACGCCGTTCTCGTGCAGCCGCGCGAGACGGCTGGTGACGGTGCCGCGGGCCACGCCGAGCCGCCGTGCGCATTCCAGCACGGGCAGCTGCGGCGTGTCCGTGAGCAGCCGGATCAGGGCCGCGTCGAGAGCATCGATGCGCATCGTCAGCTCCGGAACACCTCGTCGGCGGAGTCCTTGACCACCCCGGGACGCGACAGCCCGCGGGTGAGGCGCGCCACGACGAGGAGCAGCACAGTGAGCCCGATCGTGAGCAGCAGCTGCGTGCGTGCGCCGGCGTCGAACATCGTCAGCACGATGACCGCGGCCAGCAGCACGAGCGTGACGATCGAGAGCCACGGGAAGCCCCACATGCGCATCGGCAGCGGCGTGCCGTCGGCATCGGCGCGCCGGCGCAGGATGAACTGCGCGAGCGCGGTGGCCGTCCACATGATCAGCAGGGTGGATCCGACCACGTTCAGCAGGGCGGGCAGCACCTGGTTCGGGAACATCCAGTTCAGGATCACGGTGACGAACCCGAACGCGACCGAGCTCAGGACGGCCACGCGGGGCACGCCGGCAGCGCTCGTGCGGGTGAGCGCGAGCGGGGCAAGACCGCGCTCGCCGAGCGAGAACGCCATGCGCGAGGCGCCGTAGATGTTGGCGTTCATGGCCGACAGCAGCGCCACGATGACGATGAGGTCCATCACGAGGCCGACGCCGGGGATCTTGAGCGTGTCCAGCACGGCGGAGAAGGGTCCGGCCAGCACCGACTCGGAGTTCCACGGCAGCACGGCGACGATCACGAAGATGGATCCGACGTAGAACACCAGGATCCGCACCATCACCTGACGCACGATCCGGCTGATGTTGCGCGACGGGTCATCCGACTCGGCCGCCGCGATCGCGACGACCTCGGTGCCGCCGAATGCGAAGACCACGATCAGCAGGGCCCCTGCGATGCCGGCGATGCCGGTCGGGGCGAAGCCGCCCTGGTCGACGAGGTTGCCCACCCCCGTGGCGGGGATGCCGGGGATCAGACCGACGATCGCGAGCACGCCGACGACGAGGAACGCGATGATCGCGGCGACCTTGATCGCGGCGAACCAGAACTCGAAGCGGCCGTAGTTGCGCACGCCGAGCAGGTTCACGACGGTGAGGGCGAGCACGAACAGCAGCACCCATGCCCATTCCGGCAGGCCGGGGAAGCGGTGCGCGACGATTCCGGCGGCTCCGGTGGCCTCGGCCGCGATCACGACGACGAGCTGGATCCAGTACAGCCAGCCGACCGCGCTGCCGACGCTGCGGCCCATGGCCTTCTGCGCGTAGGAGCTGAAAGCGCCCGACGAGGGGTTGGCGGCCACCATCTCGGCGAGCATCGCCATGACGAGCACGACGATCGTGCCGGCCACGAGATAGGACACGATCACGGCGGGTCCTGCGATGCCGATCGCCTGGCCGGAGCCGACGAAGAGGCCGGCGCCGATCGCGCCGCCGAGCCCCATCATGGAGATCTGCCGGCGGGTGAGCCCGGGGTGCAGGCCCTTCGTGGTGGTCGTGGTCAGGGGCACTTCGGTGGTCATGCGGTCGCCTCCTCGCGAACGGCAGCGGTGGGGTGAGCGGAGCTCGGGATCGTGCCGGCGGCGAGGGCCGCCGCGACGCGGTCGATGTCCTCGGCGGATCCGGCGGAGATGCGAACGCCCTCGCCCGGGAAGGTGCGGGCGACGACGGCGCCGTCGTGCAGGAGCTCGTCGAGCTCGACGGAGCGCTCCCCCGCCGGGACCCAGACGAAGTTGGCCTCGGAGGGTACGGCGGGCCAGCCCGCCTCGACGAGCACGTCGCGCAGGCGGTCGCGCTGCACGGTGACCTCGGCGATGCGCATCGCGAGCTCGTCCTGCGCGTCGAGGGAGGCGACCGCGGCCGCCTGCGCCAGGTCGGTGACGCCGAAGGGCACGGCGACCTTGCGCTGGGCGGTGGCGATCTCGGCAGGGGCGATGGCGTAGCCGATGCGCAGGCCCGCGAGCCCGTAGGCCTTGGAGAACGTGTGCAGCACGGCCACGTGCGGGTAGCGGCGGAACAGCTCGATGCCCGCGCCGCGCTCGGGGTCGGTCGCGCCGGGCGCCTGGGCGAAGTAGGGCGAACCGTCGAAGTGCACGTACGCCTCGTCGATCACGACCAGCACGTCGCGCGGCACGGCGGCCACGAAGCGCTCGAGCTCCTCCGGCCCGACGACCGTGCCGGTGGGGTTGTTCGGGTTGCACACGAAGATCAGGCGGGTGCGCTCGGTGATGGCCGCGAGCATCGCGTCGAGGTCGTGCCGGTGCTCGGCGTCGAGCGGCACCATCACCGGGGTCGCTCCCGCGATGCGCACGAGCGACGGGTAGGCCTCGAAGGAGCGCCAGGCGAACATGACCTCGTCGCCCTCGCCCGCCATCGCGTGGATGAGCTGCGAGGCGAGCTCGACGGATCCGGCGCCGACCGTGACGAGCGACGGGTCCACGCCGTAGCGCTCGGCGAGGCGGCCGATGATCTCGGGCGCCGCCATCTGGGGGTAGCGGTGGATGGATCCGAGCCGGTCGGCGATCGCCGAGACCACGGATGGCAGCGGCGGGTGCGGGGACTCGTTCGAGGAGAGCTTCGAGGCGCCGGCCGGGGCGGAGCGCCCCTGCTTGTAGGCCGGCACGGCGTCCAGGCGCGCGTTGGTCGGCGGGGTGGCCGGGGGCGTGGTGACAGGGAGGGTCATCGTCGAGGCGTCCTTGCTGCGTTCGTTCGGGCCGGTGGGGAGGCGCGTCGGGCGGCAGGGCCGGAGCGGCGACGTCGCCGGGGATCCGGCCACTGTATCCGCGGCCCGGATCGCTGGACAAACGGATCAGCGACGTCTGCGCATGTCGCACAGCCTGCCGGGCATCTGCGCACTCTGCCTGGTCAGAATGTACAGCAGGCGCGGATTCGACCGTCAGCGTGCGACAGAGACGAGCGCGGGATCCGAGACCGGCAGCAGGCAGATGAAGCCGCGGCAGTCGTGCACGACGCCGTCGACACCATCGCGCTCGTCGAACAGCGTGAAGCCCGCGTCGGCGAAGGCGCGCACCTGCTCCGGAGTCAGCACCGCGGTGAGATCGGCGTCCGCGGCGCGCGCGGCGATCGCGAGCGCTCCGTGCGGCTCCGAGGTCACGGCGACGATCTGCCGCGGCGCGCGGGCGAGCCCCGCCGCGGCCCGCAGCAGCGCACCGGATCCGAACGGGTGGCGCAGCGCCTGGCCTGCGCGCGCGGCGACGAGGGCGGCGGCCCGCTCGCGGTGCTCCTCCCCCGCCCCGAGCCGCCACGCGGTGAGTTCGGCAGACGCCCGCGCGGACGCACCGGAGGGAAGGTCGCCGTCGCCGCCGTCTGCGGCCCCGGGGATCGCGTAGGCGGCGAGCACCGGGTCGACCTCCGCATCCGCCGCGAGCACCTCGAGCGCACGCGTCGCCCAGCGCGCATCCCCCGTGGCCAGCGCGAGGGCGAACAGCCCGTCCGCGAGCAGTCCGAGGTCAGCGTCCGTCGCGACGGCTGCCGAGGGCGCACCGTCCAGCGACGTGCGCACAAGGCGTCCTGCCGCATCGCGGTTCACGTCCAGCACGGTCTCCGCGGCGCGGACAGCGGCGTCGATCCAGGCCGGCTCGCCGAGGACGGAGCCCGCGCGTGCAAGGGCGCCGATCGCGAGCCCGTTCCAGCCCGTGATGACCTTGCCGTCCACGGCCGGCGGCTGCAGCCCGGCCCGCGCGGCCACCGGGCGGCGGTAGTAGCCGCCCTCGCTGCGCTGCCCGTCGATCATGGACTCGGAGTCCTGCGCGGCGCCGAACCCGCCACCGGGGCGCTGCAGCACGGTGATCAGGAACTGCGCGATGCCGCGCGCCACGTCAGGGCGCTCCGCATCGATCGCCACGTCCAGCAGCTGCGCGTTGTCGATGAGCATGCGCTCGTAGTGCGGCACAGACCAGTCCTGCTGCGTGGCGTAGCGGAAGAAGCCGCCGTCCTCGTCGCGCAGCTCGGACACGGCCATCGCGTCGAGTGCCCGCTCCACGCCGTCGGTGCGCCCTTCCGCCTGCAGGAATCGCAGGGTCGTGGCGACGGGGAACTTCGGCGCGGCGCCGAAGCCGCCGTACCGCCGGTCCTCCCGGCCGACGATCTCGTCCGCGGCCGCGGCGAGCGCGACCTCATCGGGCAGCGTCGAGGGATCCGCCGCGTCCGAGGACTCCAGGGCGTCGGCCACCGCGCCGGCGAGATCCTCGACCTCCGTGCGACGGTCGGTCCACGCTTCTCGGACGGCGGCGAGCACCGTGCCGAACGCCGGCATCTGTCCTCTCGCCACGGGCGGGAAGTACGTGCCTGCGTGGAAGGCCCGTCCGGACGGCGTCGCGAAGACAGTGAGCGGCCAGCCCAGATCCTGCGTGAACGCGGAAGCCGCCGCCATGTACGCGGCGTCGACCTCGGGATGCTCCTCCCGGTCGACCTTGATCGACACGAAGCCGCGGTTCAGCCCCTCAGCCGTGGCCGGATCCTGGAACGACTCCCGCGCCATGACGTGGCACCAATGGCAGGTGGAGTACCCGATCGAGATCATCACCGGCACGCCCCTGCGGCGGGCCTCGGCGAACGCCTCCTCGCCCCAGGGATACCAGTCCACGGGGTTGTCGGCGTGCGCGCGCAGGTATGGGCTGCCGGTGCCGGCGAGGCGATTGCTCATGGCTTCACGCTACGCCGGGCGGGCTCACGATGGTCAGTTGACCTCGTCCGGGTGCGAGGCCACGCGACCGGATCCGTCGCCCGGATCGAGGGCGGAGATCGCTGCGAACTCGACGTCGCTCAGCGCGAAGTCGAACACGTCGAGGTTCTCCCGCAGGCGCTCGGCGCGCACCGACTTCGGGAAGACGATGTTGCCCTTCTGCAGGTGCCAGCGCAGCACCACCTGCGCGGGGCTCTTGCCGTGCGCCGCCGCGGCCTCCGCGACGGCCGGGATGCCGAACAGGTCGTACTTGCCCTGTCCGAGCGGGCCCCAGGCCTCGATCTTCACCTCGTGATCGCGCGCCCAGGAGCCCACGTCGCGCTGCTGGTAGGCCGGGTGCAGCTCGATCTGGTCGACCGCGGGGGTGACGCCGGTCTCGGCGACGATGCGCTCCAGGTGCGGCACGAGGAAGTTCGAGACGCCGGCCGAACGGGCAAGGCCCCGGTCCCGGATCTCGACGACCTTCTCCCAGGCGTGCACGTAGTTGTCCTTGGCGGGGGTCGGCCAGTGCACGAGGTAGAGGTCGACGTGGTCAAGGCCGAGCTTCTCCAGGCTCTCCGCGATCGCCGCATCGGGGGCGTCGCCGTCGTGGCGGTCGTTCCACAGCTTGGTGGTCACGAACAGCTCGTCGCGCGGGATGCCGCTCTTCGCGATCGCCGCTCCGACGCCCGCCTCGTTGCCGTAGATCGCCGCCGTGTCGATGTGGCGGTACCCGATCTCGAGGGCTTCACTGACCGCGCGCTCGGTGTCGGCCGGATCGACCTTGAAGACTCCGTAGCCGAGCTGAGGGATCGTGTGGCCGTCGTTGAGCAGGATTCCGGGGATCGTCATGGTTCCAGCCTAGGTTCCCGCACGGGACCGCGGGCCGGCGCCTTCGTGCTGATCCGTGCGGGACAAGCGCTCAGCGCTTCGGCGCAAGCGCGGCATACGCCCGGGCGGCGAGCGCCGCCGGGGATCCGGTTCCGCGCACCCCTGCCGTCGACCGCGACCACTCCTCCAGCCCGATCCGGATCGCCTCCGTCGCCGCCGCGGCGAGCACGCGCGCGGCGAGCCGGTCGCGCTCGCCGCGTTCGGAGATGAGTGCGACGAGGCGCTCCTCGGACTCGTGGTTCACCCGGTGCCACACGGCCCTGAGCTCCCGGTCCTCGGCGAGCGCGCGCAGCAGCGGGCGCATGCGGGCGAGGCCCTCGGCCTCCTCGGGCGTCTCCGGAGTGAGCTGCGCGGCGAGCACCGCGGGGATCGCCGCTGCGGGCTCCTCCTCTGCCTCCTCGAGCGCGGCCTGCCAGCGCGCAGCGCCGATCTCGAGCACCGGAGCGACCGCATCCTCCTTCGTCGGGAAGTAGCGGTAGAACGTGCGCAGCGAGACTCCGGAGGCTTCCGCGATCTCGGCCGCCGTCACCTGGGCGACGCCGCGCTCGGAGAACAGCCGCGCCGCCTCCGTCGCGATCTCGCCGGCGGTCGCCGCCTTGCGGCGCGACATGAGTCCGGTGCGGTTCTGCATGATCCGAGAGTACGGGAATATCTTCCGTTTCATGGTGTTGTGTGTCAATATGACACGTTGTGCCACTTCGGCACGACAAGACTTCCCAGAAAGAAGGATTCGACATGAACCGCTATGAAGGTCGCCGCGCTCTGGTCACCGGAGGCGGATCCGGCATCGGTCAGGCCACCGTGCTGCGCATGCTCGCCGAGGGCGGGCGCGTGGTGGCGGCCGACGTGAGCGCCGCCGGTCTCGCGGACACCGTCGCGAAGGCGGGGGACGCCGCCGATCGCCTGACCGCGATCGAGGTCAACATCGGCGACGAGGCCTCCGTGAAGGCGGGCGTCGCCGCCGCGGTCGAGGCCCTCGGCGGCCTGGACGTGCTCGTGAACGCCGCGGGCATCCTTCGTTCCTCGCACACCGCCGAGACCACGCTCGACCAGTTCCAGCAGATCATCCAGGTGAACCTCGTCGGCACCTTCCTGATGATCCGCGAGGCGATCCCCGCGCTGCTCGCGGGCAACGACGCCGCCGTGGTGAACTTCAGCTCCACCTCCGCGATGTTCGCGCACCCGTACATGGCCGCCTATGCGGCGAGCAAGGGCGGCGTGCAGTCGATGACCCACGCGCTGGCGGCGGAGTACGCCAAGCAGGGAATCCGCTTCACCGCCGTGCAGCCGGGGTCGATCTCCTCGGGGATGACCGACGGATCCGGCCAGAGCGGGCAGAGCCGGGGGCCCGGTCTTCCGGAGGACGCCGACATGAGCCTGTTCATGAAGCTCGCTCCGGCCATCGGCCAGGGCTTCGCCGGTCCCGAGTCCGTGGCCGGCGTGGTCGCGATGCTCGCGAGCGCCGACGGCGCCTTCATCACGGGCACCGAGGTGCGCATCGACGGCGGCACCCACTTCTGATCCGCGCGGACCTCTGATCCCCGCGAGGCGGTCGGCCCCTCAGGCGAGGGTGCCGACCGCCTCTTCGATGAGCGCCCAGAACCGGTCGACGTCGAGATCGATCGCGATCGTCGCGTTGGGCGCGGTGCCGAGAACGCCGAGGAGGTCCACGCTCGTGGCACCGCGCGTGAAGACGCCCTCCGTCTCGACGTCCAGCCTGGCGCGCACGGTCGTCGCGATGGCCGGATCGATGAGCATCGCGACGGTGATCGGATCGTGCAGCGGCCCGTCGGGCATGTGCTCGGCGATCTCGTAGGTGGCGCAGAAGAACTCCAGCAGCTCGGCGCCGAATGCCGCGGTGCGGGTGCCGATACGGCGGATCCGCTCCCGCACCTCTCGCGTGATGAGCGCCTGGTGCGAGATGTTCAGCCCGACCATGGTGAAGTCCACTCCGCTCTCCAGCACGAGGGCGATCGCCTCCGGGTCGGTCCAGGCGTTGAACTCCGCATACGGGGTCGCGTTGCCGCGGCCGGTCGATCCGCCCATCCAGACGACGCGGGCGATGCGCGGCAGCAGATCGGCGTGGTCGCGCACCAGCAACCCGACGTTGGTGAGCGGCCCGGTGGCGACGATCGTGACCGGCTCCTCGGACTCCTCGAGCACCGCGCGCATGAGCGTCAGCGCGTCACGCGGATCCTCCGGGACGGTCGGCTCCGGCAGCTCAGGACCGCCGAGCGCGTTGGCGCCGTGGATCTGCTCCGCGGGGTGCAGGAGTCCGTGGATCGGCCCTGCCGCGCCTGCGGCGATCGGCACGCCCTCGATGCCCGCGACCGTGCACGCGATGCGGGCGTTGCGCGTGGTGAACTCCAGCAGCCCGTTGCCGCCCACGGTGGTGAGGGCGCGCAGGTCGATCGCGGGGTTCGCGGCGGCGAGCCAGATCGCGAAGACGTCGTCGTGGCCGGGATCGCAGTCGAGGATGACGGGTGTGCTCATGATGCCCTCAGTATCGCGGGTGGTCGCGACGCGGCGAAGCCCTGATACCGCCCTCTCTCCCGCGATAGGCTGGAGGGCTATGTCTGTGCCCGTGATCTCCTACCCGCCGGAACTCCCGGTCAGTGCCGCGCGCGACGAGATCGCTGCGGCGATCCGCGACCATCAGGTGGTCGTCGTCGCGGGTGCGACCGGATCCGGGAAGACGACCCAGCTTCCGAAGATCCTGCTCGAGCTCGGCCGGAAGCGCATCGCGCATACCCAGCCGCGCCGTCTCGCGGCCCGCACGATCGCCGAGCGCGTGGCGGAGGAGCTGCGGGTGCCCCTCGGCGGACTCGTCGGCTACAAGGTTCGCTTCACCGATCAGGTCTCCGAGGAGACCCGGATCGCGCTCATGACCGACGGCATCCTGCTCAACGAGATCCACCGCGACCGGCTGCTGCGCCGCTACGACGCCATCATCATCGACGAGGCGCACGAGCGCTCCCTCAACGTCGACTTCCTCCTCGGCTACCTGCACCGGATCCTCCCCGAGCGCCCCGACCTCAAGGTCGTCATCACCTCGGCGACGATCGACCCGCACAGCTTCGCGAAGCACTTCGCGGCCCGTTCGACAGGCGCAGGGACCGACGGCGAGCCCGCGCCCGTGGTCGAAGTCTCGGGACGGACCTATCCTGTCGAGATCCGCTACCGGCCCCTCGTGGACGAGGAGGCAGAGGCCGCGACGGCGAAGCCCGCGCGGGGTGCGAAGTCCGAACCCGAGGACGAGGTCACGGCGATCGTGACCGCGCTGCGCGAGCTCGACCGCGAGGAGCGCGGCGACGTGCTGGTGTTCCTGCCCGGCGAGGCCGAGATCCGGGACGCTGCCGACGCGATCCGGGGCGCCTATCGCTCCCAGACGGCGCCGGTCGAGGTGCTGCCGCTGTACGGGCGTCTCTCCGCCGCCGAGCAGCACCGGGTGTTCGAGCCGTCGACCGTGGCAGGGCTGCGGCGTCGGGTGATCCTGGCCACGAACGTCGCCGAGACGAGCCTCACCGTGCCCGGCATCAAGTACGTGATCGACACGGGCACGGCCCGCATCTCGCGCTACAGCAACCGCTCGAAGGTGCAGCAGCTGCCGATCGAGCCGGTGTCGCAGGCGTCCGCGAACCAGCGCTCCGGCCGCGCCGGCCGCACGAGCGCCGGTATCGCGATCCGGCTCTACGGCGAGGACGACTTCGAGACGCGGCCGGAGTACACCGAGCCCGAGATCCTGCGCACCTCGCTCGCGTCGGTCGTGCTGCAGATGCTGAGCCTGGGCTTCGGCGACATCGCGGAGTTCCCGTTCCTCACTCCCCCGGGTTCGCGTGACGTGAAGTCGGCGATCGAGCTGCTGGTCGAGCTCGGCGCGGTGCAGCCGGGCCGCCCTTCGGCGGGGACCGCTTCCGAGGCCCCGCGGCTCACCCGGATCGGGCGCGACATCGCGCGCATGCCGATCGACCCGCGCTTCGCCCGCATGCTCGTCGAGGCGAGCCGCCCTTCGACAGGCTCCGCCAGCGGCGTGATCGGAGCTGTGCTCGCGATCGTGGCGGGGCTGTCGATCCAGGACGTGCGCGAGCGCCCGTCTGCCGACGCGCCGCAGGCCGTGCGCGACGAGGCGGATCGGATGCACGCGCGATTCGCGGATCCGACCAGCGACTTCCTGTCGATCCTGAACCTGTGGAACCACCTGCGCGAGCAGCAGAAGGAGCTCGGATCCAGCGCGTTCCGCCGGCTCTGCCGCTCGGAGCACCTGAACTACGTGCGGGTGCGCGAATGGTTCGACGTGCACCGGCAGCTGCGCACGCTCGTGAAGACGGGCCGTGACGCCTCGACGGAGGCCACGGATCCGGATGCGGTGCATCGGGCTCTCCTCGCGGGGCTGCTCAGCCAGATCGGGATCCTCGACGAGCGCAACCTCACGAAGGGCCCGCCGACGAAGGGCGGGCAGAAGGACCAGAAGCGCCGCATCGCCGAGTACCGCGGGGCCCGCGGGATCCGGTTCTCGCTCTTCCCCGGCTCCGCGCTGCGCAAGAAGGCGCCGCGCGCCGTCATGGCGGCGGAGATCGTGGAGACCTCCCGCACGTTCGCGCGCACGGCAGCGGCGATCGACCCCGCCTGGGCGGAGGCGCTCGCCGGAGAGCTCGCCAAGCGGCAGGTCTCAGAGCCGCACTGGTCCAAGGAGTCCGGGGCCGCGGTCGCCTTCGAGAAGGTCACGCTGTTCGGCGTGGAGATCGTGGCACGCCGGCGGGTGCAGTTCGCCCGCATCGACCGGGCCGCCGCCCGCGAGCTGTTCCTGCGGCATGCGCTGGTCGAGGGCGAGTGGGATCCGAGCCGCATCGACAAGCGCGTCTCGGCGTTCTGGCGCAGCAACGCCGAGCTGCGCCGACGCCTGGAGAAGCTCGAGGAGCGCGAGCGGCGCCGCGACATCCTCGTCGGAGACGAGGCCGTGTTCCGGTTCTACGACGAGCGGATCCCGAACGACGTGTTCGACGTGCGCTCGTTCGAGGCGTGGTGGCGCGACGCCCTCACGGCGACGCCGAAGCTGCTCGTGATGCGCGAGGGCGACCTGCTCGACGATGCCGACCGGGCCGATCAGCAGGACTTCCCGACGCGCTGGACGCAGGCGGATCAGGTGCTCGGCCTCGCATACCGCTTCGAGCCGGGAGCCGCGGACGACGGCGTCAGCGTGGTCATCCCGCTCGCGCTGCTGCAGCAGGTGCGGGACACCGGATTCGACTGGCAGGTGCCGGGGTTGCGCGCAGAGCTCGTGACGGCGCTGCTGCGCGCACTGCCGAAGGCGATCCGCCGGCACGTGGTCCCCGCCGCGGATTGGGCCGACACCTTCGGCGCCGAGCTCGCGGCCGAAGGGCCGGAGTCGCATCAGGGCGTCCCCTCGCGGAGCCTGCGCGAGGCGCTCGCGCGGCTCATCCAGCCGCTCGCGAATCAGCCGATGTCCGCCGCGGACTTCGATATGGAGCGCGTGTCCGCGCACCTCCGGATGAACTTCCGTGCGGTCGACGAGCGCGGTCGCGTCGTCGGGTCGGGGCGGGATCTGACCGTGCTGCAGCAAGAGCTCGCGGATCGTTCCCGCGCGAGCGTGGCCCGCTCGATCGAACGAGGCCCGGAGCCTGCCCGCCCCGGACGAGGGCGCGGCGCCGCAACCGTCGCGGCCGCCTCCCCTGCGGCCCCGACGGAGCGCGACGGCATCACGACCTGGGACCTCGGCGAGCTTCCGGAGGTGCTGGACACCCGGGTGGCCGGCGGCGTGGTGCGCGGCTATCCCGCGCTCGTCGACCAGGGCAAGTCCGTCGCGCTCCGCGTGGAGGCGACCGCCGAGGCGGCGCTCGCGGCGACCCGCGACGGCGTGCTGCGGCTGGTGCTCCTCGGGATCCCCTCCCCCGCCTCCTATGTGCAGCAGCACCTGACGAGTCCGGAGAAGCTCGCACTCGCCGCCTCCCCGTACCCGAACGTCGCCGCGCTCGTCGAGGATGCGCGCGCGGCCGTCGCACGGGCCGCGATCGAGCGGATGACGGGCCCCTCGACGGGCTCGGCCACCGTGGGGATCGTGCGCACCGAGGCGGAGTTCGCCCGCGTGCGCGACGGGATCTCCGCGGTCGTCGTGGACGAGCTCTTCGCGCTCGTGTCGCTCGTCGCGAAGATCCTCACGAAGGCGCGCGAGGTCGAGCGCGGGATGAAGGGACAGAACTCCCTCGCGCTGCTCGGGCCGCTGGGCGACATCCGCGGCCAGCTCGCCGGCCTGCTGCCGAACGGCTTCATCTCGGGTGCGGGCGCCGAGCGCCTCGCCCAGTTCCCGCGCTACCTCGACGGCATCCTGGATCGGCTGCGCACCTTGGCGGACGCGCCGGGCAAGGACCGCACCCGGCAGAGCGAGTACGAGCGCATGTCGAGGGCCTACGCCGATGCCGGAGGCGCGATCCCGCTGCCCGCCGGGTCCGCGCCCCGACTCGTCGAGGTGCGCTGGCTGCTCGAGGAGTACCGCGTGAGCCTCTTCGCGCAGCGCCTGGGCACCGCGCAGCCGGTCTCCCCACAGCGCATCATGAAGGCCCTCGCGGAGAAGTGAGCCCGGGGCCTGTCCCTGACAGGGTGGCCCGTGTCCCGGCTCGGCCGTGCCGTGTCCCACTTCGGGTCGCCCCATGTCCCACTTCTGCCAGTACCGTGTCCCACTTTCGGCGCCGAAAACACCGGATCCAGAGCCAGAAGTGGGACACGGCCCTGCCGCCCCTGCCGCCCCCAGCCCCTGTCCCACTTTCAGTCGCACCGTGTCCCACAACCGGCCCCGAAACACCGGATCCAGAGCCAAAAGTGGGACACGGTCCAGCTGAAAGTGGGACAGGGGCTGGGGGCGGCAGGGGCGGCAGGGCCGTGTCC